>JAXLYT010000020.1:0-146760 GCA_046351295.1 Byssovorax sp.
ATGCCGCGGAGCACGAGGAGGAGCTCGGGGTGATGATGAAGCGCGGCTTCGATGGCCATCGCCTGCTGCTGCCGCTCGTGATACCAGGGGCCGAAACGGCACCCGAATGCCCGATGCCGGGGATCGGCGAGGAGGCGGTTTCCCTTGGCCATCTCTTTGATGAAGTGAAGAACGAGCCCCACCTCAGGGCGCTCCCGGCCGGGGAGCGGCCGGAAGCGGCGCGCCGCGCTCGCCAGCATGCGAACTTCATCACGGACCTTGATCCACGCCGTTTCCGGGGCTGTGCGCGCCTCGAGCGCGCCCAGGTCGAGGTCGCGAGATTGAAGCGCGAGCGCGCTCGCATACGTGAGGTTGGTGAGCGTGCCACGGAGCGGCGAGATCCGGGCGTAATGCCGGGTAAACCAGTCGAGCCCCGCGGTGCCCGGCTCTTCGACCAGGAAGGCGTGGGTCAAACAGCGGATGCGTTGATATTGCCAGAAGACGCGGGCGAAATGCTCGTCCTCGTGCTCCTCGAGGTAGTGGAGCGCGCGGGAGGTGAAGCGGGTCTCGGGTAGCGCAAGCCCGGGACGCCACGAAAGCCAGGACGAGAGAGGGTCACGGTTGACGACCTGCTCGATCGAAGTCGGCCGTTCCGGGCCGGGTGCTCGGCCCGCGAGCGCCTGGTAAAGGCGTCGAGTGCGTTCGAGCGGAGGGGACACGGTGACCCTCCGTTCCAAGAAGCGCAGGGCCCAGAGCAACCCGCGCGAGCCTTCGTGCGCGCCCAGACCCCAGCGGAGGTCGCCTGCGATGGTGGGGAGGCGGATGTCGATGAATTCTCGAAAGGGCCGCTCATCACCCGCTTGCTCGCGGTGACGGAGAAATGACGCAAGCAGGAGGCGTGTGATCGCCGCGACGAGGAGGTGCGCCGTGAACGCATCGGCGCTTCCAAAGGGAGGTTTTCCCGAGGATCCTTTGAGCTTCAAGGTAGGGCCCGGGGCGATGTCGCGCATGAGCGCGGCCCAGAGGAGGCCGAAGGGGATGCCCGCGCCGACGTGCAGGTGGGTCTCCGCGCATGGGTTGCGGAGAAGCTCGGCGAGGCGGGGAGGGACAAGGAGGACGCCGTCATCCGGAGGGTCGGCGACCGAGGAGCAGAGGCTCGCGATCAGTAAGTCGGGGGGGAGCGAAAGGGAGACCCAGCGCCATGCTGCTGCAAGCTCGGCGGGAGCACCATCCGTGCGGAGAGCTGCGCGACGGCCGGCGAGGAGCAGAAAACGATCCGCGATGCCGCGAAGGTGTTGATGGAGCGGAACATGAAGGCGCTCTTGAGGAAACCAAGATGCGTCGCGGATTTGGCGAAGGATCTCCAGGGACATGCCTGCCGCGCGAGGGCGGAGGTGTTCTTCAAGAGATGCGGCGAGGCGTTGAGTAACTTCGTCGGGAACACCAGTGGTGTGCCGAGAGAGGGACGTAAGTGCTAGGTTGAATGATGACTCAGAAGCAAATGGGTAGGCGGAAGCGCAAGCGCGAAGATGGAAAAACGATACGGAGCGTGGCATGGTGGCTCGCTATTTGGAGAACGCCTCCGGCCATGGATGATTCCTGCCGGCGGCGTCTTCGTCGATTTTTCTCAAGATGTCTGGTGCATCGGCAGGCGCTATCCCGGCGCCAATAATGCGCTCTCTGCGAGCCTGGGCGATCTTGGTTCTCTGAGCTGCGTCATTAAATTGAAGCGTGCCCGATTTTATTAATCCGCTTGCGGCTATGTTCGATAGCCCGGATTCTGGTGCGGCAAACAGTGCCATGGATGTAATCCACTCGTCGCAAACAGATCTCCAGGCAGAAGGGGATACTGCGGGGATGGATCGGCTAAAGCTATTTACTGAGTATATCCACTGGTGTTCCTCTGCGTGGACGTTTAGTTGTGGCAACTGTCGCTTGTCGCTGAGTCCAAGTGATGCGGCATCCGATATGATCCAAAGCGCGAGCGCGTTGACGAATGCCGATGGGGCAAGAGAAGCTTGATTGAGTCGAGTGATCGTCTCGTTCCATAGGCGTACTGAGCGATAAGACAGGGCAAACGTCGGCCAGCGAAATATGCGCCACGGAATCTCAACATTAGTTTTGTTGACGGTTGTCTCTATCGTGATTCCGGGCCAATGTAGCGGCAGCGGAGATGTGTTTGCGGTGGGATCTTTTTGGTGTTCATCCGTTGCGTAGTCCCATATGATCTTATACAATGATCTGAATGGTTCCTTTATGGTGTTTGGGTGGCTGGGGCTAGGGTCTTTGGTTGTGATCGTGTAGACGCGGGCCTGTGCGCCGGTGTCCAGTGTGTGATCGAGCAGCTTTTTGTGGTGGAATAGTTGAATTTGTGGTGGGTTATTAAATATGATGCGCTTGGTGGTGTGTCCTATAAGTTTAAGCAGTTCTTCGCTGCTGGGTTGGAGTGACGTAACGGTGGCTTGCCACAGGGTAGCTAGGGCTTGCGTTTGCGTTCCAGATATTCCTGCAAATGGCTGAATAGATTTCGCTATCTGGTTTGCGTCTGTGGGAGACAATTTGGCTAGGTGTGTTGCTGTTTGTGTGTTGAAATTCAGTGCTATTCCCGCTGCCATGAGCGAGTCGTTGATTGTGCGAAATGACTGGGAGGCAAACGGGTCCGCTCGATCGGGGGATGTGGTTGTGTGTTCAACAAGTGCAGGTAACGGTGTCTTCCCCCGGATTGTGCTAAGGGTCGAAATGATGCCACGCGGTGTCTGTGTCGTGGTTGCGGTTTTTTCCAGTGCCGAGCGAATTGCCTCTTCTCTTTCTGAGTCGAGCGCTCGTTCGACTTCAGGCCAAAGATTTTTCAGTTCTGAGATTAGTGCCTCGCGCCAGCCTCGTGCCGAATCTTCGCTGAGCCCATACTCCGGGAATGCCAGTAGCCCCGCTCGCCGCAGCGCCCATCGCTTCGATCGTGTGCCTCCCCGCTGAATGTTCCTAGCGATGCCCTTTGCCAAGTCACTCCATTCGGCTTTGGTGTCTATTGGTCTTGCGTCCACCCGGCTTCGGAGGAGAGATGCGATAGATCGAAGAAATTCCTTGGCGAGAGCGTCAATGTTCTCTGGGGTCAGCTCTTTGGCCTCCAGTCCGCGCACGACACTCGGATCGACTCCGAGAATTCGATGAACTGCTTCATTCCATCGCGAGGAGAGCGAGGAGTAAAATTCCAACGTGTATCCGACCGGGGCTGGCCACGAGATTGGAATACGGATCCCGGTTTCCGGGATGGTGACCTCCGAGATGGCAAAGTATCCGTTCCCAGTCAGAGCCGAGCTATCGGCGTTCCACGTGCCGCCTTCTTGATCGGAGACCAAATTAGCTGCCAGCATCGCCGCGGCGGTCACGGGGCGAGGAAGCGGGCTCCCTGCTCGCGGAAACAATCGGAAGCGCTCGACCGAGAGAATGCTCACGGTCGGCGCGTTGCTCTCGGCCGAGGTGATCCCGACCAGTCTCGTCTGCTCTTCGAGCCCTGCGGTCGACCACGGGAAGGCCAGATCGAGAGCACCCGTGTTTCCGTCGACACGCAAGGCGTCGCCGCACCCTGCGATCGGAGCAGGAGAAGTCTTTAGCGCATTTTGCCAGATGGCTTCAACGGCTCGACTGGCGCGTTCCGTAGCGCTCATTCCCTGGGGAAGCTGTTCGATCTTATGCTTCAAATCCAACAGCCCCCGCAGCCGATCGGGGAGTCCTTCGAGGAGTTGTGGGCTGTGAACGAAATAGCTTTCGAGAGTCAGCTCCGCTGGTTCGGCGATCGTTATTCCAGCGAATGTGTCGCCCAGGTTGATTTTCCCGTCTCGGAGGCGCCTCTTGGCCGGGATCTCTTCGACGAGACACCGATGGCCCGGAGGAACGATCTTTTCATAGACCTCGCTCGCCAAACGCATCACCTGCCGTTCATCGGCAATGGCGTTGATCTCCCGCGCTATCATCGCGTGGTGCCGAAGGGGCTTCCTCACCTCGCCGAGGAAATGCTCGACCAGCGTTTGCTGAAAGAGCGCACTGTCTCCTGTCAGCACGAAGGCAACGCGTGGGTGCCACAGCACCCGCAACATATCGAGCAGCTCGACCGACCGGCTCGGGCTCATGTCGGCGTCGTCGAGCGCCAGCACGAAGAGCAGCGGGCTGCCTCTGGAGAAGCGCTGGCGGTCGCGGAAGTCAGCCTCCAGCGCGTTCATGAACTCGGTGAAGGTGCTCGTCAGATCGAGCCGTTGCCGCTCGGACTCCTCTTGCTCCAGCGCGTAGGCTTCCAAGTCCAGACGGGCACGGCGCTGATCGGCGCCCCCGTCCCACGCCGCCGCGACCGCGCGCAACAGCTTCTGCCAGGCTTTGCGGCACGAAAGGATCCCGCTGGAAGCGAGGTGCCATGCAGGGGGATCCTTGTCGTGCTTTCCATCGCCCTCCAACCAGGCGATCATCTGCTCGAAGCGGCCCACCACATGCATCAAGAGATTCGTGGAGGGCGCCAGCGGGTGGAGATCGAGCAGCCCGACGGGAACGATGCGCCCTTCGAGTCCTTTGGTGAACGACAGCTCTTCCGCGAGTGGGTCGCCGGCGGCAGGGGCGAAGCATCGGCGCCAGTGATCGAGGACGCTGAGGAGCAGCGTCGTCTTGCCCGACCCGCGCCCACCGTCGAGGAGCAGGACGCGGCTCTTCCTGTTCTTGTCGAGGCGCGGGAGGAAAGGGAGCGGCGGGGCGTCGATCGCCCCTGGTTCGTTCGCCATTGCGACGAGCAGATCATGAGCTTGCTTGCCTGCCGCGCGTTGCTCGTCGGTGAGGCCCTTCCACCCGAGGACCTGCGCTTCCGCCCTCAAATTCGTCATGGTCAGCGCACGATGCCAGAATGCGGCCCCGCTTGTCTACTGCGGGTCTGGGTTGACCGGGCGGACGAGGCTCTTTCGTTTATCCCACACGTGACCACCCGTGCGTTGGCGCTGCCGTTGACCCTCGCGTCGCGCGGTGCCACCCTCCCTTTGCCCGTACGAGGAAACCCCATGCCCGAGCCCCGCCGAGACATCATGGCCCCCGACAACGAGCCCACCGACGAAGAGCTCGCCGTGGTCATGCGCGAGGCGCTCGCCGTCGCCATGGCGCGCGAGGCCGCCTCGGACGAGTGGATGCGCCAGCAACTCGCCGAAGCGGTCCGGGAGGCGGAGGCTCGCCATCCGCCGGTGCGGAAGCGATGAACGCTCCCGTCGTCCCTCGCCCTCGTCTGCTCGTCGTCGCCGGGCCCAATGGCTCGGGCAAGACAACCGTGACCGAACGGGGCCTGGCCCACACATGGTTCGAGGGGTGCGCCTACATCAACCCCGATTTGATTGCCCGCGACGAGTTTGGGGACTGGAACTCTCCTTCGGCGGTGCGCAAGGCTGCGGACGTGGCCGCCGAGCGGCGAGAGGCGGCGCTCCTCGCGCGAGACAGCCTTGCGTTCGAGACTGTCTTCTCGGCGCCTGACAAGGTGGACTTTCTCGACCGGGCCATCCAACAAGGCTTCTTCACCCGCCTCTTCTTCGTCGGCACCGCCCACCCGACCATCAACGCTTCTCGCGTCGCCCGCCGCGTGATGCAGGGCGGGCACGATGTCCCCATCGCCAAGATCATCAGCCGATACTTCAAGTCTATCGCCAACTGCGCGACCGTCGCCGCCGAGGTCGACCGCCTCTACCTCTACGACAACTCCGTGGACGGCCGCGAGCCCCTCCTCCTCCTCCGCGCCGCCGAGGGACGCATCGTCAAAACCTACGGCGACCCGCTCCCCTGGATGGATCCGATCCTGGCCAGGCTCACCACCTGACGGGTCAACCGCGCGAGCAGCGACCCGGCGCCATCCACCAGCCCCACCCCATCACCGCTCGACAACCATCCTCAGCAATCTCTCCAGCGAAGACTGAGGGATGAACGCCGTCCCGCTCTCCCAGTCGTTCTCCGCCCTCCAGACCGGCTCATCCAGCCGCCGCCCGGTCGACGCCTCCCACGTCACCTTCATGACCGCAAACGCGGGATGCTCCAGCGCCGCGTCACTCGGGGCAAAGCGGGCGAACGACGTCCCGGGCCCAGGGCTGGCCTCGCCCCGCGCGACTGCGGCGAGCTGACGCGACAGATCCAGACTGAAACGATCCTTTAGCACGAGCACCATCCAGTTGATCGGATTGTGCTGGGGCAACATCAGCTTCACCTGGTGAAAGACCCCGTTCATGTCCCACCGCCGAGCAGGAAACCCGTCGATCTCCAGATCTTCCACCGACACATAGGGCAGCGTCACCTCCCCGTGGTAACGGCAGAGATCGGGGTCGAGCCTGCGAGACAAGCCCGATAGCTTCCGGACCGTCGAGAGAGGCAGATAATGATTGATGCTCTCCCAGGCGGCTCCTCCCATCCACACGGGTTCGGTGAGCGGCCGCTTGCGGGCGCGCTCCCACCTGGCCTTCATCGCCTGGAACTGCTGGTCGGCTCCCATGTGGCGGTACGGGTACACGATCGGCCCGTAGCCGAAGCCCTGGTCGGGGCGGCTCCCGCCTGTGCGCAGCATCTCCGCGTGAAACTCCGGGGCTCGGTAGGCCCCGCTGAAATGGTGCACGAGGATCTCGGCCCCGTCGACCTCGGCGCCTTCGATCTCCAGCAAGCGGGTGCCCCCTTCGCTCCGGATGCGCGCCGCGATGCCGTCGATCTGGATCCGACGGAGCGAATACCGGCTCGCCGCGAGGACGGCGGAGAAATCGCCGGCGATGATTTTCCGCAGGTGATCGAGCACGGCGAGGAGCGTGGAAGGGCCGATCGAGGCCGTCCGGCAGCGCCGCTTGTGGTGCTCGAGCCGCAAGGTTGCCCCGAAGAAGAGACGGAATCTCCCCCGGGGCTCGTCCTGCCCGCGGACAAGCTTCTCGATGGCCTCTTCCAGCCTCCTCGGCGACAGAGAGACGCTGGCCAGAAAGGCGTTGAGCGGTGAGGCTGCGGCGCCGGTGAACCGGAGGGCGAGCTTTCGCGCGGTCGGATCGAAGACCAGCGGGAAGCCGTCGATCTCGAGGTGATAGGTGATCTTCTTGGCCACGGGGCGCTCGGCGGCGTGCTCGTGTGGAGCGTCAGCGCTGGTCCCGCCGGCGCATCGGCCCCTTGCCAGAGAGGCTCATCCCACGAGGATCTGCGTCGGGTGCTCGAGAAGCGCCCGCAGCGCCTTCAGGAACGTCGCGCCCACGGCTCCGTCGACCACCCGGTGATCGCACGACAGCGTAAGCGACAGGCGACGGCCGGGGACGATGGACTCTCCCTTGACCACCGGCTCCCGCCGCACCTGCCCGACGGCCAGGATCGCCCCCTCCGGCGGGTTGATCACCGCGGCGAACGAGTCGATCCCGTACATACCCAGGTTGGAGATCGAGAACGTCCCGTTGCTCATCTCCTCGGGCTTGAGCTTCTTCGCTTTTGCCTTCGCCGAGAGCTCGCGCACCTCGGCAGCGATCGCCAGAACACCCTTCTTGTCCGCGTCGCGCACCACCGGCGTCACGAGCCCCCGGCCACGGCGACGGCCACCGAGATATCCACCTCCGGGTGCACCAGCAGATCGCCCTCGGGGGTGAACTGCGCATTGCACTCGGGTACCGGCAGCGCGATCGCACAGGCCTTCACGATCAGATCGTTGAACGACACCTTGGCGGCCTGTCCGGCCGCGGACGCCGCCAGATCGGCGCGAGTTGCTCCGCAGCGCGTGGAGCGGATCGGCGTCCACGTCCACGTTCAGGTAGAAGTGCGGCACCGTCTGCTTCGACTCGGTGAGGCGCTGGGCGATGGCCTTGCGCATCATCGACAGCGGGCGCGCCTCCGGTTCGGCGAGCGTGCCGGGGGCGGCGACCACGGGCGCTCCGGCGGGCGCTCGTTGCGCGGCCACCAGCCGATCGAGATCGCGGGCGACGATGCGCCTGTTGGGCCCGCCTCGGCGAAGCCTTCTTCTGAGCGAGCCGTCCCTGCTCGCGGGCCAGCTTTCGCAGGTAGGGAGAGGCCTCTACGCGCCCGCCCTCGGAGGCCGGCCCGGCTGCCGGGGCTCGGCGGGGAGCACCTTCCGGCACGGTGGGCTCTCCACGGTGATCGTCGCGGCGTTGCCGCGCGCGGCCGGCTCGGGCCGCGGGGTGGGCGGCATGGTCGCCGCCTTCGGGGCAGGGGGCGCGGCGCTCTCCGGCGAGCGCGCTCACGTCTTCCTCGGGCTCGCCGACGATGGCCACGGCCGCCTGGAGGCGCACCACGGTGCCGGCGGGTACGAGCAAGGCGAGGAGCGTCCCCTGTCGAAGCGCCGAGCGGAAACCCCATCGTCGCCTTGTCGGTCTCCACCTCGGCGAGCAGGTCGTCGACGCCGACGGCGTCGCCCACCTTCTTGTGCCAGACGCCGAGCTGCCCTTCCTCCATCGTGGAGAGCTTGGCATGTCGAGGATCTCGCCATGATGGATTTGCCGTGGAGCGAAGGGCAAAAGCTCAATCTGTCCTGATCAACCTTGGTAGAGAACCGCGCAGACCTTCCTCGATGATCCGCGAAGCCTGGGGGATCACGTACTGCTCGAGCTTCGCGTTGTAGGGCATCGGCACGTCGACCTGCGTCGCGAGGATGGGCGCGCCGAGGTCGCCGAAGCAGAGCCGCTGGATGCGATTTGGCGATCTCGGCGCCCACACCGCCGTAGGGCCAGCCCTCGTGCGCTACCACTGCGCGGGTGCGTCTTGCGCACGCCGTTCGCGATCGTTTCTTCATCGAGCGGGCGGAGCGGCGCGCAGATCGATCACCTCGGCGTTCACGCCGCCCTCGGCGAGCTGGTTCGCCGCGTCGAGGGCCACGTGGACCATCCGCTGTAGGCGATGATCGTCACGTCCGTGCCCTCGCGGGCCACGGCTGGCGAGGCCCATCGGCACGAGATAATCCGGGTCGTCGGGCACCCTGCCCTTCACGTTGTAGAGCGTCTCGCTCTCCATGAAGAGCACGGGGTCGTCGTCGTGATGGCCGTCTCTCAAGAGGCCCTTCGCGTCGGCGGGCATCGCGGGGCGAGCACGCGCAGGCCGGGATATGCGTGTAGAAATGCTCCATCGCATGCGGCGCGCCGCGGACGCGACCTGCCGGGCCGAGCCGTTCGGCGCGCGCATCACGATCGGCACCTTGAGCTGGCTGCCGGACATCTGCCGGATCTTCGCGTGGCGTTGTTGAGGATCTGGTCGAAGGCCACCGCGGAGAAGTTCCATGTCATGTACTGACGATGGGCGGAGGGTCGACCATGGCGGCGCTGATGGAGATGCCGGTGAAGCTGCTCGGTGATCGTATGCGCGTCGATCGCACGCTTGTCGCCGAAGCGCCTGGAGATGTCTTCGCTCACCTTGTAGGCGCCCTGGTAGTGGCCGACCTCTTCGCCGACGAGGTAAACGAGCGGATCGCGCTCCATCTCCTCGATCATCGCGGCCTGCACGGCTTCGCGGAAGCGCATCACGGTCATCGGGCAAAGGCTCCGGCGGTGTGGTCGGTTCAGCAGCTCGGGGCCTCGCCTTTCCGGGGCTCTCGTCGGCGAAGCGCACGGCGTCGGCGATTCCTTCTTCGACCTGGGCCTCGACCTTCTCGAGCGCCTCGAGGCCGTCGGCGACGAGCTTCGCCCGCGCGCGCATCACGGCGTCCTTCTTCTTGCGCTCTCGAGCTCCTCGGGCGTGCGGTACTTGCCCGGGTCGCTCATCGAGTGGCCGCGGGCGGTACGGTGATCTCGACCAGCGTGGCTGTCGAAGCAGGTGCGCTCGCCTGGATGGCCTCGCCGAGCCGCTCCTTCACCTGCTCCACGTCCTCCATGAAGAAGCGATCGCGGGCCATCCCGTAGCCGAGGGCCTTCATCGACACGTCCTCGACGCTCATGGTGCGCGACATGGGCGTGCCCATCGAGTACTCGTTGTTCTCGCAGACGAACACGATCGGCAGCTTCCAGAGCGCGGCGAGGTCGACCTCGTGGAAATCGCCGATGCTCACGGCGCCCTCGCCGAAGAAGACGATGCTCGGCCTGCTCGTCGCCGCGGTACTTCGACGCGAACGCGGTGCCGACGGCGAGGATATGACCGCCGACGATGCCGTAGCCGCCGAGCATGTTGTGCTCGACATCGAAGAAGTGCATCGAGCCGCCGAGGCCCTTGGAGCAGCCGGTGACCTTGCCGAGCAGGGCCGCGCGGCGGCGCGCTGTCATGCCGCGCGCGAGGGCTGCGCCGTGGTCGCGGTAGGTGAGCAGGTGTCGTCGGCCGGGCCAGCGGCGGCCGCGCCCACGGCGATCGGCTCCTGGCTGATGTAGAGGTGGAGGAAGCGCCGCCGATCTTGCCCTGGGTACATGCTCCCTCGCCGCTTCTTCGGAAGCGGCGGATCTGGAGCATCCGCGGCAGTGCTCGAGGAGTCCTGTCGTCATGGTGGCTCTGCCGGCAGGCGATGTCCCCCGCGCCTGAAGCGCTGCGTCAACCCGCTTTCCGGCTTCGGCGCCGGCCCGGCCCGCGAGCCAGGCGGCGCCGGCCGCCAGAACGAGGCCGGGGAGGTCGGGCGTCGTCCGCGGCGCTCGGCGCGGTCACGGCGCACCCCTTCGAGGCCGATGTGATCGGCGCCGGCGCCCGCGTCGGCCTCGCCGTCGCTCGGACTGCCGTCGCGGACGGCACGCACGCGCCGTCGACGCACTGGCTGCCCGAGGAGCAGAGGCTCTCGCCCTCGTCGATCTGCCCGTCGCAGTTGTCGTCAACACCGTTGCACACCTCGGTGATGCCAGGGTTGACGCTGGCGTCGCTGTCGTCGCAATCCATCCCGCCGCAGGCCTTCGCGATGATCTTGTCGCCGTCGGCGTCCACGCATGCGCCGGCCTGCACCTCGTCCTTCTCGACGCCGTCCTTGCCGTGGTTGGCCGCGCAGTCGCCGCTCGCCCCGCCGCCGAGATCGACCATCAGCGAGGCCGGGCGCTGCGGGCCGCTGATGCGCACCACGCCGCCGCTGCCGCCGCCGCCGTTGTTGGGCTCGATGGGGACGGCGTCGTCGCCCGCGCCGTGCGCGCCGTCGCCGCCCTTCGCCCGGAGGATGCCCTTGCCGGTGAGGGTGCCGGCGTGGATGAAGATGCTCCCGCCGGCGCCGCCGCCCGGGCCCACGCCGCCGAGGGCCGGAGGAGAGGCGCCGCTCACGTCGACCAGGCCGTCGATGACGACGCTCGCCGCCTCGAGGATGACGAGCCCGCCGCCGTTGCCGCCGCGGGTCGCGAGGTTGCTCGTGACGTTGGCCGCGCCGCCCGCGCTGCCGAGGCCGAGCGCCTTCATCGGGTCGTACGTGGCCTTGCCGCCGATCGAGGCGACGCTCGTGCACATGGAGATGAGGCCCGGCGCGCCGTCGCCGCCGTTGGCCCCACCGCCGCCGGGCGCGTTGCTCATGCCCGGCCAGGCGCCCCCGCCCATGCTCCCGCTCGGGCCCTCGCCATCCATCGCGTCGCGACCGCGGAAGCCCGCGCCGACCGCGCTGATCGTCCCGCCCGCGGCGACGGTGATCACGTTGGCGTGGATGTGGAGCTGCCCGAGGCCCTTGGCTCCATCGTACGCGTCGACGAGGAGCACCGCGTCCTTCGCGACGGTCAGCTCGCTGTAGTACGCGTCGCCCGTGGCGTTGCCGTGGAGCACCTCGACGCCGCTCACCGTCTTCTTGTCAGCGGCCGAGGCCGGGCGGGCCACGGAGAGCGCCGCAGGAACGAGGGCCAGGGCGACGAGCCCCACATGGATCGGACGAGCCATGCGGGGATGCTACTCGATCCTTCAGCGCGGGTTCGCGTTGATCGTGGCCGAGGGGGCGGCAGAGGCCGGCGCCTGCGGAATCGGGCTCGGAGGCGCGGCGCCCGCGTCGGGCGCGCCCGCGGACGCGGAGGCCCGGGTGGGGGGATCGACCGCGCTCGACGCGGCCGGCGCGGCGGAGGCGCTCGGCGCAGGCTTGACGGGGGCGCGCACGGGTACGGGGACGGGCGCCGTGGCATGCGGGCGGGCCGAGGCGACGGTCGCGCTGTGCGAGGCGGCCGGCTGCGGGGCAGGATCGGGATCGCTGTCCTCGGCCGAGCGCAGGGCGGTGCGGACGAGCAGGGTGGCCGTGATGACCACCACGATCGCGCCGAGGACGACCTGCCCCGTCGTGCGCTCGCGGGGAGGCTCGCCGGTGCGCGCCTGCGCCGGCGTCTGGGCGACCGCAGACGTCTGCTCGAGGCGCGCCGCCGCGGCCGAGCGGGTGGGCGCGGTGAGCGCGTCGGCGAGCGCCGCGCCGAGCTCCGCACAGGAGGGGAAGCGCTTCTCCGGCCGGCGATCGAGGGCGCGGCCGAGCACCGCGTCGACCGCGGGGTCGAGCCCGAGCCCCGCGGCGAAGGGCTCCGGCGGATCGTTGGCGATCTTCGCCGCCACGGCGACCGCATCGTCGCCCGGGAAGGCGCGCTCCCCGGAGAGCGCCTCGTAGAGCGTGGCGGCGAGGGAGAACTGATCGCTCTCCGGCGAGAATTTGCCGGCGCGGAACGTCTCCGGCGCGCTGTAGGCCGGCGTGCCCATGAGCCCGCCCTGGTGCGTCAACGTCGAGTCCGGGATGCGCGCGATCCCGAAATCGGCCAGTTTGCCGCCGAAGCGCGCGAGGATCACGTTCTCGGGCTTGATGTCGCGGTGGAGGATGCCCGCCTCGTGCGCGAGCGTGAGCGCGCCGCCGAGGTCGCGCGCGAGCTTCGCCACCTCCGCGGGGGGAAGCGATCCGCGGGCGATCCGCTGCTTGAGCGTCGGCCCTTCGACGTACTCGAAGACGAGGTAGAGGCCGATCTCGTCGTCCTCGCCCATGTCGTGCAACACGACGAGGTTCGGGTGCGAGACGCGGGCCGCGGCGCGCGCCTCGTGCCGCATGCGCGTGATCAGGCCCGCGCGCACCTCGCGCGGGATCTTCAGATCGCCCCGCAGGTGCTTGATCGCGACGTCGCGATCGAGCACCGGATCATGGGGGAGGAGCACGCGGCCCATCGCCCCTTCGCCGATGAGCCGGCCGATGGAGTACCGGCCGATGCTCGTCGGGAGCTCGGGCTCGGTGGGCTTGGCGGGGGGCTCGGCCATGGGCACTCCGTTTTTAGCCGTCCAGCCGGCCGCTTGAAAGAGCGGATCTGGTGAACCGCGGGGGCGTGGTTATGGTCCCGGGGCGTCGGTGTGGGCGGGGGACGACCGAGGAGGCTCGATGGCCGCAGAAAAGGTGTCGAAGGGCGCGGGCAACCCCGCGAAGAAGGCGGGCAACGGCAAGTGGATCGCGCTCGGGCTCGTCGGGCTCGTGGTGTTCATCGCCGCGCAGGCCGGGTTCCTCGGCTTCGGCTGGGCCCATGTGCGGGCCGCCGTCTTCCCCCGCGACGAATCCCTGCTCGAATACGTCCCCGCCGACGCGGGCGGCGCGCTGATCCTCGACCCGCACCAGCTCGACCCGAAGGCCCTCGGCGGCGAGGAGAGCGCCGCCCGGCAGTGGCTGGCGCGCACCCGCACGGAGCTGAAGAAGGCCACGGACATCGACGTGCTCTTCGACGTGGACAAGCTCGTCCTCTCGCCGACCCTGGCCGTGGCCCGCGGGCGCTTCGACGGGAAGAAGCTCGCCCAGAAGCTCGGCGAGGCGCGCTACAAGGCCGCCGAGCACCAGGGGCAGAGCTACCTCGTGTCCAAGGACGACGCGGTGGCCGTGATCGACGACACGATCCTGCTCTACGGCGACGAGGCAGGCATCCGCGCGGGCCTCGACGCCAGGCAGGCGAAGACCTCGCTCGGCCACAGCGACGCGGTGACGGCGCGCCTGAAGAGCGTGGGCTGGGATCACCCGATCCTCTTCACGGTGCAGGTCACCGACGAGCGACCGAGCATCCGGGCCATCCTCGCCGGCTCGACCGGGCCGCGCGCGGTGACCGTGGGCGTGACGACCCGCGCCGGGATGGACATCGACGCGACCGTCGAGCTCGCCTCCGCGGCCGCCGCCGACGAGCTGAAGAAGCTGCTCGAAGAGAAGCGCAAGGACGCCGAGGCCCTCAAGCCCGTGGTCGGGAGCGAGGCCGCGAACGTGCTGCTCGGGGTCATCAAGCGAGGGACGCTCGGCACCGAGGAAGGCTTCCTGAAGATCCACCTGCACGTGGAGCCCGCCGAGCTCGACGCGCTGATCAAGGCGGCCGACAAGGCCTCCCCGCCGCTCGGCGAGATGTACAAGAACCTGCGGCTTATCCAGCTCCTCGTGCCGGGGCTCTGATCAGAGGGCATTCCACGGGCTGCTGCGCGGTTCGATGCGTCGGTCGGGACCGCTCAACGTACGTTTGTACGTATCGCGGTCCCTCCCTAGCCTCGCCCCGCTCGCGACGCCCGTGGAACACCCTCTCAGGCGCCGGCAGCGTCCGGATCCGGACGATCGACATGGGCCCAGAGAGCGTCGAGATCGAGCCGCAGGCCTTCGCATCCGGGCACGTCGAACGAGCCCTCCGAGGCGGCGCGGACCTGGAGGTAGCGGCCGCCCGGCTGGAGCTCGAAGATCTCGAAGGTGCGGTCGTCCGGATCGATCAGCCAGTAGTAGCGGACACCGAAGGCCGCATACTCGAGGGCCTTGTCGATCCGGTCCCGCCGCACGTCACGGGCGCCGGTGGAGATGACCTCGACCATGATGTCGGGCGGCGAGCGGCCCGGCCCACGGCGAGGCGGGAGCGGCGTCCCCGCGAAGAAGGCCGAGATGTCGGGCTTGCGACCGCGGGTCGGGCGCACGGCGTACTTGCCCTCGGAGCCGTAAACGCGACCGCCGCGCGCGAAGACCCAGGTCCCGAGGACCATCATCAGCCACGCCACCACGTCTTCGTGATCCCAGTCGGCCACTTCGTCCTCCACGAGCACGCCGTCCACGAGCTCGCCCGGCTCGTCTTCCGGCATGCTCGCCCACTCCTCCATCGACATGCGCTGGGGGGTCGAGAGGGGCGCAGCAGTGCTCATCGTGGTGCGAGATTCTAGCACGGCAGCGAGGGGCACGCGTCAATTGGCCGCGCTGCACGCGGGGCAGAAGAAGCGCACCCGATCGGTCGCGGAGGCCACGCGCTGGCGGGCGTTCTCGCAGCGGCCGTCGGTCTCGCCGGCGAGGCCGCAGAGGTGGTCGGCCGCGCGGTGCATGGAGGCGAGCGCGCGGCAGGCCATGCTGCATGGATCGCTCGCGCCCGCGCGGGCTTGCTCGGTCTCTTTCGTGGCGCTCCAGCCCGTAGCCCCGGCGGGCTGCTGGGTCGGGGCAGGCGCGTCGCCCGACGGCGGTGGAGGAGGCGGGGCCGCCTGCCCGTAGCCCTGCACGAGCCCGGGCGGCCCTGCGCCGGGCGCGGCGGTGGCGCTCGGCGTGGCGGGCGACGCCTGCGGCCCGAGCGCCGCCATCAGCTCGTTCTCGGCCCTGTCGAACGCAGCCAGCGAGCCGTCGGCCGTGGGGGGGAGCGGCGGCTCGGCGTAGGCACCGGCGCCGCAGCCGGTGAGGCCGAGCGAGGCGAGGAGCAGGACGAGGAGGGGGCGAGCCTGGGGCACCGGCGCGGGGGTGTTCATCGTTCTCCTCCGGGTTCGACGTGCATCGTGGGCATTTCAGCTCAGCAAAGGCTTGATTTCAGGGCGATTTTTCGCTCGCGGCCCCGCGGCGCGAGCCTCGCCGCGAGCAGAACGCGCGGCGCGGGGGCGACCTTGCAGTCGAGGTGAGAGAGCCTCGGCGGGCCCGTCAGAGCTTGCAGTTGACCCCGGTCGCGGTGGGTACGCAGGCCGTCGCGCCCACGTCGCGGCAGTCGTAGAGGTTGAGCTTGCCGTCGTCGCAGAAGCGGATCTTCACGCCCTCCACGCACTCGGCCTGGTACGTCCCCCAGGCGCACTCCTTGTCCGGCGGCACGCAGCCGAACGACGTGCTGTCCTCGGGCGGCTGGCAGGTCCACCCGTTGCGCGCGGAGCAGTCGTAGAGGGGGAGCGCCGTGCCGCTCGCGCAGTCGCGCACGAGCTCCGTGCCCTCGCAGTGCGTCCCCTTGGGCTCGCAGGTGCCCTCGCACTTGCCGGAGACGGCGTTGCATGTCCCGCCGAAGGCGGAGCAGTTCTCCCGCTGCTCGACGCCGTTCGTGCAGTAGTAGAGCGTGTTGCCCTTGCAGTCCGGGTAGGTCTGCGTGTTTCCGCCGTCGCCCGCGGGCGGGCCGCCGCCCTGGTTGTTCGGATCGAACCCCGGGCATGCGGTGTAGCCGCAGAGGGCGGAGGCGTCGGCGTTCTTCACGCAGTAGGGGCCGCCGAACTGCTGCTTCGCGAAGTCGTCGGCGCAGTTGAACGACGTCGATCCGGGGCCCATCTCGTCGCACACCGTGATCCGGTCGTCGTCGCAGAACGATCTCGGCTGGTTGCCGAACGGCGAGCCCAGCGATGGATCGCTGCACCGCGGATCCTGCGTGGTGATCCTCCCGACGCACTGCTGGGCCGCCGCGCAGTCGGTGCCGGCGTTCTTCACGCAGGTGTAGCGCTCCTTCTGGCCGAGATCGCCGCCGAAGGGCGCGAGCTCGATCTCGCTGCGGGCGATCTGGTTCATGCACTCGCCGAACCCGAAATCCGGGAAGAGCCCGCAAGCCCCGACGATGGCGCAGTAGTTGCGCGCGTCGGGCGTGGAGCCCTGGTACTTGCCGACGGGCGACGGGTTGTCCCCGCCGCAGGAAGGGATGAGGATCGTGAGCGCGACGCCGGTGACGAGGGCCGGGAGCGCGAGGCGACGGACCGCAGGCGGGGCCGGGGTGGGGGAGGGCGTTCGACGCATGAGAGACCTCGGGAAGGAGACGGTCGATGCTAGCCCGTTCCCGCGCCGAGCGCGCTCTCTCCGTGGTCGTGGAGGCGGGAGCGCGTCGCATTCCTGCTCGGCGCCCAGCGCTCGGGGCGCCCGCTCGTCGATCCTGACAGCAAGATGTCCCACGCCATCCGATCCCACCACGCCGCCGCCCGTGCGCTATGCTCGCGCGCGATGCGAGCTCTCCCTTCCCCGATCGTGCCCGTGATCCTCGCGGCCCTCGCGCTCCCCGCCTGCAACCGCGGCGACGCTCCGCCCGCCCAGACGCCCGGGCAGTACCCGCAGACCGGCCAGTACCAGCCGCCCGGTGGCCAGTACCAGCAACCCGGGCAATACCCGCAGCAGCCCGGGCAGTACCCGCAGCAGCCCGGCCAGTACACGCCGCCGGGGCAGTACCAGCCGCCCGGCCAGTACACGCCGCCGGCGAGCACGGGCGCCGGCCAGTACACGCCGCCCGCACCGCCTTCGACGAGCCCGCCGCCCTCGATCCCCGCGGGCCCGCCGAGCCCGAACGATCCGATCAACCTCGTCGACATCAACTACCTCCGCAACAACGCGGGCTCGGTGATGGGCGAGCTGATCCGGGCCCTCGCGCCGGCCGCGCAGGCGAAGGTCCAGGGCATCCCGTTCATCGCCGATCCGACGGTCGGCGAGGTCAACGCGTACGCGGCTTGCGACGATCAGGGGATGCCGCTCATGGCCATCACCGACGGCCTGTTGCAGATCGAGGCGTACGTCGCCCAGTTCAAGGCCACCGACGAGATCTTCGGGACGAACAAGCTCGACGGGTACCTGCAGATCGTTGCGCAAAACACCCGGCCGCATCAGCCGATCCCCATGCCGCCCGCCGGCTTCATCGACGCAAACCAGAGCGCCGACGGCCGCAAGGTCGCCCGCCAGCACCAGCTCATGGATGAGCAGCTCGCCTTCGTGCTCGGCCACGAGCTCGCCCACCACCACCTCGGCCACACCGGCTGCGCGAACGGGCAGGGCGGGAGCCGCGGCGTCAACCCGGCCGATCTCGGCCGCCTGCTCACCCGCGTGATGCCCGCGTTCAACCAGCCGAACGAGGTCGCCGCGGACATCGCCGGCACGAACAACCTCCTCGCCGCCGGCAGCCGGCAACAGGGCACGAAGTGGAACGAGGAGGGCGCGCTGCTCACGCTCGACTACTTCTCGCGCCTCGATCAGCTCACGCCGGCCACCATCCTCTTCAACTTCGAGAACACCCACCCGCCGCCCCAGCTCCGCCGGCCGATCGTGCAGCAGACCGCCTCCACCTGGCGCGCCACCGGCGGCGCCGGCTTCCAGCTCCCCGGGTTGCCCAACATCTTCGGCGGCTGACCGATCTCGATCCAGTCCCGCTTGACGGCCGCGAGGCTCCGGCGTCCCATGCGCGCCGAAGAGAGGTGGCGACCATGAGCGACGAACTGATCATCGAGGACATCCGCATCGGCGAGGGCGCCGAGGCGAAGGCAGGCCACGACGTGAGCGTGCACTATGTCGGCACGCTGACCAGCGGCAAGAAGTTCGACAGCTCGCGCGATCGCGGGGAGCCCTTCAAGTTCAAGCTCGGCGCCCGGCAGGTCATCCAGGGCTGGGATCAAGGCGTGGCCGGGATGAAGATCGGCGGCCTGCGCAAGCTCACCATTCCCCCGCACCTCGGCTACGGGGCGCGCGGCGCCGGCGGCGTCATCCCGCCGAACGCGACGCTCGTCTTCGAGGTGGAGCTGATCGCCCTGCGCTGATCGCTCACTCGCACTTCCCGTTCTTGCACGAATTCGAGCAGCAATCGCCGTCCCAGAAGCAGCCCTGCGAGGCCTTCTTGCACCCGCACTTGCCGCCCGCGCACTTGTTCGTGCAGCAGTCGCCGTCCCAGAAGCAGCCCTCGCCGTCGGCCCTGCACCCGCACTTGCCCGCGCCGCACACGTTGGAGCAGCAGGCGCCGGCGAAGAGGCAACCCTCGCCGTCGGCCCTGCACCCGCACTTGCCGCCGGCGCAGACGTTGGTGCAGCACTCGCTCCCCGTGAAGCAGCCCTCGCCGTCGGGCTTGCAGCCGGCCGGGCCGCAGATGTTCCCGTTGCACTCCTGACCGCAGCAGTCGGCCGCGGCCGCGCAGGAGGCCCCGTTGGGCGCGCACCCGCCGGCGCCGGACGAGGTCGAGGTCGTCGTGGTCGTCGCGGACCCGCCGCTCCCGGTGGTGACCGATCCCCCGGTCCCGCTCGCCGCGCCTCCCGTACCGCTCGCCGCGCCGCCGGCGCCTCCCGAGCTGCTCGCGGTGGTCACGGACCCGCTCCCGCCGCGGCCGTCGCCTCCTGTCCCGCTCGCCGTGCCGGTCGTCCCCGATCCGCTCGATGCGCCGAAGAGGTCGTCGCCGCCGACGAGGCCGCAAGCGGCGCTGGTCACGAGCACGGTGCCGAGGAGGGCGGCGGCGAGGGAGCGGAGTCGGGAGAGGGACATCGTGGCTCCTGGATCATCCAGCACAATCGGCGGCTGGACAACGTTGTCGTTTCAGGGCGTGCGGGTCTTCAGGCTATCGACCGCATGCACCGGCGCCGCGTCGCCGGCCATGAGGTGAGCGATCGCGCCGTACACGAGCCGCTGGCTCTCCAGCATGCTCTTTCCCGCGAAGATTGGCGAGGTGACGACGATCTGGAAGTGCCCGCCGCCGCCCTGCACCTCGGCCACGGCCCCCTCGACCTTGGCCTCGATGGCCTTGCGGATGGTGTCGGTGAGCGGCTCCGACATGACGTTCAAATGCTGTCCCATGCCCGTTTCATAGAGCATCGGAGCCCCGCAGGAAAGGTCGCTCAGGGGGTACAGGAGAGCGGCAAGCCCAGCGTCTCGCCGCTCCCGAGGTCGGTCGCCCGGGCGGTGTCGCTCCCGTCGAGCTCGACGCGCACGGCGATCTGGAGCTGCAGGGTGATCGTCCCGGCCCGCGGGCAGCGATCGCCGCAGCGCACGAGCCCCGCGGTGGAGATGGTCCAGGCCGTCCCGTCGTCCACGCGCACGAGGCCGGTCGCTGCGTCGATCCGCGGCGGGCTCTTCGCGCCGGCGTCGCAGTCGGCCGGGGGCTCGTACGAGCCTGCGAACGAGACGAGGGCGTCCTCGTCCTCGCTCGCCGAGGTGACGGGGTGCTGCTCGGCGAGCTGAAAGGCCCGCTCTCGCTCGGGCGCTTCGCTCCAGGACGCCGCCGGGAACTGGTTCCGGGCCGTGAGCGATCGGTCCCGCGAGGCGCCGTTGAGCGAGAGGCCCCGGGTGTCGAGGTCCACGCCGAGCATGTCCCCGGTGGCGTCGTTGATCCGGTAGGCGGCGGTCACCGCCCCCTGGATACGCGCGACGCCGTGGCTGTCTCCTGGGCCCTGGCACTGATCGAACGTGAACGTGGCGCGCGCGCCCTCCACCTTGGGCGCGGGGACACAGCCGGGCGAGAGCGCCGCAGTGATCGCCGCGGTGGCGCCGTCCACCATCGCCTCGGGCGTGTCGGCGTGGGTGGCGCCCGCGTAGAAGAGGGCCGCGAGCGACGCGTCGTCTTCCGCCCGTTCGGCCCAGCGCACGGCCTGCGTCGCGGCGAGCGTGAGGTCAGGCCCCTTGCAGCCGAGCGAGGGCGCGCCGAGCGCGAGGGCGACCACGATGGATCCCATCGTGTACGATGTCCTCACGCGTGGCCTTTCGTCGCCCGCTGCACCGCGGCCCACACCGCGCCGGCGTCGGAGGAGACATCGTCCCACCGGCCGGGGAAGCGCCCGCAGAAGCTCGATTTCAGCACCTCGGGCAGCATCTTCTTCTGCTCCCCTTCGAGCAGCGGGTGCTTGAGCACGACGCACGCCTCCTCCGTCGCGCGCACCGAGAGCCCCTGGCCGAGCTCGCGCGAGCGGCGAATGTCGTTGGCGATCTCGACGATCGTCTCGATCAGCGCCTTGCCGAGCTCCGGGTGCCGCGCGGCGAGGAGCTTCACCTCCTCGTCGGCCGGGAGGTAGTCCATCTGCAGGGGCGCGAAGCGATCGAGCTGGGCGGCGTCGATCCCGAAGGTGCCGGAGAACTGGCTGCCCCGGTTGACGGCGGCGATGAACTGCACGTTGTCCGGGATCGCGAGGAAGCGGTTCTCGATCGGGTGGAACACCTTGCGCGTCGAGTCGAGCGCGGGCATCAGCGCGTTGCGCGCGCTCTCCTGGCAGCGGTTCAGCTCGTCGAAGAACACGAGGTAGCGCCGCTCGGGGTGCGCGCCCGCCTCCTCGAAGGCCGCGAGCACCTCGGTCTTCACGAAGTCGGTCACCGGCTGCCCGGTCGCCGAGGCCCGCACCTGGATGGTCGCGAGGAAGTCCGTCGCCTCGACCACCGCGCCGCAGTTGAAGAACACGAACTCCATCCCGAGCGAGCGGGCGATGGAGCGGGCGAGCACCGTCTTGCCGCAGCCTTGCGGGCCGTCGAGCAGGATGTTGAGGCCGCTCTCGAGCAAGATCTGGAGCTTCTTCGAGACGATCGGATCGAGGTAGACCCCTTCGAGCTTGAACTCCTGCATCCGGACGAGCTCGACCTCGATCGCCCCGCGATCGGTGCGCTCCGGCTTGCGCACGGCCGCGATCTTCACGAGGCACGGCACGCCGGGGCGGATGCGCGCGTCCGAGCAGAGCACCACCTTGGGCGCGCGCTGGCCGTCGAGGTGCGTCGCCCGGAAGCGGAAATCGGAGCCCTCCACCGGGTTGACCCAGAAGGTCGTCTCCATGACCGCGCCGATCTTGATGTCCTCGATCGCGAGCTTGTTCGACATGGCGGCGCCCGACGTTAGCAAATTTGTCGGGCGGGAAGGGGATCAGCGCGTGGCGGGGATCTCGACGATCCGTCGCAGGCCCTCGCCGTCGCCGAACATGATCTCCATGGCGAAGCGCTGCCCCGGCTTGAAGAAGCCCGAGTCGCTGCAGAACAGGTCGAGCGTCGCGGACGCGCGCACCTCGGCGAGCGGCTGGCTCACGCCGTGGTTGACGAGCTGCCCGTCGACGAGCACGCCGACCACCCACCGCTGCGGATCGGCCGTGTGCCAGAGCTGGCCTTTCTCCGGGTTGCCGAAGGCGTCCACCGTCGTGACGCTGATCCACCGGATGAGCCCGCCGCGCGGCAAGGTGATGCGGAAGTGGCCGTCGAGCTTGCCGTTGGGGCTCAGGCTGCCCCACTCGCCCACCCGATCCTCGCTCATCCCGAGCCACGCGAGCGCGCCGCCCTGGCCTCGCGGCGCCTGGCAGAGCGACGGGAGCGCCGCGTTGCAGCCGAGGTCGTTCCAGCGGGCGTCGCCGGGCCCCCACTCGACGCAGTCTTCGTCCCCGGCGTTGTTGGGCTCGCCGGCGCGGAAGGCGCTGTGCGTGACGGGCTCGCCCGAGCTCCACACGAAGCGCCCCTCCTCGGCCCGATCGTTGAGCCCGATCCACACCGAGCTCCCGAGCGCCGCGGGGCGCGCGCCGAGCGCCGCGCCGATGGCCCGGTTCTCCTCCTCGGTCTCGATCACGGCCAGCGTCCCGCCGTCCTTGGAGCACGCCTTCTGCGCGTCTTCCCAGGTGGCCGTCTGATCGTTGGAGCTCAAACAGTACGCGCTCTGCCCGATCACGAAGCCCCGGCCGCGGCACGCCGGCGGCCTCGCTCTGGGGGAGCTCAGCCGGGTCTCGCAGAGGAAGGGCCGCGCTGTCATGCAGTCGAGATCGTTCCACCGCGCGCTCGGGAAGAGCCACTCGCCGCAGTTCTCCACCCCGCCCGCGTTGTTGGGCTCGCCCGCGTTCCACGCGTCGAACGACACCCGCGACGCGTTCGACCAGAGCCACCGCCCCTCCGCCGGCTCCGCCAGGCCGATCCAGAAGCTCGACGCGCCCTGGGGAGCGCCGATGGTCGAGAAGAGCGCGTTCTCCTCGGCCGGCGAGCCGATCGTCGCCAGATGGCCGCCGTGCGCGACGCAGCGGGCCTCGGCCGCCTCCCACGTCGAGGGCGCCCGGTAGAGGCAATAGCGCTGCCCGGCGGCGTCGAACGCCTCACCCCCGTTGCAGTCGAAGGGGCCGCGCGGCGCAGGATCCTCGGGCGCGGGGCCGGCCACGTTGAGCGTGACCGCGGGCCGCGCCGGCGCGGTGGAAGGTGGAGCCGGCTCCTCGATCGGCGCCGGGTTGTACACGAGGGGGTGACCGCCCCCGCACCCGAGGAGGGCGCCGAGGGCCGCGGTGAGCGGAGCAAGCGTTCGTCGCTGCACGGAGACCGAACGTACCAGGCTCTCCGGTCTTACAGGAGATCCAAGGTCCGCCGCAGGACATCGGCCCGCGCCGTTCGCCCTCACCGCCACGCCGGCCGTGGTTATACTGCCGCCATGTTCCGCAGCGATCGCGACGCCCTCGCCCAGGAGGTCGAAGACCTCCGCGCGGAGCAGGACCGCCTCCGCGGGGAGAACGACGCCATGCGCCGGGAGATCCTGGTGCGCCGGCGCCATGCCCCGTCCGTCGGCGTCGGCGCCAACGTCTACAAGGCTGGCCTCGGCCACCTCTCCGAAGGCGAGCGCGCGGCCCTGACCCATCACACGCTCCGCGCGTTCCCCACCTGGGCCGCCGTCCTGCTCCACTTCGTGACCTTCGGCCTGTTCCCGTTCATCCACTTCAACCTGACCCACGATCGCCTCCCCGCCGCCGAAAGTGACGACCCCTCGGCCGGCAAGGCCATCGGCTTCTCGTTCATCCCGTACTTCAACTTCTACTGGATCGTCTTCAACTTCCTTCGCCTCACGGATCGGCTCAACCTGCAATACCGCCTCCGCGGCCGCCCCGATCCGCTCTCCCGCGGATTCATGACGTTCGTGGCGGTGGTGAGCGTGATTCCCTACCTCAACATCCTCCTCGCGTGGACGGTGCTCTGGCCCATCGCGATCATCATGTTGCAGCGGAGCGTGAACGCGCTCGCCGCGGAGAACGTCGCCGACGAGGCCAAGCGCGCCGCGGGCATGCGCTTCGAGCCCGCCGACATCCCCCCTGCGAGGATCCCGCTCGTGCGCGACCTGCCGGGGCCCGATCCGGTGAGCCAGCAGATCGCAGAACAGGCGGCCATCGAGGAGGAGGCGGCGCTGCAAGACGAGGCGCGGCGCGACGCATGGAGAGGGCGCGCCGGGTGAGGTGATCGACAACGCCGAGCGCCTCCGTCGCTCGACGATCTCGGCGACGTGATCGTCGGCGGCAGACGGCAGCGCGGCTCCGCGCCTTCATCCGGGCCGCGCACCATCGGTTCGTGAGGGAAGAGGGGGCGGGGCGCGGTCGAACGCGGATAGGCGTCGCCGCGCCCCGGACATCAGCCGTTCAAGGCACCGTGTAACAGACGTTGAGCGTCGGCGGCACGCCGGGGGCGAGCGCGTCCTTGCCCCAGCCGCGGGTCGCGTCGAGCTTCTGGCTCAGGTAGAGGCCGTTCTTCAGATCGGCCATCGGCCGCTGGCCGCTGAGCGCGAGCGTCACCACCCCGTTGGCGAGGCCCTTGTTGGGCCCGCTCCCGAGCGCTGCGCCGACGGCGGGCTTGTTGCTCCACGTCGCGCCGAGCTCGTTCCACGGCGCGCCCACGGTGCTCACGTCGATGGTGCGCGCGACGCTCCCGGTGATGCTCATCTGGAGGAACGTCAGCGTGCCGGACTCGAAGCGGGCGCCGTCCGGGATCGCGGCGAGGTTCGCGTGGAGCAGGGTCATCTTCGTCCCGCCGAAGGCCGTCCCCGTCCAGAAGACGCGGCTCTTGCCGTTGTTCACGTTCGGCAGATCGCTCTGCACCCAGGTGTCCGCGTCGATGGGGACATTGAGACACACTGGATCACAAGCGTCACCAACGCCGTCGCCGTCGCTGTCGGCCTGCGACGGGTTCGGCTCGTTCGGGCAGTTGTCGGTGGCGTCACACACCCCGTCGCCGTCGCCGTCGGGCTGGTTCGAGCACACGCCGCCTTCGCAGAGGGTGCGGAACTTCCACTGCGTGCCGAGGAAGGGCCCGTTCCACCCGCTGATGCTGCCCGGAAAGCCGCCGGGGACCGAGTAGTAAATCTGCGAGACCCCGCCGGGCTCCACCGACGCTTGGGCGCCGGAGGTTGACGTCCACACGACCCAGTAGCGCTGCCCCCCGGTCACCGGCACGGCGACCGGGAACCGCCCGCCCTTCCAGCCGTTCGCCGGCGCGTTGTTGAAGTAAATGCTGTCGTCGAAGGAGAACGTGTAGACCGGGAACGCGGGCGCGTTGTTCCAGTCGTCGTAGAGCACCAGCGTCTCCGAGCCGTTGCCTTCGCCGGTGAAGATCTCGAGGCCGTAGAGGACGAACGACGAGGTCGGGATCCACTCGACCGCGATCGTCTGGCCGGTGGCGACGGCGCTGTTGTCGTACGACGCCGAGATGTTGTCGCCCCCGCACACGGTGAGATCCTCGCAGGCGTCGCCGATGCCGTCGCCGTCGGTGTCGGGGCCGGGCATCGGGGGCAGCGGGCCGGGCCCCTCGTGGGGCGGGAACGGGTTGAAGACGTTCACGCAGTTGTCGCAGGCGTCACCCACCCAGTCACCGTCGGCGTCCTCTTGCAGGGGGTTGACATCGTTGGGGCAGTTGTCGCAGGCGTCGCCGATACCGTCGCCGTCCATGTCGCTCTGCGCGCTGTAGAAGGGGAGCCAGCCCCAGGGGGGCTCCTGGGGGCAAAGGTTGCTGCAAACGTCGCCGATGCCGTTGTGGTCCGAGTCCTCCTGCCAGGGGTTCGGGGCGTCGACGCAGTTGTCACAGGCGTCGCCCACGCCGTCACCGTCCGCGTCGCTCTGGTCCGAGTTGGTGATTGCGGGGCAGTTGTCGCAGAAATCGGTCACCCCGTCGCCGTCGGTGTCGTCCGGGGTGAAGGGGGGATTGTCGCACAGGTTCGTCTCGTAGCTCAGGTAGTCCCAGTAGCCCTTCGCGGCCGCTCCGTTGCCGAAATCGAGGGCCTGCGTCCCGCCGCCCGGCCAGCTCATGATATGATCGATGAGCAGGTTCCCGTCCTGGAAGATCTTCACGCGGTTCCCTCGCCCGAAGACACCGTAGACATGATATCCATCGGTGGTCGGCGCGGGCACCTCGACTTGATCGGGATAAACGATGCACACCTTGTTGTTGCCGAGGCCGCTGACCGTCAAGGTGGTGTGATCGGCCGTCCACCACTCGATACCGCCGCAGCCGGCGGTGGTCGACGGGTCGACCCAGACCCGCGACTCGACGTACCACCCGCGGGCGTTGGACACGTTCTGGTTCCAGTCGTCGAACGGGTCGTACAGGATGAACTCGTTGTAGTTACCGGAGGACGTGTCGATGGTGAGGATGCCCCCGGACACCGACGCCGATCCGCCGCCCTGGATATGCTGCCAGTTGCCCCCGGGCATCGACGTCATGTCGAGCACGACCGGCGCCGCGTCGGCGCGCTGGGCCCCCGCGAGCGCCGCGCCGAGCGCCGCGAGCCCGATCAGGCGCCGCGCCGCGGTCCCCGCGCCGCCGCGCGATGCCCTCGTTTCCCGCCCTCGTTCGTATCGCTTCATCGTCCACCTCCTCATGCTGCGCGGCTCGCTGCCTCGAACCCGGCGCAGATCGGTACAAGCTATCACGCCGTACGGGAACGGACGTTCCCGTTTCTCGGCCGCCGGTCACGCGATCATGGGCCGCATGACGATTCGTTACCCGCCGAGCGCCGCCATCCAGGGCTTGGCGCGGTAGCGGTCCCACCCGTCGGGCAAGAGCGCGACCACGGGGCCATCGACCTCACCGCGCGCCGCGATCCGCAGCGCCGCGACCACCGCCGTCCCCGCGGAGCCGCCGACGAGCAGGCCCTCCTCGCGGAGCAGGCGCGCGACCATGGCGAAGCTCTCCTCGTCGCTCACGCGCTCGGCCGCGTCGATCACCGCGCGATCGAGGTTGCCCGGCGGCTTGCTCGATCCGATGCCCTCGACCTGGTAGGCCGCGTCCGGCCCGATCACGCCCGTCTCCACCCAGCCCGCGAGCCCCGAGCCCACCGGATCGGCGAGGACGATCCGGACCTTCGGCGAGCGCGATTTGAGGAAGCGGCCGACGCCGGTGATCGTCCCGCCCGTCCCGGCGCCGGCCACGAACGCGCCGACCTTGCCGCCGGCCTGCGCGAGGATCTCGGGGCCCGTCGTCTCCTCGTGCACGCGGATGTTGGCCGGGTTGTCGAACTGCTCCGTGAGGAAATACCCGCGCTCCTCGGCGAGGCGGCGCGCCACGTTCTGGAAGTGATCCGGGTGGCTCGGGGCCGCGTTGGGGGTGATCACCACCTCGGCCCCGAGCGCGGCGAGGGCGCGCCGCTTGTCGATCGACATCTTCTCGGGCATCACGCACACGAGCGCGTAGCCGCGCACCGCGGCCACGATCGCGAGGCCCATGCCGGTGTTGCCGGCGGTGGCCTCGATGATCGTGTCGCCGCGCCGGAGCACGCCGCGCCGCTCGGCGTCGTCGACGATCGCGAGGGCGATCCGGTCCTTCACGCTCCCGCCCGGGTTCATGTGGTCGCACTTGGCGAGGACGGGCACGGGGAGGCCGCGCGCGATCCGCTCGAGGGGGACGAGGGGCGTTTTGCCGATGTGGTCGAGGATGCTGGCCATGGGCCAAGCAAAGGCCCGGCGCGCGCCCGGATGCAAGCGGCGCAGCACCGACCGGCGGCGCCCCGCGCGAGGAGCGTCGAGGCCGCGGGCAGGATCAGGCCGGGGACATCCGCTCGCAGAGCACCTTGGCGTTGTGGTGCTTGATGTAGTTCTGCACGAGGGCGACGTTGTCGGTGTCGATGTCCACCAGCTCGGCCACGCCGGCGGCGCTCATGAGCTGGGCGTGGGTGCACACGAAGCGGCCCCAGACATCGAGGATGATCGCGCCGTCGCCCCACTCCGCGGGCTTGGTGCCGTCCTTGGAGATGTCGCGGTTCAGCACCAGGAAGCCGTGATCGCCGTCCGTGAGCGTCATGCGCGAGATGAGGAAGCGCGGGTCGCACCTGGCGTTGTCGACGAGGTAGATGAACGCGACGCTGGCATGCTCGCCGCAGTTGCCGGCGCGGAAGGTGGCCGCGCGGGTCGCGGTCTGCCGGATGCGCTCGATCGTGGTCGAGCCGTCGTGCACGTGCTTGGTGGTCGACGCCTGGTAGACCCACTTCCCCGTGCCGCTCTTGATCCAGGAGCCCTCCTCCGTGCGCAGGGCGTTGACCATGTGCGACGACCAGCCGCCGGTCTGGGCCTTGCGGTACGGCTGGTTGCTCATCCCGATCACCAGCGTGACCCGCGTGTGCTTGAACGCCGTGACGGCCCAGCTCAGCATGCTCATGGCTCTTGTCCTCCTCACATGGCCGGCCGCGCGGGGCCGAGCGACAGCCCCGGTCGTCGCCGGGCGATCCTCGTCATCCTAGCGACGATCGCTCGCCGATCGCTGGCCGAATTCGGCCACCGGGTGATCGCGTTCCGGCCAAGGCCCGCGCCGAGCGAGGCCCGGCTTTACAGCGGGGCGGGAAAATGAAACGCTCGAAGGTTGCCGACGTCGCTCGATATCCGCGACGGGCGGCGAGCAGCCCCGAGAGTGATCTCGGTCCGCAGCGGGAGAAGCCGATGGGTGAACGAGCAAGCGCACGCGGAGAATCGCAGACCCCGGTGGTGAGGAGGAGGCTCGGCGTGGCCGGGGGGCTGCTCGCCGCGGCGGCCAGCGCGCTCGCGTTCGGGGCCGCGGGGGCCTCCGGTTGCGGGGCCGTTCCGGACGTGCCCGATGCGGTCGAGACCGAGGAGATCGGCGCCGTACAGCAGGCCGCCGGCAACAACCTGACCTGCGTGTCGCTGACCCGCGGCGCCGCGAAGACCTTCGACGCGATGGTCTCCAGCGAGAAGAAGGCGAACAACTACGGCGCGAGCACCATCGCGATCGCCGGGGCCAGCTCGACCAACCCGGTCGATCGCTTCTACGCCCTGTTCAAGTTCGACACCGCCACCATCCCCGTCAACGCGACGATCGTCTCGGCCTCGATCGTCCTCTCGCCCGTCGAGGCCGCCGCCGGCACCTGGAGCGCGCACCTCGTCACGAGCCCGTGGAACGAGGCCACCGTCACCTGGTCGAGCTTCGCGAGCGCGTTCGGCTCCGCGGTCCTGGCGAGCGGGAGCGCCGCCGCGCCCTCGATCCTCGTGGATGTCGCGCAGCCCATGCAGGGCTGGGTGAGCGGCCAGGCGCCGAACCACGGCGTCCTCGTCGAGCTGCCCGGCGCCTCGCAGATCAAGCTGAAGACCGCGGAGTGGCCCCTCGGCGCCGGGCGGCCCCGCCTCAACGTCTGCTACAAGCTCACCTGTGCGCCGGGCTTCGCCGACTGCAACGGCGTCGCGGCCGACGGCTGCGAGGCCGATCTCGAGAGCCCGTCGAGCTGCGGGAGCTGCGGGACGGTGTGCGCGCCGCCGCATGCCACCGCCGCATGCGCCGGCGGTGGATGCGCGATCGGCGCCTGCGATCTCGGCTTCGCCGACTGCGACAATAGCCCCGCGAACGGCTGCGAGACGGATCTCTCCACGCCCGGCAACTGCGGCGCATGCGGCGTGACGTGCGCCCTCGCGCACGCGACCGCGTCCTGTGCCACCGGGAGCTGCAAGCTGACGAGCTGCGATCCCGGAACGCTCGACTGCGACGGTGATCCGGCGAACGGCTGCGAGCCCGCCCCCTGCGCCGACGGCGGGCACTGCGCGGTCGGCGCCGACTGCGCGAGCGGCGTGTGCGCGGGCGGGTTCTGCGCGTCGGTCGCGTGCAACGATCACGTGAGGAACGGGGGCGAGAGCGACGTGGACTGCGGCGGGGGCTGCCCGCCCTGCGCGGAAGCATCCGGGTGCACGGGCGGCGCGGACTGCGCGAGCGGCGTGTGCGTCGGCGCGATCTGCCAGGCCCCGTCGTGCAGCGACGGCGTGAAGAACGGGAGCGAGACGGGCGCCGATTGCGGCGGAGGCTGTGCGCCCTGCGGCGCCGGCGTCGCATGCGCGATCGCCGCGGACTGCGCGAGCCACGTGTGCCTCGGCGCGCTCTGCCAGGCGCCCTCCTGCGCCGACGGGCTCAAGAACGGGAGCGAGACGGGCATCGACTGCGGCGGAGGCTGCTCACCCTGCGCGAACGGCGCCGCATGCGGCGCCGCCGCCGATTGCCAGAGCGGCGTGTGCCAGGGCGGCGTCTGTCAGCTCCCGAGCTGCACCGACGGCGTGAAGAACGGCGGCGAGAGCGACGTCGACTGCGGCGGGAGCTGCCCCGTGTGCAACGGCAACGCGAGCTGCACGGCCCCCGGCGATTGCCTCGACGGCGTGTGCGTGGGCGGGCACTGCCAGCCGGCGAGCTGCACCGACGGCGTGAAGAACGGCGACGAGACCGGCGTCGATTGCGGCGGCGCATGCGCGGTGCCCGAGGTGTGCAACGGTGTTGACGATGACTGCAACGGCAGCGTCGACGACGGTCTCGGCTCGACCACCTGCGGCATCGGCGCATGTCAGCGCACGCAGCAAAACTGCGTGGGTGGGCAGGTGAAGAGCTGCGTGCCCGGCGCCCCCGTGGCCGAGGCGTGCGACGGCGCGCTCGACGACGACTGCGACGGCGTGGTCGACAACGGCTGCGACTGCGTGAACGGCGCCGTGCAAAACTGCTACACCGGCTCGCCCTCGACGCTCGGCGTGGGGCTCTGCCACGGCGGGACGCAGACCTGCGCGCTCGGGCACTGGGGCGCCTGCACGGGCGAGGTGACCCCCGCCGCCGAGATCTGCGACGGCAAGGACAACGACTGCAACGGGCCCGTCGACGATGGGCTCGGCTCCACCATCTGCGGCGTCGGCGAGTGCCAGGTGATGGTGCAGAACTGCGTGGCCGGCAAGGCGCAGAGCTGCGTGCCCGGCTCCGCCACCGCCGAGATCTGCGACGGTAAAGACAACAACTGCAACGGCCAGATCGATGAAGGCCTCGGCACCATCGCATGCGGCTCGGGCGCATGCGCGACGACGGCGCCGGCCTGCGCTGGCGGAGCGCCCGGGATCTGCAATCCCCACGCGACCGATGGCATCGCATGCAACGACAGCCACGATTGCACCCAGAACGACGCGTGCAATAGCGGTGTCTGCACGGGAGCGCTCGTGCCCGCGGGGACGGTGTGCCGCGCCTCCGCGGGGGCGTGTGATCCTGCCGAGGCATGCACCGGCGCCTCGGCGGATTGCCCGGCCGACGCCAGGGCCCCCTCGGGGACGGTGTGCCGCGCTTCGGCCGGCGCGTGCGATGTCGCCGAGACCTGTAACGGCATCTCGGCGAGCTGCCCCGCCGACGCGGTGAAGGTCTCTGGGACGGTGTGCCGCGCGTCGGCCGGCGCCTGCGATCCCGCGGAGGCGTGCACGGGCGCGTCCGCCGACTGTCCGGTCGACTCCCTCTCCTCGGCGGGCACGGTGTGCCGGGCCGCGGCGGGCGCATGCGACAACGCGGAGAGCTGCACCGGCGCCTCGGCCGCATGCCCCGGCGACGCGGTGAAGGCCTCGGGGACGATCGTCGGCGCCTGCGCCACCGGGCTCTCCGGCGTGTGCTCCGCGGGCAACAGCACGTGCAACGGGAGCTCGGTGTCCGCGAGCTGCGTGCAGATCACCCAGTCGAGCGCGGAGACCTGCGACGGGCTCGACAACGACTGCAACGGCGCGGTCGACAACGGCGCCTCCGCCACCTGCGCGAGCAAGGTGTGCGCGAACGGCGCATGCCAGCCCGCCACATGCTCCGACGGCGTGCAGAACGGCACGGAGACGAACATCGACTGCGGCGGGAGCTGCCCGCTCTGCACCACGTCCGGCCGCTACGCGATCGTCGATCTCGACGGGCGATACGCGAGCAACGGCGTGACGATCACCGAGCTCCAGTTCCTCGACGCCGGAGGCGCGCTCATCTCCTACGTCACGACCGCCGCCGCGGCCTACAACTCCACGACCAACGGCTTGCCGAGCTACTGGACCTCGGGCATCTGGGATCGTTCGAACCTGAACGACGGGACGACCTCCGGGTACATCAGCAACGTCACCGGCCAGACCACGACCACGTTCTTCGACGCCAGCACGGCCGCGGGCTGGTCCCGCTTCATCGTCGACTTCGGGAGCACCAAGGCGGTGGCCCAGGTCAGGCTCTACACGGGCTCGCCCGAGTCGCGCATCCCGCACGCGATCAGCATCTACCTCGGCGCCTCGTTCGTGGCCGCCAACTACAACGCCACGCGCTCGAACGCGGGCTTCACCTTGTTCGGGACGCACAACTACGCCGGGAACGAGAACGCCGTCGCGCTCTACACCATCCCCTGATCGCGCTTCAGCGCGCGATGAAATCGACGATCACCCGCGCGAGCTCCTCGCCCTTGTCCTCCTGGAGGAAGTGCCCCGCGTCGCGGATCGTCACATGAGGCTGCCCCTTGGCGCCCGGGATGGCGCTTTGCAGGACCCTGTCCGCGCCGCGGGTGATGGGGTCGCTGTCGGCGAAGGCCGTCAGGAAGGGCTTGGTCCAGCGGAGCAAAACCTCCCACGCCTTGCGGTTGGCGGGAGACGCGGGATCATCCGGGCGAGAGGGCACGAGCAAGGGGAACTGGCGCGCGCCTTCCTTGTAGCGCTCGTCGGGGAAGGGGGCGTCGTAGGCGGCCAGCACCTCGGGCGGCGGGGGCACCTTGCAGCCGCGGCCGATGATCGCGCCGACCGGCAGCTCCGGCACCTCCTGGGAGAAGCGCTGCCAGGCGAAGAACGCCTCCGGCATCGGCTGGTCGCCCGTCGGGAGGAACGTGTTGGCCGCAACGATGCGGGCGAAGCGCGCCTCGTGCTCGGCGGCGATCCGCAGGCCGATGAGCCCGCCCCAGTCCTGACACACCAGCGTGATCTCCTCGAGATCGAGGGCGCGCACGAACGCGGCCGTCCAGTCGACGTGCTTCTGGTAGGTGTACTCGGCGCGCGAAGCGGGCTTGTCCGAACGGCCGAACCCGATGAGATCGGGGGCGATCGCGCGGTGCCCCGCGGCGGCGAGGACGGGGATCATCTTCCGGTAGAGGTAGCTCCACGAGGGCTCACCGTGGAGCAAGAGGACCGGCGCGGCCTCGCTCGGCCCTTCGTCGACATAGTGCATCCGGAGCCCCTCGACCTCGACGTAGCGAGGCGAAAACGGCCAGCCGGGGAGGGAAGCAAAGCGCTCGTCCGGGGTGCGCAGCGGGGTGCCGTGAGAAGCGTCGGTCATCCCGGCTGTGTCGCCGAACCGGGCGCCGGCCGCAATCCCGGGCGAGAATAAGAGGCGTATAAGGCTTCGAGGCAGGGACATCGTGGGACCTTCCGCGCACGCCCGCGCCCCGCGCCCACCTCCGACCGGAGCTGCCCATGCCGTCGATCTCACGCTGCCTTCGCCTCCTTGCCGCATGCATCGCCGCCACGACGCTCGGCTGCGGGGATGTCTCCGTCCTCTCCGCCGGCTCCGAGAGCTCGTCCACCGGCTCGACCGGCGGGGGCGCCGGCGGCACGACCGGTGGAGGCGACGGTGGCTCCTCGTGGACCACGTCGTCAACATCGGGCGACGGCGGCGGGGGAGGGAGCGGCGGATCCTCCGTCTGCCCGGGCGGTGCCTGGAGCAAGCGCTTCGGCGGCGCGGAAGATCAGCGGATGGAGGCCCTCGCCGTCGACAGCCACTGCAACCTCTACGTCGCCGCGACCAGCACCGGACCTCTCGATCTCGGCAACGGCCCGCTTCAGGGCAAGCTCTACGCGGGCACCGTCCTCGCCAAGCTCGGCCCGGATGGGCAGGCCATCTGGTCGCGGTGGATGGAGAGCTCCAACCTGCCCCTCGGCATCGCGGCCCTCGCGATCGATCCCGAGGACAACCTGGTGTTCGCGGGCGTCTTCTCCGGCACGTTCGACTTCGGCTCCGGGCCGGTGCAAGCCGGCGACAAGGGCAGCGCGTATGTCGCCAAGATCGGCCCCCACGGCGGTCTCCTCTGGGAGCGGCACTTCGAGGCCACGCTCGGGCTCAACATGAACGGCACCACCGTCGCGGCGCGCGAGGACGGCGGCGTCGTGCTCACGGTGGCCTACGACGGGACCGCCGACTTCGGCGACGGCCCGAAGGCGAGCCTCGGCGAGGACATCGCGGTCATCGCGCTCGGCGTCGCCGGCCAGACGCTCTGGGTCCGCCGCTTCGGCGGCCCGGGCAACACGCTCGATCAGGTGACGAGCCTCGCCCTCGGCCCGAACGGGGAGATCGCGATCGCCGGCGACTACGAGGGGCAGCTCGATCTGGGCACAGGCCCGCTTCCCTTCGCCTTCAGCGGCGGCTTCGTCGGGCTGCTCGACCCCGATGGACAGGCGATCTTCGCGCGCGCGATGCCCGAGGCCGCATGCGACTTCAACGAGTGCTCGATCCAGGTCGCCTTCAACACCGCAGGCGCGCCCGTGGTGGTCGGCGAAAAGCACTTCGATCCGATGAACCCCGACCCGGCCGAGGGCCTCTTCATGGAGGTGCTCGGAACGACCGGAGCGATCGTCGAGAGCCATGACCTCGGCGGCCGCCGGGTGCGGCAGATCGCCGCCGGGCAAGCGGGGAGGATCGGGCTCGCCGGGGAGATCGAGGGCGCCGCCGCGGCCGCCGTCGATCCGGACGGCACGAAGGCGTGGAGCGAGGGCAAGCTCGCGATGGAGAGCCTCGGCGACTACGACGCGGGAGGGCGGGCGATCGCGGTCGATCCCGGAGGAGGATGGGTCGTGGCCGGCGCCTTCCGCGGGACCGTCGATTTCGGCGAAGGCGCAATGGTGAGCGCGGGCAAGCGCGATCTGTTTCTCGCGCGTGTGCCCGGGCCTTGAGCTCCTCCGCGAGCCCGCACCCCATGGCGGTCGCCGAGCCTCCGCCATGGCGCCGCCACCCGATTTTCAAAACAATCCTCAATGATTTCGCGCTCCGGACCCCTGGCACCAAACCTGCCAAAGCCCCTCCTCCGAGGAGGTCCGCGCCGCCGCTCCCGCCCGAGGAATTCCCCCGGGCGCAAGAGCGGCGGCCTCCGAGCCATGCCCAAGTCCGACCGCGCCTTCCGCTCCCTCGCCCGCGTCCAGCCCGATATCATCGCCGGCTTCCTGTCGTTGGTCGCCCCCGAGGTCCTTCCCCCAGGCACGATCGTCATCCCCGACGATCTCGCCCCTACCCAGGTCGACGCCTTGCCGCCCGAGCTGGACGCCGACTTCGCCGCCCGCATATCGACAGATGGGTTGACCCACCTCGAATGCCAGGGGTACCGCGACGAGACCTTCGGTGAGCGCGTGCTCTGGTATCATGTCGGTTTGGCCCTGCGATACCGTGGCAAACGTCGCGTGCGTACCATCGCGCTCTGGCTCACGTCGCCGCCGAAGAGCCAGAGACGCGGTGAGGTGACGGTGGACAACATCGTGGTCCGGGTGACCACGGTGGTTCTCCAAGAGGTGAAGGCGAGCCTGTTGCTGTCGGACCCGAAGATGGCGTGTTTTGCGGCGGGCGCTGACCGGGAGCACCGGTCGGACGAGGAGCTGTGCCTGGAGGTGGCGGTCCACCTCCGGGCGAGGAACGCGAGCTGGGCGGAGCGGCACCTGGCGGTGGTTGCGGCGGCGATGCAGCGGAGGTACAACCCCATGGTGAACGCGATGGAACAGATGAGCCTGGAGCCCGTGATCATCGAGGATCTGGTGAAGTTCGGGGAGGACCTCGGCTTCGACAAGGGGCGCCGCGAGGAAGAGCGCGCGACGCTCCGCCGGGTGCTCGCCCTGCGAAAGCTCCCGCTCGGCCTGGAGCAGGAGCAGCAGATCGACGCCTGCGCCGATCTTGCCACGCTTCGCCGCTGGCTCGACCAGGCCATCTTTGCGGCTACCGCGGCGGAAGCGCTGCGGTGATGGGGCTCACCGGGAGGCCGGGGCGAGCGAACGAGAGGGGCGGATCAGGATGAAGGGCTGTCGGCGGTGAGCGCGGGAGGGGCGGTGAGCTCACCCCTTCGCCAGAGGTAATAGACGGCGGGGTAGACGAGCAGCTCCATCAGGAACGAGGTGGCGAGGCCGCCGATCATGGGGGCGGCGATGCGCTTCATCAGATCGGCGCCGGTGCCGGTCGACCACATGATGGGCAGGAGGCCGATCATGGCGGCGAAGACCGTCATCGCCTTGGGGCGGACGCGCTTGACGGCGCCGTGGATGATCGCCTCCACGAGATCGTCTGTCGTGCTCAGCTCTCCTCGCGCCTTCGCCTCGTCGTGGGACAGATCGAGGAACAAGAGCATGAACACCCCGGTCTCGGCGTCGAGGCCCATGAGCGCGATCATCCCGACCCAGACGGCGATCGACACGTTGTAGCCGAGCAGGGCGAGCATCCACACGGCGCCGATGGCGGAGAAGGGCACGGCGAGCATGACGATGAGCGCCTTCGCCGTGGACTTCGTGTTCATGTAGAGGAGCGCGAAGATGAGCACGAGCGTGACCGGGAGGATGATCTTCAATCGCTCTTTCACGCGGAGCATGTTCTCGTACTGACCGCTCCAGACCATGTTGTAGCCCGTGGGGAGGGTCACGCTCGCGCTCACGGCGTTCTTTGCCTCGCTCACGTAGCCGCCGATATCGACCTTCGACGTGTCGAAGTCGACGTAGACGTAGCCGGCGAGCAGGCCGTTCTCGTCACGGATCATCGAGGGGCCGTGGGCGAGCACCACGTCGGCGATCTCGCTCATCGGGATCTGGCCCTCGCCGTTCGGCAGCGGAAGGAGCACCCGGCGCAGGCTCCCGAGGTCCTCGCGGAAATCGCGCGCGTAGCGGACGTTGATGCCGTAGCGCTCGCGGCCCTCGACGGTGGTTGACTGGTTGTCGCCGCCCACGGCCGTCATCACCATCAGGTTCGCGTCGTCGATGGTGAGCCCGTAGCGCGCGAGCTCTGCGCGCTTCAGCACGAAGTCGACGAAGTAGCCGCCGGCCACGCGCTCGGCGTAGACGCTCCGCGTCTCGGGGAGCTTCTGGATCGCGGCCTCGACCTCCTGCGCGATCCGCTCGATCGTGGGGAGATCGGCGCCGCTCACCTTGATGCCGACGGGCGTCCGGATGCCGGTCGAGAGCATGTCGAGGCGACCCTTGATGGGCATGGTCCACGCGTTGGAGATGCCGGGGAGAGACAGGGCCTGGTTCATCTCGTTCTCCAGCTCCTCCTGCGAGATGCGGTCTCGCCAGAAGGGGCGGAGGGCGGGCTTCAGCCACTCCGGGGCCCAGCTCGAGTACCACGTGGGCTTCGCGCGCCACGCTCGCTCGGGTTTCAGGATGATGGTCGTCTCCATCATCGTGAAGGGCGCCGGATCGGTCGAGGTGCCGGCGCGCCCCGCCTTGCCGAACACGCGCTCGACCTCGGGGAAGCGCATGAGGATCTTGTCCTGCACCTGCAGCGCCTTCTGCGCCTCGGCCACCGACATGCCCGGCTCCACGGCGGAGGGCATGTAGAGCAGCGTGCCCTCTTGCAGCGGGGGCATGAACTCCGAGCCGAGCTTCAGGTAGACGGGGATCGTGGTCGCGATGCCGAGCAGGGCGACGGCGATCGTCAGGCGCGGGTGGCGGAGCACGAGGCGGCAGGGGCCCTCGTAGAGGCGGTGCAGCGCGCGGGAGATCGGGTGTCGCTCCTCGGCGTGGTATTTTCCGACGAGCAGGCTCGTCGCGATCTTCGCGAGGAAGCGCGGGCGGAACGTGAAGTCGTCGATGCGGGCGAACATCATCCGCATCGCGGGATCGAGGGTGATCGCGAGGCAGGCCGCGATCGCCATCGCCAGGTTCTTCGAGTAGGCGAGGGGGCGGAACAGCCGCCCTTCCTGGTCGACGAGCGTGAAGACGGGCATGAACGCGACCGCGATCACGAGGAGCGAGAAGAAGACGCCGGGCCCGACTTCGAGGAGCGCGTCGAGGCGCACCTCGTGGAAATCTCCCTTCTTTCCCCCCTCGATCCACTGGTGGATCTTGTTGTAGGCGTTCTCCACCTCGACGATCGCCCCATCGACGAGCACGCCGATGGAGATGGCGATGCCGGCCAGGGACATGAGGTTGGCGTTCAGGCCCATCGCGTACATGGGGATGAACGCGAGGGCCACCGACACGGGGATGGTGATGATGGGGATGAGCGCCGAGGGGATGTGCCAGAGGAAGATCAGGATGATGATCGAGACGATGATGATCTCCTCGATGAGCTTCTCCTTCACGGTCTCGATCGCGGACTCGATGAGCTCGGATCGGTCGTAGGTGGTGACGATCTCGGCGCCCTTGGGGAGCGAGGGCTTGAGCTCCTCGAACCTCGCCTTGACGCGGTTGATGACGTTGAGCGCGTTCTCTCCCGATCGCATCACCACGATGCCGCCCACGACGTCGCCCTGGCCGTCGAGGTCGGCGATCCCGCGCCGGAGCTCGGGCCCGAGCGCGACCTTCGCGACATCCTTGACGAGGATCGGCGTCCCTCCCTCGGCCCGGAGCACGATGTCCTCGATGTCCTCGATGCCCTTCACGTAGCCCCGCCCGCGCACCATGTACTCACGGCCGCTGATCTCGACGAGGCGCCCGCCCACGTCGTCGTTGCCCTTGCGCACGGCGTCGATCACGGCCTGGAGCGGGAGCTTGTACGAGGCGAGCGCGGCGGGATCGACCGTCACCTGGTACTGCCGCACCTGGCCCCCGACCGTGGCGACCTCCGAGACGCCGGGCACGCTCTGGACCGCGTAGCGGAGATACCAGTCCTGGTAGGAGCGGAGCTCGTCGAGGGAGTGCTGCCCTGTCCGGTCGACGAGCGCGTACTGGAAGACCCAGCCCACGCTCGTCGCGTCGGGCCCGAGCTCGGTCTTCACGTCCCGGGGGAGCTGGGGGGTTATCTTGGACAGGTACTCGAGCACGCGCGTGCGCGCCCAGTACATGTCCGTCCCGTCCTCGAAGATGACGTAAACGTAGCTGAACCCGAAATCCGAAAACCCCCGGATCGCCTTGACCTTGGGCGCGCCGAGGAGCGATGTGATGATCGGATACGTGACCTGATCCTCGATGATGTCCGGGCTCCGGTCCCAGCGCGAATAGACGATGACCTGGGTGTCGGAGAGGTCGGGGATCGCGTCGAGCGGGATGTTGCGCATCGTCCACAGCGAGCCGAGGAGCGCCGCGAGCACGGCGGCGACGACCAGGTACCTGTTGTGGGCCGAGAAGCGGATGATGCTCTTGATCATGGCGGCGGGTCCGTCACTCGGGCTTGTGCCCGACCGGGGTGAGCGTCATTCCGCACTTCGGACAGCGCGAAGGTTTGTTGTCCCGCACCTCGGGGTGCATCGGACACGCGTACTCCACCGCGGGCGACGCGGCGGTCGCGGTGGCCTGCGCGGAGGGGGCGGGCGCTGCGGCGTCGGGCGGAGGCGCGGCGCTGCGGGGCGGGAGAGGGGCGCGAGGTGCCGGCGGAGGGCGCGGCGCGGGCGCGGCGGAGGGCGCGGCGGAGCTGCTCGTAGGAGCCCTCGGCGCCATCGGGGCGCTCGCGCTGCTCGGCGGCGCGGTGGGGAGCGCCGCGAGCGAGGCGCGGAGGCGCGACTCGGAGTCGATGAGGAAGTTCGCGCGGACGACCACGCGATCGCCCTGCGAGAGCCCGGAGACCACCTCGACGTAGGCGCCGTCCGAGTCCCCGAGGACGACCTCGCGCGGCTGGAATTTGCCCGATCCCACGGCGACGAAGACCACCTTCCTCGTGCCCGAGTCGATCACCGCGTCGTCCGGGATCCGCAGGGCGTCGCGCTTGCCGCTCTCCAGCGTCACGTCGCCGAACATGTCTGGCTTGAGGTCGCCGTCCGGGTTCGGGAGCTCGAGCCGGAGCTTCAGCGTGCGCGTCTTCGGATCGAGGAGCGGATCGAGGAAGACCGCCGTTCCCTCGAACACACGGTCCGGGTAGGCCTTGAGCGTGAGCTTGCCCGGCATGCCGATGTGCACGCGGCGGATGTCGGCCTCGTAGACATCGGCGAGGACCCACACCCGCGACAGATCGACGATCTCGTAGGGCATGGCGCCCGCGTCGAGCTTCATGCCGTCGACAACGTCTTTCTTCACCACGACGCCCGCGATCGGCGAGCTGAAGGTGATGCTCTTCAGCGGCTCGCCGCCCTTCTCGAGCCGATCGATCGCGGCCTTCGGCATGTCGAGCAGCGCGAGCTTGCGGCGGGCCGCGTCCGCCAGCCCGCTGCGCGCCGACGCGAACTCCGGGCCCATGCCGGCCGCGGATTTCGAGGCCGCGAGCGCGACCCGGTACTCTTCCTGCGCGGCGAGCAGCTCGGGGCTGTAGCCGGAGAACAGCGCGGCGCCCTTCTTCACCGTCTTGCCCACGAAGTTCACGTGAACTTGCTCGACGTAGATCGGCACCTTGATGCTCACGTGGCGCACCCGCGTCTCGTCGACCGCGACGCGGCCCACGGTCCGCCACGCGCCGCTGACGCTCCCGCGCGTGACCTCCACCGTCCTGAGGCCGATGAGCTGCTGGCGCTCGGCGTCGATGTCGACCGTCGCGAGGCCGGCGACGGTGGGAGCGGCGCCCGCGCTGTCCTCGTCCTCGTAGACGGGGATGAAGTCCATTCCCATCTCGTCCTTGGCGGGGACGGGCGAGGTCTGCTTGGGGTCCATCGGCGAGCGGTAGAATTTGATTTTGCGCTCGTCGGCCTTGGGGCCCGCCTTCGCGACCTTCACGAGCTTCATGCCGCAGATGGGGCAATCGCCCGGGTGATCTTGCACGATGGTCGGGTGCATCGGGCACTGGTAGAGCTCGCTGGACGCGCCCGCGCCCTCGCCGTGGGGGTGCGCATGCAGCGCGGCGAAGTAGCCGGAGGGCGCCGCGATCGCCGCGGAGAGGATGGTCGCGAGGAACAGCGCACCGGCGCCGTACCGGCGCGGCGTGGGCGCGGGACGGGGGGCGGGGTCACGGGTCATGGCCGGTCTCCTTCGAGGCAGCGGAGGCAGCGAGGGGGATGCGCGGGACGCGCCCGCCGGCGGCCCCGTCGAGATCGGCGAGCGCGCGATCGAGATCGCCGCGCGCGACCGCGACGTCGACGTCGATGTCGAGCGCCATGCGCGCGGCGTCGAGCCACATCGCGAGATCGGTGCCGCCGGTCGCGTAGCCGGCGCGCGCCACCTCGACCGCGCGATCGGCCGAGGGCGCGGCCGTATTTCGCAAGATCTGGTAGCGGCGCTCGGCGGCCCGCAGCGAGGCGAGGGCCACCACCGCGTCCGTGCGCACGCGGGCTCGCGCCGCGTCGCCGGTGGCCCGCTCGGCGAGCTCCTTGTGCGCGGCGCTCCTGGCGCGCGACGAGGCGGCCCCCGAGAGCCACGGGAGCGACATGCCGAGCGACACGCCGTAGCCGGCCGGCATGTCGTTGACGGGCATGAACGTGCTGATCCCCGCGGTGAACATGGGCGTGCTCGCCTCCCGGTTCGCCGCGATCGCCGACGCGCGCGCGGACTCGGCCATGCGCTCGGCCATGCGCACCTCCGGGCTCTCGCGGGCGGCGATCGCCGCGGCCTCCTTCGGCCCGAGGCTCGTCGTCTCGGGCTCGCCGTGGCGCGGCGGCCCGAGCCTCTCGCCCGGGGGGCGGAGGAGCAGGCCGTTGAGCTTCGCGCGCGCTTCGTCGAGCATCCCGCGCTCCTTCGCGATGTCGGCGTCGGTGCGCGCGAGCTCGAGCTCCGCGCGCGAGAAATCGCCGAGCGCGCCGCCGGTCTCTACCCGCACGCGCGCCGCCTCGAGCATCTGCACGACGAGCCCGCGGTGCGCCTCGTGCGCGGCGTGGCGCGCGGTCACCTCGGCGTAGTCGGCGAACGCGCGGTCGGCCTCGCGCACGAGCGCGCGCGCCTCGGCCTCGGCCTTCTCCGCCTCGGCCTGCGCCTCGAGCGCCATCGCCTCGGCCGCCTTGTCGAGCGCGCCGGCGGGTGGAAACTGCTGTCGGATCGAGAACATGATCATCCCCGCTTTGTCGAACGCGTAGGGTCTCGCGAACGGGACCTGCCAGACATCCGCCATCACCTCGGCCGGCGGCAGCTTCCCCTCGGCCCGGGCTCGCTCCACGAGCGCGCGGATCCGGTGCTCCGCCGCGACGAGGCCCGGCTGCCGCGCGATCACCGCCTCCTCGAGCGCGCCGAGATCGAAGGGCTGCTCGAAGATCGCGTCGCTCGCGGGAGCCGCCGGTGCAGGGGCCTCCGCGGCGGCTCCGGCGTCGATCTTCTTCGCGGTCGCGGAGGCGCGCACGTTCGCGGCCGACTCCGCGGTCCGGATGTTCGCCTCCGTCGCCGCCGTCGTACAGGCTGTCGCCGTCGCCGCCATCAAGATCAGGGCGAGCTCGGCGACGCGGTTTCTCTGAGACCGCATGACAATCCTCCAGGTGCTTCGCTTCGCGCGGCCCGGCGGCGCAGGGCGCCTCGGACCGCAGATCGGGTCGGTCGCGCGGGGCTACGGCGAACGAGGCCGGCCCGCGCGCGGCTCGATCAGCAGCGGAAGACCTGGAGGTAGACGCACGCTTCGGAGGCTGTCCGCGGCCCGGCGCGGATGGGGCTCGCCGGGAGCACCGCGGGGCGCTCCGTGTCGAGCAGCGCAGGCGCGCGCAGCACCTGCGCGACGATCACCGCCGGGAGGACCGCCGAGGCGGGCAGGGCGACCGGCACCTCGACATCGCCCGCGGCGAGGTTGCCCTGGGCGATGTCGCCGTGGACGCGATCTTCGCAGCACCCGACCTTGAGCGCGGGGCCGTCGTGCGTGTCCTCGCCGTCGGTCTCGGGGGCGCAGCAGCATGCGTCGACGACCCGATCCATCATCGAGCAGAAGAGGTACGTGCGCCCGGCCGTGAGCAAGCTCGCGAGGACGATGGCCGCGAGGGCGAGCGCGCCGAGGCGCGAGAGGAGGGCGCGCGCCCGCGAGCGCTCGCCTGCGGGCGAGCGGGATCGGGAGAGGGCGAGGGACGCGGCGCGGCTCATGGCAACCGGGGTGCATCGAAGATACAGCAACGCCGGACCGTGGGCCAGCCCTCGCCGTGCGGTGTCACCCCGGGCCGCGTGCTCGCTGTGAGCGCGGCGCTTCCTGTGCGAGCATGGGGAGCGCGGATGATCGGAGAGGATCGGGTCTCGTCATGAACAGATCGCTGCGGGTCGCCCTCGCGGGGTTGTTGCTCCTCACGCCTTCGGTGCTCGGCTGCTCGTCGAAGTACCTGAAGGCGGTCGACGTGTACGCGAAGGCGAACGGCGAGAGCGTGAAGGCGCTCTCCTCGGTGCCGGCGGCGGTCTCCATGCTCTGCCGCAAGGACGCCGAGGCCGCGTTCCTGATGGAACACCTGCCCCCCGGTCCCGGCCTGCCGTCGAGCACGGTGCGCTGGTCGAAATGGCTCGACGAGGCCAAGGCGACGGAGAAGCTGACCTGGCGGGCCTACTGCAAGGAGATCGACGACGCGGGCGCGGGCGTCACGGCGGCGATCGCGGCGCTCTCGGCGTACGCGGACGCGCTGTCCAGCCTGGCCGGGGAGGGCACGTACGATGGGGCCGACATCAAGGGCTTGATCTCGTCCGGCGGCGACCTCGGCAACCTCGGCGGCGAGACGCTGCCCGGCAAGGTGGTCAAGGGGATGGCCGAGCCGCTCGGCGCGCTCGGGGCGCGGCTGTTCAACGCCGTCACCGAGCGGAAGATCAAGGAGTTTTCGACCGAGGCCGACAGGGAGATCCAGCCGATCCTGAAGGGGCTCATCGCCTACGTGAGCGCGGCCGAGCAGCTCCTCGACGAGGTGGAGATGGCCCGGACGAAGGCGGTCGATCGCGTGGAGGCGCTCGGCGAGATCTACAGGCAGCCGGTGACCGATCTGGCGCGGGTGGGGCAGGTCTACGCGCTGGCCGCGTCGCTCTCGGCGGACACGCGCGAGGCGCGCGCGATGTTCAAGGGCTACAAGGACATGCTCGGGAGCCTCAAGAAGGCGCAGGACCGGCTGACCCTGGCGAGCCCCGACGACGCGGGCGCGCGGGACGTGATCAGCGCCATCGCGGACATCGCGTCGAACCTGTCGAAGCTCAAGGCGGCCCTCACGGCGAAGGAGGAGTAGCGATGGACGTGTTGATCCGGTTCCGCCAGATCGATCAGGAGCTGAGCGACTGGCTGCTCTCGTCGAAGGCCGAGACCGACGAAGAGAAGGAGCTCGCCGGAGAGGTGAGCGCCCTGGTGGCGCGGCTCGGGCAGCTGCGGCACGAGCTCGCGCTCGCGGAGGTGAAGGTCCACGCGCTCGATCTGCGCGATCACACGAAGAAGCTCGAGGAGCTGAACAAGAAGATCGAGGGCACGGCGAAGGACATCAAGATGGCCAAGGACATCATCGGGACGACGGCCGAGGTGATCTCGATCGCGGTCGCGATCGTGGGGCTCCTGTCGGCGGCGTGAGCGGCGTCAGGGGCGGCGCTTCCTGCGGAGGGCGAGCGCGGCGGCAAGCGCGAGCAGGGCCACCGGCGGATCGTCTCCTGCGCGGTCCGTGACGAGCTCGCAGGCGCAGCCGCCATGGGTGGGCGCGGTGCCGCCGAGGCTCCCGCCGGTCATCCCTTCGATGGGCGAGGGATCGCCGGAGACGATGAAGCTCGCCCACGCGTAGGGGTGGGCCGTGCGGGCTTGCGCGCGCATCTCCAGCTTGGCGGCGCGCAGGGCGTCGCTCCGCCCTTCGCCGCGGCGGAGGCGCCGGTAGTAGCCGATCATCAGATCGCGTGTCGCCGCGTCGTCGACCTTCCACAGGCTCATCACCATCGTCTCGGCCCCGGCGATGGTCAGCGCGCGCCTGAGGCCGTGCACGCCCTCGCCGCCCTGGATCTCGCCGAGGCCCGTCTCGCAGGCGGAGAGCGTCACGAGCCTGGTTCCTTCGAGATCCAGGCCGGCGGCCTCGAGCGCGGTCATGATGCCCTCGGCGCGCCGCTCGTCGCGCGCGTTGGCGCCCGAGAAGGCGAGGCCCGAGCGCAGGAGCGTGTCGCTGCCCGCGGTCACCGCGCGGCGCTGGCGGCCCGAGACGATCGGGCTCGCGCCGGCGGCGGGGCCGTCCGGCGGCGGGAGGAAGAAGCCGTGGGTCGCGATGTGGACGATGGCCGGGCCGTGTGACGCGAAGAGCGCCGCCTTGGTCGCGTCGGGGCCGGTGAGGAGCTTCGCGCCGGGGAGGAGCTCGGCGATGGTCGCGCCCTCCGCGGCGGTGCCGGCGAGGGGGCCGAAGCGCATGCGGCGGAGCGCGTCGATCGCGTAGCCGCGGCGGTCCGGTGCCTCTCCCGGGGGAGCGCTGCTCGGCCCTTGATCGAAGGCGGGGTTCGCGACCACGAGCGGGCCGCTCCGGCTCGCGGGCGCGTGGGCCGCGAAGCGGGAGAGATCGCGCCCGCTCGCGAGGTAGGTGAACGTGTAGCGCTCGATGAGGGCGTGGTTGTCCTCGTCGACGAGGGCCTCGAAGGGCACCAGGTTGGCGGCGCGATCCGGGGAGAGGAAGATCCGTTCGGCGCCGGCGATCGCGGGTCTTAGCGGGCGCATCAGCACCTCGTCGAGGGCGCGCCCGAGCGCGCTCACGTCGTCGCGCTTCGGATCGGAGAGGGCGTCGTGGAAGGCCTTGATCTTGTCGTCGATCGCCTTGGCGTCGCCGAGATCGATCGCGGTCACCTCGCCGTTCTTCGCGAGGACGAACGCGGCGTAGCGGGGGACGGCCTCGCGGCCGAAGCCGCGATCGGCGACGTAGGCGAAGATCTCGACGAGGGCGCCGCGCTCGGGGAGATGCGCGGCGAGCGCGGCCGCCGTCTCGGGGTGGGCGTCGGCGCGGAGGGCGGCGGTCACGTCGCTGACCCTGGCCTCCAGGGCCTCGATCTGCGCGGTGAGCGCGGCCTTGTCGCGCTGCGCCGCCTCACCGGACGCGCCGCCGGTGGAGAGCGCGCTGAGCTTGCGCTTGGCGTCCTTCAGGGCGTCGAGCAGGCTGGCGGTGCCGGCGGGGGCGCGCTTGCGGAGCAGCTCCATGCTCCCGGCGGTGGCGTCGAGCGCGCGACCCTTGAGGCGCAGCACGGCGTCGAAGCCGAGCCGGACGAGGCCGGGATCGCGCGGCCAGCGCCTGAGGAAGAGGGTGAGGTAGCTGTCGCCGAGGGGGCCGACGGTCGCGAGGAAGGCCAGCTTTTCCCGGTCCGATCCGCTCCCGAGCACGCGCGCCATCTGCTGCTCGGCGAGCCCGAGCGCGCGGGCGTAGGCCTGCTCGGCGCCGCGGGGATCGCCGAGCACGAGCTTCGCGAGGGCGATGTTGCCCGTGGGGATGATGAGCGCCGGGTGGGTCGGTCCGAGGCGGCGCTCGTAGATCTTCGCGGCCCGCTCCTCGAGCGCCATGGAGGCCCTGTCGTCGTGCCGGCTCGCGGCGAGCACGCCGAGGGCTTCGAGCGTCTGGCCGAGGTCGAGATCGTCGGGGCCGAGGGCCTGCTCGCGCAGCGTCGCGGAGCGCTGGAGCATCCGCTCCGCCTCGTCGACCCGACCGAGCTCCGCGCTCCGGGCGCCCAGGTTGTGGAGCGCGTCGGCCACGCGGATCGGGTCGAACGGCTGCGCGTTCTCGTAGATCGTGAGCGCCTTTTGCAAGAGCGGAAGGGCCTCGTCCGGCGCGCCCGACTCGTCGAGCAGCTCGCCCAAGAGCTCCACGAAATCGCCGTACGCTGCCCCGTCGGGGGCGAGCGATTTCTCGGCCACCGCGAGGGCGCGCCGCATCCGGGGGACGGCCTTGTCGTAGTTGCCGATCGAGGCGTAGCAGCGGCCCTGCCCGGTCAGCGCCCGCGCCACGCGGATGTCGTCGGGCGATCGCGCGAGCGCCCAGAGCTGCTCGGTGCGCTCGAAGAGGGCCGCCGCGGCGGGGTATTCACCGCGCGCCTCGCGGAGATCGGCGAGCAGCGTGAGGGCCTCGGCGAGCGCCACGGGGTGCTCGAGGGCCTTGTCGTCGTCGAGCTTCGCCACCGCCTTCTCGGCCAGCGGCAGGGCCTCCGCGACCTTGCCGGCGCGTAGCAGCGCGCGCCCCTCGCTGATCCACGCGGGCGCGTTGCCGAGCCGGGGGTCGAGCACGATCACGATCGGCGGCGGGCGGCGGGGCGGATCGGCGCGCGCGACCAGCGGGGCCGCGAGGGCGAGGAGCGCGGCGAGCGCCGCCGGGATCGAGCGAGCCATCCGGCCCAGGATGCGCGCCCGGCGAGCCGGGATCCATCGCCTTGTGCCGGTGCGATCGACGCGCGGCCCTCGCCGGGCGCGCTACCGCCTCCACGCGCGAGGCGCTAGCCTGCGCGCAGGATGACCGTGAACCACGATGAGCCCCTCCCGACACGCGCGCTGTTCTCCTCGGCTTTCTTCTCGCGCGCGATCCTCGGCGCGGCCCTGATCGCCGCCCACGCAGGGTGCTCCGGTGAAGGATCGAGCGGGACTGGAGGTGGATCGAGCGGGCCCGCCTGGCAGACGGTCGAGAACGACGTCTCGCTCGGCGCCGCGGCCCTCGCGGCGTGGGGCACAGGGCCCTCCGATGTGTATGTGGTCGGCGGCCCGCTCGGCGATCCGGGCGGCGCGTCCCTCGCGCTTCATTTCGACGGCGAGCGCTGGACGAAGATGCCCGTGTCCGGCGCCGACTCGTTCTGGTGGGTCACCGGATCGAGCAAGGACGACGTGTGGATGGTGGGCGAGAAAGGGCGTGTCACCCGCTGGGACGGGAGCGCCTTCATCGAGCTCCCGCGGCCGGCGACGTCGACCATCTGGGGCGTGTGGGCGGCCGGACCCGACGACGCGTACGTCGTCTCCGGCACCCCGGGCAAAGGTGTTTCTTCGCCGAACGATCTGATCTTCCACTGGGATGGCAAGGGCTGGACCCAGCAGACGCTCCCCGGCCCGCCCCGCGGCGCGTCGATCAACAAGATCTGGGGCGCCAGTCCGGGCGATGTGTACGCGGTCGGCGAGCAAGCGACGATCTGGCACCTCGTGGGATCGAGCTGGCAGCTCGAGCCCGCGCCCGAGGGCACGAGCAACTTGTTCTCGGTCTCGGGGTGCAGCGCCACCGACATCTACGCCGCGGGCGGCGATGTGCTGCTCCACTCCGATGGCAAGACCTGGAGCCGTGTGACGAGCTTCACGATCGCGGGGACCGCCGACGGCGTGTACTGCGTCGGCCCGGGCGAGGTGCTGGTCGTCGGCTTCGGCGGGATGAAGGCGCGCCTGTCGGGTGGCGAGTGGCACAACGACTTCAAATCCAGGCCGTACGACGCGGATTTTCACGGGGCGTGGGCCGACGGCGAGGGCGCGCTGTGGGCCCTCGGCGGCGATTTCCTGAGCGGGCCGCACGAGAGCGGAGACCCGCGCCGCGCCACGATCGGCCGCTACGCCAGGGATACGATCGCGCCCATTCCGTTCTAGCTCGACGCGCTCTTTCGCGCGCCGGGGCCCCTTGACCGCCCGGCGCGCGGCGTGAAACCATGAGAAGTCACGCTGTGTGAGGTGATCATGCTTCGTTCGACGGTGCTTGGACTTCTGGTTGTCGGATCGGCTCTGGCTCTGGTGGGATGCGGCGACGAGGTTCCTCCGGCGCCCTCGGACGAGAACCTGCTCGAGATCCCTGCCGCCGGGACGGGCATCCACCTGGCGACCGGCGACTTCCGCGTCGATCCGGGGACGGAAGAGCAGGACTGCTACTTCTACCGCGTCCGCGATCTCGCCGCCGAAGCCGGCATGAACCCGGACGAGCCGGTGATCTTGCACCGCACGCAGATCGCCTACAAGAAGGGCAGCCATCACATGAACATCTTCCGGGTCCGATCGATCCTCGATCTCGACCCGAAGAACGGCGCCATCCAGAAGAGCGTCAACGGCCAGTCGCCCTGCTCGAAGAGCGTCAACTGGAAGGACTGGCCGCTCATCGCCAACTCGCAGAACGACGGCTACTTCGACTGGAGCTACCCCGACGGCGTGGGCAACGAGCTGATGCCGGAGGAGTGGATCATGCTCCAGACGCACTACGTCAACGCCACCACGCAGCAGACGCCGGAGATGGGGCATGTGGAGGTGAACCTGTGGACGATGCCGAAGAGCGAGCTCGTCCACCCGATGGGCACGGTCTTCGCGACCAAGCAGTCGATCCGCGTCTGCCAGCACAACCCGACGCCGCGCTTCAACGGCACCTGCCAGATCAACAGCAGCGAGCCCGTGCATGTCATCGGCGCCAATGGGCACTTCCACAGCCGCGGCAAGGAGTTCGACATGTACTCGTGGGACGGGAAGACGGCGGAGACGCCCCCCGCCTCCGAGCGCTTCTACCAGTCGCTCGCCTGGAACGAGCCGCCGATGATGCGCTCACCCGAGCTCGACATGACGCTCCCGTCGGACGGGGGCATCTGGTACTCGTGCTCGTTCGTGTGGACGCCGCCGCCCTCGAACATCGGGTGCAAGGGGCTCGACGATCTCGACAAGGAGCTCTTCGGCACGCCGGATGATCAGCTCGACTGCTGTTACACGTTCGGCAACACCGTGGACAGGGCCGAGCACTGCAACGTGTTCGCTTACTACTATCCCAAGTCGGATGACGTGAATTGCTTCTGACCCTCTCCCAAGCACCCTCGATCGGCGCGCTGCTCCTCTTCATCCCTCTCGCCCTCGCCACGGCGGGGTGCGGGGAGGGGAGCAGCAGCTCGGGCGGCGGCGGCTCGCCCGTGCCGGGCTGCACGCTCGGTTTCCTCGGCGAGCGCGGCAAGCCGACCGAGATCCAGCTCGTCGCCCGCGGGGCCGGGCTCACGCCCACGATGAGCCCCCTCGCCGACCACGATCAAGTGGCGATGATCCTGCCTCCCCAGGGGGGCCGGGTCATCCTCGTGGGCGCCCGCGCGACGAACATCAACGCATGCGCGGTCGATCTCAAGGGCGTGCTCAAGGACACGGCGACGGGGCAGATCCGCGTCGACGAGCGCACCGTCAACCTGCAGCCCGACAGCGACGGCTGGGGCGGGAGCGTGGCCGGCAACATCTCGACCTTCGCCAACGTGCCCACCTGCCCGAACCAGTGGGCTTCGCAGGACATCTACGGGAGCTCCTTCGAGCTGACCGTGAGCGTCGCCGACAGCGAGGGCAACAAGGCGAGCAAGACGGTCAACGTGGTGCCCTTCTGCGCCGAGCCCGAGAACGCCGACGAGTGCGCCTGCGAGTGCAAGAAGGACTACAAGCTGGGCCAGATGTGCGAGCCCACGCCGTAGCCGTCATCACTCCGAGTTATCCGACAGGGTGACGAGCTTCTGGCCTTTGCCGGTCGTGCCTTCGCGGTCGATGACCTCGATGGTCACCTCCATTTTCTGGCCGAACATGTCGCTCACCGGCCGGTCGCCCGGGAGCGTGAGCGGGAGGCCGAAGAGCTCGCAGTAGCCGTCCTTGTCGGGCGTGAACGAGTAGGAGACGGGGGAAGGAGGGATGTCGAGATCGAGCGCGTCGATACGGCCCTTGGCGGTCGAGGTCGAGTCGGTCCCGAGGAGGCCGGTCTGGCGGAGGGCGAGCCACACGACATGGCCGCCCTGGATGGGGACGACGATCTGGATCACGTCGCCCTCGTTCATCGGGATGTAGTCGAACTCGCCGCGACCGACGATGACCTCCGGCGCGACGCCCGCCGGCTTGCACGGGTCGGAGGCCGGGGGCTCGACGGGAGGGGAGGAGGAGCAGCCGGCGAGGAGGGCGGCGGAGAGGGCGATCGGGCCGATCGCGGCGCTGGATCGCGGGCAGGATCGGGAGCAGGATCGCTTCGTCACGAGCGCGCTCCAATCACGGGGGATCGATCTCGACGAGCTTGCCGGCGGGGAAGGGGCCGGGCATGTCGGTGGTCTTGCCGCCGGGCCAGAGCACGTGGATGGCGGACACCTCGGTCGCGGTGCCGAGGCCGAAATGGATGATGTCGGAGCTCGTCCCGCGGCCGTCGTGGGGCTCGATCGGGCGGCGGCCGAAGGGGGCGCCGTTCACCTCGATGGAGACGACGGCGCCGTGGGCGTTGTGCGGCGAGGTCTTCCCGTGCACGCGCAGGTTGATGTAGTGGCTCGACGCCGGATCGAGCACGGTCTCGTTGTGCATCAGGCGCAGGAGGCCCGGGCCCTCGAGCACGTCGATCTTCCCGTCGCCGTCGTAGTCGGCGGTCGTGCAGATGACGTGGGGGCGATCGTGGCTCTCGGGGAAGGGCACGGATTGGTGGTTGAAGTGCGCGCCGCCCGCGTTGACGAAGATGTCGTCGACCATGGGGAGCTTGCCCGGGAGATCCATGTAGATGCGGTTGGCGAGCTCGTCGGCGCTCTCGCCGATCGTCTGGTTGCCGACGTAGATGTCGTCGAACCCGTCGTTGTTGAGATCGGCCGCGATCACGCCCCAGTGCATGCGCGTCCACGTCTCCTTCGTGACGCCGAGCGGCTCGGTCATGTTCACGACCCCGCCTTCCTTCCCGTACCAGACCTGCGCGGGGCCCAGATCGGCGACCCAGAAGTCCCACCGGCCATCGTGGTTGAAGTCGGTGAAGGTGGCGCCCATCCCGTGGTTGTAGAGGTTGGCGTTCAGCCCCGGGAGGATGTCCTCGAGCTTGCCGTCCTTGTTGTGGAGGAACTGGTTCTTCGAATAGTCGTACGAGAGGAAGAGATCGACCGAGCCGTCCTCGTCCCAGTCGACCGCGGTGAGGCCCCAGGGCCAGGGTGTGGGCGGATCGGTGAGGGGCGTCTTCCAGGGCGAGAAGCCTTTGCCGCCGTCGTTGTGGTAGAGCCGGCGGCGGCTCGGGGGAGGCGGCGCTTCGAGGCAGTAGAGATCGTCCGACGTGACCTTGCACTCCGTCGTCGTCGGGCCGCCGTTCTGCGCGAGGATGGGCGAGGTCGCGGTGTAGAGATCGGGCCAGCCGTCGGAGTCGAGATCGATGAAGTAGACGGCGAAGCGCTCGCCGTCCGTCTCGCCGAGGCTCAGCTTCGGATCGACCTTGAAGGTCGGCGGGCTGCCGGCCTCGTTGTGGAGGAAGAGCATGTCGCCGGTCTTGCCGTCGATGACCGCGATGTCGATGCGCCCGTCGCCGTCGTAGTCGGTCACCGAGCATGCGCGGTGCTTGTTGGTGCCGGTGGGGATGTCGTGCCGCTCGAACGTGCCGTCTTTCTTGTTGATGAAGAGGGAGAGCGACACGCTCATCTCGTCGTCGGAGAGCGGCGTGGCGAGGATGTCGGGGGCGCCGTCGCCGTCGAAGTCGCGGAAGACGATGCAGTCCTTCGTGGTGCGGGGCAGGCCCGCCTCCATGGTCACGTCGCGCACGACGATGGCGGTGGGCTCGCCGGGGATGCCGCCGCTCGTGCTGCTGCTGGTGCCGCTGCTCGTGGCGCCGGCGGTGCCGCCGCTCGTGCTGCTGCTCGCCTGGTCGGAGGAGCATGCCATCCAGGTGCAGGCGGAGAGGAGGCCTACCGCGGCCCAGCGCGGCGTCGCTCGCGGAAGACGAGATAAGACCATTCGAAGAGGGTATCACCGCGGCATGCGCGCTCAATGGTCCTCGCCTCGCCGCGCACGCTTTTTGTGAGCTGCCCGCCAACCCCCCAAACAACCTGAGGTGCCTCTCTGCCCGCTCCCGCTCCCGTTCCCGCTCCCGCTTCCCCGTTGCCCACAGGGGGCGTGGGCAGCGGGAGAGGGTAGCGGGAGCGGGAGGGGACGGAACGGGCGGACGATCGGACCCCTCGACATCTTCGCCGGTCCGGACTAGGGCGACCGCGTGAAGGTTGCTTGGCTCTTCCCCGGTCAGGGTGCTCAGGAAGTCGGCATGGGCAAGGCGATCGCCGAGGTCTCCCCGGCGGCGCGCGAGGTCTTCGAGCGGGCGGACGCGGCCCTGGGCGAGCCCCTCTCGCGCCTCTGCTTCGAGGGGCCGCTCGAGGATCTGACGCTCACCGCGAACACCCAGCCGGCGCTGGTCGCGACGAGCACGGCGATCGTCGCGGCGCTGCGCGAGCGCTTCCCCGATCTCGCGCCGCCGGCATGCGCCGCGGGGCACTCGCTCGGCGAGTACAGCGCGCTCGTCGCGGCGGGCGCGCTCTCCCTCGAAGACGCGGTGCGTCTCTGCCGGGTGCGCGGCAAGGCGATGCAGGACGCGGTGCCGCCCGGCGAGGGCGGGATGGCGGCGGCGATGGGCATCGATCCCGGGGCGATCCGCGCGCTGTGCGACGAGGTGGCCGAGGGCGACGTGCTCGGGCCGGCCAACTTCAACGGGCCGGGGCAGATCGTGATCGCCGGGCACGCGGGCGCCATCGAGCGGGCGCGCGCCCGCATCACGGAGCGCGGCGGCAAGGCCATCGTGCTCAAGGTGAGCGCGCCCTTCCACTGCGCGCTGATGCGCCATGCCGCGGAGCGCCTCGCCCCGGAGCTCGCCGCCGTCAACGTTGGCAAACCGGCGTTCCCGGTGGTCGCCAACGTGGACGGCGCGCCCAACGCCGATCCCGATCGGGTGCGCGAGCTGCTCGTCCGGCAGATCGACGGCCCGGTCGAGTGGATGAAATCGATCGAGCGGATGGCCGAGGACGGCGTCACGCACGCGCTCGAGCTCGGCCCCGGCAAGGTGCTGGCCGGGCTCTGCAAGCGGATCACCAAGCGGATCACCATCTTGAACGTGAGCGGCCCGGAGAGCCTCGACAAGGTGCCGGGCTTCCTCGCGGGCGAGCAGGCGTAAGAGGCGCGAGACGCGCGAGCCGCGGCGCGCGGCGGAGAGGATGAGAGAGAGCATGTTCCGGCTGGACGGCAAGGTGGCGATCGTCACCGGGGGATCGCGCGGGATCGGCAAGAGCGCCTCGGAGGTGCTCGCGGCGCAGGGCGCGCACGTCGTGCTCACCTACGTCAAGGGCGAGGCCGAGGCGCAGAAGGTCGTCGCGGGCATCGTCGAACGGGGCGGCAAGGCCGAAGCGGTGGGCTTCGACGTCGCCGACATGAAGGCCACCGAGGACGCGATCGCCGCGGTCGCCAAGCGCCTCGGGAGGCTCGACATCCTCGTGGCCAACGCGGGCATCGCGATCGACGGGCTGCTCCTCCGCGTGAAGGAGGAGGACCTCGACCGCATCCTCGCCGTCAACGTGAAGGGCGCGCTCGCCTCGGCGCGCGCGGCCACGAAGGTGATGATGCGGGCGCGCAACGGCCGCGTGATCTTCCTCTCCAGCGTCGTCGGGGAGATGGGCAACGCCGGCCAGGCCGCCTACGCGGCGTCGAAGGCGGCGCTGCTCGGGCTCACGAAGACGCTCGCGCGCGAGTATGCGTCGCGCAACATCACCGTCAACGCCGTGTCGCCCGGGTACATCGAGACCGACATGACCGGCGGGCTCAGCGACGAGCTGAAGGAGGCGATGGTGAAGGGCGTCCCGCTCGGGCGCGCGGGCCGGGCCGAGGACGTGGCCGCCGCGATCGCGTTCCTGTGCGCGGACGAAGCGGGCTACATCACGGGCCAGACGCTCCGCATCAACGGCGGCATGTACGTCTGAGCGGCACTTTTCCAGGGCGGACTGCGGCGTTTTTGTCGCACCGCTGCGTCACATCGTTCGCTGTCGAAATATGCCCAGGGGCCACACTTCGGGGGTGCAAAGGCGCTCCCGATGGGCTACGAGGGGCTCGATTTTTTCCTGGAGGAACCCCCCATGGCAGAGGCTCGCGATATCACGGCCGAGGTGAAGCGGATCATCAAGGAGCAGCTCGACGTCGAGGAGAAGGACATCAAGCCCGAGTCGACGTTCATCGACGATCTCGGCGCTGACTCCCTCGGCCTCGTGGAGCTCGTCCTCGCCTTCGAGGAGGCCTTCGAGATCGACATCCCGGACGAGGACACCGAGAAGATCCGCACCGTGCAGGACGCGGTCGACTACATCACCACCAACATCAAGAAGTGAGCCGCGCCGGCCTCACGTCGCGCCCCGCGCCGGCGTGAGCACCCCACGACAGTGAACGAGGAGGCCGCCCCGCCCGGCGCGATCGGGCGGGCGGCGGCCGCTCACCATCCGGGGTCTTCCCCGAGGCAAGCGCCCCCGCGCGCACCACGAGTCTCGCATGGAACGCGTCGTCATCACGGGCATCGGGCTCGTCACTCCCAACGGCATCGGCACCGAGCAGACGTGGCGGAGCGTGCTCGCCGCCGAGTCGGGCATCGCGCCGATCACCCTCTTCGACGCCACCACCTTCACGACGCGCATCGCCGGCGAGGTCAAGGGCTTCGACCCGGAGCGGTGGATCCCGAAGAAGAAGCTCAAGGAGATGGGCCGCTTCGCCCACCTCTCCGTCGCGGCCTCGCACCTCTGCATCGACGACGCCGGCATCACGCTCACCGACGAGGATCGCGAGCTCTGCGGGACGTTCATCGGCGTGGGGATCGGCGGGCTGGAGTACCTGTACCAGCACTCGGTGACGCTCCACACCAAGGGCCCCTCGAAGGTGAGCCCGTACTTCATCCCCACGGTGATCGCCAACCTCGCGGCCGGGCAGGTGGCGATGGCGCTGAACCTCCGGGGCCCGAGCTACTGCAACACGAGCGCTTGCTCGTCGAGCGCGCACTCGCTCGGCGAGGCGTTCGAGTGGATCCGGCGCGGCCGGACGCCGATCATGCTGACCGGCGGGGCCGAGGCGGCGGTGATCGGCCTCGGCATCGGCGGGTTCGGGGCCATGTTCGCCCTCTCCCGGCGCAACGACGATCCGACCACGGCGAGCCGGCCCTGGGACAAGGGGCGCGACGGCTTCGTCTGCTCCGAGGGCGCGGGCTCGCTCCTGCTCGAGTCGCTCTCTCACGCGAAGGCCCGGGGCGCGAGGATCTACGCCGAGGTCACCGGCTACGGGGCGTCGTGCGACGCGTACCACATCACCAAGCCCGCGCCCGACGGCGAGGGGGCGCAGCGGGCGATGAAGATGGCGCTCACCGACGCCCGGCTCGCGCCGTCCGACATCGACTACATCAACGCCCACGGGACCTCGACGCCCCAGGGCGACATCGAGGAGACGCGCGCCATCCTCGGCACGTTCGGCGATCACGCGGCGAGCAAGAAGCTGTGGGTGAGCTCGACCAAGTCGGTGATGGGCCACCTGCTCGGCGGCGCCGGCGGGGTGGAGGCCGCCCTCTCGGCCCTGGCGCTCCACCACGGTCAGGTGCCGCCGACGGCCAACCTGCGCGATCCCGATCCGGAGTGCACGCTCGACTACGTCCCGCTCGAAGCGCGCGAGCGGAAGCTCAAGCACGTGATGAGCAATTCGTTCGGCTTCGGCGGGACGAACGTGTCGCTCGTGCTATCCCGCTTCGAAGGTTGAGCGACCGGCAGCTTTTGCCATGAAATGCCCTTTTTGCGGCCACCTGGAAGACAAGGTGATCGACTCGCGCGGCGCTGGGCCGGGCGACGTGATCCGCCGGCGGCGGGAGTGCGAGGGCTGCGGGCGGCGCTTCACCACCTACGAGCGCGTGGAGGACACGCTCCCCACCGTGGTCAAGAAGGACGGCCGGAGGGAGCCCTTCGACCGGCAGAAGCTCACCCGGGGCCTGCGGATCGCCTGCATCAAGCGGCCGGTGCCGATCGAGCGGATCGAGACGATCGTCGACGCGATCGAGCACGAGGCCCAGGACTCGGAGCGCCGGGAGATCACCTCCGCCGAGCTCGGCGAGCGGGTGATGCACCACCTCCGGGACCTCGACGCGGTCGCTTACGTGAGGTTCGCGAGCGTGTATCGCTCCTTTCGTGACATCGACGAGTTCCTGACCGAGCTTGGCAAGCTTGTGAAGCCCAAGGGTCCTTAGTACTTATTGGACCGAAGATCTCCATGCCCCAGAGCCCGGACCCAGAGGTTTCCCTGTCGATGATGCGCCGCGCCCTCGAAGAGGCGCGCCGGGCCATGCCCTCGCCGAACCCCCCGGTCGGCGCGGTGGTGGTGAGCGCGGCCGGCGAGATCGTCGCCGCGGCCTGCCACGAGCGGGCCGGCGAGGCCCACGCCGAGGTGGTGGCGCTCCAGCAGGCCGGCGAGGCCGCGCGGGGCGGGACGCTCTACGTGACGCTGGAGCCGTGCAACCACCAGGGGCGCACGCCGCCCTGCGTGGACGCGATCCTCGCCGCGGGCATCGCGCGGGTGGTGGTGGGCGCGATCGATCCCAACCCCGGGGTGGTGGGCGGGGGCATCCGCAGGCTGGAAGCGGCCGGCGTCGAGGTCGAGGTCGGGGTGGCCGCGGACGAGGCCCGCGCGCTGATCGCCCCCTGGACGAAGTTCATCACGACGGGCCTGCCACATGTGTCGCTGAAGCTCGCGCTCTCGCTCGACGGGCGCATCGCCACGCGGACCGGCGCCTCCAAGTGGGTGACCGGCGCCGAGGCGCGGGTGAAGGTCCACGAGCTCCGGGCGCGGCACGACGCGGTCGCGATCGGCATCGGCACCGCCCTCTCGGACGATCCGCGGCTGACCGTGCGCGACGTGGCCCACCTGCCCTCGGGCCGGCAGCCGCTGCGGGTGGTGTTCGACTCGCGGCTGCGCATCCCGTTGAACAGCCGCCTGGTGCAGACCTCGCGCGAGGTCGCGACCTGGGTGCTCGCCGGCAACGACGCCCCGGAAGAAGCCGAGCAAGCCCTCGCCGACGCCGGGTGCACCGTGATCCGCGTGCCCAACTCGGCCGAGGGCCGGGTCGACGTGGGCGCGGCCCTGCGCCTGCTCGCGAGCCACGGGGTGGTCTCCATCCTCATCGAGGGCGGCGCCGAGCTCGCCGGGAGCCTGCTCGCGACCCGCCTCGCCGACGAGCTGCACGCGTTCATCGCGCCCATCCTCCTCGGCCCGCGGGGCCGCCCCGGCGCGGTCGACTGGGCCGGCCCCGACACGCCGGGCGAGGCCCCGTGCATCGTCGATCCGCGCTGGGAGCTGTGTGGACGGGACGCCTACGTGAGCGGCCCGCTGGCCTTCCCCGGGCGAGGCTGACGGGCACGCGCAGCGGCGCTTCCCGGACGGCACCACCGGCTGCTGCGCCGCGCACGGCCGCGCGGTATGCTCCTCTCCTTCGATGGCACACAGCGCGTCGGCGCGAGGAGCTCACGGATGAAGAGACTTGGCTTGCTGGGGGTAAAAGCGCTCGAGGTCGGCCCGGCGGTGCTGGCCTTCTCGCTGCTGGCCGGCTGCGCCACCCAGACCGGCACCACCGGCAGCGGCGGCAGCTCCGGCACCGGCGGCGGCACCGGCACCACCACCAGCACCACGACGACGACCACGACGTCGGGCGGCGGAAATGGCGGGGAAGGCGGCGCCGGCGGCACCACGACCACGACGACGACCACCACCACGGTCACCACCGGCGCGGGCGGGACGGGCGGCACCGGCGGGAGCGGCGGCGCAGGCGGGGCCGGCGGCGAGGGCGGGAGCTTCATGCCCCCGGTGGGCACGGCGGACTACCCCGCCGAGACCGAGCAGAACAACCTCAAATCCACGGCCAACCCCGTGGCCATGGGCACCAAGGGCTTCACCGCGTCCATCTGGCCTCCGGGCGATGTCGACGTCTTCGCCATCCAGGTGACGGTGGGCGGATCCAGCATCCAGATCGCGATCGGCGACGGAATGGGCGGCTGCCCCGCCGGCGCGGCGACCTACCTGCGGGTGATCAACGCCGCCAACAACCTCCTCGCCTCCGATTTCGACAGCGGCCCGGCCGCCTGCTCCCTCCTCAAGCCGACCTCCTCGCCCTCGCTCCAGGGCCTCGGCGTCGGCACCTATTACGCGATCGTCGAGAGCGCGAACTCGCAGCTCATCCCGATGTACGTGCTCGACGTGCAGCTCGGCGCGCCCGCATGCGGCGACGCGATCCTCCAGGTGCAGAACGGCGAGCAGTGCGACGACGGCAACATGATGGCCGGCGACGGGTGCTCGCCCGCCTGCCAGCTCGAGGGCAACTTCACGCAGGAAGCCGAGCCGAACGACGACTTCGGGACCGCCCAGTCGCTCGATGGCATCGACGGCGTGGTCGCGTCGATCGATCCGGTGGCCGACGGCGACTACTACAAGTTCGACGTGGTGGTGCCCGGCTCCTCGGTGACCCTCAAGGTGACCGACGGCAACAACGGCTGCCCGGCCGGCTTCGACTCGAAGCTCTACCTCTACGACGCGGCGCAGGTCGAGCTCACGCACGACGACGACGGCGCCATCGATCACTGCTCGGCGATCGATCCGCTGCTCTACCCGAACGCCGCCTCGAACCTCCCCGTGGGGACGTACTACGTGAAGGTCGAGGAGTACGGCAACAACGCGCTCCAGCCCTTCTACGTGCTGGAGATCTCGCTCCTCCCGCCCTCCTGCGGTGACGGGCTCATCCAGTCCGGCGAGCAGTGCGACGACCACAACGTCAACGCCGGCGACGGATGCTCGGCCACCTGCCAGATCGAGGGCAACTACATCCCCGAGACGGAGCCCAACGACACGCAGAACCTGGCGAACGTGCTCGGCGCCGCGGACGGTTTCATCGGGGCCATCCAGCCGATCGGCGATCTCGACTACTTCAAGTTCGACGTCACCGTCCCGGGATCGTCCGCGTTCATCGAGGTCAGCGACGGGGTGACCGGCTGCCCCGCCGGCTTCGACTCCAAGCTCTCGCTCTTCAACCCGATGGGGAACCTGCTCGCCACCGACGACAACGGCGGCGTGGACGGGTGCTCGAAGATCTCGCCGGTGACGACGCCCGCGGCGGCGAACCTGGCGGTCGGCACCTACGTGGCGCGCGTCGAGCAGTTCGGGGGCATCATGACCCAGCCCTCCTACGTGGTGAAGATCCACGTGGTGCCGCCCGGCTGCGGCGATGCCGTCGTCCAGGCCGGCGAGCAGTGCGACGACGGGAACGTCGTGGCCGGCGACGGGTGCGACGCGACCTGCCACGTCGAGCCGCCCTACGAGATCGAGCCGAACAACACCCAGCAGACGGCGACGCCGGTGTGGCCGGGCTTCAACCAGTGGAAGGGGGCGATCATGCCGGTGGGTGACCACGACTACTACACGGTGGTCCTCCCGGCGCCCGCGACGGTGACGTTCATCACGCACAGCGTGAACGACATCGGGAGCTGCCCCGGCGACACGCTGATCCACCTCACCGACAGCGCGGGCAACCAGCTCCAGCAGGACGACGACAGCGGTGTGTTCCCCTGCTCGAAGATCACCAAGGCCCTCCAGGCCGGCACGTTCTACCTCTGGGTGCAGCGCTTCAGCGACTCCCAGGCGATCCCCGCCTACCAGCTCGACTACTCCGCCCAGTGAGCGAGGGGGGCGCGGTCCGCCGGGCCCCTCTGCTCGTCCTCGCCGTCGCGTGCGCGGCGCTCGGCTGCGCGCGCGCGGAGAGCGCAGCCGAAGCGGCGCGACGGCGGTGCCTCTCGCTCGTGGAGAGCCTCCCGCGCTACGAGGCCGAGGAGCGCGCGTGGCCGAGGAGCGCGTCGCTGGCCTGCGAGGAGCGCGCACAGGACCGCGCGGCGGAGCTCCTCGCGCTGCGGCGTGGGATCGCCGAGAGCTGCGCGGCGGCGAGCGGGGGAGGGGACATCGCGCCCCTGCTCGAGGCGACGGACGAGGTGATCGGGTGCGCGGCATGCGGCGAGGGCTACGTGCCCCGCTGCCGGCATGCGCGCGAGCTGTTCGTGGAGATGGACAGCGCGCTCCGGCGGGCGAGGCTGCGCTGAGGGGAGAGAATCAGGGCGAGTCGGAGGCGCTGCGCTTCTGCATCTTCCGCTGCACGATGCGCTTCTTCAGCATCCCCATCCGGTCGATCATCAGCACGCCGTCGAGGTGATCGTTCTCGTGTTGCACGGCCACGGCGAGCAGGCCGTCGGCGCTGATCTCGAAGGGCTCGCCCTTGCGATCGAGGGCGCGGACCGTGACCTTGGCGGCGCGCTTGATGTCCTCGTTGACCGTCGGGAAGGAGAGGCAGCCCTCGGGGCCGCACTGCTCGCCCTCTTTCTTCACGATCTCTGGGTTGATGAAGACGATGAGCTTGCTCGGCTCGTCCTCCGCGGCGATATCGATCAGGAAGATCCGGTGCTTTTCGCCGATCTGCGTGGCGGCGAGGCCCACGCCGGGCGCCGCGTACATGGTCTCGGCCATGTCGTCGATGAGCTTGCCGATCTCGGGGGTGATGTGCTCGACCGGGAGCGCCTTTTCGCGGAGCCTGGGGTCGGGGTAGTGGAGGATGGTGCGGATCGCCATGGGGGTACGTTCCGCACTGTAACCTTCGGATCGCTCCGGGGCGAGCCTGGAACGCGTGGAGGCTCAGCGAGGGAGCGGGGTGGCCTCGCGCGACCGCTTGAAGAGGCCCGAATCCACGGGGGCGCCCCGCGCGGCCAGGTCCTCCACGATGCCCGGGATGAACCCGGTGGGGTGGAAGCTGCCCTCCACGGCCCCGCCCGCGGCCGTGCGCTCGACGGCGAAGGTGAAGATGTCCTTCACGACCACCCGGCCCCCGTCGATGGCGAGCTCGGCCACGCGCAGGACGCGGTGCCGGCCGTCCTTCTGCCGGGCGATCTCGATGGCCAGATCGAAGGCCGAGACCAGCCACTCGCGGGCCACCTCGGGGCTCAGGCCGGGGCGGGTGGCGGAGAGATCGGCCGTCAGGCGGGCCGCGGCCTGGCGCAGGGTCGGCGCGCGCGCGGCGGCCAGCACACCGTCGACGCCGTCGCCGATGGCGTCGACCACCTCGGCCGCGACGGGGCCGGCGAAGGCCCCCACCACCAGCCGATCCGGCCGCACGCGCGCTGCGGCTTGCACGGCGCGGGCGCCCTCCTCGGCCGTGTCGCCGAGGAGGATCGAGACGGTGTGGGGCTGGTTGAAGATGAGCTCGTCGTCCTCCTGGAGCACGACCACCCGGTCCTCGGTGCTCCCGGCCGCGGCGAGCGCGCCGAGGAGCGAGGTCGCGCCCGCGCCGAGCGAGCCGGTGACCAGGATGTTGGCGCGCGCCTCCACGCACTGCGCGAAGAAGCCCGCCATCGCCCGGGAGATCGTCCCGCTGCGCACGAGGTCTTCGAGCGAGAGATCGGCGCGCTGGGGCTTGCGCAGGACGACCATGTGACCTTGCTCGGGCGTGGGCGGGAGGACGGCGAAGAGGCGCCCGCCGCGGGGGAGGCGGCGCTCCACGAAGCTCTCGCCGGCCCCGAGGGGGCGCCCGGCCTGGACGCAGAGGCGGCGGATCACCCGGCCCACGGCGCGCTCGCTGCTGAAGCCCACGTCGGTGGGCACCGAGCGGCGGCCATGGAGGGCCACCACGTAGTCGCTGCGCACCACCTGGATCTCGCTCACGTCCTCGTCGTCGAGCATCGCGCCGAGGGGGCCGAGCTCGAGCAGCTCGCGGCGGGCCTCGCCGATGAGGATGTCCTGATCGATGCCGGCGGGCAGCTCACCCCGGGTTTTCATGGCCTGGGCCCGATCGCGCAGGGCCTGGTCGAGCCGCGCGGTCAGGGCGGCGTCCGGATCGGCCCCGGCGTCGAGGGCGCGCAGGTCGAGCCCCTCGGTGGCCCGGTCGACGAGGGTGGCCAGCGCGGCCCGGTGCGCGGCCACCTGCGACGAGGGGCCGCCCTCCGGCTCGAGCCCCGTGGGCAGCAGCGCACGCCTCACGGGGGCCGCGGGCGGGGTCGAGCTGCTGAGCATGGTGCCCCCCTGGAGCGGGGCGCCGGGGCTGTGGGAGGGCGCGCGCTCGGCAGGAACGGGGGGTGCGGGGGCGCGCTCGACCGGGACCGGCGCGGGGCCGATGGGCCGCCCAGGCCCGGGATCGTACGGTGGCGGCCCGCTCGCCGGGACCGGCCGCGCGGGAGGCGCAGCGGGCGCCACGGGCGCGCTCGGGCGCGTGGCCGAGGGCATGCGGGGCGGCCCGGGCACCGAGTACTGCACCGAGTCGTCCGGGTCGTGCTCCAGCGGGAAGTGGCTGATGATGTCCTGCCGCTGCACGTCCCCGGTCTTCGGCTCGATCCGCGGGGTCGGCGGGCGCGCGATGGCCTTCTCGGCCGAGAACTGGCCCGGGGGAGTGTCGCCGGTGCCCGGCGTCGGCTCGAAGAGCGCGCCCGCCTGCGGAGGCGCGGCCGGAGGGGCGGTCGCGGGCAAGGGCAGGGGCGTGGCCGAGGCGCGCGTCGGCGGCGGCTTCGGCGGATCGAGCGCGCCCAGATCGGGGGCCGACCCGAGGGTGGGCCGGATGGCCTCCGGCCCGAGCAGCGCGGCCACGGGCACCTGCGCCGCGGTGGGAGCGCCCACCGGCGCGGGCCCGGGCGGCACCGAGGGCGGCGCGACCTCGACCGAGGGCTCGTCGGTGATCCCGGACGGCCCGACGAGCGGCGGGCTCGTCACGCCCGCGCTCCCGCCGGCGCCGGTCTCGATGCGCAGCACGAAGTCGCCGATGTAGATCTTGTCGCCCTCGCGCACGATCGTGGCCTGGGCGATCTTCCGGCCGTTGACGTACGTGCCGTTGGTGCTCTTCAGGTCGGTGACGATGAAGCGCCCGTCCCGGAAGAGCAGCCGCGCGTGCCGCTTCGAGACGTTGCCCTTCGGCAGCACCAGGTCGTTGCCCTGGACGCGGCCCACGTTGAGCTCCGTCCGGTCGAACGATTCGCGCCGCTCGGCGCCGCCCTTCTCGCTGATGATGACCGCGAACATCTACCCGTCCCGCGCGCCCGGGCGAGCGCCCGTCCGGAGCTCGCGTCAGCCCGCATCATCGAGGGAAGCCCGGCGCCTGCCAGCGCTCGACCCGGCGGGACGCCGGATCCTCGAAGGAGCAATACGACCAAGCTCGGAGCGCTGTCAACGTTCCGGCCGGCCCTCTTCACCGCTCCCTGGGCCGCCCCCTGGAGGGCCGAGGCGCGAAGGCCGTTGCGCTCATCCCCGACGACGCAACGCGCTATTTCCCCGGGAAAACCTGGGGAAGCGACCGCGGTCAGCGACCTGCGGAGGGCGGCGGCGGCTCGCTCGCGCGCCGCTCGGCGACCAGGCGCCGGTCCTTCACTTCCACCGTGACGAGGCTCAGGAGCTCGCCCGCGACGGCCATCACCTCCTGCTCGGCGAGCCCGCTCTGGCGCAGCTCCCGGTAGATGGTCTTGGCGAGGATGCGCAGGGCGCGGGGGTCGTGGGGCGTCTGACCGAGCGTCCGGGCAGCGGAAACCGCGTCATTGGAGCGCTGGTCGACCGAGGTGGTGGTGCTCATCGCCGCGGCCTCCTTGCGACGACCGTGCCGAACAGGGTTTGCCGGCTTTTCTGGAGGGTTATCCCGGGAATGTGCGTAGCCCAGGTGGCATCGGCGCCTGGCTGCATCGCTCCGTACGCGGCCACCGCGACGGAGATCCGTTCAGCATCAACGGATTGTTGGGCTCACAAAGGCGGAGAAATCCCGGCGATGCGTGATCCGCGTGACGGTGTTTCGTGACTTGACCTTGCCTCTGCCGCCCGTCTAGGGTGGCCGCCGCTCGGACCGGTCGCTCCCGATCGCTCGGTCACGCCAGGAGGAGGAACTCACGAAAGACGCCGCGAACAAGCCCCGCTCGATGCTCGCACCTGCGAGTGAGCGCCGGCGTCCGCGGATTTGAGCGCTTTCGTGCGCCTGCCCCAGCGCGAGGGGCGCGCGGGCCTTCCACGGAGCCTCGGCTCCGGGCGGGCCCGCCTGTCCGCCCGCGCGACGTGAGGGTCCGCCAGGATGCGGGCCCGGTGCGCCAGGGTATCGACGAGCCTGGAAGTGGAGGAAACATGGCAGTTGGTAAAGTCAAGTGGTTCAACGACGAGAAGGGCTGGGGCTTCATCAAGCAGGATGTCGGCCCGGACGTGTTCGTGCATTACTCGCAGATCAACGGTGAAGGCCGCCGTCGCCTCTTCGAGAACGAGAACGTCGAGTTCGAGATCAAGGAAGGCCCCAAGGGCCTGCAGGCGGTCAACGTGATCCGCCTCCAGCCGAGCGCTGCCAGCGCTGCCAGCTAGCCTCCTCCTCACCCCGCCGTCCGGCCGCGCAGCGCCAGAGGGTATTCCTCAGGTGGCGCGGCCCGGACGGGGCACCCGCACCTCCCGAAAATTTTCGGTCTCCTGGTCGAGCTTGTGCGACGCGATCGCGTGGATCGCCCCGCTGTCGCTCAGCTCGTACAGGTTGAACCCGGCCATCCGCTCGTCGCTCTCGTGGAGCAGCGACGCGCTCGTCGCCCCCACCGCGTCGAGGTAGCCCCGGTCCGTTGGCAAGGTGCGGTGCACGCGCCGGTGCAGGTGCCCGTGGAGCACCAGCCCGCGGCTCAGCCCGCGCAGCAGGTGAGCCTCGTGCGCCGCGTCGCTCAGCCCTTCGAGGGTGCGCTTGGCGAAGCCCGGCGGGTTGTGGATCGGGTGGTGCTGGAGGATGACCGGCGTGCGCATCCTCACCTCCGCGTGGGCGAGGATGCGACCGAGGGCCGCGAGCTGCTTCTCGCCGAGCTCGCCCGAGGCCACGAGCGGGGGTCGCGGCAGCGCCGTCGACAGGCCGATGATCGCGACCGGCCCGCGCAGGTGCACGTACGGGAAGGCCTCGCCCGGCTCGGTGAGATCCGGCAAGTCGGACTGGAGGAAGGGCGCGAAGGTGGTCGCGAAGCGGCGGCTCCGGTGCGCGCCGCCCGTGTACGCGTCGTGGTTGCCCGGCACGAGGCTCACCTTGTGCGCGGGCATGCCGAGCGCGTCGTCGAGGAAGCGGCGCACCAGCGAGAACTCCCGCTCCAGGGCGAGGTTCGAGAGATCGCCCGTGATCACCAGGTGATCGATCGCCATCGACTTGAGCGCGCGGGCCGCGGCGTCGACCGCGTACGGCTTGTGCACCGATTTGCGGTGGAAGCGGATGTTCAAGTAGCCCGTGATCCGCTTGTTCAGCAGCCGGTGCGGCACGGCCCCTTCGAGGTCGAGCAGGTGCAGATCCGAGAGATGGGCGATCCTCACGACACGACAGTATGGCCTCGAAGCGCGCGCCGGGGCACGGAAAACGCGCGCTTTCCGCGCAGGTGCCGTGGACGCACCGGCGACCTCGGTCAGTGGCCGAGCTCGCCCGTCGCGAGATCGAGGTGCAGCTCGCGGGTGACCTTCGGGTTGTAGCAGGTCGTCTGGGGCGTCGAGCCCTGCACCTTCTGCTTCACGAAGTCCGCGAATTTCCGGGCGAGGGCCACGCTCGGCACCTTCGCGCCGAGGTAGCGCTTGTCGAGCCGCTTCACCTCCACGATCTCCACGCCCTTGAACTCGACGTGCCCCTTGAGCGCCGCGCGGGTGGTCGGGAAATCGTAGTCGGCGGGCGCCGTCTTGCCGACCGTGTAGAGCAGCACGAAGGGCGTCTCGCAGCCCGACGTGAGCGGCGCGGGCATGCTCCGCGTCCGCACCTCCTCGGCGATCTGCTCGGCGTCGGGCAGCTTCACCGGCCTGGTGGCGGGCCTCGTGTGGAGCAGCGAGACCGTGCCGCGCGAGGTGCCGGCGAGGATCCACACATCGCCGGGGCCGCGGGGCCACACGCTCTGGACCGACAGCTCGGGCGTCTTCACATGCTCGGTCCCGGGCAAGGACGTCCTCTTCCAGCTCTCCCCGGGCGCCCGGCTCCACAGGCCCTCGCCGCCCGCGGTCCAGAGCACGCCGTCGGGGCCGAGCCAGAGGCCGGCAGGCGGCACGGACATCGGCGCCGGCTCCTCGGTCCAGGTCTTGCCGTCGAAGTGGGCGAGGTAGGGCGTGCGCGCGTGCCGGCCTGCGAGGTTGCCGATCACGTAGGCGTCGCTCGCGTTGCGGGCGACGAGGCCGGCGGGGTCGAAATAAACGTCTTTGCCCTGGATCGGGAGCCGATCGATCGTGCCCTTCGCCTGACCGGCGGCCCAGCGCTCGACGCCTGCGGCGTTGTCTTCGCTGTCGCAGACGGGGCCGGCCATCATCACCTCGCCCGTCGGCAGGGCGGTGAAGACCTGGCCGGCGATGCGGGTCAGGCAGAGCCCGTTGTCCTTCGTGTTGCCCGCGGTCGGGCTCGGCACGGCGCCGCCCTTCTTGCCCGACGCCACCTCGAAGCGCGACGCCGACACCACGCCGCCGCGGAAGAGCACGAGCGTCCTCCCCTCGGACCACGCCGCGAACCCCGCCGCGCTCTCCGAGTTCGCCGAGCGCCCCTTCTGCGCCCACTTGCCATGATCCCACTGGAAGTGCTGGCTGTAACCCGTGCGCCCCTCGGGCAGGACCACGGAGAGGAAGGCCCCGTCGGGGAACGTGCCGCCCATCTGATCGATGCGCCAGAACATGTCCGCAGAGCGCGTCTCGATGCCCGCCATCATCGCGGGATCGAAGACCACGTCGTCGCCCTCGATGCTCAAGAGGTGCCGGCCGTCGGTGATGAAGCCCTTCTGGCCAAGCACGAAGAGCATGCTCTCGCTGGACAGCTCGGTGATCGGCACGAAGGGCGAGGCCGGCGCAGCGTCCGCCGTCGCGGTGGCGGTCGGGCCGGGCGCGGCGGTCGCGACGGGCGCGGCGCTGCTCGGGCCGGGCGCGGTGGTGGCGATCGGCGCGGCCGTCGTGGCGGCCGGTGCAGGCGTCTCCGGCGTGGGAGGCGCGCCGCAGGCGGGCAAGAGGCCGAGCAGGGCGAGGGCAGCGAGCGACGATCGGGCAGCGGGCATCGAGTCTCTCCGGCGCGAGGCCGCGAAGGCGCGGCAGCTTACCGGGATAGAGGGGGCAGCACCCCGGAGGCAAGCTCGATCTCGCCCTCGACGAGCGCGTCCTCGGCGCGGTCGGAGCGCGGGTGCTCGACCCGCTGGTAGGCGAGGCGATAGCCGATGGGGAAGGGCGCGGCCTCGGGCCCGAGGGCGAGCTCGACGACGATCGGCCCGTCGAGCGGTCGATCGTCGCGCTTCACCGAGCGGACGATCCCGCCCCGTGGCAGGCGCTCGTCCTGGAAATGGCGCGTGAGGTAGCGCCGGGCCTCGCTCACCACCTGGTGGTCGGGGCCCTCGGCCTCGACGGAGACCTCGAGCCGGCGGAAGAGATCGCCCGTGGGCAGCGCGTGGCCGACGCCCGCGCTCGCGATGGTGAGCCGCACGGTGGAGGGCCCGCTCCGCTCGGCCACGACCTTCGCCGCCGCGCGCATCGCCGCGGGATCGCGCGCGCCGAGGAAGGCGTGGCTGCGGTGGCCGCCGGTCTCGGGCATGTGGCAGGAGGCGCACCCGGTGGAAGCGAAGCCCGACCGCCGGTGCTCGCTCGCGGTCGACTGCATCAGCTCGACCCGGCCTCGGAGCGCCGCGTCCGGGAAGGCGAACTCGTGGCAGCCGGCGCATGCCTCCGGCCCGCCGAAGCGCGGATCGCGCAGCACCGGGTGGGGCGCGGGGCCGCGCGGAGACGATGTGCTCGCGGCGAGCACATTGTTGCCCGCGAGGTGACAGCTCACGCACCCCACCCCGAGCGCGCCCAGGGCCTCGGGCGGATCGGCGCTCGGGTCGGCCTCGGGCGCGTGGCAGCCGCGGCAGAAGGCGAGCGGCTCGATGGCGAGCGCGCGCTGGTAGATCGGGTCGGTGTGCGCGCCGCGGTGGAGGGACGATCGCCACTCGGCCGCGATCGCCGCGTGGCACCGCTCGCAGGCGTCGTTCTGCGCGGCGATGTCGGCCCGCGGGCGCGCCGTCCCGCCGCGGGAAGGATCGGGCGCCGGGCCGGGCATCGCTGCATGCGGCGTCGCGGAGGGCGCGATCGGCGGAGACGAGGTGATCGGCGCGGCCGGCGAGCAGCACGAGAGCCCCATCGAGAGCGCGATCGCGCCGCCGAGCGGCCGCGCGCGCCGACTCATCGCGAGGCGCTCCGCGCGCACCGGAAGCCGCGCGTCGGCGATCGCCGCCCCGGGATGTCCTTGTCGCGGCTCATGGTCCGCAGGTGGGTGCGCCCCCGGGCATAGCTGCCCCCGCGGATGACCCGCTCGTCGCCGACATCGGGGCCTTGCGGATCGACCTCGCTCCCGGCGTTGTGCTCGGGCGCGTACCAGTCGGCCACCCACTCCTCCACGTTGCCCGCCAGGTCTTCGATGCCATCGGGCGTGCGGCCGTTGGGGAACGAGCCCACCGGGGCGAGCTCCAGGAAGCCGTCGGTCCCGTCGAGATCGACGAGCGCGAAGGCGCCGTGGTTGGCGAGGAACGGGTTGTACACGTTGCCCCAGGGATAGCGCCGCCCGCTCGTCCCGCGGGCCGCGCGCTCCCACTCGGCCTCGGTGGGCAACCGCCCGCCGGCCCAGAGACAGAACGTCCGCGCGTCTTGCCAGGTCACGAGCGACACCGGCAGATCGGGCTGATCGAAGCGCTGCCCGCCCGAGGAGAACGGGGGCGGCGTACAGCGGCCCGCGGTGACGCACTGCCGGTAGCGTGCCACCGTCACCTCGCGCCGGTCGATCCAGAACGGCGAGAGCCACACCTCGTGCGGTGGGTACTCGTCCGCGAGCTCTTGCTCGGTGCACTCGTCGCGCCGCGGCTCGGTGCGGCAGGCCGCGAGCGCCTGCGCCACCTCCAGCTCGCTCGCGCCCATCTGGAAGCTCCCGGCCCGCACCAGGATCGCCTCGGCGCCCGGCGCGGTGAGCACCAGCAGGCCCGCGCTCGCCTGGCCTTCTTCCACCGGCGCCGACGGCGGATCGGGCCGCGGCCTCGGCGGGGGCAGCGCCGCGCCCGGGCGGATCGCGCCGAGCCCGAGGAGCAGGCCGACGCCCACCGCCGCCCCGCGCCGCAGGCCCGGCCGCATGCTCGATCGAGGCCCGGAGCCGGCGCGCATGCTCAGCCCGCGCCCGCGCCGTCGAGCCAGGCGGTGAGCGCCGCGAGCCACCGATCCGGCACCTGGAGCTGAGGCATGTGGCCGGCGCCCGGGAGCTCCGACAACGTCCAGTCCGGCCGCATCCGCGCGACGCTGCGCGACACCTCGATCGACACCAGGCGATCGGTCGTCCCGTGCATCAGCAACGTCTTCGCCCGCACCGCGCGGATCTTCTCGTGCACCTTGCTCGCCTGCGCGTTCTGCCGGAGCAGCGAGCGCGCCGAGCCGAGGAAGGCGCGGTTCGACCAGGGCCAGCGCGCGCGCTCCCGGGCCAGCGCCGCCGCGGCCTCCCAGATCGGCGCGTCCACCGCCTTCGGATCGACCCCGCAGAGCCGCAGCGTCTCGCGCAGGGCCTGCTCGGGGCCGACCTTGTTCAACCGGTAGCCGAGCACGAGCTCACCGACGAGCGGCACCGCGTACAGCGCGAAGAGGCTCGCCACCGTGGGATCGACGCGCGTCCCGAGCGGGATCGGCAGGGCCGCGCCCACGAGCACGAGGCGCGCCACCTGCTCGGGGAAGGCCGCCGCCGTGAGCAGCGCCACGAGCCCGCCCATGGAGTTGCCCACCAGCACCGCGGGCTCGCGCACCTCCTCGCGCAGGAAGCGCCCGAGCAGCGCGACGTTGCTCTCCACGCCCGGCTTGCGATCCGCGAGCGGCGTGCGGCCGAAGCCGATCAGATCCGGCGCGAGGACCCGCGCCCGCTCGGCGAGCCGAGGCCCCACGGCCATCCAGTTCACGTGCGAGCCGCCGAGCCCGTGCACCAGCACCACGGGCGGACCGCTCCCGCCGAAATCGGCCAGGTGGATCGGGCCGCCGAGATCGATCGTCCGGGTCTTCATGCAGAGCACACCATAGCTCGAAACAGTACCGCGACCGGGAGGGAGCGGACCGCGCGGCCACCGGTGTTGGTCGTCGACGACGTCGCCCATCTTGTCCAGTCCTGTGGTACGGGCACCGTCATCGCCACCTGATATCACGCCGCTGCTCGGTCCGCTCCCTGCCGGTCGCGGTACTGTTGGTCTCGGCGCAAGCGCCCGGGCGCCCCTGGCCACCGATGACGTTGTCCCCCTCCACCAAGCCCGCCTCGGAGCCGTTGCTCCGCGCGATCATCGCCCTCGGCCTGCTCTCGGTCGGCCTCGCCGCGCTCTCGATCTGGGCCTTGATCCAGCGCCGCGACGCCCTGCGATCCGAGGCCCGCGCCCGCGACGCGGCCGTGCTCTCCGGCGCCCGCGAGCTGCTCGCCAGAAACCTCCCCGGCCCGGCCGCGCTCCTGCTCCTCGAGGTCAACGATCCCTCGGCCGTCCCAGGCTTCGCCGCGCTCGGACGCGAGGCCCTCGCCCTCGGCCCGCCCTGGCTCACCCTGCGCGGCCACCGCGACGCCGTGACCTCGGCGGTCTTCTCTCCCGACGGGACGCGCATCGCCACGGCCTCGGCCGACGCCCAGGTGCGGATCTTCGACGCCCAGGGCAAGGGCGCCCCGCTCGTGCTCGACGGCCATGATCGCGAGGTCTGGTCGGTGGCGTGGAGCCCCGATGGAACGCGCCTCGCGAGCGGCTCGAACGATCAGACCGCCCGGATCTGGAGCGCCGACGGCAAGGGCGCGCCGCGCGTGCTCCGCCACCACGCGGTGGTCTCCTCGGTCGCCTTCCGCGCCGACGGCAAGGCGCTCGTCACCGCGGCCTCCGATGGTCGGGCGCGCCTCTTCGCGCTCGACGCCGAGCGTGATCCATCGCTCCTCGAAGGGTCGAAGACGCCGCTGCTCTCGGCCGTCTTCCGCGCCGACGGGCATGCGGTCCTCACCGCGGCGTGGGACGGCGTGGTCCGTGTCTACCCCGACGGCGCCGCCGAGCCCTCGGCCTTCCGGGCCGGCGAGAGCCAGCTCGCGATGGCCCTCTTCTCGCCCGACGGAGCGCAGATCGCCACGGCCTCGGCCGACGCGCAGGTGCGCATCTGGGCCGCGGGCGAGCAGAGCGCGCCGCTCGTGCTCCGCGGCCACGAGCGCATGGTGCGCGGCCTCGCCTTTCGCCCCGACGGCCGGGTGCTCGCGAGCGCGTCCGCCGACGGGACCGTGCGGATCTGGGACATGAAGGGCACCGGCAAGCCCTTCTCCCTCCACGGGCACGAGGGCGAGGTCCGCGGTGTCGCGTTCAGCGCCGATGGTTCGCGGATCGTCACGGCCTCGGCCGATCGCACGGCGCGCATCTGGAAGGTCGACGTGCCGCCGATCGATCCCGGCGACGACGCCTCGGCCGTCACCGCGCGCCTCCGGGAGATGGTCGCCGATTGCCTCACCCCCTCGCTGCGCCGCACCCACCTCGGCGAGAACGACAAGACCGCGCGCCGCCGCTACGAGCGATGCGAGCTCGACCACGGCCGCACGCCGGCATCCGAGTGAGAAGCGATGACGCGCAAGCGCTGCACGTGCTCGCGCAGCGCCTGCGCCTCGCAGGTGTCGACTAATGCTTCTCGGCGGCGAGCGCCGCGGACAGGCGCGACTCGACCACGCGGAGCTTCTTGATGTCCTTGCTGGCCTCCACCTGCAGCCGGTGGCTGTCGGTGCGGACGAGCTCGAGGTCGAGCTCGTCGATCCGCTTGCTGAGCTCGGGCTTGAGGAGCAGCGCTTCTTCGTAGGTCAGTTCGAGTTGCATGGTCTTTCCTGGCGCGCTGGGCGCGTCTTGTTCCGGTCCGTTGGCTGTCGTTAGCAGTGGTCGTGCCACGTCGTGCGACGTGAAAAAAAGTCGAGGTTCCCGCCGCCCCGATCAGCGGCTCCGCCCGGCGAAGAACCAGCTCACCGGCACGCGGATCTTCCCGAAGACGCCCCAGGTGAGCTCGCCCTCGGTGCGATCGCGATCCCAGCGCATCTGCCCCTCGACGCCGAAGATGCTGATCCCCGCCGAGGCGTTGAAGCCTGGTCGGGGCTGGAAATCCGTCGAGACGCCGAGCTGGGCCCAGAAGTACGACTTGGGCAGGAAGAGCTCGGCCTGGAGACCCAGGGCCGTCGAGACATGGCGGAAATTCGAGGCCTCGTAGGTGGCCCCGAGCGAGTAGAAGCGGGGCAGCTTCTTGTTCTGCTCGTCGACGATCAGGATGCCGGCGCGGCCCCGGGTGAAGCCGATGAGGCGCGTCGGCCCGAACATCCCGCCGAGCGCGCCCTCCAGGTTCGCGTCCCAGGTCACGCGCAGGAAGCGGCCCGGCTGGATCGTCGTCGCGCCGGACGAAGAGGCATCGCCCTTGCCGGCGAGCGGCGACTCTTCCGCCGGATCGGCCGCCGACGCCGGGCGCGCGGCGAGCGCGAGGGCGACCCCGAGGGCCGCGGAGGCCCAGCGGCCGGGGATCGTCGTCGGGGATCGAAGGGACCGAGGGGACACGGAGCGCCTCGCGCTCCCTACCATGGCGGTGCGCGATCCGGACCAACAAAAGGCGCCGATCCAGGCGCGGCGGGCGGCTCCGGACGCGCTTCGCCGCGCGCCCTGGCCATTGCGTTCGCGTGGCCCTCGGCTTATGGGCGGCGGCACCATGACGACCTCGCGCGACGCCTCGGCCCGGCCATGAAAAAGCGCCCGATCGCCGCTCTTCGCCGGCTCGCCGTGCTCCTCTCGACCTTGCTCCTCGCGCTCCTCGCGCTCCTCGTGATGGAGTCCCCGGCCCGCGCGGACGACCTCACGGTCGACCTCTACACCGTCGGCGCCGGCAGCTACCTCTACTCCGCCCACGGCCACACCGCCCTCTGCGTCACCGGCGGCCCTCACCCGGAGGGCCGCTGCTACGACTATGGCATCGCCAACGTCGAGGGCGACCTCAACATGTTCTGGCGAAGCCTGCGCGGCGAGCCGATCTTCGTGGTCGTCGGGGTCGATCAGAAGGTCCTGGTCGCCGCCTTCGGTGCAGAGGAGCGGATCATCGAGAAGCAGCGCCTCCCGCTCAGCCAGGCCGAGGCCCACGCGCTCTACGAGGCGGTCGAGAGCGACGTGAACAACAAGGTCGCCTACGCCTATCACCCGTCCACGGCCAACTGCACCACCAAGGTCCGCGACGTGATCGACCGGGTCATGGGCGGCAAGCTGCACGAGATCGGCCCCGCGAAAAACGTCCCACGGTTCCGGGAAATTCTGGAAAGTGGATACCGGGGGAAGATGCTCACGTTGGCCGTGATCGCCCTCTTCTCGGGGACGACCATCGAGCGCACGCCCACCCCGTGGGAGCACATGTTCTTCCCTGCGCGGCTGCGCGACGCCGTGGAGGAGCGCTTCGGGGTCAAGCCGGAGCGGGTCTACGGCCGGGAGGGGATCGACCTCGCGCTGACCACCCTCGGCGGCCGCGTGCTCCTCGTGCTCGTCGGCGCGGTCCTCGCGGCGCTGATCTTCCGCGCCCGGCGCGACGACGACAAGCTCCGCCGAGAGCTCCGCTTCGCCGCCTTCATCCTCGGCCTGCTGGGCCTGTTCGTCTACGGCTTCGCGATCATCTTCGTGTACCCCGAGCTGTCCCACAACTGGGTCATGTCCGTCCTCTGGCCCACCGATCTCGGCCTCCGCTGGCTCTCCGGCGTCTGGCTCCGTCGTTACGTCACGGTGCGCCTCGGCGCGGTGGCGCTCTTCGGCCTCCTCTCGCTGGCCGGGGTCATCGTGCAGCCCATCGCCTCGGTGGCGCTCATGGCCGCTTTGCCCTTCGCGGCCGCGCTCTTCGCGCTGCGCGAGCGCGCGCCCGCGCCGAGCCCCGATATCGCCAAGGTGGTCAGTGGATAAGCGCTGACAGTGGTCAGTCAGCGAGTCTGTGGTTTGCCGGGGAGGAGCTGAAACGTCGTCGCGCCTCGCTCCACGAAGGTCAATCCGGCGCCGATCAGGCCGACCGCCATGGTGATGTTGAGCCCGGCGCTCATGTACCAAGGGTCCACATAGGTCCGGTCGTGGGTGACCTCGTTGACGATCAGCCCGACCAGCATGGACTGCACCGAGGAGATCACGAGGTAGCCGCTGATTCCTACGAGGACGTACCCCGTGTTTCGGGTGAAGCTCTTCCCCGGTCGCACCGTGGCGGTGACATCGCCGGTCGCGGTGCCGAGGCTGAAGCGCGCCGACTCGGGCACCTTCTGGCCCGCGAAGAAGAACTGCACCCCGCCCCGTCCATCGATGACCTTGCCGCACGGCGCGGGGCAGCTCGCGGCGCCGCGCAGATCGAAGCCCCGTGGCTGGATGTGCATGCGCACGACGCCGGGCTCGTTCGGGGTGGATCCGTCGTCCTCGGCGGGGCTCGGTCCAGGCGCCGAAGGGCCGAGCCCGAAGGGCATGCATCCGGCGGCGAAGGAGGCCGCTGCGCACAGCGTGACGGCGGCGAGGCGACCCTGTTGAAAACGAGTAGCCGGAGAAGAATGGCTTCTTGACACGTTTCGGAGGGCGATGTTACACACCCCGCCCGTAGTACTCGACAGCGATTTTTACAGGGAGAAGCGAGATGGATCTTCGTCAGCGTCTGGCAATGGCAGCGGGCATCGTGGTCTTCGGTTGTGCTTGCGGCGGCGGTGGCTACCCGTCCGGCTCGCTCTACAACGGCACCACCATCCCGCACGGGGTGGATCGGCTCGAGATGGCTGGCGGCGGCAAGGCCGGCGCGAAGACCGGTGAGGCCTGCGCGACGGGCATCCTCCGCCTCGCGGCCTGGGGCGACGCCAGCGTCGACGCTGCCAAGAAGGCCGGCTCGATCACCGACATCACCTCGGTCGAGATCAAGAACTTCAGCATCCTCGGCGTCGTGTACGCCCAGGGCTGCACCGTCGTGAACGGCAAGTGATCCGAGCGCCGGCCCGAGAGGGCTGGCAAAGCAAGGCGCCGCTCCCCGAGAGGGGGGCGGCGTTTTGCTTTTGTGGCGTTCCCCATCCCTATCCCTATCCCTATCCCTATCCCTATCCCTATCCCTATCCCTATCCCTATCCCGTTCCCGCTCCCGTTCCCGTTCCCGTTCCCGACAAAGCGTCGTGGACGATCGGCAACGGCAACGGCCGGTGGCGTTGACGATGGATGGCAACGTGGTCGCTGCGTTACCGTCGGGTGACGATGTGGGTCACGGCTCGAAGGGGCCGAACCGGTCCGCGGCGAGCTGGCGCACGGCCTGGGCGATGCGGGGATCGCCGGGGGGAGGCGGCGTCTCCTCGTCGTCGAAGAGCTTGGCGGCGTCGTAGGTGAAGGCCTCGATCTCGGGGTGGACCTCGATGTCGCCGGTCCACTTCATGTCGAAGAGGAAGCCGATGCGCTGATCCTTCGTGAAGCGCCGGTGCAGCTCGCGCTTGGCCTCGAAGTACGCGTACGCGGCGGTGCGGGTGGGGAAGCGGCCGAGCGAGGCGGCCACCCGATCGGGCGAGTGGAAGAAGATCGGCGGGATCGTCGCCGAGCCCTGCTGCACGCCGAGCCATTTCATGCTCTCGAGGATGGTCGGGTTGTCCGTCACCTCGGCGAGGGCGCGCGGTTTGTCCCCGCCGGCCTCGAGCGCGAGCTGCACGAGCTCGGTGCAGTAGAGCTTCTCGTGCTCGTCGAAGCGGAAGTACGCGTCGAACTTCACCCCTTCTTTCATCTTCTGGCGCGCGAAGGCCGCGACCTTCTCGCCGTCGACGCCCGGGGGCGGCTCGACCACCTCGGCATAGAGGTTGTTGGACACGTACTGGAAGAAGGGCTCACGGCGCATCCCGCCCTCGACGCCATCCATCACCTTGTCGTGGAAGCCGATGTTGTACTCGCCGGAGATGTTGTAAACGACCGGCCCGTCGGCCTCCATCGCGAGGATGGCCGCATGCGTGAACGGATAGAACTGCTTGGGGATGAGCAGGAACATGTAGCTGTACGATCCGACCGCCTCGGTGAGCACGAGCTGGCCGGTGTGCAGCGGCAGGCCCAAGACCGTCGGGGGGTGCTCGGCGTCGACGCGCTTGCCGAGGAAGTTCACCCTCGTGCTGTGCGTCGTCGAGCAGCCGAGGGTGGCGAGCATCGAGGCGGCGGCGAGCGTCTGGACGATTCGTCGGATCACGGGGTCGCTCCTTGCGGCGGGGTCGGGGCGGAGGGCGGCGGGGCCGCAGGCGCGCTCGCGGCCGGCGCGACAGGCGCGCTCGCGGCGGGCGCGACAGGCGCGCTCGCGGCCGGCGGAGCGGACGCGGAGGGCGCTGCCTTGGGCGGGGGCAGCACCACCTTCGGGGAGCCGGGTGGGCGCAGCCGAAAGTGGCTGTTCTCCTCCGGTCGTGGAGGCGCAAAGGCCTCTTTCACTTCGGGGCTGATGCTCACGCAGGCCGGGAGCGCGAGGCTGCCGGCGACGAACAAGGCCCCAAGGACCGGGACGGGCGAGCGCATGATGCGGCCGATGTATCAGACCTTGGCAGCGCTTTCCACCGGCGAGGCCGCGGCGAGCGCGGCGCGCAGCGCATCCGCCGGGTCCGTCCCTTCGCGCGCGAGGCGGCGCGCATGCCGGAGGAGGTACACGCCGAGGCCGAGCATCACCACCGTCGTCCACTGGGCGAAGGTGAACGGGCCGAGCCGCATGTCGCCCGAGTCGTCGCGCGGACGCAGGAAATCCAGGGCAAAGCGGACGGGCGCGTAAATCATGGCGAGCACGGCCGAGTACATGCCGACGGCGGGGCGCTTCGGCTGGATCCAGGTCCACGCCACGCCGAGCGCGAGCAGGAAGAGGAACACGCACTCGAGGAGGCCGAGGTCGTAGCGGGGGTCGGTCCCGTAGGCGATGTGGATCGGCCCGTAGCTGCCCGCGTAACCTTCGCCCGGCGTCCGGGGGAAGGCCACGGCGAAGAGCTCGCTCGGCGGCGCGGAGAGGCCCGGGTGATCGTGAACGATCGCGCAGCCGGCGCGGCCGAAGCCGAAGCCGATCGGCAGGGCGGAGACGATGACGTCTGCCATGGGCAAGAGCGGCAGCGGGACGGGGCGGCGCGTGAGCGAGGGGCGCCCGTGCTCGATCCGGAGTCGGTAACGCGTCCAGATCAGCCCGCCTACCACGCAGCCGATGACGCCCCCCATCGAGCTCAGGTTCTCCCAGAAGATGAGCAGCGCCCACGGCCGGTGGAGCAGCTCGCCCGGCCGGTAGAACAGCGTGTCGAGGATATGCGCCCCGTAGACGCCGCACAGCATCCCCCAGAGCTGCAAGGCGCGCATCTCGCGCCCGTCGTAGCCGAGCTTCTTCGCGTGGCGGCTCACGACGATGTCCCAGAAGAAGAAGCCGCACGCCGTGAGGAAACCCCACGGGCTCAGGGTGAGGGGGCCGAGGGTGAGCGGGTCGCAGGTGACGAAGGGGATCATCGCGAGGCGCGGTGTAGCGCTGGGCAGGGGCCCGCGGCCACGTTCACGGAGGAGGCGGGCAACCCTTGCTCTGCTGGTTCATCGGCAGCCAGATCGTGAGCGCCTGCTTGCCCCAGCGGCGCACGTCGACGTCCGGATCGTAGACGGCCTTGCAGATGAAGGGCTCCGCCTGCGGCGAGCCGCTCGTCGCGAGCGCCATCAGCTCCTCGCCGCGCGCCTTCTTGTTCTGCTCGACCTGGATGGCCTGGAAGAGCGAGGGCACCGCCTCGGGGGGCACGGTGTTGTGCGCGCGCAGGCCGTGCGCGGCGCGCGTCCGCTCCGCGGCGTCGGGGCTGCGGAGGTCGGCGATCATCTCCGCCGGCGACATGGGCTCGCGACAGCCGAGCGACGTGAGCGAGGTGAGCGACGCGAGCGCAGGGAGCGCGAACAGGACCGAGATGCGTCGAGCGACCATGGTCATCCTCTCGTGAGATCTCCCGTCACACGTAGCGCTTCTCCGCGCCGGTGTCACTGCCCGGGCAAAGGCTTGCCGGGCTCCGGCAAGTCGGGCGGCACCTGATCTTCCGGGATCGATCGCATCGTGAGCCCGACCTGACCCGGGCCGCTCGTGATGTTGCCGAGCAAAACGTCGTCCGCGGTGAGCGAGCCCGTCGCGCGGAGCGTCCCGTCTCCCTCCTTCACGAACGAGGCGGTGAGAATGGTGTTACGCAGCGTCACGTCCGGCTGCTGCACGTGCACGTCGGTGGGCGCCGACGAGAAGAGCACCGCGTCCGCGCCTTGATCGACCGCGCACCCGTGGGCCTCGAAGGAGAAGCCGGTGGGCGCGGCGAAGTTCGGCACGAAATCGCTGAACTCGTCGACCGATCCCGCGCGCTCCGACGGCGCCACGCACGCCGGCATCGGGAGCAACCGGCACACCTCGGTGCTCTTGCACGGCATGGGGCAGCGATCCGGATCCTTGTTGCGGCTCGCGTTGGTGAACTGTCCCGTGAACGCGCCCGTCACCGGATCGAGCAGGACCTTCGCGAAGAGCTTGACCTGCACCGGGATGGGCTTCTTCACCTCGGCGAGCACGAAGTACGCGCCCGGCGCGAAGACCGCGCTCGGCGCGTTGCACTTGAGATCGAACGCGTACGAAAACACGATGCGCTTGCGCACCTTCGTCGTGTGCCCCGCCTCGTCCGCGAGCCCGGGCTCGATCAGGACCACCAGCGCCGCGCCCACCGGCAGGACGGTGATCGGCTTGATGGTGAGCGCAGTTCCATCGGGCGAGAGGTTGGCCACCCCGCCCGAATCCCCGGTGTCCGGATCGGTCTCGAAGAGCACGTCGAGGTTGGTGTTCGGATCGGCGTCCTCGTCGCCGAGGTTGCCCTCCACATCCGTGACATAGCGCGCGATCTTCACCCGCACCGTCTTCGGATCGGCCGGCTTCGAGAACGAGAGCACGATCGGATCCTTCGGCTCGGGGAGCGTCCCGTCCGTCTCCCCGCTGAGCGTGACGCGCGGCGGCCCCTCGTACGTCTCGCACCCGGGGAGCGCGAGCAGCGCCGGGAGCGAAATCGCGAGAAGGACGGTTGTATTTTTAACGCAAAGACGCAAAGGCGCCAAGGCGCAAGAAGAGAGAGAAAAAGGCTCTTTCCCGTTCTTTTTTGCGTCTTTGCGCCTTTGCGCCTTTGCGTTTGAAAAATGCAAGGGATCACCCTTCAACGAATCCTGCGCGATCCCCTTCGAGGCGTTGTCCGAGCTCTTGGTGGTCCAGGTCTGCATCGTCGTGGCTGCCTCAGAAGAAGAAGGTCGTCCGGGTCTGGACCATCCCGCTGCGCACCGCGTAGCCGTCCTCGTCGCGGAGGGCGTCGCCGGGGAAGAGCAGGGCGCCCTCGATGTCGAGCGCGAAGTGGTCCATGAAGCGCCACTGGGCGCGCGCGTCGAGCTCGACGCCGTAGAAGCTCCCGGGCTTGCCGCCGACGAAGTTCACGAGGTCGTCCTGCACCGTGAGCCCGTCGCGCCGCTGGAGCGAGGCGACCGGATCGATCAGCTTGGCGGGCGCCCACGCCGCGAGCACGCCGCCGCGGAGCAGCACCGTCGGGTGCGGCCGGAAATCGGCCTGCGGGAAGATCGCGAACGCGTTGGTGAAGGCGCCGCGCGTGTTGACCGCCTCGGCCGGGTACGAGGTCGCGCCGAGGCGGCGGAGCAGCTCGACCGCGGCGGCCGCCGAGCGCGCCGACTGGAAGCCGACCACGTGCTTGAAGAGCAGGAGGCCGACGTTGGTGTCCTCCGAGAAGGTGAACTGCGTGAGCGGCGTGCGCGCTGTCGGATCGTCGTCGCCCGAGGCGTAGTCGGCCTCGAGGTAGGCCGTGAACATCGGGTGATCGTAGCGGACCACCGCGCGCATCCCGATCTGCCGCACCGTCTGATCGACCGGCGGATCGTTGGTGATGAGCTTGTACGCCTCGGAGATCTCCCGCGTCGAGCCGAGGTTCACCGCGAGGTCGATCCCGGCGTGGATCGGGCCGAAGCGCGACATGCCCCGGAAGCCGAGGCTGTCGATCTTGGTCCCGTACTGACCGTCCCAGCGGTGCGCGTGGTAGACCGAGAGGAGCAGATCGCTGCCCAGCGGGTAACGCGGTGCAAGGAAGCGAACCGCCGTGTCCCACTGGTTCACGTCGTCCCCGAGGAGCTGCGGGCTGTCCGTGACCCAGCGATCGTAGGCGAACGCGAGGATGAGCCCCTTGTTCGCCGAGGTGTCGCGGTTCTGGGGGCTCTTGAACGCCTCGAGCGGCTTGGTCGCGAAGAGCACGCGATCGACGATGCCGCCCGTCTTGCTGATGCCGAAGCGGTTCGGCCGCCCCTCGCCGTCGGACGCCTGCACGCCGGTGCCGATGTTGACCGGCATGCGCCCGACCCGGAGCACGCCGATCGGCGTGACCACCTCGCCGTAGAGCTTGCGGAAGCTGAGCTGGTTGCCGGTGCAGATCGTGTACCCGTACGCCTGCGGATCGAGCGGATCGGAGCCGATGAGGCCGACGCAAGGGCGCGTGACGTTGGGGTTCTTGGCGTTGACGTTGGACCCACTGATGGACGACGGATCCCCTCCGAAGTCGCCGTTGTCGCCCCAGAGCACGCCGTCGAGCACGTCGGCCGAGGTGACGATCTTGATCTTGTCCTTGTAGTCGACGGCCGCGTCGAGCCGCAGGCGATGCTCGATCCAGCTCACCCGCCGCGTCGTCTCGCTGTTGAGCGCGATCGGGTCGATGTGGACGAACTGCGCCCGGTACTCGGCGCCCGCGCGGAAGCCGAAATCCGAGATCGCCCAGCGCCGCCCCTCGCCCGGCGGATCGGGGTCGGACCAGGGCTCGACGGCGGAGGCGACGGTCGCGTGGCCCAGGGTCGAGCCGAGGATCGCGAAGGAGGCGAGGTGGCGGAGCACCCGCGGGCATTTCGTCGTGAGGGAGCGCACTGTGGCGGAGGATAATCGGAGGCGCGCCGATCTCGGTGGAAAAGTTGGGCCGATGGAGGTCTCGGGCGCGACCTGCGCGCCGCCCGGCCGTCCGGAGCGCGTGTCGCGCGGCGCGCGAGGGGCATGGTAGGGTGCGGGCGTGCGAAGGTTCAGCTCCTACGGGCCGGTCGATCCCGAGCTCCACTTCAGTGTCGAGCGAAAAAAGCTCGTCGAGAGCTGCGTCTCTCAGCTCATCGACAGCCCGGACAAGGGCGGCCACTACTTCACCATCTGGGCCCCCCGGCAGACGGGGAAGACCTGGATTATGCGCCGCGCCATCGAGGAGATCCGCGCTCGTCACGGCGATCGCTTCCGCGTAGGGACTTTCTCGATGCAGGGGGTGGTCGTCAAAGAAGACGATCCGGAGGAGGCGTTCTTCACGTTTGTGCCTCGTCGCTTCGATCGAGCCTTCGGCGCCGAGGCTCCCCTGCCGAGGAACTGGGACGACTGGACCCAGCTCTTCGCCCGGAGGGGAGGGTACTTCGATCGCCCCGTCATCCTTTGCATCGACGAGTTCGACAGCCTGCCCAAGAAGCTCATCGATCGGCTGGTCGCGCTGTTTCGCGACATGTACCTCGACCGAGGGGAGTATTTTCTCCATGGGCTGGCCCTCGTGGGCGTGCGCAGCGTGCTGGGCGTCGACAGCCCCCGCGGCTCCCCGTTCAACGTGCAGCGCTCGCTGCCCATCCCGAACCTGACCGAAGACGAGGTGACAGAGCTCTTCGCGCAATACCAGACCGAGAGCGGGCAGGGGGTCGACCGAGCGGTGGTCAACGCCATCTTCGAGATCACCCGCGGGCAGCCGGGGCTCGTGTCATGGTTCGGCGAGCTCTGCACCGAAAAGTACAACCCGGGCTCGGGAGAGCCCATCTCGCTGGCTGTCTTCGACGAGGTGCTGAACGCGGCGCTCACGCTGGAGTGGAACAACACGATATTGAATCTGGTCGCGAAGGCGCGCGGGCCCTACGTGCACCAGGTCATCTCCCTGTTCACCGATCCGAACGTGCCGTTCGACATCGACAAGGACTGGTGTGGCTATCTCTACATGAACGGGATCATCGACAACGTCGTGCGAACCGAGGGAGCCAAAGGCAAGCGTACGGTCTGTCGCTTCTCTTGCCCCTTCGTGCAGCGGCGGCTGTACTCCGCGCTGACGGGCGACATGTTCGGCGATCGAGGGCCCATCCTCGCCGTCGAGCCGGGCGATACGCTGTCCGACGTGTTCATCCCCGGCGGGCTCTGCGTGCACCCCTTGCTCGAGCGCTATCGGGGGTACCTGAAGCGCCTGAAGGCGCGAGGCATCGATCCCTTTCAGGGGCAACCTCGGCGCGCGGATCTTCACCTGACGGAGGCGGTGGGGCACTTCCACCTGTACGCGTGGCTCTTGAATGCCCTCGGGCTGCGGGCGAGCATCAGCCCGGAATTCCCCACCGGGAACGGGAAGGTCGATCTCGTGGTGCGAAGCCCCGACGGGATGGGCGTCATCGAGGTGAAGAGCTTCGTGGACATGTACGAGCTCGGGCAAGGGTACGCGCAGACGGCCGGTTACGCGAAGAAGCTCGGCCTCACCGAGGCGACGATGGCGGTGTTCGTGCCCGTGCCCGAGGCGGAGATCCCGAAGGAGATCGGCGGCGACGTGGTGATCGAGGGGGTGACCGTGAAGGTGGTGGCGCTCGGCTGGGTGTAGCGGACAGATCCACCCGCGCGGCTCACCTTCTGCGACGTGGGTCGGGGTGCTACCTTGCCGGGGTGTCGATTCACTCCTCTCTCTCCGCGGCGATAACGCTCCTCGTCCTGCTCCCGCTTTCGTCCTGCGCAGACTCCACCGCGCTGGCGCCGCCCGCTGCACCACCGCAGGCCCAGCCATCCGCGCCCACGCTGCGCGCGCCCGTCACGCAACCGCCCACCGCGCCTGCGCTCGCAGCTTCTCCGTCCACCGCATCTCCTCCGCCGCCCGCTGCGCCGCCCCCGCCCGTCGCGCCGACAGCGCCCCCCGTCCCCCCGGTGCCCCGCTCGCTCGCCGGTGACGCATGCGCGCTCTGCCAGCGGGCGACCGCGATCGGCCGCCTGCAGAACCCCGCCATCGACGAGGCCTCCGGGCTCGCCGCGAGCGCGCTCTACCCGGGCGTGCTCTACGTGCACAACGACTCGGGCGACACGCCCCGCTTCTTCGCGATCGATCACCAGGGCGCGCACCTCGGGACGTACAACGTTCGTCCGGCCCTCGCCCTCGACTGGGAGGACATGGCCCGCGGGCCCTGCGCGGGCGGAAAGGGGAGCTGCCTCTACCTCGGCGACACGGGCGATAACCTCGCGGTGCGCCCCGCGGCCGCCGTCTACCGCGTGGCCGAGCCGGACAGCTTCGGCGGCGGCGAGCACGATCTCTCGGCCGAGGCATTTCCCTTTCGCTACCCTGATGGACCGCGCGACGCGGAGACGTTGCTCGTTCACCCGTTGACCGGGGTGATCACCGTGGTGAGCAAGGTGAAAGCGGGGGCCTCGTCGATCTATGAGTTTCCAGTGCCGCTCTCGGCCGGCAAGGTGGTGACGCTGGTGAAGGTGGGTGAGGTGGCGGCGCCCGAGGGGAGCCCGCGGTTCACCGGGGGAGACGTGCACCCGAAGGGAGAAGGGGTGTTGCTGAGGACGTATGATCGGTTGTGGTTCTATGCGATGAAGCCGGAAGAATCGGTGGCCAAGGCGCTCTCCAGAAGGCCTTGCCCGGTGGCGGTGGCGAAGGAGCCGCAGGGAGAGGCGGTGGCGTGGGAGGCCGATGGACAGGGCTACGTGACGGCGAGCGAGGGGGCGGGGACGGCGGTGAGCGGGGTGAGCTGCGGGCGCTGAGAGGCGCCGCGAGAGCCGCCGGATCGCGCCAATCGCGCCGTCTCTCCAGGGCAACGTCGCTCGCCCTGCCGGGGCTGCGATGTCGCGTGAAGGCGCTCGAACGGGGGCGACGCTCCTGGAGGCGTCGCGATCCTTCTATGATCCCGCTCCGTTGGCTCGTCAGAGCGGTCGATCGAGCAAGAAGTGCTTTGCGAACGCCGCCGCCGCCGCTGCTGCGTAGGGCTGCCACCCGTCATCCTTGGTCGCGCTCGCTTCGTCGCAAATCCCTCGAATGATGAGGTGATGCACGTGTTCGAAGCTCTGCCAGACGGCCCGGCTGAAGCCGTAATCTTCCATGGCAACCGCGATAATCTTGCGGTGGCCGGAGGCGATCTCGTCGCGGGCCGCCGCGTCAGCGATCATCTTCTCGCCCGACGCGATGACGCCCGCGTAGACCTTCGGCTTGGCGGCTGTACCATCGGGGCGCTCGGCGGCGACCTCGCCGTTCCAGTCGTCCATGCCGGTGAGATGCTGCAACAGCCCCGCGTCCGCCGGCATCATCTCGGGCTGTGGTTTCATCCCGGCGGGGGTGACGCGGCCGTGCTCGTAGTACCAGACGGCGCGCCCCACCACGACATCGCCGAGCTTGATCTTCTCCGGGTCGGCGGACGCGGCGATCCCGACGAGGAGGGCCGCGCGAGGCTTCCAGTCGCGGAGCACGTCCTTGGTCAAGCCGGCTGCTTCGATCTGTCCCATGTCCGCCGGCTGGGCGACCACGATTTCATAAAAGCCGCCCTCTTGCAGGGGGACCCGTCCACGCCAGTACCAGCGACCGCTCTTCCTGACGCGGTGTTCCTTGGTGAGGTTGAATGCGGCGCAGACCGCGCGGCGCTCGACCTCGACAGCGGTAAGCACCGCAAAGTCGATTGCCGGCTCGGCCTCGTAAGGCCGAGAGGCGCTCGGTGAAGACGGGGCGGCGCCTGCTCCTACGGCTAGCTCGACCGCGCCCGTGGCTCGTGCGCCGGGGACGACGCCCCTACTCGGGGAGCCGTGGCTGTCGGCGCCGACAGTGGGCGAAGCGGCGGGGGGAGCCGCCGGCGATTTCGGCCTCGCCGCCGTTGGCGAGAGGGCTTTCCAGGTCTTCACGTGCTCGAGCGCGGCGCGGAAGATGGCGGCCTCTCGGCGCGGTCCCGCGAGCAGAACGGCATTCTGGAGCCAGTGCTGCAAAGGTACGCTGCGGTCACTCAAGGCGCCGGCGCTGTTCAGCGCGACGAGGTCATTGAGGAGGGCGGTACTCGGCGGCCCTTCGTTCGGTAATCCAGCCACGAACGACGGGTCGAGCCCAGCGAGGAGGGCGTTGCGGCTATGGGTGAGGTCCGCTGAGACGATCGCCGCGTGAAGCTGGAGGATCTCGTCGTGGGGGATGATGTCGGTGGGCACAAAAAGGACGGTAGCAGACGTCAGGAGGGAACGAAAGGACGGATCCCGGTCGTCGAAGGGTCAAGCGTCGATGGGACTACCGCGAAGTCGCGCGGGGCGGCTCGGTCACATGAAGGGTCATCTCGATGTGCGTTTGCTGAACATACGATATGACGGGGGCACAAGAGCCACCGTCTCGCTGCTGGGCGAAGGATGCAAAAGGGGGTGACATCACGCGGGCCCGTTACCCGCGCCAACGATGGAGAACGCACCCCAACTCGTCGCCTGGGGGAAGGTCTTTCTCGTGTGAGCATATGCTCGGCGCGCCGCTTCCATCACCGAGACGCCGGCATCGAGCTCCCGGTGCAGGGCGCTCGTCCACATCGCGGCGGCGTCGGCCGGCACCGCCCACGGCGTCGAGATGACGGAGCGCGCTCCCGCAAACAAGAACACGCGGTCGAGCGCTGGGATACCCGACGTGGAAGGGTGAACCTGGAGGCCGCTCTGACACGCGGACAGCACGACGAGCGGCCCCGCTAGCGACAGGCGACTCGTGTTCGTGAGGCTCAGGATCTCACCGCCGAAGAGCACGATCCCCGTGTTCGAAGCATCCAGCTCGTCGATGCGACCATGCGAGGAGATGTGGATGCGTCGAGCATGCGCCATGGCCTTCGTGGAGAGCGGAACCGTCGCGGCGGCGTCCCAGAGGAAGCGATCGGCCGCGAGCCCCCGCAGCTCCGTCTCCGAGCCCATCGCGATCATCTCCCCTAGGGCGGCTCTCGACGTGTTCGCGGTTACGGGCATCCCGATGACGAGCCGGTCGCCGCCGCGCTCACCGGCTCGATCGACCAGCGCCCGGAGTTCACGCAGCGAGGGTGCATAGAGAAGCGGATTGCGGAGTGCCAGGGGCTCACCGCGCACCGGCAAGAGATGTAGCCCGGCCGCCCTGAGGATCGGCGAGACCGCGAGGACAATCGGTCGATCGCGGGGGGTCTCGCGATCGATCCAGGTGGCGAGATCGCGCGCCGGGCCTCTGAGAGGCTCGCCGAAGGCGACGAGCTCGACGCCGCGCGCCAGCGCCGTGCCGTCCTTTGCATTTCTGAACGCCCGGGTGCGGAGCCCTTGTTTGCGCGACCAGATCCACGCTTGAATCGACGTTGGATCCCCGACGTCCGCGATGGCGACGATTGTCCCGTCATGAAGCTGTCGCTCGATTCCCTCCAGATCGAGCGCGGGCGGCGCTCCGGGAGGCCGGCTCACGTCCTCCTGCTGGTCGCGCAGCCAGCGCAGCTCATCCATCTTGTCGAGGGCGGTGAGCGCGTCGTGACCGAGGAGGGCCACGCGCGCACGGCCCGCGTAAGCGTCCACCTCGGGGCCGGTCGTCGACTTGTGCCGATCGCGACGCTGACCTTGGACCACGCGTTCGCGCAGCATCTCGATCGCTCGGTCGTACGCCGCCGCGGCCTCCGCCGGCTTCGCCTCCGCGGTCAGCACCTGCCCCTCGAGGATGAGCCTGCGGTAAGGCCGGCTCTGCGCGATCGCAGCGCTCAGCGGATCCGCGAGCCAGGCGTCGAGCACCTTCCGCGCTTGTCGTGGGCTGCGGAGCCTCTCGCAGGCCGTGATGTACCGCTCCCGCTTGCCGACGAGCGCCTGTCGCTGCAGCACCATGTTGAGATAGCGCTGGACCGCCGAGCCGCTCGCGCGGGCCGCAGCCGCGACCGCCGCCTCTTGATCTCGCAGATCACGCTCGAGCACCTCGGGATCGGCCGGCTGCCCCTGGATCGCGGCGGTGAGCTCCCGGAGCTCCGGATCGCCCTTGGCAGCGCCGATGGCGGACGGTACGTCCCCGCGCGCGAGCGCGGCATGCGCCTGGAGCACCCGTCGCATGTGATCGGCGTGCGTCTTGGGGTCGATCGCCCCTCCTAGGCCCGTGGTCACCGCGAGCGCCTCGAACGCCGACATCCGCTCGTCGATCTTGCTCCACTGCGCACCGAGGTTGGCGAGCGCCACCGCCTCCGATTGAAGCAACGAGGCGCGCAACATGCCAATCGAGCGGATCGAGTCGTCCACCATGGATTTCGCGCTCGCCCCCGAGAGCTGCTGCGCGGATCCATAGGCCTTGTATCCTTGGATGGCGGTGTCGAACACGCGATGACAGGAGGGAGCCAGCTGAAGCACCCCCTGCGGAAAGGACAGGTCGTTCATGAGATCGATCGACATCGAGGCCAATCGGACGGCTTGATCCAGATAGCCGTGCTCGACGGCCATGTCCGCGGCGACGCCGGTGAGCGCCGTCCCGTCGGGATAGCGCTGCCCGAGGTGGAACACCCGCTCCGCGACGGACGCGATCACCGTCAGCATCGCTGCTCCGCGCCCCACGGCACCGGAGCCGTCCACCAGCGCAAAACCCTCGCGAAACACCTCGATGGCGCGCTTCGTCTCGCCCGCGTCCACATGGAGCGCGGCCGACAGCAGCGCTGTGCCGGCCTCGGCGCTCGGCGCTCCGGCGGCGCGAAAGCCCTCTCTGGCCAGGTCGAGACGCCGGCGCGACTCGGCTGGACGACCCTCGAGGACATCGAGGTAAGCGAGGAGGTGCTCACGCGCCGGCGCCAGCAACGAGCCGTGCCGGAATGCCCCCTCGTCCGCAAGCAAGGCGCGCGCGGCCTGCACGTCGGCGGGGGTGGGATGCCGCTCCAGGGGGGAGGAGAGGCCCTCGTTGTACCACGTGCTCCGATCCGGCGCTCCGCCGAGGACATGCACATCGAGGCTGATCGCACCTCCGTTGGGCGCCAGCAGCCGATCGGCTTGAAGGAGCGCCGCCGCCGCGCGCAGCGCTTCGCCGGCGTCCGGCGGGGGGCCTACCGGGCTCAGCGACCAGCGCAGCATCTTGACGACTTCGCTGTCGTCGGCGGGCGGGAGCTGCCGCGCGGCCGAGACGTCCCGGGCGCCCTCTTCGCCGGGGGTGATGAAGTAGTGGATGGCCTGGTACCCGGCGCGCACGAAGCGGATCTTCGAGGCCATGTACCAGACGGCCGCGGCCCGCCGCAGCGGCGCGTCGACGCGCGGGACGGCGTCCCGCGCGTCGGCGTCGAGCTTATCGACGTCGATGTCGTGCCCCTTGCTCCTCAGCACGTCTGCCTGAACGAGGCGGTGAAACGTCGAGATTTGCTCCGTCACGATGAGCGTGCGCAGCACGGTGGCCGCAGCGCCGCAGGCGTCGTCGCCCTCGCAGCGCGACGCCGCATGTTCTACGGCGGTCTGCGCCTCCGTGAGCCGGCCGCGCAGCAGCGCAAGCTCAGCGGCGGCGAGCCCCGCGCGGAACCCGTGCGGCTCGATCGCGCTCAAGGTCTCGAGGGCGCGTGTCGCCGCGGGTAGATCTGCGAGAGGCAGATCGGGGACGAACCCGTCGCCGATCGACGCCCAGAAGGCCTGCCACGCGACGCTCGCGTCGGGCGCCGGCGAGCTCGGCGACGCGACTGGCGGCTCGACGGCCCGCGACGGGCACCCTGCCATCGTTGAGACGAAGAGCGCTCCGGCGACCATGTGCACCTTCGCGGCGCTCAAGGCGCCACCTCTACCCGCACCCCCGAGAGCGAGCGCTCCCACGGCTCGGGCAGGCCCTCAGTCGCGACGAGCTGCGTCGCCGAGCGCGCCCTGCCGATCTCGCCTGCCGCGAGGAGCCGCGCAGCCACCTGCATGGGCGGGAGCCCGGCGAGATCACCGTTCAAGGCCTTGTCGTCGGCTGCCTTCTGAGCCGGTGAGACCCGTCGCAGCTCGGTCGAGACGACAGCGATGACGGGGCGCCCTGCTTGCCTCAAGGCGAGCGCAGGCGGGAGGCTCAAGTAGGAAGCGGTCGGCTCGGGCACGTGGTCGAGCACGAGCAGCTCCAGGGTGACCTTGTCGGCGCCGCCGAGACCGAGCTCGGAGAGCTCGATCGCAGGCTGCTTGAGCATACGTAGAGGTTTGTCGAGCGCCCCATCGGCACGCCGGACGCGGAGCGCGAGGGGTCGATCCTTGGGCATCTGCCATCGAACCTCGCCCTTCCATGCTGTCAAGACGAGCGACTCCGGGGCGATGAGCTTCGGCTGGACGATCGCTTTCGCGGAGGTGTCGGCCTTCATCAGCGCCGAGCGCTGGGTCCCGCCGAACAACAGCTCCAGGACCATCTGCAGCCTGCGCAGGACCGAGGGCGCGGGCGTCTGGGCTGGGCGGGCAGGGATGCGAACCATGCTCCCCTCGCTCACAGCGAGGCGCTCGCCGTCCCAGCCGGTGATCAGGGCGGTGCCCCGCACTAGCTCAATCTTGTCATCGAATTTCAAGGGCATCTCGGACGACTTGTCACAGGCGACATGCACGTCGTTGACCTTAACCTCTCCATCGCAACGCCATAGGTGGGGTTCGAGGCCGGCGGCGGCGGGGTCCGCCATCAGCCCCATGACGGGGAGAACCGCCGCGCCCGTGATCCATCGGCTCATGAACACCTCCTCCTCCACGTGCTCGCCGCGATCGCTATCATCAGCGGCCAGACCGGCACAAGATACCGCGATCCCAGGGTCGTGGCTACGGCCAGCGCGCCGAGCCCGATCTCAAGGGCCATGGCGACGCGCTTCGCGCGCCTTGCCTCCGCGATGAGCGCGCCCAGGCTCGCCAGGATCCAGGGCCAGACGGGCAGCTCCCAGCGGAGCGCCCCGCCGGAGGCGCAGGCAGCGATCATGGCGTGCGCCTGCGACGCGCTGACACGTTCGGCGCTCCAGGGCGCGCTTCCCACGACCACACGTCCCTGGTCCGCGTCGCTCCGATCGAGCGTGAGCGCTCCGCCGAGCACGACATACGCATTCAAGAACCGTTCGGGGGGCCCATGAATCGCCGCGAGCGCTGGCAGGCCGCGCACGGCGTCCGCGCAGTGTCCTCCCAGAGGAAGGACCGCCTCCTCGGCAAACAACGGCGGCGTCACGCCGAGGAGCTGGAGCGAGAGGGGCATCGCTCCGTCGAGCGGCACCCCGCGGACCGGCTGCCCCAGAACGAACGGTCCCTGTACGACTGCGGACGCGGCGACCTCTCCGCCGGCGGCTTCTACCAGGCGATCTGCCGCGCCGAGCGGCACGATGACCCGAACCGCTCTGGCGCGAGCTCGGCGAATGGAACCCGCGAGAACATCGATTTCGCGATTGCTGCGCCCTTCCGGGCCGAGATCGACGGCGATCGCGACAGCTCGCGGACCCCCGGCCACCACTCCATCGAAGACCTCGGCGAGGCGATCGAGCGGAGCCGGCCTCCGGGAGAACAGGGGCAGCCCGGGCAGGTCACGATCGGTCTGGTCCGTGATCTCGACATCGAGAACGTCTCCCGCTGAGCCTGCTGGAAGCCGTCCGAACACCAAGGCGCTCACCGCCAGCACGGTCGCGATGACGCTCGACCAGCGCTCGAGCCGAGGCGGGGTGGGCGGCGGAGCGTCGAGGGGCGCGCTCTCTCGCTCGCGGGCAGCGCCGAGCCGATCGAGCGCGGCGCGGAAGGTCGCTTTCGTGCTCTCGGAGCTCGCCAACCGGAGCCCATTTTGCAGCCAGATCGCGAGAGGAGAGCTCCCATCGCCGAGCGGTCCGCTCTCGTTCATGGCGTGGAGATCGAGCAACGTCTGCGCGTCGGGTTTGTCGCTGCGGGTGAGGCTCGCCACGTATGCCGGAGCGACCCGCGCGAGGAGGGCGTCTCGTTGCAGGGAGAGACCCTCTCTCACGGTCGCAGCGTGTATCGCGGCTATCTCCTCCTGGTCCAAGGTGCCCATCTGCCCTCAGGGTAGCATAGCGCGAACCGGCGCCGGCTGGTTTCCTCGATCGGGCGGGAAGACGCGCGATGTCACTGGCTGCAGCCTCGCTGGCAGGCGTTATCGCAGCTCGACGCTGGCATGCAGACATCGCCGCAGCATGCGCAAGGCGCGTCCCCCGGCTTCGGGCAGGCCGGCGAGCCCTTGGCTACACACTGATGCTGAATGCACTTCTCCTTCGTGGTGCACCGGCATGTCCCCCGCACGCGTCGTCGCCGCAGGCGTGGTCCGCGCACTGGGGGACGCAGGGGCTGCCCGTGATCTGGAAGGCGGCCGTCACGAGGCGGTGAGCCGACAGGCAGTGTTGGCGAGGGATGAGCGGCGGTTGGGGTCCGGCGGGGCAGTGGGCGTCGGCGGTCCGCTTGTGGCAATAGTCGGCGTCCGGGAGGCTCAGGTCCGCACAGTCGACGAAGACGGGGACGAGGTCGCCGTGGACCTGATAGGCATCGCCCCGGGCAACCCAGACTTGATCGATCGCCTTGGTCTCGTTGTCGACACCGCAGCTCGAGATCCGCTGCGCGTCCCCCGTGAGGAGGACGATCCGGGTGAAATGTTGCCGGAGCAAGGCATAGATTTCGGCGTCGAACGAGCGGCTCTCGCCGAACCCCGGCGGCGCAGAGTCGAAGTCCTTGAGGAACAGCGGCGGGATCTCGCCGGCCGGTGGGTCGTTCCCGAGATCGCTCGCGACGTCCTCGATCTGCCTTCTTGCGCCGGCTCGCGTGACCGGCGCTGCACTCCTTCCACCCCTGGACGTCGTAGATCCGGACGATCCAACCCTTCTTCTTGTGCTTCGCCGTCGCGCGGGTGGCGCCCGCGCCCACGTCCCGTTGCTCATTCACCTGTGCCCAGGGGTGCCCCAGATGGCGCCGATGTCACGCTCCTCGCCATGCGCCACGAGGCGCCGGAGGCCTGTCGGAAGATCTCGCCCAGGCAATCTATCGTCGCGCTGCCGCAGCGGGGATCCGGCTCGGTCTCCTGTAAGCCCCAGAGGCCGGGGCCCACGGAGCCGAGCACTTGCCGCGTCATGCGCACGATCTCCCCGAAATCATTACGGATTCGGCCGCTCACCGCGTGGAGGTTGAGCGATCGCACGACAAGCATGTCGACGGTGACCAGAGAGGGGTCGTTCCAGCAGGACGCGGAGTGCGTCGCGCCGGCGCGCGCCGCTGCGGATCTGACGAGCGAGGCGGGGGCGCGGAGACCACCGCCGCCTTCGTCTCCTCCGCGACGGGAGCGGCGGAGCAGCCCTCGTGGGGGGCGAGCGCAGCGGTCAGAAGCGCGACGCCAGCGAGCTTCTGACCGGTCGGCTTCGGGATCACGTCGAGGCTCCGCCGTTCGGACATGAATGAGACCGGCGTATGCCGCCCCGGCATGCGAGATCGAGCCTACCAGCACGAGCTGCCGCGCGGGCTGCCGCGCAAGGAGTCGCGTGTCGACCTGACCATCGGCGCTCGTCGGCGACGGTCATGTGTTTGGCCGGGACAGAGGCGTGTGCAGCGCACACGGGGCGCGCGCCGCCTTGTCGCTCCGCCGAAGAGCGAGCTCCGTTGCGCGCATGTGTGACAACGACTCGTTCGACGACATGGTCGCGTATCGCCTTCGCCAGGAGTTCCTGTCGAGGCGCATGTTCAGCTCGCTCGCGCTCGGCGCGGGCGTCGCGTCGACCCTCCCCGGGTGCGGGCCCGCGGAGCCGGCGGCGTCGCCCGGGCCCGCGGCGTCTGGGAGCGCGACCGCAGCGGCGGGCGCCGGCGATGGCATGAGCGAGTCCGAGGCAGCTATCGTGACGCCCGACGGCACGCGACGCGTACTTCGTGCACCCAGCGGCGGGCGCGTTCCCCGCGGTACTCGTGTGGCCGGATATCGTCGGCATGCGCCCCGCCTTCCGCCAGATGGGCAAGCGGCTCGCGAAGGAGGGCTACGCCGTGCTGGTGGTGAGCCCGTTCTGCAGGAAGCAGAAGGCGCCGACGGCGCCACCGCGCCCAGATTTCGAGGACAAGGCGACGCGCGAGGCGCTGATGGCGCTGATGGGGTCGCTCACCGCGGAGACGTCGGCCACGGACGCGAAGGCGTTCACCGCGTGGCTCGATCAGCAGCCGTCGGTCGACAAGGCGCGCAAGATCGGGACGATGGGCTACTGCATGGGCGGGCCGCTGGTGAATGCGGACGGCAGTCACGAACCCCGATCGGGTGGGCGCGGTCGCGAGCTTGCACGGCGGCGGGTTCGTGATGGACAAGCCGGACAGCCCGCACCTGCTCATCCAGAAGATGAAGGCGCGGTTCTTGATCGCGATCGCGGCGAACGACGACGAGAAGCAGCCCGAGGTGAAGGGTAAGCTGAAAGAGGCGTTTGCGCAGGCCTTGCTGACCGCGAACGTCGAGGTGTTCGCGGGGACGAAGCACGGATGGTGTCCCCCGGACTCGCATGTGTACGACGCGGCGGCGGAGAATGCGTGGAGCGAGCTGCTCGCGCTGTTCAGCGCTGCGCTAGCGAAGGCGGGTTGAGCAAAGGTCGTGAAGCCGGCATGCGGCCCCGGGCGCTCGGCGCGCTCATCGCGCGAGCCCCGGCCGCCTCCGGCTGCGCCGACCGCTAGGGGAAGCGCCGATCGAAGTTCTCGCGGTGGGCTGCGATCTTCGGCTCCAGCGGGAGGATGCGCTGCGCCTCCTCCCGCGCGTCCTGGTCGCGCCCCAGCTTGCGGAGGCTCATGACGAGCGCCCAGCGGTCGCGCGTTCTTCGGCTCGAGCTCGACCGAACGAGCCTCGATGTCCGCCGCACCCGCGGGGTCGCCGCGCGCGTAGGGCACGGCCCCCAGGGAATGTGCGTACAGCGCCGTCGCGTGGAGCTCCATGGCGCGGCGCAGATCGCCCTCGGCCTGGTCGAGGAGCCCCTCTCGGAGCGCGAGGATCCCGCGCGTCGCGCGGGCGCGGGCGAGATCGCGATCCTCGCGAGACGGCGTACTCTGCTGCTTCTCCGGCCGCCAGGGGTCACGAGGTGCGAGGGAGACGGCGCGGACGAAGCGATCCAACTCCCCGGCCGGGACAGCGACGAACACGGGGAAGACACGCTTCGCGACCGCCCGCGCCTCGGTCTCCGCCTCACGAATCTGCACGGCCGTGCCGTGAAAGCGCTCCCAGTCGTGGACGGCGATCAGCACCCGCTCGCGCGCGCCGACGAGCGAGAGGAAGCCGTCGATCTCGCCGTACGCTTCGGCGCGACGGCCCAGTCCGTCGAGGAGGACGGTGCGGGTCGTGTGGTGCGGCAACAACAGCGGATCGAGCGCGATCGCTCGATCGACATCGCGGAGCGCGGCGGCGAGATCGCCCTGCGCGAAGGACCGGCTCGCGCGCTGGTGATAGGCCACGCCGAGCGGGAGCGAGATGAAGGCGCGCTCGGTCGCGCCCGGGAGCCTGGCCTCGCCCTCGTGGATGATCCGGTCCCAGTACCGCGAGGCATGAAACTCCCAGGCGAAGCTCATCTCGGAGGGCAGCCGAGAGCGCCTCCCGGGGTCCCGCCAGCTCACGATTCCTGCCTCGCCTGGGCGGGGAGGGCGGCGCTCCTCCAGCGCCCGAGAAGGACGCCGAGCGCGCCCGCGACTGCGATGACCATCACGGCGGCGAACACCTCCTTCTCCGGCGGAGGCGCGTGACAAATGGCGCGGGCGCGCCGGGCGTGACGCGGGCGCGCCGGAGTTGGCGCGGAGGTGGGTGGGGCTGCACGGGGAAATGCGTGGGATCCGGGGTGGGCACCGGGTTTGCATTGAAACGGGGGAGATGGATCTGTCCGGGGGCCGCGGCGGCCGGCTAGGATGCGCCCCCGATGGGACAAGATCTTCGTGTCGTCTCCTGGCTCCGCTTCGGCAACAAGGCGCAGCTCACCAAGGGCCTGCGGGCCTTCGCCGAGCATGCGGCGCCCGGGTATTACGACGCCGACGCCTGGGAGCAGCGCGACCTCGACCTCACGCTGCCACCGTCACCGGCGCGAAGAAGGCCGTCGCGGGCGCGATCGGGCTGCCCGACGGGCGCCTCTTCACCTGGTCGCGCGACGGCGCGGGTCGGTTCGTCTCGCTCTGATCGCCTGCCTCACGGCGACCACTCGTCCTCGAGGAGCCCGGCCACCTTCCAGTCGTCGCCGTCCTGCTGAAAGGCGATCACCAGGAAATACCACATGCCGGAGTTCCTCGGGCTCTCGGTCGGATAGGCATACTGGATGAACGGCAGCCCCGGGAACGCCGCGCCGATCTCGTCGTCGACGCAGGGGCCGCCGCACAGCCCGTCTTCCTGGACGACCTCGTTGTAGCCTATCGCCGTCGCCCTGGAATAATGCTTCTCTCCGACCGACGAGAGCAGCTTGGCATACGACATCTGCCATGGCTCGTCGCCGGCGTTCGACCGCCCGTCCCAGGGGAGCTCCTTCGTGTCGCGAAAAGCAGCCTCGACATCGGTCGACGCGACATGGTGGTTGATCGTCCCGAGGACGCCCAGATCGAGCCCGTGCTTCGGGTGCACGAGCCGTGCAAAGGCCTTGGCGTCGTGCTTCTCCAGCGCCGAGAGGGCCTTTTGCCCGACGGCCTCCAGCACCGCGCGCTGCGGGGCAGCGCCGGTCTTGCCGGCGGCGGGCGCGGTGGCCATGGGCGCGGCGCTCTCCGGCGGGGCGGCGATCTGGCTGGGCGGTGGAGCGGCCTCGATCGCGGCGGCGGTCACCGGGGGAGGTGCCGGGGTCGGTGATGTCGTGCAAGCGGCGAGGGTGAGGGCGAGCAGGGCAGGGAGGGCGGTGCGCTTCATGGTCTCGTGGGGTTGACGCTCCGCGCCGGGAGCGCATTCCCGGCGGGAGTGGCGCTCCGTCAGGCCTCGGTCGCCGCGTCGGCGAGCGCGCGCAGGTGCCCGTAGCGCGCCCGGAAGCGCTGGAGCAGGCGGGCGAGCACCAGGATTTGCAGCGCCGTCGCCGAGAGCGTCAGCGCGAGCCAAACCCAGGGTTGGATGAAGATGCCGAAGAACCCCACGCCGCAGGTGAGCTGCCAGGCCAGCACCATCGGCGCGGGCGGCGCGGGCGGGGGGATCAGGCGCTCGGTCAGGGCGGCTTGCCGGTAGCCGCCGGCGCGCGCTTCGAGCTTGCGGAGCGCGGGTAGATCGTCGGTCGCGGACGCGGCGGTGAGCGCGCGGATGATCCCGAAGGGGCGGAACAGGTTGTAGATCGGGATCACGAACGCCAGGATGATCGACGCGCGGCCGAGCTCGACCGGGGTCTTGCCGATCGGCTTGCTGAGCAGGACGGCCTCGTGGACGAAGGCGCAGCGCAACACGAGATCGATCAAGGGCAGCATCGAGCCGCCGAAGATGCCTGGGATCGGCAGGTGGGTCAGGGCGACGAGGTGGGAGAAGATCGAGAGGGCGCCGGTGGCCACGAGGAGCCGGAACAGCAGCGTGAGCCGTTCGAGGCGAGGGCCGGCGGCGTCGAGATCGGAGGGCGATGGGAGCGCCGGATCGGGGAGGGCGGGCACGGACATGACGACGGCCCACGGTAGCCGAGAAATTCGCCCGTGGAGGCCCAAGAAGGGCTATGCGTCGAGCGAAGGACCACGCGCGATGACCGAGCCGAGCCATGCCCAGCCGCCCCACGAGCCGCCGCCGCCCTCCGAGGACGCCCACGAGATCCTGCGCCAGGCGAGCGGCGGGCGCCTCCTGCTCCGCCTCGGGATCGGCGCCCTGCTCCTCGGCGCGATCGCGGCGGGCGGGCATTTCGGCCGCAAATTCATCCGCGCCCGCGCGGTGCGCGAGCAGCCGATGGCGAGCATCGCCGCGACCTCGGTGACGATCGGCAACGACTTCCGGCGCCGCGACGAGGGCCTCTCCGGCGGCATCGAGGAGCGCCCGGCCCACAAGGTCGAGGTCTCTGCCTTCCGGATCGACATGACCGAGGTGACCGTCGAGTCGTACGCCGTGTGCGTGGACGACGGCGGCTGCACGCCGGCCGCGAGCGGCGTTCGCTGCAACGGAGGCCGGCCCGATCGCCTCAATCACCCCATCAACTGCGTCTCGTACACGCAGGCCGAGGCCTTCTGCCGCTGGGCGAAGAAGCGCCTCCCCACCGAGGTGGAGTGGGAGCTCGCCGCGGGCGGCGCCTCGCCGAAGCGCACCTTCCCCTGGGGCGACCGCTTCGCCGAGGCCGGATCGGCCAACATCTGCGGCGCCGAGTGCGTCGCCGGCGCCCGTCCCCCGCCCGAGCTGCTGAGCGGCACCATCTGCTCGCGCGACGGCACCTGCCGGCACCCGATCTTCGACTTCGACGATGGGTATCCGGAGACCGCGCCGGTCGGCTCCTTCCCCGCAGGCGCCACGCCGGACGGCATCCTCGACATGGCCGGCAACGTCTGGGAGTGGACCTCGAGCCTGCCGTGCACCTACCCCGCGCACGACTGCGCCGACGGCGGCGAGCGCGTGATCCGCGGGAGCGGCTGGACGCACCGTTACTTGATGAGCCCCGAGGTGACGACGCGGGACAAGCTCGCCGTGGGATCGGTCAGCGATGGGGTCGGGATTCGCTGTGTGAAGTGATCGGCCCCGGGCGCGCGCTCAGGGGATCGGCGGCGGGTCGTACACCTTTTTTACATCGGCGCCGCCGGCGAACGCGTACGAGCCGGCGCTCCCGTAGCCGTAGGCCACGATGCCGAAGGGCTTTTGCCCGCTCAACCGGTGCAAGCCGTCAGTCACCTTGCAGCGGCGCGACTCGTAGGTCACCCCGTCGAGCGTGCCCGCCGTCTCGATGTGACAGCCATCAGTGGGCGCGCCGTCGAGGAGAACCTGCGCGCCGACCTGGGCGGCGATGACGACCCAGCTCTGGTCCCACGACGAGGGCTGGAGGAACACGTACTCGGTGCGGAACTGTTCCACGGGCGGGAACACCGTCAACGATGGATCACCGATGTAGGGTCCGTCGACATACTGGTTGCTGATCAAGATCTGGCCCACCATCACCGGCTTGGTGGAGGAGACGACGATATCGTCCTGGGTCCAGGTCGTCTTGACCTCGCCCGGCGCGAGGGTGAACGAGTCGTAGGGCGGAGGCAGGTTGGTCGTCACCGTGGCGGGCTCGGCCACGCCCATGAAGCGCAGCACGTCGGGCTCGCGGTAGCTCGAGGTCGACCGCACCGGGCTCCGTGTCACCACGTAATGCGTGCCCACGGACTCGACGGGGAACATCTGATCTTCCAGGTGATCGAGGCAACAGGTGTCGCCATCCATCCACCCGCTGTACTTGGGGATGTCGACCACGCCGCCGGGCGCGCCGGTGCTCTCCACGCCCGAGAACACGGCCACCGGGCCGCTCGCCTCGACCACGGTGCCGGTCAGATCGGCGATGGTCTTGGGGTCGTCCTGGAAGGTGCCGTCGTCGGTCTCGAGGTTGAGCACGTCGAACGGGCCGAGGGTGACGTTGATCTCCCCGCCGGGCATCGTCGCGGCGATGGGCGGGTTGCCCTTGATCCGCCAGCTCGGGCGCACCTTCACCTTCGTGTTCGACACGACGCCGACGATGGTCACATACGATCGATCGATGATGTTGAAGCCGGGGATCGCCACCGGGTGGCCCGCGCCCCAGCCGATCACGCGGTAGATGTTGCCGAGCGCGTTGGTGGGCAAGAGGAGCGAGGCGTCGTTCGAGTAGGCGTTGGTGAAGACGTTGAACTGGTAGACGACGATGGGCGAAGACGAGGTGATCCGGAAGGCCCGCGACGAGAGGCAGGTGCCGGGAGAGGCGTAGTCGTTGGGCTTGACGCCGCAGTCGAGCTCCCGCGTCGGCAGGATGATCTGCTTGAGATCGCCGGGCATGATCGAGACCTGGGTGACCGTCATCGGGTTGACCGGCTCACCGGGCTTGGCCTGGTTGAGCTCGATGGTCACGTTGGCCTGGCCGTCGCCCGCGTTGGAGAGGACGACGCCCCACGGCGCGCTCGCCGGATCGTTGAACGCGTCCTGCTGGTCGAGATCGACCGCCCAGAACTCGCAGCCCACGTTGGAGGGCTGGCCGGCGGCGATGTCGCAGGCCGTGCCGCACTTGCCCCCGGAGCAGGTCATGCCGGCGTTCGTGTCGCAGGTCTCGACCAGCTTGTCGGAGTTGCTCCCGTCGGCGGAGCACTCGTGCACCTCGTTGCCCATGCACACGAGCGAGCCGGGCACGCAGGCGACGCAGCCCATGCCGGGGGCGCATGCGCCGTTGTCGCACTGGACCGGGGTGCCCGGCTGGCCGTCCTTGTCGCAGGGCGTGTAGGTGCCGCCGAGGCAGGTGTCGCAGTCCTTGCCGCCGCCGGCGCCGGTGGTGCCGCTGCTGCCGCCGTTGCCGGAGGTCGTGCCGGAGGCACCGGAGGGCTGGCCGGTGGCCGAGCATGCGTAGGGGAGAGCGAGGGTGAGGAGGGCGAGGCCGCCAAAGCGTAGGAAAGCGCGCATGGCGGCGGAGGATAGCCCAGCGCCTGCCGCGGGTCGCGGGTCTCGACGTACCGCGATGACATACGCCGTGTCGAAGCCGCGGCTCAGGCTGGAAGGGCTGGAAATCGGTTGCGTAGCGGGGCGGGATCGAGCCCGAGGCCGGGGAGGCCGGGGATCCACACCGCGTCGACTGCGCCGAGGAAGAGGGCGTACTCGTCGCGCTGCGGGATGTAGCCATGTGCCTCGGCGAGCGCGCGATCGGCGCCCGAGAGCGAGGGCGCGGGGAGGGCGGTGGGATCGCCGAACATGTCTCCCACGAAGCCGTCGAACATCGGGGCGATCTCGGCTTGCAGGAAGGGGCGGAGCTCGTCTGCGCCGGGGCCGGCGAGGAGCGTCGCGAGGAGCGACCAGCCCATGCGGGCGTGGAAGAGCTCGTCGGCGATCACCACGCCGAGGGCCGCGTGGACGGCCGGATCGGTGGCGCGGGCGCGCAGCTCGGCGAGCGTGACGGCGGAGTAGGTCTCGGCGCACACGCAGAGGTGGAAGGCCTCGCGCGCGGCCTGCAAATGGATGGGGAGGCCGGGATCGTCGGGCATCGGAGGGATGCCCGGCGGGGGTGTCTCTCGCTCGCCGCTGTAGAGCGAGGCGAGGCGCGAGAAGAGCTCGGCGTGGCGGACCTCGTCGAGGGCGGCGCGGCAGGCGAGGGAGAGGGCCTCGGCCGGCGCGCCCGCGCCGAGCAGATCGAGCGCGTAGAGGGAGAAGATGCCGACCGATCGGTGCTCGGAGATCATCCGGCCCCGCCAGAGCTCGGCGAGGCCCGCGCGCAGGGGCTCGGGCAAGGCCGCGGCGCCGCTCTGCTCCCAGGGGACGGGGCGGTGTCCGGCGTCCATGAGCCGGCGATGCTCGGGGCCGAGCGTGGTCTCCTGCGTGAACGCGGCGAGCGCGCCGGCCATGCGCCCGCGCGCGGCCTCGTCGATCACGACAGGGCGCGCCGGCCGGAGAGCCCGCGGCGGAGCGCGACGCGATCGGGATCGGTGGCGCGGCGGGTCGGGCGCGTGGGACGAATGTCGGAAGCGACCCGCGGCGCGCCGCTCGGGGCGAGGCCGGGCTGGGCCACCGTGCCCGGACGAGGCACGGGCGGCGGCGACGGGTTCATGCCCGGAGGGACGGGGCGCAGGCCCGGGGGATGCGGCCGCTCGGTGCCGGTGGTGGTCGGGATGGGCTTCTCGGTGATGGTGGCCACCGCCGTCGGCGCGGGCGGGGTGGTCGCGGTGGTCGTGGGCTGCGCGGCGGTCGCGACCGGCTGTGTCGCGGTCGGCTGTGCCGCGGTCGCGAGGACGGGCGGCACCGCGCCCGGCGGAGGGATCTTCGAGGTGCCCTCGGGCGACACGCCGGTGGTGCTGGATCCAGGCGAAGCCGTGTTTCCGCACCCGATCGAGGCGCTCGCCGCGGCGAGCACGGAGAGGGAGAGCCCGAGGGCCGGGCGGACGATCGATCCGAGCATGCGCGACGGTGAGGTGCGGCGTTGCATGGCCGCAGCATAGCGCGCGCCGTTCAGGGGCGATACTTCGCCACGAAGCCGTCGCTCATCCCCGCGCTCATCAGCGCGCCGCCCCCGAAGTCGGCGTCGCCCTCGAAGCTGCCGGTCACGAGCACCTCGCCGGTGTTGGCGACCGCGGTGGAGAGGGCGCGCGCGCTCTTGTGATCGCCGAAGCGGCGGTTCCAGACGGGCTTGCCGGCGGGGTCGATCTTGAGCAGGAATCCGTTGCTCCCGCCGGGGCTCTTGAGCGCGCCGAGACCGAAGTCGAGCGCGCCGTAAAAGGTGCCCGCGAGGATCGCGTTGTCGGCGCCGTCGATGACGAGCGAAAGGCCCTGCTGATCGACGTCGTCGCCGAAGCGCGAGCTCTGCCGGTGCTGGCCCGTCATCCCGTCGAGCTTGAGGAGGAAGATGTCGGCGCCTCCGGCGGAGACGAGGGGGCCGCCACCGAAGTCGATCGTCCCCGAGAACCATCCGGTGACGAGCACGTCGCCGTGGCTGTCGACGGCGACGGCGGTGGCCGCGGCCGTCGCCCCGCCGTCGCCGAAGCCGGCGCTCCAGAGGTGATGGCCGTCGGCGGCGTCGAGCTTGGCGACGAAGGCGCGGATCGAGGTCGTCCCGGCGGGGAGCGGGCCGCCGCCGAAGTCGAGCGAGCCCGCGTAGCGGCCGCTGACGAGGACGTTGCCCTGGCTGTCGAAGGTGACGCCGAGCCCGTCCTGGAGGCTCTCGTCGCCGAAGCGCTTGCTGAAGAGGTGCTCGCCGGCCGGGCCGAGCTTGGCCACAAAGACATCGTGCCCCATGTCGGCCAGCGGGCCGCCGCCGAAGTCGATCGTCCCGTACATCGTGCCCGTGAGGGCGATGTCGTCGGCGCGATCGGTGGCGATGGCCCGGCACTGCTGATCGAACGAGTCGCCGAAGCGCTTGGCAAAGATCAGCCCGCCTGTGGGGTCGTACTTGGCGAGGAAGACGTCCTTGCCCACGGTGCTCGCGAGCGGACCGCTGCCGAGATCCATCACGCCGGTAAAGGATCCGGCGAGGATGACGTTATCGTGGGTGTCGGCGGCCACGCCGGCCGGCACCTGCGCGGTGTTGTCACCGAAGCGCTTGCTGAAGATCGCCGTGCCGCCTGGATCGAGCTTCACCAGGAAGACATCGCCGCCCTTGCTCGACAGGTGGTTCTGGCCGAGCTCGAAGGCGCCGTCGAAGCTGCCCGTGAGCAGGATGTTGCCGGTGTCGTCGACCGCGACGCCGAGGCTCTCCTGCGTCTCGCCGTCGCCGAAGCTCGCGCTCCACAGAAGGTCGCCCGTGCAGTCGGCGATGCCGTCGCAGTTGTCGTCGACCTGCGCGCCGCAGGTCTCCGCGATCGGGCGGACCTGGCCCTCGCAGTGACCGTAGCTCTCGCCGCTCGCGTTGCAGGTCTTGATGCCCGCGCTGCATGCGCCGACGAGCTCGGTGCCGCTCGGGCCGTCGTAGCAAGCCTTGCTCGACCCGGGCTTGCAGTAAAGAACGGGCGCGCCGCTCGTGAGCGGGTGACCCACGGTCGCGTCGGTGCCGCCCGTGAGCGGGGTGGGCAAGGGGGAAGGCTGGCCGGGCGTGCTCACCGGCGGCGGCGGCGCCTCTCGCGGCCCGTGTCCGGGGCCGAGCGAGATCGTTTGTTCCGTGCAGGCGCCCAGCGTCCACAGGGACACCAGCAGCAGTCCAGGCACGAGGCGTTGCGCCACGCGACGATCATACGGGGAGGATCGCGCTCTCGCCAAGCAGGGAGTGCAAAATTCCAATGAAGCCGGCTCAGGGAAGCAGCCAGCCCACCCCCAGGGCCCCGGATCCGCTCACCACCGGCACCGTGTGGATCACGGTGATCGGGTCCTCGACCTGAACCCCGTAGCGGATCAGAGGCACGATCAACCCCCCTTCGCCCTCCAGCACGAACCCGCGGCCAAGGGAGAGCTGGAGGCGGAGGCCGGCGCTCACGTCGGCCCAGACGGGGGTCTGGGCCCTGGAGACGACGATGGCCTCGCCGTGGAGCGCCCCGAAATCGAGGCCCGCGCAGGGACGGGCCACGAGGCGGCCGAGCGTGAGCAGGGCGGGGCACGCCCCGAGGCGGGCCGCGGAGAGGCGGAACGTGGCGTGCCCTTCGCCCGCCTGGACCGGGAGGCTCGCCGCGAGGAGGAAGCCGAGCCTGAAGGAACGAGCGAGCCCCGAGGTGCCCCAGTCGCTCAGATCGACGAAGGCCGAGCCGCCCCAGGAGACCCCGGGGGCCATGGCGCCGTAGGCCATGCCCTCGGCGCCGAGCTCCAGGCGCAGCCCAGGGCCGGGCGCGGGCGCGGCGGACGGGGCGGCGCTGGGGGAGGCCGTCGGGAGCGCTGTCGGAGACGTGGGCGCAGAGGCGCTCGGCGCCGCGGAAGCGCTCGCTGAAGGTGAGGCCGAGCCGGGGGGACGCGCGCCGGTCGAAGAGGCCGGGGGCGCGCTGGCCGAAGGGGCAGGAGGCACGCTGGCCGAGGGAGCGGGCGCTTCGATGGGCCCGGCGTCGATGGCGAGGGCGGTGACCAGCGCGAGGGCGGAGACGACATCCTGGCAGGTGGGGGCGCGGACCTCACGTTCGGCCTGGGTGCCGTCGACCTCCTCGATGCGCAGCCGGCCAACATGCTGCGCGCCTGCGCGCTCGATGCGCACGGTGAAGCGGCGGGCCGGGCCTTCCCCCGACGGCGCCTGGGCGTTGGGCGTGAGCGCGCGGACGGCGCCGAGGAAGGCCTTCTCTGCGGGGCAGCCCGGGCCGGCCTGGTAGTCGAGGCGCACCGGCGCCGCCGTGGCGAGGGCCACGCCCGCGAGCAGCGCCGCGAGGGCCGCGCCCGCGAGGCCGAGCGCGACGGAGACGGTGCGGGTCGCCACGCCCCACCGCTACCACGAATTGCGCCCGCCCGCGTCGGGGCCTCTCCCGCACGGGGCGAAGGTCGACCGGCTCTCGGGCGTGACCTACGCGCACCTGCCTGGATCGACGCCGAGCGCGCCGCGCCCGTGGTCGTCGCGCCATCGACGGGCTCGCGCTCACGACATCACCGCGCGCGGGGCAACAAGTTTGAGCTCAAACCAATATTCACGTCGCCTCCTCCGTGATGAACGGTCGCGGCGCTCGCGGGCGATGAAATTGACGAGCATCGATGAAAGATTCTTATTCGCGTCGGTTGGTAACGGCGATGACCGCCTGTTGTCTCGATCACCAATACACCGCGTGACTCCCCTCGTCCGGCGTCCTCTCGACAGGACGACTACCCAGATGGGTGGATGCGGAGGCGCGCGGGATCGCCGACGCTCGGATCATCGGCGGAGCGACCGCCGAGAGGAGGATTGTCATGATGCGACGAAGGGGAGATCGATTGCGCGCGGAGCGCTGGTTCCTGCGGGCGCTGGCGGTCGCCGCGGCGATGGCTCCGACGGCGGCGGCCGCGGGCACGCCGTTCACGGCGTTCGAGAGCGGCCAGGTGCGGCCGCTCGCGCTCACGCCGTCCGGCAACCGGCTGCTCGCCGTCAACACACCGGACAACCGCGTCGAGATCTACGACGTCAAGAACAAGGACCTGAAGCCGATCGGCTCGGTGCCGGTCGGCCTCGAGCCGGTGGCCGTGGCGGCGCGCACCCAGACCGAGGTGTGGGTGGTCAACCACCTCTCGGACAGCGTGAGCATCGTCGATCTGAGCGGTCCCGCGCCGCGCGTGGTGCGGACGCTCCTCGTCGGCGACGAGCCCCGCGACATCGTCTTCGCCGGCCCGAACCGCTCGCGCGCGTTCATCACCACCGCCCACCGCGGCCAGAACTCGCCCATCGATCCGCAGATCAACACCCCGGGCGTGGGCCGCGCCGACGTGTGGGTCTTCGACGCCCAGAACCTCGGCGCGACGCTCGGCGGCACGCCGCTCACCATCCTGACCCTCTTCGCCGACACGCCGCGCGCGCTCGCGGTGACGCCCGACGGGTCGACCGTGTACGCGGCCGGCTTTATGACCGGCAACCAGACGAGCATCGTCAGCGAGCTGCTCTACCCCGATTTCCTGCGCGTCCCTCCGCTCACCAACATCAGCGGCATCCCGCAGCCGAAGGTCGGGATCATGATCAAGTACAAGGACGGCCACTGGCTCGACACGATCGGGCAGAACTGGGACTCCTACGTCCAGTTCAACCTGCCCGACAAGGACGTGTTCGCCATCGACGCCAACGCCGATCCGCCGGTCCAGCGCGCGGGCGACGGCGGCTTCTTCACGGGCGTCGGCACCGTCCTCTACAACATGGCCGTCAACCCGGTCAGCGGGAAGGTCTACGTCTCGAACACCGACGCCCGCAACGATCATCGGTTCGAGGGGACCGGCGTGTACGCGGCCGCCTTCGGCTTCGACACCGTGCGCGGCCACCACAACGAGAACCGCGTGACGGTGCTCGATCCGAACGGCGCGGTCCGCGTCTCCCCGCGCCACCTCAACAAGCACATCGACTACAGCACCTGCTGCGCGCCCTTGCCCAACGCGGAGAACGCGAAGAGCGTCGCCATCCCCACCGGGATGGCGGTGAGCGACGACGGTCTCTGGCTCTACGTCGCCGCCCTCGGATCGAGCAAGCTGGCGGTCTACGACACGGCGGCCCTCGAGAACGACACGTTCGTGCCCGACGCAGGCGGTCAGATCGAGCTGAGCGGCGGCGGGCCGACCGGGATCGTGCTCGACAAGGCGAGGAGCCAGGCCTTCGTGCTCACCCGCTTCGACAACAGCATCAAGATCATCGACACCGCGCAGCGCCGGGAGGTGAAGGGCGTCGCCATGCACAACCCCGAGCCGCCCGTGGTGAAGAACGGGCGCCGCTTCCTATACGACGCGGCCCACGGATCGAGCCACGGCGACTCGGCCTGCGCCACCTGCCATGTCTTCGGCGACTTCGACGGCCTCACCTGGGACCTCGGCGACCCGGACGCCGAGCCCTTCGACAACGAAAACCCCATGATCACGAGCGCCTTCGGGTCGCGCCCGCACCCGGACTTCGCCCCCATGAAGGGGCCGATGAACACGCAGAGCCTCCGCGGGCTCTCGAATCACGGACCGATGCACTGGCGCGGCGATCGCACCGGCGCCAACGACGAGCCGAGCGTGCAGCCGGACGGCGGCGCTTTCAACGAGCACACGAACTTCGTCAAGTTCAACGTGGCGTTCGGCGGGCTGATCGGGCGCAGCGAGCAGCTCCCGCCCGAGGAGATGTCGGCGTTCGCCGATTTCATCCTCCAGGTCACCTATCCGCCGAACCCCAACCGCAACCTCGACAACTCGCTGACCACGAGCCAGCAAGAGGGCCGCGACATCTATTTCAACCGCCAGATCGAGTTCGGCTTCGGCTTCGCGTGCAACACCTGCCACCGCCTCGATCCCGAGGGCAACGCCGAGTACGGCGTGCAGTTCCCCGGCTTCTTCGGGACGAACGGCACCTCGACCTTGGTGCCCTTCCCGCAGGAGTTCAAGATCCCCCATTTCCGCAACCTCTACCAGAAGATCGGCATGTTCGGGATCCCCACCGACCCGCTCCCGCTGCCGTTCGGGCCCACCAAGCTCTTCGACGACATCCCCGGGCAGCAGGGCTTCCTCGGCGATCAGATCCGCGGATTCGGCTTCTCGCGCGCCGGTGATCTCGACAGCGCGCTCCGCTTCGTCTCGAACTTCACGTTCGACACCCGCTCGCCGTTCGCCCCGAACCCGCACGGCTTCCCGTCGAACCCCGACGGCTCCACCGACGCGGAGGGCCTGCGCCAGAAGAAGACCGTCATCGACTTCCTGATGGCGTTCGACACCAACCTCCGCCCGATCGTCGGCCAGCAAACGACGTTGACGGCGGCGACGGCGGCGGCGGTCGCGGAGCGCGTCGACCTGCTCATCGATCGCGCCGACGCCGGCGACTGCGATCTCGTGGCGAAGGCGTCGACGCCCGGCGGCGCGCGCGGCTACCTCTACCTCGGCGCCGGGGCGTTCCGCACGGACCGCGCGAGCGAGGGGACGATCAGCGCCGCGGCCTTGCGCGCGATCGGCACCGGCAACCCCAACGCCAGCGTGACCTACACCTGCGTCCCGCCCGGCAGCGGCGTCCGGATCGGCATCGATCGCGACCTCGACGGCGTCCTCGACGGCGACGACAGCACCCTCGACTGACGCGTAGATACGGCGTCTTCGCCCATCCTGCCACCGCGAGCGCCGCCGGCCCCGGCGGGCGCTCGCGGCGGCGCGGCGCCCCGCGGCTCAGAGCAGGCGCGCCTCCGAGAGGCGCAGCACCATCTCGGCGCGCGAGTCCACGCCGATCTTGCGGAAGATCCGCTTGAGCGCCTCCTTGACGGTGTTGCGCGAGATCACGAGGCCCTGGGCGATCTCGAGGTTGTTGAGGCCGGCGGCCACCAGCCGGGCGATCTCGATCTCGCGCCACGTGAGCAGCGGTCGGTCGCCGCGCCCCGCCGCCTCGCCCTCCGAGCGGTCCGCGCCGAGCTCGCGCGCGGTCCGCGCGTCGCGGCGCCGCTCGAGCCACGCGAGCGGCCCGACCCCGCGCCGCCGCTGGAACCCGGCGTCGAGCGCGCGCCCGTCCACACCGGCGCTGCCGACGATGTCGACCATCCCGATGTCGTCGTCGAGGTGCCCTTCGATGTACTCTTCCGCGCGCCGCACCTGATCCTCGGCGACGCTGCCCCCGGCGCGGTCGGGCCGGCCGCTCGTCCCGCCTTGCTCGGCCACCGCGAGCATCAACGACGAGACCATCTGCTCGGCCGATCGGCTGGCCCGACCGTGGTGAAGCGCGCTCCCCTGGGTCATGCTCTCGGCGTGGAGGAACCGCAGATATCGCCACAGGCTCGCCGCCTCGCCGAGGGCGACCGGCAACAGCTCGGGCAGGTGGCAAGCGTCGCCGGCGGCGTCGGTCAGGACGCGCGCGTGCTCCGCGAAGGTCGACTTCGCCATGCGTATCACCAGGAACGTGCACTCGGAGAACGGGTCGATCCGGAGCGGCGCATTCGGGTTGACGACGTGCACCGCTCCATCGGCGTACGCGCGCTCGGGCCCGTGGCAGCGCGCGCGAAAGCCACCGGCCAGCGCGGTTTCGAAGAGATAGCACTCGTCCGTCTGCTCGGAGACGACGGTGACGGAAGGGCTGATGCGGATGACCGAGAACCCGATGCTGCCGGCGCGATGGAGGCGCAGCTCCGCCTCGTAGCGCGCCGGACGCCCGATGAGCTGGCAGGGACGAATGCGCTCGCTGAGCACCTCGCAAAACTCGTCCAGATTGGAAGTTCGAAACTGGAAGCCAGGGCTCGTCGTGGGCACCGAAACATGGCTCCTTCCTGGTCGAGCCCGCCGTCGCCGGACCGATCCTGCTATTGCGTTACGTAATGTTCACATGGATCGGCGCGCGGGGGTAGAGGCGGTTCGGGGTGGCGCGGCAAGGTGGATGATCGCGCCCCGCGGCGTCGCGATCAGCGCGCCCGGGCTACCGGTGGACTCCCCGGCCGCTTCGAGCAAGAGAAAGGCCCATGCGCGTGCATCACATCTCGGCGGCCACGCTCTGCCCGGCGAGCGCCCGGCTCGTCAACGGCGAGGGCGGGCTTTTCACGCCCGGCCGCATGGTCTGCCACTGCTGGGTTATCGAGTCGGACGACGGCCTCGTCCTGGTCGACACCGGCCTCGGCAAGGACGACCTCGCCGACGTGCGCGGCCGGCTCGGCGCATGGTTCGAGCTCCTGGTGCGACCGAGGACCGAGGACGGTTGCACCGCGTGGGAGCAGATCCGCGCGCTCGGCCTCGATCCGCGCGATGTTCGCCATATCGTGCCCACGCACCTCGACCTCGATCACGCGGGGGGCTTGCCCGACTTTCCGCAGGCGGAGGTCCATGTCCTGCGCGATGAGCACGACGCGGCGATGAAACGGAGCACCGCGAAGGAGCGCGAGCGCTACCGGCCGGCGCACTTCCGGCACGGGCCGCGGTGGGACCTGCGTGACCCGGGGGGCGAGGATTGGTTCGGGTTCAAGGGCGTGCGCGCGATCGATCGCAGCGAGGAGATCCTCCTGATCCCGCTCGTCGGGCACACGCGAGGCCACGCCGGTGTCGCGGTGCGCACAGCGCGCGGATGGATGCTGCATGCCGGCGACGCCTACTTCTTCCACGAGGAGATGAGCGCGACGCCCCGCTGCACGCCGGCGCTCACCGTCTTCCAGCGCATGGCGGCGACGAACAACGCCGATCGGCTGTGGAACCAGGGGCGGCTCCGCGCGCTCGTCGCGGAGCACGGCGCCGAGGTCACGGTGCACTGCGCGCACTGCCCGGTGGAGCTCGATCGCCTCGCGGCGCGGGCCTGAGCCAGGGACCGAACGACGCGAGCCGCCTCGCCCGCGCATCGCGAGCTCCCCGATCGAAGATGGGATGCGTCGTCTGCTGGAATACGCCCCGGCCCCGGTGGCGTTGGGTGGGCGCGTCGCGGCCCCTGCTTGCCGCGGCCGGGAGATCGCATGGCCACCCCCCGCATCCGCTCCTTCGGTCGGCTCCTCGGTGTGCTCTTCGTCGGCGGCTCGTCCCTGGTCTGCTCCGGGAGCCACCCCGCCCTCCAGGCGCCGCCCCCGAGCGGCCCCGGGCCGCTGTTCGTCCAGCAAGCCTCGTCCTCCACCGGCGCCCTGCTCTTTCCACCCGCCGACACCGAGCGGAGCCCCCGCAGCGCCCTCGAAGGCTCGTATTCGCTCGGCGATCGCACGGCCAAGCTGGAGGTGAGCGAGCCCTCCGTGGACGGCAAGAGCCACTTCGCCTTCACGGGGACGATGTTGCACATCGTGTTCAACCAGCCGGTGACCCGCCCCGCGCCCGAGGCCTCGGCCAAGGGCAAGAAGAAGGACGGGCCGATCCCCGCGGCCAGGGGGACGGTGAAGATCGTGCCCGAGGTGGCCATGACCGCGGTCTGGATCGACGATCGGACGCTGGAGGTCCGGGCCGACAAGGCCTTCGACGAGCAGACGGCCTACGCGATCGAGGTGGGCGACGTGACGACCCCGGGCGGCGTCAAGCTCGCCGCTCCCTGGAAGGCCACCTTCACGGCCTCGCCGAGCTTCATCGTGGCGGGCAAGGAGCTCGGCTACATCCCGACCAGGGGCGAGCACCGGGTGGTGGCGGTGCAGCCCTTCGACGAGTCGCGCGTGAGCCGGCGGCCGGTGCTCGCGGCCATCTACGATCAGCCGATCGATCTCGGCCTCGGGCACAAGCTCCTCACGCTCGAATACCCCAAGGGCGGGGCGATCCCCTTCGCCGTCGAGCACCCGGCCGGGCCCACCTTCCAGGGCATCAAGGTCGACCCGCGGCATGTGCTCCTGATCAAGCCGTCGACCGCGCTCAAGGCGGGCGCCTCCGCGCGGCTCACTGCGGGCGACTGGAACGGGGAGGGCGCCCCCAAGGTCACCAACGTCAACGTCGTGGACGCGCTCCAGAGCACCGACATCTCGTGCGGCTACGGCTACTACGACAGCGATTGCCGCTTCACCAGGGGCGTCCTCGAGACGAGCGGCAAGACCGTCCACGTCCTCTTCAACAACGCGCTCGGCACGCCGGAAAAAGAGCTGCCCTCGCGCGTGCGCGTGACCCCCTTCGTCAAGAACCTCACCCTGCGCGCCGACTCGTGGGGCGAGGGGCGGCTGATGATCAACGGGCAGTTCGAGCCCTCCCGGACGTACGACGTGACGATCGACGGGCTGCGCGATCAGTACGAGCAGACGCTCGGCGCTCCGATCAAATTCAAGATCCAGACGCCTGCGCTGAGCGCCAGCATCACGATGCCCGAGGGCCTGCTCCTGCTCGACGAGGCCACGAGCAAGCGCTTCGTCATCTCCACGCGCAACGTGAGCGCGGCCGAGGTCGTGGCGTATCCGGTGCCGGCGGGCGCGGCGGAGCTCGACAAGGCGATCGCCAAGGCCCGGGCGCGGGAGATCCCCGAGGGAGGCACGCCGCTGGTGATCCCGGTGACCATCAAGGCGGAGCGGGACAAGGTGCAGGAGACCGCGGTCGACCTCACGAGCAAGCTCGCGGCGGGGACGAGCTACCTGACGATGGTGCGGGCCACGGGGATGGCCTTCGACGCGGAGCCCATGCGCTTCCCCTCGGGGAGCGAGGCCGAAAAGCCTTCGGTGGCGCTGCTCCAGATCGGCAGCCCGAAGACGCTCGCGGCCCATGTGCGGAGCTACGTCAACGGGACGCTGGTGCAGGTGACGCGGCTCGGGAGCGGCGAGCCGGTGAGCGGCGCGGAGGTGCGCTTCGAGGGCGACGAGGCGCCGCGCGTCGCGTCGACGGACGCGCATGGTCTGGCGCTCTTGCCCTCCGGGGCGAGCCGCGCCGAGGGCTTCTTGCGGGTGAACGCGGCCGACGCCGATCTGCTCTTGCCGATGGCGGGCGAGGGCATCGGCGCCAAGCAGCTCTTCCCGCACCTCGTGAGCGGGATCGAGCCGGGCGCGGCCGATCGGCGGGCGATGATCCTGACCGATCGGGGCATCTACCGGCCGGGCTCCACCGCGTTCCTCAAGGCCTCGCTGCGCCGGCCCGACGGGGCGAAGCTGCTCCCGATCCCGGGCAGCGCGCTCGTGCTGCGGATCGTCGGCCCCACGGGGGACGAGGCGATGCGGCAGGGCGTGACCACCGATGATTTCGGGAGCGCCGCGGCGCGCTTCGAGGTGCCGTCCGACGCGAAGCTCGGGCGCTACCAGCTCCGGCTCGAAGACCCCGCGCAGGCCGAGCCTCCGCTCGCCTCGGCGATGCTCCAGGTCGCGGAGTTCGAGGTGCCGCGCTTCGCGGTGGACGTCGACGCGACGACGGCGATCGACAAGAAGACGAAGGCGCCCTCGCTCGGCGCGGTGGTGCACGGCCGCTACCTCTTCGGCGCGCCGATGGATGGAGCGCAGGTGAAGTGGACGCTCAAGCGCAAGGCCGCGCCTGTTCCGCCCGGCCCGCTCAGCGAGGAGCTGCTCTTTCGCAAGCGCCCGAGCTGGCGCGACGGCGACGAGGACGACGCGGGCGAGCTCACCGGCAAGCCCTGGAGCCGCGCGGGCGACGGCAAGCTCGCGCCCGACGGGACGCTGCGGATCGATCAGGCGTTGCTGCTCGATCCCGCGCTCGGGCCGCAGGAGTTCAGCCTGGAGGCCGATGTCACCGACACCTCGTACCGGCACGTGGCGGGGCGGGCCAGCGTCACCGAGCACCCGGTGCAGCGCTACGCCGGCCTCAAGCTCCCGAAGGGCTGGGTCGACGCCGGAGAGACCTTCCCCGTGTCGCTGGGCGTGATCGACACCGAGGGCAAGCCGGTCGCGGGCGCGAAGGTGACGGCGCGCCTCGAGCGGATCGAGTGGTCGTACAGCGAGCGGCGAGGCGCGGGCGGCGCGTCGCGCTGGGAGTGGTCGTCGCGGAGGATCGACGAAGGGCGATGCTCGGTGACGAGCGCGATCGTGGCCGTCGGATGCTCGCTGCGCGCGGCGCACCCCGGGGATTACGAGCTCTCCGCCGAGGTCGACGGGCACAAGGGCGGCGCGGTCGAATTCTGGGCCTACCACGAGTCGGACGGTGAAGAGGGCGCGGCCTTCCCCTCGAAGGGGCATGTGCTCGAGGTCGTGACCGACAAGCCGCGCTACCGGCCGGGCGACGTGGCGAAGCTCCTCGTGCGCAGCCCCTATCCGGCCGCGACCGCGCTGCTCACGGTGGAGCAGGGCGCGCTGCTCGACAGGCGCTCGGTGAAGATCACGGGCGGCGCGGCGATCTTCGATCTGCCGCTCACGGCCCTGCATGCGCCTTACGTGCATGCGACGGTGACGCTGCTCCCGATCGGGGCGAAGGGCGAGGCCGTCGCCGACTACCGGATCGGCGCCGTGCGGATCCCGGTGGCGACCGAGGCGTCGCGCCTCGATCTGGCGCTGCGCAGCGACCGGCCGACCTACGAGCCTGGCCAGGACGTCGAGATCACCGTCGAGGCCAAGGACGATGGAAAGCCCGAGGGGCGCGCCGAGATCGCGCTCGCCGTGGTGGACGAGGGCGTCCTCCGGCTCACGGGCTTCCATCCGCCGGATCCGGTGACAGCGCTCCGCCCGGGCCGCGCGCTCTCCTTCTCGCTCCACGACAGTCGCCGCGGGCTCGGCGCGCTCTTCGAGCGGAGCCACACCGCGGGCGACGGCGGGGGAGGGGAGGGCTCGATCACCTCGACCCGCAAGGACTTCGTGCAGACCCTGCTCTGGAAGCCCGATCTGCGCACGGACGCGAGCGGCAAGGCCACGGTCAGGCTGCGCCTCCCCGACAACCTCACCCAGTTCCGGATGATGGCCGTGGCGCTCGACGACGAGGGCAAGGGCGCGGTGAGCGAGGCCTCGTTCACCGTGAAGAAGCCGGTGATGCTCATCCCGGCCGTGCCCCGCTTCGCGTCGGTGGGCGATCGCTTCGAGGCCGCGGCGCTCCTCCACAACAACACGCCCGATCCGATCACTGCGACGGTCACCATGAACGGCAAGAGCGCCTCGGCCACCGTCTCCGGCCTCGGCAAGAGCCGCATCGGCTTCCCCGTCGAGGCGACCGTGCCCGGCGAGATGACGCTCACGTTCGCGGCGGCCGACGGCGCGGGCAAGGTCTTCGATCGCGTCGAGCAGAAGCTGCGCGTGGAGGAGCCCGGCGTGGACGAGCACCCGAGCGTGCACGGGGCGTTCCTCAAGCACCAGGAGATCGCGCTCGACGTGCCCGCGGACGTGCGTCTCTTCCCCGGCGCGGCGCTCAGCGTGCAGGTGGGCCAGCACCTCTGGCCGGAGCTCGGCGAGCGGCTCGACTACCTGCTCGGCTACCCGCACGGTTGCGTCGAACAGACCACGTCGAGCACGCTGCCGCTCATCGCGGCCCGCACCATCCTCCCGAGGATCGGCTTCGCGCGGATGAGCGACGAGGAGCTGAAGAAGCGCATCAAGGCCGGCCTCGACCGGCTCGCCACCATGCGCACGGAGAGCGGCGGGCTCGCGTACTGGCCGGGCGGGACGGAGCCCAACGTGTACGGCACGGCCTACGCGATGCGCGCCGTCGTGCTGGGCACGCAGGCCGGCGTCGAGGCGCCGAAGGGCCTGCTCGAAGGGATGCGCGAGTACCTCAAGGCGCAGCTCCTCGGGAGCTCGATCAAGCCCGAGGTGCAGGCGGCCATCGCGCAGAGCCTCGGCGAGCTCGGCGAGCTGCCCGCGAGCGCGGCCGACGCGCTCGTCGATCGCCGCGATCAGAAGAGCGTCTTCGGTCAGGCCAGCCTGGCGATCGCCCTCCACGCGCTCGGCGGGCAGGACGATCGGGTCGCGAGCTTGCTCGACGCCGTCGAGGCGAGCTTCGACGAGCAAGGCAAGCTCCTCACCCCGCCGCGCTCCGACGATTTCTACTATTACGGCTCGCCGACGCGCACCAAGGCCCAGGCCGCCATCGCGCTCGGGCGGCTGCGCCCCTCGTCGCGGGCCCTGCCGATGTTGCTCTCGGAGCTCGCGCAGAGCCTCGACACCTACACCACGCAGGCCATCTCGTACTCGCTCCTCGCCCTCGCCGAGCAGCTCCACCACGAGGAGGGCGCGGGCGCGTCGTTCGCCGTCACGCTCGACGGCAGGCCGCTCGAGCCTTCGCGCGATCTCGGCGGCGGCGCGAAGGAGTACCGCCTCCCGCTCGACGCCTTGCGCGGGCGCAAGGTCACCCTCGCCCTCGCGAGCGAGAGCGACGCGGCGCTCGGCTTCCTCGTCTCCGGAAAATGGCAGCGCGCGCTCGGCGGCAAAGGCTCGGCGGCGGCGACCCGCACCCCCAGGAGCCCCGAGATCTACCGGGTGATCACCGATCCCAAGGGCGGCGCGATCGATCTCGCGAAGGTCAAGGCGGGCGACGTGCTGCGCGTCGCGCTGATGATCCGCCTGCCGGTGGGCCAGGTCGATCGCCACCGCCTCGGCTACCTCGCCGTGACCGACCGGATCGCGGCGGGCTTCGAGCCCGTGCAGCCCGATCTCGCCACCGTCGCGAGCGCGCCCGAGATCGGCGATCACCACCCGTTCTCGGCGCTGCTCCACGGCTGGGACAACCCGGCGAGCTACGCCGAGCTCCACGACGACCGGGTGCAGCTCTACTTCGATCGCACGGGGAGCGACGAGCTCTGCGCGACGTACCTCGTCCGCGCCACGACGCCGGGCGAGTTCGTGCTCCCGCCCGCCGCGGCCGAGCTGATGTACGAGAGCAACAGCCTCGGCTACTCCGAGTCCGGCCGGGTGGTCGTGCAATGATCGCCCTCGGCTCGGGGCTCCGCCGCGCCCTCCGCCGGCTGCTCTTCCTCGGCGCGGCCGGCGCGGTGGGCCTCCTCGCCCTCGGGATCGCCTGGCGGAGCTACCGCCGCGGCGCGGGCGATCCGTCGTTCCGTCTCGGCGATCGCTGGCACGAGGGGCACCGCATCGTCGATCGCCATGGCCAGGATCTGCGCGAGCTGCCCTCGGAGGCGGGCCTCCGCGGGCGGAGCCTGCCGCTCGACGCGCTCGGCGATCGCATCGTGCTCGCCACGCTGGTCAGCGAGGATCGCGACTTCTTCGGCCACGAGGGCATCGACACCAAGGCGGTGGTCCGCGCGCTCGGCCAGAACCTCCGCCATGGCCGCCTCGTCTCCGGGGCGAGCACGATCACCCAGCAGCTCGTGAAGCTGCTCGACAACGAGGGGCACCCCCGCCCGCGCACGCTCGGCGAGAAGCTCAAGGAGGCGGCGCGCGCCGAGAACCTCGAGAAGGTGCTGAGCAAGGAGGCGATCCTGGAGGCGTACCTCAACCGGCTCTCCTACGGGCACGGCCTGACCGGCCCCGAGTCGGCCGCGCAGGCGTACCTCGGCAAGAGCGCGCGCGATCTGAGCTGGGCCGAGGCCGCCTACCTCGCGGTCCTGCCACGCGCTCCCTCGTACCTCGACCCGTACGCGCACCCCGGCCGCGTGGCGCCGCGACAGAAGGCGCTCCTCGACGCGCTCCACGAGCAGGGCTTCCTCGGCGACGCGGATCTCGCGCGCGCCCTCGCCGAGACGGTCACCCCCGGCCGCCTCTCGCACCCGTTTCACGCGCCGCACTTCACCGAGGCGCTCATCGCCGATCATCAGCTCGACGAGCCCGCCGGCGTCACCCGCGCGACCCTCGATCTCGATCTGCAGCGCGACGTCGAGGGCCTCGTCCGCACGCACCTCGGCTCGATCGCCGACCGTGCGGCCACCGACGCCGCGGTGATGGTCGTCGACAACGAGCGCGGCGAGATCCTCGCGTACGTGGGGAGCGCCGATTTCGACGACCCCTCGATCGCGGGCCAGCTCGACGTGATCCGCGCCCGCCGCCAGCCGGGCTCGACCCTCAAGCCCTTCGTCTACGGCCTCGCCTTCGCGCATGGCCACACGAGCGCGGAGATGGTGCCGGACGTGCCGACGGCCTTCCCCGAGGGGGCCGGCGCGTACCTGCCGCAGAACTTCGACGGCACCTTCGAGGGGCCGATCAGCGCCCGCGAGGCCCTGGCGGGGAGCCTCAACGTGCCGGCGATCCGGCTCGCCGCGGAGCTGTCACCGGGGGAGCTGCTCGCCACCTTGCGGGCGCTCGGCATGGAGAGCCTCGATCGCGACGCGCGCTACTACGGCCTCGCGCTCGCGCTCGGCAGCGGCGAGGTCACGCTCCGCGAGCTCGCGTCGGCGTACGTGGCCCTCGCCCGCGGAGGGCGGTGGATCCCGCTCCGCGCGACCTTGCCCGACGAGGATGATCGCGGCGGTGTGCTCGAAGGTGTCGCGCACGCCGAGGCCGCGATCGACGTGGAAGGCCTGCCCGTGCTCGAGCCGGGCGTCTCGGCGCTCGTGGCCGAGGCGCTCAGCGATCCGCTGGCCCGCGTGCGCGGGCTCCATGGCCGCGGCCCCTTCGATCTCGGCTTCCCCGTGGCGGTGAAGACGGGCACGAGCTCGGGCTTCCGCGACACCTGGAGCGCCGGGTTCACGCACGAGCGGACGGTGGTGGCGTGGGTCGGCAACGCCGATGGATCGCCGACGCACGGGCTCACCGGCGCGACCGGCGCCGGCCCGCTCTTCGCCGACGTGATGCGCCGGGCGATGCACGACGTGTCCCAGCGTGCTCCGCTGTGGGACGCTGGTCTCCTCGAGGTCGCCGATGTCTGTCCGCTCTCCGGCAAGCTCGCCGGCCCCGCCTGCGCCGAGCATGCCCAGCGCCGCTTCATCCACGGGAAGAAGCCAGCGGAGGTGTGCGACCTCCATGTCCACGTGAGCGCGCGCCCCGCGCCCGGCCCCGGCGAGGCCCCGGTGCGCTGCGACCCCGAAGGCGCTCGCCGCGCCGTGGTGCTGCCGAGCGTCTTCGACGCCTGGCTCGCGCGCCAGCCGGTGGGCGCGCCGGGGCAGGATCCGGGCGGGCTACCCTGGTTCGCCCGCTCGCGCACGCTCGGCTGCGTGGAGGGCGCAGGCAGCGCGGGCGGCGCGCCGGAGGAGCTGAAGATCGACTCTCCCTCGCCCGGGACGGTCTACCTGCTGCCGTGGGACGGCCCGAGGCCGCACCAGGCCGTCGAGCTGCGCGCCTCGCTCTCCGGCGCCGCGACCGGGCGGCGCATCGGCCTCGTCGAGCTCGTGATCGACGGCAAGGTGGTCGCCACCTCGGGCCCGCCCTACCGGGCGATCGTCAAGGTCACCCGCGGCGATCACGAGGTCGAGGCGCGCCCCGCCGATCCCGGCGTGCGGGTGGCCTCGCGCCCGAGCCGCTTCAGCGTGCGCTGATCCCCCGCCATCTTTGCGCCCGATCGCGCGTTCTGCGCGGCCCACAGCTCGACCTCGGCGCGCCGCCGCGCCGGGCGCGCGCCTGCCCCCGGGCACGGCCGATGCTCCTCTCGACCGAGGAGCCCCATGACCACCGAACGCCAAGCCCATGGTTTGATCGCGCATGCCCGGCGCTTCCTCGATCGCGATCGCGAGCTGCCCGGGGCCCACAAGGTGAAGAAGGCCCTGCGCTTCGCGTCGAGCCGGACGCTCGCCCCGCTCTACCTCCTCGGCTGCGATCGGGTCGGCCCGGGGGCGCGCGCCCTCGGGCGCCCCGTGATCCACAACGCCGGCCGGATCGAGATCGGCGCGAGGGCGAGCCTCGGATCGCTCTTCGCGCCCGCGGTGCTCTCCACCGGCCCCGAGGGGCGCATCGTCATCGGCGACGATCTGATCTTCAACTACGGCGCCACCATCTCGGCGAAGAGCCTGGTGGAGGTCGGCGCGCGGGTGAGCTTCGGGCCGTACGTGATGGTCGACGACGACGACGGCGCGGCCGGCGACGAGCGCGGGCCGATGCCCATCCACATCGGCGACGACGTCTGGATCGCGGCCCGCGCCCGGGTGAAGAAGGGGGTGACCATCGGGCGGGGCGCCGTCATCGCCGCCGGGAGCGAGGTGCGCGGGGACATCCCCGCCGGCGTGCTCGCGGGCGGCGTGCCCGCCCGGGTGCTGCGGACCCTCGACGGCGTGGCCGGCGCCGCGAAGCCTACCCCACCGGTCCACGATGGCGCCCACGGGAGCGCAGCGTGGACGATGTTGCACGACATGAGCCAGCAGGCCACCGAGGCCCTCGCCCGGCTCGTGATGCGGCACGCCGACACCCTCGGCGCTCGCCCAAGGATCCACGGCTCCCCGTACATCGAGAACCTCGGATCCATCACCATCGGCGACGATTTCGAGCTCGGCCCGGGCCCGGTGCCGGCCCACTTCGTGACCGGCCCCCGGGGCGCGATCCGCATCGGCGACGGCGTGACGATCGGCGCCGGGACGGGGATCGCCGCCGAGGCGGAGGTGACGATCGGCGACGGCGCGCACATCGGTCCGCTCGTGTCGATCCTCACGACCGACTACCACGTGGCCGGCAACTACGACGCCTCGGGCGGCGCCTCGCCGATCCGGATCGGCGCCGGCGCCTGGATCGGCGAGCGCGTGATCATCCTGCGCGGCGTGACCATCGGGCACCACGCGCGCATCGAGCCCGGGAGCGTGGTCACGACCGACATCCCCGACGGCGCCTGTGCAGCCGGCGTGCGGGCCCGCGTGATCGCCGCTGCCTCGTGACGTGCGATGGGCGGCGCCGGCCGCGCCCGGGGAGCGTATCCTCCCCGGGAGGAGGTCCTTTTCCATGACGCTTCGACCGCTTCTTCGCCCCGCGCTCCCGCTGCTCGCCACGCTCGTCGCCGCCTTCTTCGCCGCGTGCAGCTCGTCGAGCTCGGGATCGAGCTCGACCACGACGACCACCTCGGCCACCACCGGCGCCGGCGGGGGCAGCGGCGGCGGCTCGACCACCGCAGGCACGGGCGGCGGGACCGGCACCGGTGGGGGCATGGGCGACTGCCACGGCGACGCCACCCAGTGGGCCGCGCTCACCCAGGGGCCGATCGCCTGCACCAAGAACTCCGACTGCTGCGTGCTCGTGAACGGCTGTTACAGCCAGGCGCAGATCGTCTCCGCCGCGAACGAGGCCGCGGCCAAGGACGCCTGGCCCTACTGCGACAGCATGTGCAACGACTGCATCCCCCCGGCGATCGTGGTCGGCTGCGACAACGGCACCTGCGCCGGCAAGGAAGTCGATTTCTCCGACGCGTCGCCGGATCTGCTCATGGACCACTGCGGCGAGGATCCGCAGGTCGGCCTGAGCAGCGTCAAGCTCCACTTCGGCTGCGGCGGGGGCTGAGCCGGGCCGGCTCGCTGTCCCGAGGGCTGCTCGCGCTCGCCCGGGCCGGGCCGGCGCGGCCGTGCTCCCCGGCCCCCTGCGCGCGCCGCGGCTTGCCACACCCTCCGGGCCTGACTAGGCTCCGCCGCCCATGCTGCCGGCTCACCCACGGATCCCTCGTTCCACCGCGGCGGAACGGCCGGCTCGCCCCGCCTCGCGCTCGCGGGCGCCGGGCGCAGCCGCCCGCGGCCTCGCGGGGCTCGTCCGCGGGGCGGGCGGCTACCTGGGTGGCAACGCCCTCCCGCCGCCCGCCAAGACCTTCTACTTCCCGACCGGGATCGTGGTCTCGCCGGGCCGCACCGCCCTCTACGTCGTCAGCTCCGACTTCGACCTCGCCTACGACGGCGGCACCCTGCTCACGGTCGATCTCTCCACGCTCCGGCCGCGCCTCTCCAACCTGCTCTCCCACCTCCAGTGCACCACGGCCGAGGCGGCGCAGACGGCGGCCTGCCAGAAGCTCGATCCGGGACACCAGGTCGATTCGGTCGAGAAAGCATGCGCCCAGGCCTTCCTCGGCCGGAACGCCGAGAGCCTGCTCTATCCGGGGCCTTGCGCGGCGTTCCCCTTGTCGAACCCGGACGACCCGGCCGATCTCGCCGGCGTCGTCACCCACCGGGCGGCGCGCGTCGTCGGGGCTTTCACGCTCGGCGCATTCTCCTCGGGCGCCGCCCTCGTCGACCTCCGCGACAAGAAGACCGACGACCTCATCAACTCCCGTCTCTTCGTCCCGGTGCGGGGCGATCCGTCGCTCACCTTCTTCGACGTGAAGAACGACACCGCGCCGTCCCAGAACTGCGCGGGCAAGGAGCCCGGCAAGGAGCCGGAAGACGCTTGCTTCCAGGCCGATTGCGGCGCCACGGGCACGGAGAACCGGTGCGGCGACGATCACCGGATCGGCATCGAGGCCGACCGTTATGCCAACAGCCGCGCGCTGACCTTGCCCGTCGAGCCCGTGGGCGTCGCCGCCTCCGAGGACGGCGAGGCCATCGTGGTGGCCCACCAGACGCAGAAGGCCGTGAGCCTCTCGCTCAACACGGCGGACGGCAAGCCCACCACCGTCTACGCCCTCGGCAACCTCGCCGACGGGCCGACCGAGGTGGTGACGGTCCCGATCCCCCGGTACATCAAGGGCAAGCTCGCCGAGGACGGCAGCACCTTCGGCTACCAGCCGGGCTTCCTGGTCAGCTACCGCGGGGCCGCGCAGATCGACCTCTTCCGGTACACGGACGACGCCCACGCGGCGCCCTCCAGGGCCTTCCTCACCCGCGCCTACCAGGCCGCGGTCACGGTCAACGCCGACGGCAAGGACTCGCGTGGGCTCGTCCTCGACGCGGGCGCGCGGCAAGCCTGCGAGGCGTCCTGCGCGTCGGACGACGAGGCCTGCCAGATCGGCTGCCTCGACATCCCGATGCGGATCTTCATGGCCAACCGCGCGCCGGCGACCCTGCTCATCGGCAAGGTCCAGACGAAGCTCGTGAAGAACATCCCGGAGGGGGGAGGCGAGGCGAAGGCCTTCTCCGCCTACGACACGGTCTCGATCGACGACGCGGTCCCGCTCGCGTTCGGGGCTTCCAAGGTCGCGCTCGGCAACGTGATCACCCGCGAGGGGAAGCAGGCGCTGCGGGTCTTCATCGCGGCCTTCGACTCGCGCCTCGTCTTCTCCTACGACCCCGAGGCGCGCCGGATCGAGGCGGTGATCCGCACCGGCCGCGGCCCGCATGCCCTGGCGCTCGACACCGGCGACGACAGCGATCCGGACGGCGCGGGGCCTTTGCAGGGCGACGGCTCGGGCCTCCACTCGTACCTCTACATCGGGCATTTCACCGACTCGTACCTCGGCGTCGTCGATCTCGACATGCGCCACCCCGACACCTTCGGGACGATCTTCGCGTCGATTGGCACGCCCACCCCGCCCAGAGAATCGAAATGACCAATCCCGCACGACCCCGCCCTCGCCGGCGCCTCTCCCGCCGCTCGCTCGGGGTGCTCGTCGCCTGCGGCGCCACCGCGGCGGCCGGAGCGCTGCTCCCCGCGGGGGGCTGCTCCACGGCGACGGTCACCGTACCGACGCGGGCCCTCGAGCGATCCGGCCGATCGGCCTTCGTCTGCCTGGGCGATCCGAAGGGCACGGTGCGGCCGCAGCTCCCGCTCGAGCAGTGCACCGGCGCGCTGGTGACGGAGATCGATCAGTACGTCGACACCGACGGCGGCGCGGCGGCCGTCGTGCCGCACCTCTACGCGCTCGTGACGCAGACGACCCGGGGCGAAGTGGCGGTGATCGACACGACCGCCACGCAGAACTCCGTGCTCGACGAGGACCCGTCCATCCCCGGGGCGAGCTTCCTGCCCATCGGGGCGCAGCCGATCGACATCGTCTCCACGCCCGGCGGCACGGCCACCTTCGTCGGCGTCGCCGAGGTGGGGCGGGAGGGCCTCTTCGCCCTTCCCTCCGCGAAGATCCGCCCCGCGTCCAGCGAGGGCACGGGCGGCGCCGGCGGCGGCGCGCCGATCGATCGCCCGCCGCCGGAGATCAGCTCGTGGCCGGCCTGCCGCCTGCCCGTGGCCCCGGGGCAGATGCTCCTGCTCTCCGATCCGTCGAACGAGGCGGGCGCGGTGCGCACGAGCTGCGACGCCCCGGGCTACAGCACGCTGCCCGACGGCGATCCGGGCCTCGATCTCGGCCAGGAGAAGATGGGCCGGCAGAAGCTCGTCGTGACCTTGCCCGACGCGGGCGGCCTCGTGGTGATCGACGCCCAGGCGCTCCTCGATCGCCCGGCGGGCAGCTTCGATCCTTGCCCGGTCGAGCGCTGGGTGCCCCTCTCCACCGACGTGCCCGACGTGCCGCTCCCCCCGCCGCCGAGCGGCAGCGCATGCGTCAACGACGTGGTCCAGAAGAGCACGGTGCCGCTCCCCCAGACCTCGCGCCCCTCGGGCCTCTCGTACGCGGCCGGACGCCTCTACGTGAGCGACCTCGATCTCCCCCTCATCCACGTGCTCGAGCTGCCCACCCCCTGCGAGCCGGCCGAGATCTCGCCGCTGTTGCCGACCTCGCGCGAGGATCCGAGGCGCGTCGTCACCACCAGCCACGTCGCGGTCAGCCCCTCGCTCACCCCGAACCTCAAGCGCTACCTCTACGCGATCGACGCCGACGACGGCAGCGCCATGGTCTTCGACGTGAGCGACGACCTGCCGGGCAAGCTCCCGCTCACCCGCGCCGGCCACATCGCGTGGGATCCCTTCGAGCCGCCCGATCGCATCCGCTACAGCGCCCCGGCGGCCGATCTGGTGATCGTCGAGCGCGACGTCCCCGTCACCGATCCGGCCACCGGCGTGGCCGTCGAGGGCGTGCGCTGCGATCCGAGCCCGACCCTGCGCGCGACCTGCAAGGACCCGACGGCGCAGAGCTGCGACGTGGCGACGGCCTACCGCACCTCGTCGACCTACGACTCGGGCGCGGGCCCCCGCAAGCTCCGCGGCACCTTCGCCATGCTCGCGCTCACGAGCGGCCGGGTGGCGGTGATCGACATCGACGACTACGACGCCCCCTGCCGGGCGCCCGAGCGCTACTCGCCCCTCTACGGGTGCGAGCCGCCGCTCCTCGTGAGCGGCGCCTGCAAGGTGGACGGCGACTGCGCGAGCGGCCAGTGCAGCGCCGACGGGTCCAGCGATCCGGGCTTCTGTTCGACGACCTGCGAGACGGGAGGCGCGTCGAACTGCAAGGGCGGCTCGGTGTGCACGCTCGAGGGAGACGTGTGCGGCCTCGCCAGCTCGCGCGAGGCCTCGTGCAACGTCGTGATGCCCAACACCCCGCGCATGGGCGTCTACGCCGCGGCCGAGGACGGCTCCGGCCAGCATGTCCCCGGGTTGTCGATCTTCCCCCTCCTGTACGACAACAACGGCTCCCTGGTGCCGGCCGACGGGAGCTCGCCGCGGATGGTCGCCACCGTCCCGTCCGACGCGAGCACCAAGGTGTCGCTGTCGATCTCGATCAGCGGAAGCGGGCAGGCGATCGACGGCGAGGGGCGCCTCGTGAGCGACAAGGGTGTCGAGACCAAGGACGGCGAGAGCGGGTTCCACCACGTCCTCGCCATGAACCTCGAAGACCCGCGGGCCCAGCTCGTCGATCAGAACTGGTTCGTGACCTACGAGGGCGCCGTCCCCGGCTTCGATCGCAAGGTCGCGACGCTCTTCCCGCAGAAGGGCGAGATCACCGAGGTGCAGGACCCGAACAGCCGCTTCTGCGACGCGGGCGTCCACAGCGAGAAGGCCGTGATCGAGCTGCTCGGCAAGAGCGCCTCCGACAGCGAGACGCAGCTGCTCGCCGACTACGTGCAGATCACCTCGTTCCTCATCGATCAAAAGGCCAACTACTGGATGGAGGACGCGGATGTGTGTTCCTTCCAGTCCTGCCAGGCCGTCTTCGGCGACTCCGACACGGCCCAGCCGGGCCGCGATCTGCGGATCGTCGAGGCCTACGAAGATCACGTCGAGGTCACCGTCCGCGACGAGGGCCGCTTCTTCAAGATGAACAAAGAAGGCCAGTTCCTCGACAAGAGCGGCAACATCGCTACCAAGGACGACGAAAAGGTGAAGGCGACATCCGACGAGATCGGCGCCCTCATCCACTGCTGCTTCCCGACGCAGATCGCCTACACGGTGCGCCTCGGCAGCCAGTGGGCAGTGCGGGGGGACGCCTCGGGGTTCCTCCACCACGTGATCGCCGATCCGGAGACCGGCGTCTGCCGGGACTCTTGCGATCCTCGCCTCGCCCGCAAAAATGGGCGGCTCCGGATGTCGAGCGCGAGCGCCACGGTGAAGGACGGGGACGACGGCGCCTTCATCAACCCCATGTTCCGCTTCGCCATCCTGGACGCCACCGCGGCGAGCTTCAACCGCCGCGACTTCCAGTTCCGCTTCACCACCATCGGCTCCTTCGTCCCGCTGCTCGTGGATCTGTCCACCGACTCCAAGACCCAGATCACCCCGGTGGGCATGACGTACCTCCCCTCGACGGGCGATCTGGCGGTCACCGATGGATCGATCAACGGGCTCATCCTGGTGAACCTCTCGTCGGCCGCCGTCACACGGCAGTTCTTCTGATCGGGTGTTCCCAGGTCTTCCCGCTCCCGCTCCCGATATCCCCTCCCGCTACCCCTGCCGGATCGGGAGAGGGTCGCGGGAACGGGAGCGGGAGAGGGGTGTGCGGGCGAGCCTTCTAGGAAGGATCGTGCGCGCGGGGCGTGACCCCGGGCGCAGGCTTCGCTAAGCACCTCCGCGTGGAGGCGTCGGCCAAGAAGAAGCTCACCCCGGTGATGAAGCAGTACGAGGACGCGAAGGCGCTCCACCCGGACGCCGTCCTCTTCTTCCGCATGGGGGATTTCTACGAGATGTTCCACGAGGACGCGCTCTACGTCTCGCGCGCCCTCGGGCTCACGCTCACGAGCCGCGACAAGGGCGATCCGGACGGCATCCCCATGGCCGGCGTGCCGCACCACGCGGCGCACGGCTACATCGCCAAGCTCCTCGCGCTCGGCCGCAAGGTCGCGCTCTGCGAGCAGCTCGTCGATCCGAGCAAGGTCAAGGGCATCGTCCCGCGCGCGATCGTGCGGGTGGTGACGCCGGGCCTGGTGACGGACACCGAGCAGCTCGCGGCGCGGGAGAACCACTACCTCGTGGCGGTCGAGCGGGGCGAGGGCGCGCGCCTCGGCCTCTCGCTCTTCGATCTCTCGACGGGCGAGCTCTCGGCCGCGCGGCTCGACGGGCCCGCGGCGCTCCTCGCCGAGCTCTCGCGCGCCGAGCCGCGGGAGATCCTCTTCGCGCCGGGGCTCGACGATATCCGCGCCGCGGCGGTCCACGCGGCGCCGCGGGCCGCGCTGCGCGAGGACGATCCGATCGACGACGCCGAGGCCGCGGCGATCCTCGACGAGGCGGCCGAGGCCCCGCTCGCCCAGGCGGCGCTCGCCGACCACCCGATCGAGGCGGCGCGCGCCGCGGCCCGCGCCCTGCGCTTCGCCCGCCGGTGCACCCCCGGCGCCAAGCTCCCGGTGCGGCGCATCGGCGCGCACGATCCTTCGGGGGCGCTGCGGATCGACGAGATCGCGCAGGCGCACCTCGAGCTCGTGCGCGCGGCCGACGGCGGCGAGAAGGGCTCGCTGCTCTCGGTGATCGACGCCACCGTCACGCCCGCGGGCGCGCGCCTGCTCCGGCGGCGGCTGCTCGCGCCCCTGCTCGACGTGGGCGCGATCCGGAGGCGCCACGACCAGGTGGAGATCTTCGTGCAGAACCCGCGCTCGCGGGACGAGCTGCGCGAGGCCCTGCGGAGCCTCGGCGATCTCGAGCGCCTCAGCACGCGCGCCAGCCTGCGCGAGGTGAGCCCACGCGAGCTCGGCGGCCTGCGCGACGGCCTGCTCGCCGCCCCGGCCGCGGTGGCCGCGGTCCAGGCCATCCCGGATCCTTCCGCGATCGAGCTGCTCGGCGCGGCGGTGGATCTCGTGGGCGACGTGGCCGAGCGCCTCGCCGCCGCGCTGGTCGACCGGCCTCCGCCCCACGCCCGCGAGGGCGGCGTGATCCGCGAGGGCTACGATCGCCCGCTCGACGAGCTCCGGGCCATCATGAAGAACGGCGCGGAGATGATCGTCGCGCTCGAGGCGGAGCTGCGCAAGGAGACGAACGCGACCTCGCTCCGCATCAAGTACACGCGCGTCTTCGGCTACTACATCGAGGTCACGAAGAGCCACCTCGCCAAGGTCCCGGCGGCCTGGCGGCGCAAGCAAACGGTGGCCGGCGGCGAGCGCTACACCAACGACGCGCTCGACGATCTCGCCGACCGCATCGAGCATGCCGAGGAGAAGGCGCTCGAGCGGGAGACGGCGCTCTTCGAGGCCACGGGCGCCCTCGTCTCCGCGGCCGCCGAGCGCATCCGCGCGCTCTCCCGCGTGCTCGCCGACTGGGACGTCGCCGCGGCCCTGGCCGATCTCGCGCACCGCCACGACTACGCGCGCCCCGTGGTCGATCAGGGCGACGCGATCGTCATCACCGACGGGCGCCACCCGGTCGTCGAGCGCTTCGCCGCGGCCGGGGCCTTCGTCCCCAACGACACCACGCTCGATCTCGCGGGCGAGCGCCTGTGGCTCATCACCGGCCCGAACATGGCGGGCAAGTCGACCTTGATGCGCCAGGTCGCGCTCATCGTCATCCTCGCCCAGCTCGGCAGCTACGTGCCCGCGCGCGGCGCCCGCATCGGCGTGGTCGATCGCATCCTCTCCCGCGTCGGCGCGAGCGACAACGTAGCGCGCGGCGAGAGCACCTTCATGGTCGAGATGCGCGAGACCGCCGCGATCCTCCGCGACGCCACGCGCCGCTCCCTCGTCATCCTCGACGAGATCGGCCGCGGCACCAGCACCTACGACGGCCTCGCCATCGCGTGGGCCGTGGCCGAGCACCTCTACGACGCGATCGGCTGCCGCGCGATGTTCGCGACGCACTACCACGAGCTCACCGAGCTCTCGAAGCACGGCCCGGGCATCGCCAACTACTCCGTCGCCGCGCGCGAGCACGGCGAGGACATCGTCTTCCTCCACAAGCTCACGCCCGGCCCTGCGAGCCGTAGCTACGGCGTCGCGGTCGCGCGCCTCGCGGGCGTCGGCGAGGGCGTGCTCGCGCGGGCCAAGGCCATCCTCGGCACGCTCGAGGCCGGCGCGGCCCTCCCGGGCGGCAAGCATGCCTCGCTGCGCGGGCGCTCCAAGAGCGGCGGTGCGCAGCTCGATCTCTTCTCGCCGCCGGGCAAGGTCGTCGAGGCGCAATCCCCGGTGCTCGACACGCTCCGGGCCGTCGAGGTCGATCGCCTCACCCCGATCGAAGCGTTGCAGCTCGTGGCCAAGCTGAAGGGCCTGCTCGGCCCTCGCTGACCCGGGTTTCAGCATTGCAATATGCAGTGATTGCGCGAGGGGGCGACAAGACTGCGCGATAACGGCGGCGCGGGGGCGCTTCCGCAGCTTTTTCGCGAAAGGAATAGCGCGGAACGTTTGTTGCTATGCCGCCTCGTTCTGATGAAGGTTCTTGATACTGAGGGGCAATAACGATCGATGCGTCCGGCACGTACAATTTGTCCCGCGCCCACCGACCGCGCTCTCGCATTCGTCGTAACGTCCGGGGCATTGCGTTTTGCTTCTCCTTTCTCGCGCGCGGCGATCGATCTGGTGGGGCTCACCGTGGACGGGCTGCTCATCGAGTCGCTGCTCGCCGAGGGGGGCATCGGCCGGGTGTATGCCGCGCTGGGCCTCGACGACGGCGAGCGCTTCGCCCTCAAGGTGCTCCGCCCCGAGCTCGCGATCGATCCCGGGATGCGGAGCCGCCTCCGCCGGGAGATCGCCTTCCTCCAGCGGGTGAGCCACCCGAACGTCGTGGCGGTCCGCGCCTCCGGCGATCTCGACGATGGCCGCCCGTACTTCGTGATGGATCTGCACGAGGGGATGACGCTGAGCGAGCTCGTCCGCCGCGAGGGCCCGCTCCCCATCCCCCGGGCGCTCGCCCTGATCGATCAGGTGCTCGATGGGCTCGGCGCGCTCCACGACGCGGGCGTGGTCCACCGCGATCTCCAGCCCCGGAACCTGCTCGTCACCCGCGATCCGGCGACGGGCGAGGAGCGCGTCATCCTCATCGACCTCGGCTTCGCCCATGAGCCGGGGGTCGACACGGGCGATGGCGTCACCCCCGACAGCCCCGGCTCGGCCGTGGGGACGATCCCGTTCCTCGCGCCCGAGCAGGTGACCGGCGGGCGCGCGATCACCCCCCGGAGCGACCTCTTCGCCGCCGGGCTGCTCCTGTACTACGCCATCACCGGGACGCTTCCGTTCCAGGGCGGCGCCGGCCCGGACCGGCTGATCAACCTGCTGCGGCGCGCGCCGATCCCCCTCCGGCGCCTGCGCCGCGACGCCCCGCGGAGCCTGCAAATCGCGCTCGACAAGGCGTTCGCCAAGCACCCGGACGCCCGCTACGCCGGCGCGCCCGAGATGCGCGCCGCCCTGCGAGCCGCCGTCCCGAGCGGCTAGCCCCGAGCAACTTGATCAGACGAGGCAACGGGCGCGTTCGAGCGCGGCCTCGTCGGCATCGAGCTCGGCCTCTTGGCAACGGTTTCAGCCGATTTGCCTGCTGGTAGCGGTGTGGGTGCTCTTGAATTCGAGGGGATTCCTCGGGATGGCCATTCAAATAGGCGCCAGGAACGCTCATGAACCGTCGCCCGGTGATCCTCGGGCGACCCCATCCGTCGCGCGACGATGCGCAGGATCAGGGGATCCGACGCGGGTGCCGCTGCTGCGCGAGACATGATCGAGGGAGGCTGCGGGGGTGGGGGCGCGAAGGCGAGCTGGCCGGCGGTGGTGTGCTGGGGAAGGTCGGGCGAGGTTCGACCGGGGTGCCCCTACTCGCAGGGGAAGGTCGGTCGAGGTTCGACGTGGGTACCCTCGCCCGCGGGGGACGGTCGGGCGACGGTTGACGTCCTGCTCCGTCGCGTGCGGGGACGAGGTCCGGTGAGGTGCGCATGGGGTGTGACCCGTGCGGGGATGTAGGCGCTTCGTGCTCCTCGGGGAGAGGAGGTGCGGGGGAACGCAGGCGGACGCGCGCCGAGCATGCGGTGGGCGCGGCGACCGGGCGGGCGATCGTTGCGCTCCGATCCCTGGGCGCATGCGGTGGGCATGGCGACAGTTGAGGAGGGTTCCCGGCGTGTTTTGCGGACCCAGACCCATCCAAGCGCGGGATGCCGGCGTCGAGGACGGGGATCTTCTCGCCGCTCGATGGCGTTGGCTGCTCTCCACACCCGGGATACCGTCATCGCTCCCGATGAGATCCGCGCGCCTCCTTCTTCTCGGCCTGCTGCTCGCCGCGCTGCCGGTGCGAGCTTCCGCCGAAGAGCCGCCTCCTCTTTCGGCCGTCGAGCTCCGCTACGCCCAGCCGCCGGGGACTGTCTGCCCCGGGGAGCCCATGCTCCATCAAGAGGTGGCGCGCCGCATGGGCTATGACCCGTTCCGTCTGGGCGCCGCGGATCACCTCGACGCCTCGATCCTCCGCGAAGGCGCCGGGCTCGCGGCGGTGGTCGCGCTCGCCAACGCGGCCGGGGTCCGGCAGTGGGACAAGCGCTTCGCTGTCCGCGACGAGAATTGCCCGGCGCTCATCGCCGCGATGAGCAGCCACATCAGCTACATGCTCGCGCCTGCTCGCCCGCTCGCGCCCGCGGCTCCCTTCGGGCAAGTACCGGCGGCGCCGCCCATCATGCCCCCGCCGCTCCCGCAAGCGCCGGACGCGCCGAAGCCCGCGGAGCCCAAGGCGTCGCGGCCGCTCTTCGAGATGGGCCTGAGCCCGGTCTTCCTGCTCGGGAGCGCCCCGTCGCCCGCGTTCGGCCTGCGCTTGCAAGCAGGCGCGCGCCTTATGCCGTTCTCGATCACGGCCGAGCTGCGCTGGGATGCGCCCATCTCGGCCGGCGTCGAGACCGTGCCCGGCGCGCGCATCGCGACCACCATGCTCGGCGGCTCGCTCGTGCCGTGCGGTCATATCTCTTATTTCGTCGGCTGCGCGCTCGTCACCGCGGGCCGCATGAGCGGCGAGAGCACCGGGGTCTCCGTCACCAAGAAGGACGACAGCGCTTATGTCGGGGCCGGGGCGCGCGCCGCGTTCGAGCTGAGGTTCACCGAGAACCTCGCGGGCAGGATCTTCGTGGAGGGGCTCGGGTCGATCCGCAACGTCCAGATCGTCCTCGACCGGGCCGAGGTGTGGCACACCACGCCGGTGACCGGCGCCGCCGGGGCCACCTTCGTCACTCTTTTTTGAAGCCGGTCGATTTGTCCGGAAAAGCGCTGCGCTCGCCGGAAGTACCTTGTGTGAGCCCCCTGCCTTCCCGCCCTCTGCCCCCCATCGCGGACGACCGGCGCGACGCCCGATCGCTCTTCGACGCGATGTTCTCCCGGATCTGGCTGGCGATGAGCCGCTACGGCGTCCGAGATCAAGATCGCCACGACGTGGCGCAGGACATCCTGCTCGCCGCGCTGGAGAGCTGGCCCAGCTACGACGCCGCGCGCGGCGAGCCCGCGGTCTGGCTGAACGGGATCATCCGCCACCACCTGCTCCGCTACTGGGAGCGCCGCACGAAGGACAAGCAGCGCTTCGTCTCGTGGGACGCAGAAGAAGGAGCCCCTCTTCCGCTGGACGTCACCGCGTCGAAGACCCCGGATGCCCTGGAGCTCGTCATGCTCGAAGAGAAGCGACGCCTCGCCCACCAGCTCTACCAGGAGATCCCCTTCGAGCTGCTCTCGGTGCTCATCGACCACGAGCTCGACGAGCTGACGCTGAAGGAGGTGGCCGAGCGGCACGGGATCTCCGTCTCCACCGCCCACGATCGGTACAACGCCGCCTTGCTCCGCTTGCAAGCAGCGCTCAAGCGCTGGGAAGCGAAGCATCGGGAGCGCGGCGTCCTGGTGCTGCCCCTCTCGTTGGCCGATCTGCTGGATGCCGACCGCTCGGTCCCGGACGCGCCGGAGGGCGCGAGCGCCCACGGTTGGGATCTGTTCTCGCGCGCGCTGTCGTCTCCCGCGGGCCCGGGCGCAGCGGGCCGCGCCCAGTCGGCACCCGATGCACCTCCGGCGCCGGCGGCGCAGCTCAGCGGCATGCCCCAAGTCGCGCCGCCGCTCGGTGTGACCGCGCCATGGCCGGTGATCGGCGCGCTGGTCATCGGCTTGCTCGGCGGCGCGGGGATCTTCGCGATGGCGACGGGAAGGACATCCGGCGCGGCGGTCGGACCGACCGCGCTTCCAGCGCAGGACGATCGGGTGCCGGCCGCAGTGGCCGCGGCTTCGGAGGCTTCATCGGTCGAGCCCGCGCCGGCGACGAGCATCGCCTCCGCCACACCGCCCCGTGCTTCGGCCGCCGCGTCGGCCGGCGGCGCGCGCTCCGGTCCGAGCCCGATGGACAGCGAAGCGCTCCTCCGTGAAGAGGCGCTCTTCGACACGGCGCGCTCCGCCTTTGTACAGGGGAACATGACGGGCGCGCTCAGCGCGCTCGAGGTCCATGCGCGGGAATTTCCCCGGGGACAGTACGCGCCGGAGCGGGATAAGATGCGGATCGAAGCGCTCCTCGCCATGGGCCGGACGGCCGAGGCCTGCAAGCGGGCCGAGTCCTTCCGGCGAGCCTACCCGAAGAGCGCCTACCTCCCCGCGCTCGCGAAGGCCTGCACAGTGAAGCCATGACGGTCAAGAAGAATAAGCTCTGGTGGCTCGCGGTTGGGGTGGGGTCGTGGCTCGCCCTCCCCGGGGGGTGCACGGGGACGATGGACCTCGGGTACAACGTGGCGCCCGACGGGGGGAGCGCGGGTGGCGGCGGCCAGGGCGGAAGGGGCGGAGCAGGGGGAGCAGGCGGCGCGGGTGGCACCGGGGGTACTGTCCTATGTGAGCCGGCGACGAAGGCGGTCTGCTACGACGGGCCGACTGGAACGGAAAACAAGGGCAACTGCCACAGCGGGCTCAAGACATGCACGGGCGATGGCTCGGGGTATGGCCCTTGCGAGGGCGAGAGCACCCCGCAGATGGAGAACTGCGCGAACCCGGAGGACGAGGATTGTGACGGGCTCTCGCCGCCGTGCAAAGGCAACCTCGGATGGGCCAAGCACTTTGGCGACATGCAGGGACAGCAGGGGAGGGGGATCGCGGTCGACAGCGCCGGCGCATCGTTCATCACGGGGACATTCTATGGGACCACGGATTTCGGAGGGGGTGTGCTGTCGAGCGCGGGGTACATGGATGGGTTCCTGCTCAAGCTCGACCCCGCTGGAAATCATATCTGGAGCAGGCGCCTTACCGGACCTGGAGATCAAATCGCGACCAGCGTTGCTACCGATGGCTCCGGGGCCGTGTTCGTGGCGGGCACGTTCTCGGGAACGATCGATCTCGGGAACGGCCCGATGGCCAGCGGCGGCGGTATCGATATCTTCGTCGCGAGATTCGACGTGAACGGCTCATGTCTCTGGAGCAAGCGCTTCGGCGATGCGGCGGACCAGCTTATCGACGGAGTTGCCGTCGACCCCACGAGCAACGATGTCATCATCGCCGGCCATTTCTATGGCAAGGTGGATTTTGGAGGCGGGCCGCTGGCGAACGTCGGCGGCGCCAATGTCTTCGTTGCCAAGCTGGATATGAATGGAGGCCATGTATGGAGCCGAAGCTCCCACGGCTCCGGAGATCAGCTCGCGGGCGGGGTCGCGGTGGACGGCATGGGGAACGTGCTCACCACGGGGACCTTCTACGGATCGGTGGATTTCGGGGGAGGATTGCTCGTCAGCCAAGGAGGCGCCGACGTCTTCGTCGTGAAGACCAGCGCCGGCGGGGATCACCTATGGAGCAAGCGCTTCGGTGACGCGGGCGACCAAGCGGGCACCAGCATCGCGCCGGACTCAGCAGCAGGCATCGTGGTGACCGGATATTTCGATGGCTCGATCAATTTCGGGGCGAGCACCCTCACGAGCGGAGGCAGCACGGATATCTTCGTGACCAAGCTCGACAAAGACGGCGGCCACCTGTGGAGCAAGCGCTTCGGCGATGCCGGAAGCCAGCCCGACAGCGTCGTCGCCGTGGACAAGATGGACAACGTCGTCATTACGGGAGCGTTCGCGAGCGCGGTCAATTTCGGCGACGGCCCCCACGCAAGCGCGGGGAGCTACGACATCTTCCTCGCCAAGCTCGACGCGGCCGGAAACAATGTCTGGGGCAAGAGCTTCGGGGACAAGCTCGCCCAAGGGGCTTACGGCATCGCCGTCGACGGCGGCGAAAATATCCTGATAACGGGCTCGATGGCCGGGAAGGTCGATTTCGGCGACGGCGCGCCGGTCGCGAGCGCCGGGGGCGACGACGTCTTCGTGGCAAAGTTCGGGCCGTAGCTCCGGGGTGTGAGCCGCCTCGCCTCCGGGAGAAATCGACGGCGCCAATGTCGATTTGTCCGGAAAGGCGACGCCCTTCCCTGAAGTAGGGGGGCGAGGGCAGCTTGGCCCTCGATGCGGCTCGGCGGCTCGGCCGGCGCCATCCCGGCGCTCGACCGGTGCTCTGTTGCGCGACCCCCGGAGGGTGGCATGGGCGAGATCTTGTCCTTGGTTGGCATCGGCGTCGGCTTCGCGTTGCTCCTTTATGTCCGCGCGCTCCACCGGAAGCTCGGCCGGCTCTTGGCCTTCCTCGACGGAGCCCAGGTCGAGCGCCGCAAGGAGCGCCTCAATGAGCGCGGCGCCACCGGGGCGTTTCGTCAAATCTTGATGGAGGAGCTTCGCGGGTGTCGGGGCGCTGTCGACGCGGTCCGATCGTTTACCGCCGACCTCTCGGAGCGCCAGCGGGCGACGGTGGAGATGAGCGTCCCCGGCGCTCGGCTGCCGGGGACGCCTGCCAAGCCTGGCCGTGAAGAGGAGGGGGGCGGTGAGCGCGATTCGGGGGATCTCCAGACCAAGCTCTTCTGGGCGCCCGGGTCGGCTGAGATTGAAGGAGCGGCGCCGGTTCGCTCGGCGATCGAGCCGGTCGGGGCGGCTTCGCTTCCTCCGAGTGAGGCGGCCCAGCGGGCGGCGGGGCTCTCGCGGCCGAGGAGCCCGCGGCCGGCGGCTGCTCAGGCGGGGCCGGCGGTGAAGAGCACCCCGCCGCCTGCGTCGAGGCCTTTGCCGATCGTCGTTCCGCCGCCGAGGGTGAGGGGGCGGGCGGCGCCGACGTTGCTGTCGGCGGGGATGGTGGCGGGGGGGACAGTCGAGGAGCGCGGCGCTTCGCCCTCTGTATCCACAGGTCCATTGCCTTCTTCCGCGGGCGTCGTTGCGCAGCAGATCGGCGACGGCGACGGCGACGGCAACGGCAACGGCAACGGCAACGGCAACGGCAACGGAGGGTGAGGTTGCAAGGAGCTGCGTTTCAAGGGTTTTCTGCGGTGTGTTCGACAACTGGATGTGGAGGTATGCGATGAAAGCGATGATGCGAGGCTGGGCGGTGTTGGGCCTGCTGGTGCTGGGTTTCGGTGGGGCGGAGATGATGGGGGCGTGTGGGTCGGACGGGTCGGGGCTTCCCAATGCGTGCCCTCCGCCGCCCGACACGCCGGTGGACGAGGGGACGACATGCCCGGCGCCGGTCGAGTACCCGTGCATGCGGTATCACATCCCGCTCGTTGGGAACCCGAGCACGGACGTCGGGCTGCGGAACAAGTACATCGCCGCGTTCGGCGACGCTTGTTATATGTCCGAGTTCGATACGTTCGACTGCTTCTACGAGAAGTGGCAAGACGCGTGTGCCGATGCCGCGAAGATCGGCGCGGTGTCGGGGAACGCGGCCTATGACCAGGGGTACGCCTGCCAGCCCGTCGCCGGCACGGAGGACTACACGCTCCAGATCGGCTCGGATGTCGCGAACTACATCACGATCAACTACCAGGCCGCGCCGCGGCAGTCGCCGCTCGTCGAGGTGGACGGCGAGCCGACGGAGGTGAACGGTCCGTACCGGAATTTGATGGAGCCCCCCACCCTCGGACCGGGGCAGCCGTTCAGAGAATGCAACAGCGGCATGATCGGCCCCGACGGCGGGACTCTGGACCAGCGGACGTGGATCCTCCAGGTCAACCGCAAAGCGCACAAGGGCGATGCCGGCGCCGGCGAGATTCACTCCGATCTCGCGGGCTTCAAGTGGCTTTGCAAGAGAAAGGATGAGAACTGCAAGATAGTGGAAGAAGAGTGCGAGGAGCCGCTCGTCCTGGAAGATCCAGACGATGATGATGCGCCCTTCGACCCCGGCGCGATCGCGCAGGTCCACCACGTCGTGCCCATGAATGACAAGCGTAGTTGCTCCTGGGGCACGAACTCGAACAAGAACGCGGCCGTCATCTCGGCGAAGCTCAATAAGTACTTTACGAACAACAACCCGCCCGCAGAGGAGGTAAAAATGCTCAACGCCGCGCCGGCATATGCGCCGTGACATCATGGGCGGGCCCAGGCGGCGCGCATGTTGACGCTGAGCGTGACATGGCGTAAGAGAGGCAAAATGATCGAGCGGGAGCATCGGTACGGAAGCCTCGTCTTCGACCGAGACAGCATCGTTCGCGCGGCGTTGCGAGCATACGTGGAAGGTGTGCTCGCTAGGCTCGCGCGCTTTAGCTTCCCGGCCTCGGGCGTCCCAAGGTGGACGGGCGATCTCCGACGGGGTGCCTTCTACAACGGCGACGGCTGCGGAAATGAAAATGTCGTGGCGTGGACCGAGGCGGGCATTGTCGGCCTCGGGTTCGAGCTCGGGTGGGGCCCGATCCAGCGGCTCGACCTTTCGGTCTCTGCGGTGACCGGTGGTCCGGACGACGTGCGTGGGGCGTTGCCGGGCCTTCCCGACGAGCTCGAGCCCGCGCTCGTGATGGCCGTCCCGATGCTCGGGGAGGGGCCGGAGTATGGGGAGAAGATGGCAGGCGTCGGCTTCTGGCTGTATGGGGATCGCATCGCGGGCACGCTGTTCGACGACCCGACGGCCCCCGGCGCCCGCGACTTGGCCGCGTGGGGCCTGCTCAAAAATCGCCGGCTCCCGTCTCCGATTTCTCGGTCCCCTCATGCACCCGAGAAGGCGGTCGTGGCGAAGTGCGACCGCCAAGACGCCCCCATCCATGCGCTCATGGACGCAGTTGTCGACCGCGCGCTGATGGGGCCCACGGAGTTCACGGTCACCGAGATCGAGATGCTCCTTCACCCATCGCCCGATCCGAAGCGCCTGCTCAACGTTCAGCGCAGACTTCGGGACGTTGGCATCACCTGGCCCGGCTCGCCCGAGCTCCCCGAGCCGCCCCCGCGGCCCAGAGGTCGCGACCCCTTCATGCCGACGCCGCCCGCGGAGCCGCCGCACGCGTGCCCCCGTCGCTTCGGGCGCATCTTCTTCGACCGAGACGCCATCGTCCGCGCGGCCCTGCGCGCCTACGTCGAGAACATCTTCGCGCGGGTCGATCCGCTGGATCGCCATCCGTTCGCGGCCTCCTTCGTCCCACGGTGGACGGGCGACCTCCAGCGCGGCGCCTTCTCCAACGGTGACGGGCAGGGATCGTACGAGGTCGTCGCGTGGACCTCTGCGGGTGTCGTCGGTCTCGCGTATGAGCTCGGCTCCGGCCCGATCGAACAGCTCGGCCTCTCGTGCGACGCGGTGACCGGCGGCCCGGACGACGTGCGCGCGGCCTTGCCGCTCTTTCCTGCGGAGCTCGAGCCTGCGCTCGCGATGGCCACCGGCATGCTCGAGGTCGGAGCGCAAGGCGAAAAGCTCGCGGGCGCCGGCTTTTGGCTTTACGGCGAGCACGTCGCGGGCCTGCATTTCCACGACCCGGGATTGGGATTGAAGGGGGCTCGCCGGGTGAATACCTGGGGTCGCCTCCACGAGGGACGTCTCCGGCGGTGGTACCACGGGATGCCCGTGGCGGACCTCGGCCCCAAGAAAGCCGCCCCCATCCATGCGCTCGCGGATGCTGTCACCGACCGCGCCCTTGCCGGCCCCACCAAGCTGACGATGGCCGAGCTCGCGCTGCTGCTTCCCACCCCGCCCGACCCGGAGCGCCTGCTCACCGCCCAGCGCATGCTGGAGAAGGTGGGCATCACCTGGCCCGGCTCGCCCGAGCTTCTCGAGTAGCCGCAGTCGACGGGGTCGGCGCACTTCTTGTTGAGCGGAACCGGGGGGCGCGAACGAAGCGCATGGAGAGGGACGAGAAGACGAGGGGGGCTACACCGGGACGGGGCCGCCGAAGGCCCCAAAGAAGCGGGCGACCCACACGACCATCATCGCCACCGTGAGCGCCAGCGCGCCCCGGGTGAGCCATCGGCCCTGGGCCGTCTCGCTCGCCTGCCACCGGCCGGTGCGCACGTAGCTCATCCCGTTGATGGCGAAAGCCATCAAGATGACCGGAGACATCACCGGCGCGAGCGGGTGGAAATGGAGGGCCTCGGCCCACTCGCCGTGCGCCATCGCCAGCGTGGCCCGGGTCAAACCGCAGCCGGGGCAGGGGTGGCGGGTGACGATCGCGAAGGGGCAGAGGGGGAGCTTGACGACCACCGCCGCGAGGATCGCCGCGCCGAGGAGGGCGAGGCGCAGGGCCCGGCCCACAGGGTGAGCCTTCGTCCAGAAGGGCCCACCTTGCGGGGAGGATGGCGCGGGTTGTTGAGGAAGGGCTTGAAGGGTGGGGGAGGGAAGGGAGGAAGCGAGCGGGGGGCTCGACGCGGCGAGCGGAGCCCCCAGCACAGGTGCTGCTCCCTCGGAGGTCATCTCAGCCGGAAGAGTTCGGGTCCCACACCTGGTTCAAGTCGCCGGCGAGGGCGTAGATGGGCAGGAAGATGTACATCACGATGCTCGCCGCCTGCGGGTTGCGCGAGCCGGCCTTCTGCTTCGCCTTCGCCACCTGCTCCGGGACCTTGATCCACAGGAAGTAGTAGTTCAGGAACGGGATGAACATGAAGAACGGCTTGAACTCCTGATCCTGCGTGTACTGCTGGAGCTCGTTGAGCATCGTCCAGAGCTGGTAGATGGCGTAGAAGCAGCACACCATCGAGATCAGGAAGGTGGTGACGGGGTTGCGGGTCTCGCCGCGGAACCCACCGCCGCCGCCGAAGCCGCCGGGGGCCATGCCCATGCCGCCCATGCCCATCGGAGCGCCCATCGCGCCGCCGCCGAACTGGCCGGGGGCCGCCATGGGCGCGCCGCCGGGGGGCATCCCGTACTGGCCGCCGGGAGGCGCGCCGTAGCCCTGCTGCTGGCCCATCGGATCCGGGCCGCCGAAGCCGCCCGGGCCGCCGGGGGGCGGGCCGCCGAAGCCACCGGGGCCGCCCGGGGGAGGACCACCGAAGCCGCCCGGACCGCCGGGGGGCGGGCCGCCGAAGCCGCCCTGGTCGGGCGGAGGACCGCCGAAGCCACCGGGGCCGCCGGGGGGAGGACCACCGAAGCCGCCGGGGCCGCCCGGGGGAGGACCACCGAAGCCGCCGGCACCACCTGGGGGCGGAGCGCCGAAGCCGCCCTGGTCAGGCGGGGGAGCGCCGTAGCCACCGGGGCCGCCTCCAGGGGCCGGGAAGGCCGGGGGCGGGGGCGCGGCGGCGGCGGCGGGGGGCGGGTTGAACGGGGGCATGGCGTCGATGGCCATCGTGCCGCCGAGCGGGTTCACGGCGCCGGCCTGGCCGGGCGGGGTGTAGCCCCCGGGCGCGGCCGCGGCCCCGCCGTACGCGGGCTGGCCGGCGGGCGGCGGGGGAGCGCCGTAGCCACCGGGCGCGGGCGCGCCAGGCGGGGGAGGCGCCGGCGGCGCGGGCAGCGGGCCGGCCGAGGGGCCGAGGCCCGCGGGCGGCACGCCCACGACCGTACCGGCCAGGCCCTGGTTGGGCGGCCCTGCGGGCGGGGGAGGCATCGGCGCCTGCGGCGGGCGGGGCGCACCGGGCGCCGGCGCGCCGGGCGTCTGGTTCATGAGCATCGTGCCCTTGAACTTCGGGGCGGCCGCGCCCTTGAGGTTGAAGCCGCACTTCGTGCAGGTGGACGCCGTTTCCGAGTTTTGCGTCCCACAGTTCGGACAGAACACGCACCACCTCCGTCAGCGTTACGCTGGCTAGGTCATCCGCGCGAGGCCGCGCCGCCGTTCGGTGGCTTGGCAGGTGAGGGGGTTGTCGCGCGCGGAGTCCGACGACGAGTCGAAGTGGCGGGGAGGGTACTCGGACATCCGGCGGTTTCACAAGCGAAAGAGCAGGCGCCCCGATCGAAAGACGCGGGGGCTCTGCCCGTTCCCGTTCCCGAAAGCTCCGGGAGCGGGAGCGGGAACGGGAGCGGGAGCGGGAACGGGAATGGGGCATGCGGTGCGCCTTGACACCGCCCGGCCTTGCTCACTAGCGTCCGCGCGCGTTTCGAAGTTCTCGGCACCCGGAAACCTCGCAATTTCGCGCGTTCCCGGGCGCCCTCCAACTCTGGGCCCCTCGCCCTCCTCCGTTCGGCCGCGCGCTCCGCGGGCCGTTCGGCCGGGCAGCGGGCTCCACGCCGGGCTCGCCGGCGCGTCACCTTCGGCACCTAAGCGATGACCTCATTCGCCCTGAGCCCCGAGCGCGAGAAGCAGCTCGAAGAGATCCTCTCCCGGTATCCGAACCGGCAGGCGGCGACGATCCCCGTGCTCCACCTCTGCCAGGAGCAGAACGGGTGGATCTCCGAGGAGATCATGGAATGGGTGGCGGCGCGGCTCGGCATCGGCGCCGCGCACGTCAAGGGCGTCGCCACCTTCTATACGCTCTTCAATAAAGAGCCCGTCGGCAAGCACCAGGTGTGGGTCTGCCGCACGCTGAGCTGCGCGCTCAACGGGGCGGACGACGTGCTCCACCACTGCGAGAAGCGCCTCGGCGTGCACGCAGGGCAGACGACCAAGGACGGCAAGATCACGCTGCGCACCGCGGAGTGCCTCGCCGCATGCGGCCAGGGCCCGATGATGCAGGTCGACCGCACCTACCACGAGAACCTCACCCTGGCCGAGGTCGATCGGATCCTCGATCGCCTCACCAAGTAGGACAAGCAGGGCCCATGCTGCGCCTCACCAACTACCTGACCAAGCGCTACGGCGTCCCCGACGGCCACACCCTCGCGGCCTACGAGGCCGACGGCGGCTACGTACAGGCCAAGCGCGCGCTCTCCGGCACGCGCGAGGCCCTCGTGGAAGACATGAAGGCCGCCAACATCCGCGGCCGCGGCGGCGCGGGCTTCGCCATGGGCGTGAAGTGGAGCTTCATGCCCTGGCCGCCCAAGCCCGAGAAGCCGCACTACCTCGTGATCAACGCCGACGAGGGCGAGCCCGGGACCTTCAAGGACCGGACGATCATGGAGCAGAACCCGCACGCCGTCGTCGAGGGCTGCATCATCGGCTGCTACGGCATCGGCGCGCACACCGCGTACATCTACGTGCGCGACGAGCTGCACCTCTCGAAGGATCGGCTCTGGGGCGCGATCGCCGAGGCCAAGCAGAAGGGCTACCTCGGGGCGAAGCCGTTCGGCCTCGACTACCCGGTCGACGTCGTCGTGCACACCGGCGCGGGCGCGTACATCTGCGGCGAGGAGACGGCGCTGCTCAACTCGCTCGAGGGCAAGCGCGGCGAGCCCCGGCTCAAGCCGCCGTTCCCCGCGCAGGCGGGCGCCTTCGGCATGCCGAGCACGGTCAACAACCTCGAGACGATCGCCATCGTCCCCACGGCCGTCGCGCTCGGCGGCGACGCCTTCTCCAAGCTCAGCGATCTGCACAACCTGAAAGACGGCGGCACGCGCCTCTTCGGCGTGAGCGGGCATGTCAACAAGCCCGGCGTCTTCGAGGCCTGCGTCGGCCTCACGCTCCGCGAGCTCATCTACGACCTCGGCGGCGGCGTGAAGGGCGGCGAGCTGCTCGCGGTGATCCCGGGCGGATCGTCGTGCCCCATCCTCCGCGCCGACGAGAAGGTCAACGCGCCGAACGAGAAGAGCCCGCTCCACCCCTGGCACGGCAAGAGCGTCCTCGACGTGCCCCTCGGCGTCGACACCTTCCGCGCCCTCGGCACCATGCTCGGCACCTGCTGCGCGATCGTCCTCTCCGACAAGGCCGATCCGGTGCTCGCCATGCACAACCTCATGCGCTTCTACCGGCACGAGTCGTGCGGGCAGTGCACGCCGTGCCGCGAGGGCGGCGCGTGGATCTTCCGGATCCTCGAGCGCATCGTGGCCGGCGAGGCGACGATCGACGAGCTCGATCGGCTCCACGAGATCGCCGACAACATCATGGGCAACACCATCTGCGCCTTCGGCGAGGGCACGGCGATGCCGGCGCTCGGCTTCCTCCGCAAGTTCCGGAAGGAGTTCGAGCAGCACATCAAGACGAAGGGCAAATCGGGAACCGGGCGGCTCACGTTGCCCGGCCACTTCGGGAAGGCGGCCCAATGAACGTCGTCGAAACGATCTTCTTCGCGGTCGCGGCGCTGCTCGTCTTCGCGGGCGGCGTCGTCACCGTCGCCGCACGCAACCCCATCCGCAGCGCGATGGGCCTGCTCACCTCCATCGTCGGCATCGCGGGCCTCTACCTGATGCTCTCGGCCGAGTTCCTCGCGGCGATCCAGATCCTCGTCTACGCGGGCGCGGTCGTCGTCCTCTTCCTCTTCGTGATCATGCTCCTCGGCCCCGCGTCGCTCTCCGGGCGCGACACGCGCACGGCCATCCCCCGCTACCTCGGCATGATCGTCTTCTCCGCCTCGGCCGCGTCGGCGCTCTACTTCCTCTACAGGTACAGCGCCGGCAAGCTCACCGCGATGCCCAAGCCCCCGGCCGGCTTCGGCACCGTCGAGGCGATCGGCCACCAGCTCTTCACGACCGACCTCGTGCCCTTCGAGATCACCGGCGCTCTGCTCCTCATCGCCGCCGTGGGCGCCATCGCCGTGGCCCGCGGCAAGCAGCCCGATCCCACCCTGCACCCCGCCGCGCCGGCCCCGGGCGAGAGCCCCGAAGGCGCGCCCGCCCTCGCCGCCAAGGAGAGCGCGAAATGACGACGATCCCCCTCGAGTATTTCCTCGCCGTGGGCGCCGCCCTCTTCATCACCGGCGTCATCGGCTTCCTCCTCCGGCGTAACCTCCTGGTCCTGCTGATGAGCATCGAGCTGATGCTCAACGCGGTAAACCTCACGCTGGTCACCTACAACCGCATGCACGCCGGCGCGCTCGACGGGCAGGTGTTCGCCTTCTTCGTGATCACCGTCGCCGCCGCCGAGGCCGCGGTCGGCCTGGCCATCGTCCTCGCCGTCTACCGCGTGCGCAAGACCGTGCGGTCCGACGAGACCGACCTCCTCCGGAACTGACGAGGTAACTAGAGTGGAATCGCTCCGAACCCAGTTCCCTGCGAACGACTTCGCGATCCTCGCCGTGGTGCTCCTGCTCCCGGCGCTCGGCGCGTTCGTCAACGGCATCTTCGGCAAGCGCCTCGGCAAAGAGGGCGTGCGGCTCATGGCCCTCGCGGCCATCGGCGGCGCGTTCCTCGCGAGCGTGCTCACCTTCCTCCTCCTCCCGCACGGGAGCGAAGAGGGCCCCGGCCGCCTCACCTGGACGGCCTGGCACTGGTTCTCGATCAGCGGCCGGATGCAGCAGCGCATCCCGATCGACGTGGCCTTCTCGGTCGACGCGATGACCGCGACGATGATGCTCGTCGTCACGGGGGTGGGCTTCCTCATCCACCTCTACGCGACCGAGTACATGAAGAAGGACGACGGCTTCCACCGCTTCTTCGCGTACCTGAACCTCTTCTGCTTCTCGATGCTCGTGCTCATCATGGCCGACAACCTCGCCCTGCTCTTCGTGGGCTGGGAGGGCGTCGGCATGTGCAGTTACCTGCTCATCGGCTTCTGGTTCACGGAGGACAAGAACGCGAGCGCCGGGCGCAAGGCCTTCATCGTCAACCGCATCGGCGACTTCGGTCTGCTCGTCGCGATGAGCATGATCGTCTACTACCTCGGCACGCTGAAGTTCACGGAGATCAACATCGCCGCCGGTCGCCTCGTCGGCGGCGACGCGCTCGTGAAGATCTGGCCGATCGGCAACCTCACCGCGCAGGCGCTCCCCGGCTTCCTCGCGAGCATCCTCATCCCCAAGCAGCCCGTCGAGGTCTACGCCGCCACGCTCGTCGGCCTCGCCCTCTTCCTCGGCTGCGCCGGCAAGAGCGCGCAGATCCCGCTCTACATCTGGCTCCCCGACGCGATGGCCGGCCCGACCCCGGTCTCCGCCCTCATCCACGCGGCCACGATGGTCACCGCGGGCGTCTACCTCGTCGCCCGCATGAGCGCCGTCTTCCTGCTCTCGCCCGCGGCCATGGCCACGGTCGCGATCGTCGGCACGCTCACGGCCCTCTTCGCCGCGTCGATCGGCCTCTTCCAGCACGACCTGAAGAAGGTGCTCGCCTACTCCACGGTGAGCCAGCTCGGCTTCATGTTCATCGGCGTTGGCGTCGGCGCCTTCTCGGCCGGCTTCTTCCACGTCTTCACGCACGCCTTCTTCAAGGCCTGCCTCTTCCTCGGCGCCGGCTCGGTGATCCACGCGATGCACGCCCGCATCCACGACACCGACAAATCGCAGGACATGCGCAACATGGGCGGCCTCGCCCAGTACCTGCCGATCACCCGCTGGACGTTCCTGCTCTCGTGCTTCGCGATCGCCGGGGCGCCCCCGCTCGCCGGCTTCTGGTCGAAGGACGAGATCCTCTGGCGCGCCTTCTCCTCGGTGGTGAAGACGCCCGCCGGCGCCTCCTCCCGCGTCCCCATGTGGGCGTGGCCCGGCTGGCTCGGCCCCGCGATCTACTGGGCCGGCATCCTCGCCGCGACCATGACGGCCTTCTACATGTTCCGCGCCTACTTCACGACCTTCCACGGCAAATTCCGCGGCTGGACGATCAAGGCCGGCTGGAAGGATCCGCACGCTCACGGCCACCACGACGATCACCACCACGAGGACGAGGGCCCGATCGAGGGTCCCGCGCCGCACGAGTCGGCGTTGCCGATGACGGTGCCGCTCATGGTGCTCGCCGCGTTCGCCGTCTTCGCGGGCTTCCTCAACGCCGAGCCCATCCACTCGGCGCCGCTCGGCCACGCGCTCGAGCCGCTCTTCAAGGCGGCCGAGGGCACCGTCCTCGAGCGCGAGGGCACCAAGGGCCTCGAGTGGACGATGATGGTCCCCGGCGTGCTCGCCTTCCTCGGCGGCGCGGGCGCGGCGATGGTCGTCTACCTCAACCGCGGCGGCGAGCCCGAGCGCGCCTTCGCCAAGAGCGTCCCCGGCCTCTACCGGCTCATCTACGACAAGTGGCGGATCGACGAGCTCTACGACGCCACCGTCGTCGGCATGGTCGACGCCCTCGCCGACATCTTCACGATGAGCGACAAGTGGATCGTCGACGGCATCCTCGCCAAGCTCAGCGCGGCGATCGTCGGCGCCGCGGGCACCGTCCTCCGCGCCCTGCAAACCGGCAAGGTGCAGGCCTACTCGGCCGGCATGGTCATCGGCCTCGGCTCCATCGGCTGGTTCATGATGCGCCCGCATGCCGTCGCCACGGTGGAAGACCACGACCTCCGCAAGAACGGCGAGGTCGTGATCACCGCGGCGCCGGGCCTCGGCTACACCTACCGCTGGGAAGGGGCCGACGAGCAGAACAAGGACGGCGCCTTCTCCGACAAGCGCGAGGTCACGGTCAAGCTCGCCATGGGCGACAAGAAAGAGGTGACCCTGGTGGTGAAGAACGCCTTCGACGCGGTCGATCGGCAGACCTTCACCCTCAACCGCCCGCGGCCCAAGGGGCAGCCCAACGAGCCCGACGCCGCGCCCGACACGAACACCATCCCGACCGTGATCCCGGCGGAGAAGATCCCCGATCTCATCCGAGGCCACCAATGATCGAACTCCTCCTCCGATTCTGGCCGGCGATCATCGCCGGCATCGTCGCCGCGCTCCTGCCGCGCCGCGACAGCGCGAAGGAGCGCGTCGGCCTCGGCCTCATCGCCTTCGTGCTCGTCGCCGCGGTGCAGGCCCTCTGGCCCGACGACGTCCCCCCGAGCGACGAGCAGCTCAAGGCCGCGCAGGCCGGCGAGTGGCCCTCGCTCCTCAACGTGCTCATCGGCCTGCCGATCGCGGGCGCGGTGGCCGTCCTCTTCCTCCCGCGCCAGCTCCTCGGCCTCGTCCGCGGCTTCACCCTCTTCGTGATGGCGGCCGTCTTCGTCCTCTCCCTGTGGCTCCTCGCCGTGCCGATGACCACCGGCTGGCACTTCGTCTCCATCAAGGACTGGATCCCGGCCTGGGGCATCCGCTGGCACGTCGCCGTCGACGGGATCAGCCTCTGGCTCGTCCTCCTCACGACCTTCATCACCCCGATCGCCGCCTACGCCTCGTTCGGCTCGATCAAGACCCGGGTGAAGGAGCTCTGCTTCGCGTACCTGCTCCTCCAGGGCGCGATGATCGGCGCCTTCGTCGCGCTCGACCTCTTCCTCTTCTACGTGTTCTGGGAGCTGGTCCTCGTGCCGATGTACATCATGATCGGCATCTGGGGCGGGGCCGACAAGATCAAGGCCGCGATCAAGTTCTTCCTCTACACGATGGCCGGCTCGATGCTGATGCTCGCCGCGATGGTCTACCTCGTCATCGCGCACCAGAAGCTCACCGGCACCTGGTCGTTCGACTACCTCGCCCTCGTCCGGGTGATGCTCCCGCGCGGCGCGCAGGTCCTCTGCTTCTGGGCCTTCTCGATCGCCTTCTTCATCAAGGTGCCGATGTGGCCGGTGCACACCTGGTTGCCCGACGCGCACGTGCAAGCGCCCACCGGCGGCTCCGTCATCCTCGCCGCCGTGATGCTGAAGCTCGGCACCTACGCGTACATGCGCTTCTCGATGGGCCTCTTCCCCGGCCCCGCGTCCACGCTCTCCGCCAACCTCGCCGGCATCGCCATCCTCGGCGGCATCGTCTACGGCGCGCTCGTCGCGTGGAAGCAACAGGACGTGAAGCGCCTCGTCGCCTACTCCTCGGTGGCGCACCTCGGCTACGTCATGCTCGGCCTCTTCGGCGCCACGCCCTCCGGGATGCAGGGCGCCGTGCTCCAGATGGTCAACCACGG
>JAXLYT010000021.1:0-146537 GCA_046351295.1 Byssovorax sp.
TCTTTCGCCCCGACGCACGCGGGCGCGAGCTGCTCGATCGCTTCCACACCCTCTGCCGCGAGCACGGGCGCGATCCGGCCTCGGTGGGCATCGAGGGGCGCCTCAACGCCACCGCCGCCGGCGCGTCGAGCTGGGCCGACGACGTCGCCGCGTGGAGATCGCTCGGCGCCTCGCACCTCTGCGTCGGGACGATGAACGACGGGCTCTCGGGCGTCGATCAGCACCTCAGGCGGCTCGAAGAGATCAAGAAGGCCGTCGGGTAACGAGCTCGCCTCGAAGACGAGCGCGGGCGCGCCGGCGCAGGAGCCCGAGCGCGACGAGCGCGGCGCCGATCGAGGCCTCGCCCACCCCGAGATCGCGGCGCGCCATCGCGCATGCGAGCCCGCCTGCGCCCGACAGCGCGCGGATCCCCTCTGCGCTGCCCGCTCCGTGCACCGCGCCTGCGCCCGCACCGCCGAGACCACCGGCCCCCCCGACGCCGCCCACTCCTCCGTTCCCGCCTTCTCCGCTCCCGCCGTCACCACCGCAGGCCCCACCCACGCAGGGCCCCACCGGCCCGGGCAGCACGAACACCGTCTCGCTCTGCTCCATCAGGTGACCGAAGTACGGGGGCAGCACGTCCTCCAGCGGGTTGCCGAGGCCGTCTTTCGTCCACCCCTTGGCGTCGGCCAACTTCCGGAACGTGCGCCGGTAGATGAGGCGCGCGCGCAGGTGCACCGTGCCTCCGCCCGGGGGCAGCGCGAAGACATAGTGCGTCGCGTCCGTCTCCTTGGCCGCGATCCGGTTGTCCCAGAGGATGCCCGCGGCCTCGGTGAAGAACACCGGCCCTTGCCCCGCCTTGTCGATCGTGTGCTTCGCGTAGAGCTTGCCGGGCAGGCCCGCATAATAGCCCTTCTCCGGATCGCCCACCCCGCCGAGCTCGTGGATCACCCCACCTCCGAGCTGCATCAACCGGGCTCCGTCCTCCTCGCGATAGGCCTCCACGAGGAGGATCATGTTGCGCACGGTCACGCCGGTGGGCACGTGATGGCCCGTCCGATCGTTGGTGATCGCGACCTCGGCCTCGATCCGATCGCCCGTCATGACCGCGCCGAGCGTCATCGACACCGCATTTTCGAGGAACTCCGGCGTCGTCCCCGGGAACGCGTGGGAGCGGATCGTCTTCGGATCGCGCTCGACCGGGGGGATGAGCCAGTTGCACGCGGTGGTCTTCCCGCTCGGCTTCATGTGACAGCCGACGCAGCTCTCGTGCTCCTCCGACTCGTCATCCGAATAGCCGGACACCAGCCACTCGAGGTAGGTCGGCTCCGAGATGACGCCGTTCGGCTCCTCGAAATCACCGTTGCCGTCGGGATCGTTCTTGTCCTGATGGCACGACGCGCAGATCTGCGATCCGATCTGCGGCTGGTAGGAGGCCCGCATGCGGTTCGTGTCGGTGAACTCCACATCATCGAGCGGGCCATATTGAACCTGCTCGGGCTTGTCGCCGCTCGGTCGGGTCAAGGTGACGACGCCCGGGTAGATGCCGGGGAAGTTGGGCCTGCTCTCGTCGATGTGGGCGATCTTGTGGCAGATGTCGCAGGAGATGCCGTGGAACATCCCGTCGGTCGGCTTGCTCAGGTCGCCGAGCGGGGAGAAGGGCGCCATGACCCAGGGCTCGGGCTGGTGGCACGAGGCGCAGTCCGAGGCCGGGTTCGAGGCCTTGAGCGCCGAGTCCCGGGTGTAGACGAAGCCGCCCATGCCACCCGGCGTGCCGGTCCCATCGTAGGTGTCGTAGACCCAGGTGTTGAGACCTGCCTTGGCCATGCGCGAGCCTGCCCACTCGCTGAAATGATCGAGGTGACACATCCCGCAGTTGGTGGGCGGGACGAAGACATACGAGGGATCGTCTTCCTGGGGTACGGGGCTGAGCTCGATCACGGCCTTGTACTTGGGCGCGTCGATCTTGATCGATCCGTTGAGGTAACCCGGCATGGCCGCGACGAGCACGAGGCCCGGCCCCTTGGCGTCGGGGAGCAGGAAGGTGCCGGTGCCGCTGGTCTTGGTGCGGATCGTCGTGGCGCGGACGGTGACATGCGCCCCGGAGAGGGTCTTGCCCGTGGCGTTGTCGATCACCTGGCCCGAGACCTGAGCGGAGGCGGGGCGCGGGCCGAGCGCGACGACGAGGGCCGCGGCGAGCGCGACGAGCAGGGCAACGAGACACCGCAGGGAGCGCGCCATGAAGAGCTCCTCGGCCCGTCGTGACAGGGCGGGCCGGGGTATTTCGTGCAGGCGGCGTGCCGGGGAGCGAGCACGGGATTCCCCGCTCGATCTCCGCCGCAGCCGACATCGCGACGCGCGTTTTGCGTCCGCCCCCGCAGCCCTTGCCGGCGCTCAGCTGCGCCCGGCGCGCGCTCTTCTCCTCCTCGACCCTGCGAGCAGCGCGCCGAGCCCGGCGAGCCATCCTGCGCCGCTGGTCGGGTCATCGCCCACCGTGCAGGCGCACCCGCCCGCGCTGCCCGCGCCGGGCCCGCTCGACGCGGAGGCCGCCGGTGGCGCCGCGCTGCGTGCCGGCGGAGGCGCAACAGGCTCCATCACCGCGTTGCTCACGAGCCCGATCTCCGGCACGTTCTCCCGCACCAGGGACGCGAGCTGCACCTGACCTCGCGGGGCGAAGGCCAGATCTCTGGCGGGCTTCGGCGCGGACGATCCGCTCTCGCCGGCCGGCGGGCCACCCCACCTGCCCCGATGGGGCTCGGCGCAGGCAATAGGCCCTCTCCACGGGTGGCGGATGATGTATCGACCCTGGAAGTTGTTCATCCCGGCCACCTCCGAGCCGTGCTCGATCTTCCCGGGCTCCTTCCACACCTCGCGACCGCCGGTGATCGGCTTGGCGGCCTGGAACACCAGATCATCGGCGAGATCGTCCTTTCGATAACGCAGGTGGAGGCGGGTCAAGGTGAACTGGGCGGCCGGGGATCCGACCCAGCGGGGGCCGCCCTTGCCCATGCGCACGCCCGGACGCGGGCCCACGCCGGGCACGGGCGGGGGCGCAGGAGACAGAGGATCATCCGGGGTTTGCAGCGAGGGCATCGCGTCTCCGCCCAGCGTCGCGAAATCGTTGTTGCCGAGGGGCGGCCCCGGGCAAGGGTCGCAGCTCGTCGCCTGCCACGCATACTCGGTGATCGCGGCGCCGCGGTGCTGCTCCTGGGTCAGGTCGAAGAGCGCCGCGTACATGGCCGGGAACTGGCCGCGCGCCGCCTCGTCGACATCGAGGTTGGTGGGGATGGTCACGTTGGTGTGATTGGCCACCTCGTAGCGATCGCGGGCGAGGATATGGACGATCAGATCCTGTGTGCCCGACGAGTTGAGCATGCCGAGGCGCACGGGGAGGTTGAACGTGTCCGTGTCGTAGTGGAAGCGGAGCGGCGAGAGCATCGCCATCCGGTCCTTCATCGTGACCTTGGAGACATCCACCTTGGCCACGAAGAATTTCATCCCCTGGGCCACATAGGGCTTGAGCACCTCCTCGGCGCCCTCGGGGATAGCGTATTTGTTCCTGCGAAGCCAGGTGTCGAGGCCCATCGAGTCCTTGGCGCTCAGGATCACGATCTCGTACTCGCCCACGGTGAACTGGGCCTCCACCTTGACCCCGAGATCATCGGCGGTGAGGGAACGCCGCGACGCCGTCTTCGGGACGCCGGCCCCCGCGGCGAAGGCCATCTCGGGCTCCGGGGGCCCGCACGGGTCCTTCTCCCAGTACTCGACGAGGCGGGGCGCGGCGAGCTGATCGATCCGGTCGAAGACGTCGCGCGGCAGCGTCTTGACGTTCTCCTTCTGGAGCACGATCGGCACCGGGATGACCATCGCGAAGCCCTCGGGCGGGCCCTCGTAGTTGTTCTGCATCGAGAGCACGGTGCGGGTGCCGTCGCGCATCAGCACCACCATCGTGGCGTGGTTGAAGAGCTTCTGGCCGGCGCCGCCGACGTAGAAGCCGCAGAAGGCGGAGGCGTCGCGGGCGGGCGCGGCGAGCGCGCCGAGCGTCAGCGGGAGGGCCAGGAGCAGGGGGCGAAGGCGCATGGGGAGGTCTCCTCGGGCGCATGGTCGCCGAGAACGCCTCCGCGGTCGAGGGAGCAGGCGCGCTCCCGCAGCGTCACCCGCGCGGGTGCGTGGAGCGGGCGCCGTCCGGGAGCGTCGGCAGCTCGCGGAGGCTCATCGTCCCGTCGACGGCGGCGTCGCTCGGCGCGGCGTCGGCCGGAGGATCGGGGCGCTTTCCGCCGCCGGCGCACATGTCGCGGCCGGCGACCAGCGCGCCGACGAGGGCGAACCAGGTGAAGCGGGAGGAGAGGATCAACGAGGGTTTCGAGCGCATGCCGGGGATGTTACCCGAGCGCTCGCCGGCTGTCCGCGGAGAGCACGTTGCGCTCGCGCCGGGCCCCTGCCTACCATCGCCCCATGGCGCGAGAAGGCAGCAGCGGAGAGGCCACCGGCGCGGCCGGCAAGAGCAAGGGTTCCCTCGATCTGGCGCCGCTGGAGAAGGGCGCCGCCCGCGCCCGCGCCGCGGCGAAAGAGGTCGGCGAGGCGATCAAGGACGGGTTCGGCCCCGTCACCGACAAGGTCGGGTCGGCCGTGCGCACCGGGATCGGCAGCGTGGAGGAGGCGCTGGAGGACCCGACGGAGGCGCTCGGCGACGCGCTGCTCGGGCAGACGGATTTGCCGGAGATCGAAGGAGAAGACGCGCTCTCCTCGATCCTGCTCCGCCTCGATCGCGAGGCCGATCTCTTCCGCGGCCTCGGCATGCAGCGGCTCACGCGCGCCGCGTGGATGGATCGGCTCTCCGTCGCGGGCACCGCGCTCGGGCTGATCGGGGTCGGGGTGATCGCGGCGATCGCCGGCTTCCGCGGCCTCTTCGCCGGCGAGTCCCCGGTGATCGGCGCCGCGATCCTCCTCGGCACGGGCGCGCTCGTCCTGCTCGCGGGGACGATCGCGACGAGCCGCGCCGCCGCGCGCCTGCGCGACAGCCAGATCGAGCTCGCCCAGAACGCCCTCGCCCGCGCCGATCGCGCCGAGCGCCGCCTCCAGCATGTCGCCATGCTCATGGAGATGCGCCACGCTGACCGCAGGGCCTACCTCGACGCGCTCCAGAGCGTCGAGGCCAGCCTCCGCGAGCCCTGACCCGGAGCCCTCCATGATCCACCCCGTCACCCCGCCCGACTCGGCCTGGCTCTCCCCGCGCACCCACGGCGCGGTGCGCCTCGCCCTCGGCACGATGAACTTCGGCAAGCGCACCGATCCGGCGACGTCGCTCGCGATCATGGAGCGCGCGCTCGAGCGGAGCATCGTGCTCTTCGACACCGCCAACGTGTACAACGACGGCGAGTCCGAGCGGCTCGTCGGCGAGGCGATCAAGGGGCGGCGCGAGCATGTCCTCGTCGCCACCAAGGTGGGCCTCGCCCGCGGCGGCGAAGGGAGCAAGGGGCCCGAGGGCCTCTCCCGCCCGGCGATCCGCGCCGCGATCGAGCAGAGCCTCGGACGCCTCGGCACCGACTACGTCGACCTCTATTACCTCCACGCCCCCGATCACCGGACGCCGATCGAGGAGACGATCGACGCCGTGGCCGAGCTCCACCGGGAGGGCAAGATTCGCCACCTGGGCCTCTCGAACTTCGCCGCCTGGCAGATCCTCGAGATCATCGCCCTCTGCGAGGAGCGAGGCATCCCCGGGCCCTGCGTCTCGCAGGTGATCTACAACCTCCTCATCCGCCAGCTCGACATCGAGTACTTCCGCTTCGCCGCGCGCTACAGGGTCCACTCGACGATCTACAACCCCCTCGGCGGCGGACTGCTCACCGGGCGCTACCGGCCGGGGGACGAGATCGCCCGGGGCTCGCGCTTCGACAAGAACCGGATGTACCAGAAGCGCTACTGGTCCGAGCCGATCTTCTCGCTCGTGGAGCGCTATCGCGCGCTCGCCGAGGGCGAGGGGATGAGCCTGACCGCGCTGGCCTATGCCTTCGTGGCCGCGACGTCCGGGGTCGACTCGATCCTCGTGGGACCGGCCACGGTGGCGCACCTCGACGAGGCCATCGACGCCTGCGCGCGCCACCTCTCCCCCGAGCTGCTCGCCAAGATCAGGGCCCTCCACGAGGGCTTCCTCGGCACCGACGCCACCTATGCCCGCTGAGCTCGTCTGCCCCGAGACCTCGACGCTCGACCTCGACGCGGCGCTCGCCAGCTTCCGCGAGCATGGATATGCGCGCCTCGGCCCGGCCCTGCGCCCCGAGGCGGCGATGGAGCTCTGCGCCCGCGCCGAGCAGATCATGCTCGGCGAGGTGTCCTATCCAGGGCTCTTCTTCCAGCACGACACCGCGACCGGTCGCTACGAAGATCTGACCTACAAGAAGGGTTACGAGGGCCCCTCGCTCAATTACCGCAAGATCGAGAAGCTGGAGAAAGACCCGCTCTTCTCGGCCTGGATCAACAACCCCTTCTTCGCGCGTATCGCCCGGGCCGTGATCCCCGGGCCCGTCGCGATCTACCGGGCGGTGCTCTTCAACAAGGCGAAACAAGGTGGCTCGTTCTTGCCCTTTCACCAGGACGGCGGCAGCTACTGGGGCCTCGATCGCGATCCGGTGCTCCAGATCTGGACGGCGCTCGACGACGTGCCCGAGGACTCCGGGTGCGTGGAGCTGATCCCGGGGAGCCACAAGGGAGGCTTCGCCACGCCGCTCGGGGGCGTGATCCCGGACGAGGTGGTGCGCACGAGGGACGGTGAGCCGAGGATCTTCTTGCCAGCAAAGCGGGGTGAATCGCTCTTGATCCACACCCAGGTCTGGCACCGCTCCGGGCAGAACCACACCGATCATCCGCGGCGGGCGCTGACCATCTGCTACATGAGCGCGGAGACGCGCTGCATGCGAAAGAAGCGCGCGCCGCGCCAGTTCGTCCGGGTGTTCGAGGAGAGGTGACTCGTGTCGCTCGCTCTGCGGTGGGGCGTTCCGCTGATTTGATGAGGTTTTATTTCAACGCAAAGGCGCAAAGGCGCAAAGGCGCAAGAAGAATGATGGGAATTGTATTTTTGCGTCTTTGCGCCTTGGCGACTTTGCGTTAAAAACCAGGGGGCAATACCGATTCAGGGGGCAAGCGCGAACGCAGGCGCTGGGCCATGACGTTCGGTATCACGGCTGAGAGCGCGATCGCTCGCTCCAGAGCCCGGCGCCCCGCTTCTTCGCGACCGCGGCGGATCGCGGCGATCGCGCGGCCCTCGATCACCTCGATCCGCTCCTGCCCGACCGACGAGACCGCGGAGCGCGCCTCCAGCGCGTCCCACGCGGCGTCGCTGCCGTCGTCGAGCGAGAGCTCGACCATCGCGCAGAGCACGTCGTCCGAGGGGGCGAGCTGCGCCGCGGCGCGGGCGTCGCCCGAGGCGCGGGCCTGTCGCTCGCGGATGCCTGCGATCAAGGCCCGCGCGCTCGCCTCGTCGCCGCGGTAGCACGCGAGGCGCGCCTCGAGCAGCACGACCACCGCCCGCCCTTCGCCACCCGCGAGCCGGCGATCGATGGCCCGCGCGCGCTTCACATGGGGCTCTGCCGCGTCGAGGTCGTCCATCAGGTAGAGGTACTCGCCGAGATCGTACTCGCCCATCAGCTCCAGCGAGCTCTGCCCGAGGCTGCGCGCCATCGCGATGCTGCGCCGGAGATCGTCGACCATGCCCTCCGTCTGGCCGAGCACTGCGCGGAGCAGGCCCCGGTTGAGGTAGGCGGCGCCGCGGTGGAACGTGTCGCCGTGCTCCTCGCAGCGCGCGATCGCGCGCTCGAGCGCGGCGCCCGCGTCGTCGAGCCGGCCGAGCCCCTGGAGGATGAAGCCCAGCATCAGGAGCGCGATCACCAGCGTCTCGTACCCCTCGTCGCCGAGCAGGCTCGCCTCCGCAGCGGCGCGCTCGATCAGCGCGGCCGCCTCCTCTTCGCGGCTCGCGCGGTGCGCGGAGCGGCCGCGCCCGAGGAGCAGCCGGGCCCCGAGCAGGGGCGGCGCGGGCTCGGGCATGAGCGCCCCCGCCTCCTCCACGCGCGCCGCGGAGCGCTCGTGCTCGTCCATCCAGTCGAGCGCCGTGGCCTCGTCGAGGAGGATCTCGATCTGGATCCGCGCGTCGCTCTCCCGCGCCGCCGCGGCCCGCGCCATCGAGAAATCGGCGAGCGCGTCGTGGTAGCGTCCGATCCGGTAGCGCATGAGGCCCCGCCCCTGGTGCGCCTCGAGGCGGCGCGGGTCGGTCTCGGCCTGCTGCTCCAGCGATCGCGTGTAGAGCCGCTCCGCCTCGGTGTACGCGTGGTGCGCGGCGGCCTTCCGGGCGAGCCCGAGGTAGGCCTCGGCGGCGACCGCGGAGAGGCCCGCGCGCGCGGCGTGGAGCGCGAGCTGCGCGAGCCGGCGATCGCCCGGAGGAGCCTCGCCGCCGTAGTAGTCGGACGCCGCGAGGTGCACGCGCCGGCGCAGCGCATCGGGGGCCGAGCGCGCGAACTCCTCGCGCACGAGCGGGTGGCGGAAGCTGATCCTCCCGCGATCGTCGCGGATCGTGAGCCCCGCGTCGAGCAGCCGATCGGCCGCGACCCCGGCGTCGAGCGGCAGATCGTCCGCGCCGCCCCGCTCGTCCAGGCGGCGCAGCACACCCGCGATCTCCGGGATCGTCACCTCGTCGCCGAGCAGCGCGAGCATGCGCGCATGCGCGCGGAGCGCGACCGGGAGCGCGTCGAGCTCGCGCTGGGCCGACCACACCACGAGCGGCAGATCGGGCAGGCGATCGAGCTCGTCGGTGGCCAGGTACCACGCGTCCCCCCGGGGGCTCCGGTGGATCATGCCGGCGCGCCCGAGGCCGCGGATCAGCTCGGCGAGGAGCAGCGGGCATGCCTCGGCGCGGGCGACCAGGCGCTCGGCCGCGGCCGCCGACACGTCCTCGACCGGGCGGAGCAACCACCTGCAGAGCTCCACGGCGCTCGCGGGATCGAGCGCGCCGAGGCGAACCTCGTCCCGCCGCGCGGCGCGCTCGCCCCACGCCGCGTGATCCTCGGCGAAGGACGGCCGCGCGAAGACGCCGATCCAGATCGGCGCGCCCGCCTCGGCGAGCGTCGCGACCTCCAGGGCCCCGAGCAGCACCTCGCCGGCGAGGTGGGCGTCGTCGAGCACCACGGCGAGCGGCCTCCGCGCGGCGCGGGCGCGGAGCACCTCGCCGAGCGCGAGCGTGAGCATGGAGCGGAGCGCGCCGGGCGCGGCCTCCTGCGCGCGCACGTCGGGCCACGCGGGCGCCTCCGGACCGGAGGAGCGCGCCCAGCCGATCGCGAGCGCCACCGCGGGCGCGGCGCTGGAATGCGGCCCGAGGCGCTCCACGAGCAGCGCCTCACCACCGTCCGGAGGGGCGGTCGGGGGGAGATCGAGCAGCCGTCCGAGGAGCTCCCGGACCGTCTCCTCGGCGCCGCCGGGCAGCCCGCGCGCGCGGAGCGCGATCACCTCGACGCGTGGATCGAGCCCTTCGAGGCGCGCGGCGAGGGCGCCCGCGAGCCGCGTCTTCCCCTGCCCGAGCTCACCGAGCACGATCGCGATCGAAGGGCTCGCCTCCCGGGCGGCGCGCCGCGCGCCGAGCGCCAGCGCGGCCAGGAGATCGTCCCTGCCGAAGAGCGGCGCCTCCATCGGATCCGCGCCGTGAGGCCGGGGCTCGCGGCCGATCGCGGAGAGGGCGGGATCGCCCATGGACATGTCGCCCGCGCGCGGGATGGACGCCGGGGCCGCGTCCGCGAAGGTCGGCGCGAACGACAGGCCCGGCGGCCCGTCGCCGGATGGGAAGCGATCGCCCCGGGAAAAGAGCGGGCTCAGGAATCGCTTCGAGCCGTCCTTCCGGGTCTGGATCGACACCGGGCCGAGATCGAGCCGGACGCGCGCAGAGATCCCCTTGTCGATCAGCGACCGCGCCGCGCTCGACGCGAGGTCGACGGGGTTGTCGCCCTGCTCCGGCTCGAGGACCGCCACGCACCTCCGACCCGAGGCGTGGGCGAGGTGCCCGCCGAGCGCTCTCAGCGCCGCCTGGATGGCCATCACGTCGGCCTCGGCCTCGAAGAACAGCAGGCAGAGCGCGCGCGGTCCCTCGCTCGACGCGGCCCGCGCCGGCCCCGCGCTCGCCGCCCCGAGCGCTGGTCCTCCCGGTGGAACCAGCGCCGGATCCCGCTCGTCCACCGGCGGATCGATCGGGCGCTCGATCGCGCGCTCGATGGCCAGACGCAGCGCCGCGGCGCTCTCGAAGCGATCCTCGCGATCCTTGGCGAGGCACCGCCGCACGATCGCCTCGACCGCCGCGGGGACGGGCTCGCCCGAGAGCGACGTGAGGCGCGGTGGTCGGTGGCCCATGTGGGCCTGCTTGATCACCGCGGGCGTCCCCGAGAACGGAGGTCGCCCCGAGACGAGCTCGTGGAGGATGACGCCCATCGCATAGACATCCGCCCGCGCGTCGATGTCGGCGCGCCCGTCGCACTGCTCGGGGGCCATGTACTCCGCCGTGCCGGCCACGGCGCCCTCGCCGCTCGAGCCGAGCTCCGGGGCCGGCGCGCTCGGCGCCGACGCGAGCCCGAGGTCGAGGATCCACGCCCGGCCCTCGTCGCCCACGAGGATGTTCTCGGGCTTGAGATCCCGGTGAACGTACCCCTTCGCGTGGATGGCCTCGACGGCGTGGAGGATGGCAATCGCGAGCCGGCAGGCCTGCGCGACGGGGACAGGCTCGCTGCCGGCGAAGAGGCGCCGGGCGAGCGGCGGCGCCTCGTGGTAGCCCATCACCACGTAGGGATCGCCGCCCGCGGTGATCCCGCGCTCGAACACGACCGGCACATGCGGCGGGCCCACGGCTTCGAGCGCGGCCGCCTCTCCGAGCAGGCGACCGCCGGCGCCCGGTCGATCGCCCCGAGCGAGCTTGATCGCAACCCGGTCGCCCCCGGGCTCGCGCCGAGCAGCAAAGACGGTGCCGAAGCCGCCCCGGCCGAGGATCGCCTCGACCCGATAGCCCGGGAACACGGGCCGTTCGATCCACACGTCCGCCGAGCGCTCCTGTTCGCCCGTGGCCGCTCCCGGGAGCGGTCCATGGATTGGACAGCCGGTATCTCGCCATACCACGCGGCGCAGACAGGTGGGACAGCGAGTGACCACCTCTTCCATGGGAACCCACGAGTCGTCGGGTCGAGAGAGAAGGGGTTGCATATTCGCGGTGGCCGGGCCGGAAGACCATTCTTACGCCACTGTCACGCCACTGTCGCCCGGCTCCGTGAGCAACCTGCGCGACACCGCGACATCGACCGAGCGTGGCAGGCGGATCGTCGGTCTCCTCGCAGGGATAGCGTCCTTCCCGATCCGTCCGAAACGATTGCAGCCTGGAACATTCACCGCCTTTCCCATTGATTTTTGAGATCGAAAGGAAGAACCTGAGGACACGGGTCCGAGAGGGCACGAGGAGCGAGGGAGGAGGTCTTTTTTTCGCGACGCCTGGAGCAGCCCGCGATCCGTCTGCCATCCCACGATTCTGCGATCGGCACCGACGCCGAAGCGCCGACGCCAATTCTTCGAACCCGAGCGATCCTTGCGACCGTCCTCGCATGAGGAAGGAGGGCCGTGGAACGACGACACCGGCACGACGACACCCGGACCTTCTCCGTGGCCGAGGAGGCCGCGGCCCGGGGGGAGCTCGTCCTGGGCTCGCGCGCGGGGGAGTACGTCGTCCAGCGCTTCATCGCCCGCGGCGGCTGCGGCTCGGTCTACGAGGCCCAGCACGCGAGCGAGGGCGGGCGCGCCGCCGTCAAGGTCCTGCACCAGACGCTGGCCGCCTCGCCCAAAATGATGGAGCGCTTCTCGCGGGAGGTGAAGATCGTCAACATGCTCCGCCACCCCAGCATCATCGACATCTACGAGGTGGGGACGCTCGACGACGGCCGGCCTTTCTATGTCATGGAGTATCTCGAGGGCCGGACGCTCCACGATCTGCTCCGGGCCGGCGGGCGCATGTCGCCTCGCGAGGCGCTCGAGATCTTCGAGCCCGTGTGCGCCGCCCTCTCCGCGGCGCACGATCACGGAGTCGTCCACCGCGACGTGAAGGCCAGCAACATCTTCGTCGTGGAGGCCGCGGGGGGCGAGCCGCGCCGGATCAAGCTGCTCGACTTCGGCATCGCGAAGCTGACCGACACGGCCGAAGGATCGACGGGCCTCACGTCGGACGGGCGGCAGGTGGGGACCGTGACGATCATGGCCCCCGAGCAGTTCACGGGCAAACCGGTGGATCGGCGGGCCGACATTTACGCGCTCGGGATCCTGCTCTTCCGGCTCCTGACCGGCCGGCTCCCCTTCGACGCCCGGAGCCCCCTCGAGCTCGCCCGCCAGCACATGGAACAGCCGCCTCCGCGCCCGAGCCAGCGCTTCCCCGTCCTCTCTGGGCTGGACGCGATCGTGCTGCGCTGCCTGGAGAAGCAGCCCGACTACCGCTTCGACTCCATCGCCGAGCTGATGGCGTCGCTGCGGGCGGCGGTGGCCGAGACCCGGGCGGCGAGCGACGCGCCTCCGGAGCAGCGATCCCTGGGCCTCGGGATTCACGTGGAGCTCCAGACCCCGAGCCGGATCGACGATCTCGACGACTCGCTCAACGACGATATCGGCTTCGTCCTCGATCGGGTGGAGACCGCGCTCAGGGGCGCGGGCTTCACGCTGGTGATGTCGACGGGGACGGTGGTCTTCGGGGTTCGCCCCTTCCCCGCGGCCCCGGCGGAGGCGAGGCGCGCCCTGGACGAGGCGCGGAGCCTCTCGCGTTCGCTCCACGAAGAGCTCCTCTCCCGCCCCGGCGGTGACGATCGCCTCCACGTGGACATCTGCCTGCACGCCGCCGAGATCCTCTGGAAGCCCGGGAGCCCGGCGGAGATCGCCGGAGGAGCGCTCCTCCGCACCGAAGCCTGGGTCTCCCACCCGAAGACGAGCGGGGTGCGCACGACCCCCGCGCTCGCCGGGCTCTCCGGCGATGACGAGACGACGGTGGTGGGACCGGAGGACGCGGCCCTCCTGACCGAGGGGCGGAATCGCCCGTGATGTTGCGCCGCGGCTCACACAGCCGCGCTCTCGCCGGACCAGACAAGGAGGTCGTGATGAAGAGGACGCCGATCGCCGGGACGAAGATGGGTGTGCTTCGCTTCTTGAAGGGCGGCGCGATCGCCGCCGTCGCCTTGCCCTGCGCGCTCTGCGCTGGCTGCTCGTCGAACGCCGGAGAGGAGGTCGGCGTCGCCCGGGAGGCGGCGTTGAACCCGAACGCGCTGAACCCCAACGCCTTGAACCCCAACGCGCTGAACCCCAACGCCTTGAACCCCAACGCCTTGAACCCCAACGCCTTGAACCCCAACGCCTTGAGCCCCGAGGCCATGGACGCCATCGAGGACCCGGGCGAGGCGGGCGCGCTCTCGCGCGAGCTGCTCCGCTACACCGTGGGGTGCGCCCTCTCGTCCAATCAATCGTTCGACTTCTCGTGGACCGACGCGGACAGCGTGGTCCACATGGAGTCGTACCCCGGCCTCCTCGGGCTCGCGCCCTACTGGGCCACGCAGGCCCTCGATCTCCCGGGACAGCAGTGGGTGTCGAGCTGCCTCGCCTCCCGGGTGAACGCCGAGGGCGTATCGGTGATGCTGTCGTCACGCGGCGCCCACACCGCGCTCGCCACCACCACCGCCGAGCGCTCCACCTACCAGACGCGCGAAGGCGTGTTCTTCGGCAACCTGTTCACGACCTCGCCCAGGGTCTACGCCTGCTACGATCCGCTCTCGGTGCTCCCCTCGCAGATGGCCCGTCGCGTCTGCACCGAACCAGAGCTCCTCGACCTCGACCTGGGCGTCCTCTCCACCGGCTACGACTGCGGGCCTATCGAGGTGGTCGGGCCTTGCTACGGCGTCCTCGGCCTCGCCCTCGGCGTCTGCACACAGGAGTCGCTGCCCGATCGATACCTCTACCACTGCACACCTCCCGGCGGCGGCGGGACGGTCCCCTCGATCACCACTTTTCTTGCGGGATCGATCCCCTGGTGAAGCGCGCTTCGGTGGATCCTTTTGCTGATTTGATGCGGTTGTTATTTCAACGCAAAGGCGCAAAGGCGCAAAGGCGCAAGAAGAATAAAGAGGTTCTTTCTTTGCCTTTTTGCGTCTTGGCGCCTTTGCGTCTTTGCGTTAAAATTTCGTGGCAACACCGGCCCGGATGGCAACGATCAGGGAGCGTCGTTGCGAGTCATGAAGGCCGGAGTGCCTTCCATCGGCGTGCCGATCCAGGCGGGGGCGGATTTGATCTCGTCGACGAGGTGGTACTCGGCGCCGTAGGTGCGGGCGAGCCACACCTCGCAGGCGCGGGAATTCTCGTCGAAGTGCTGGTACTTGAGCGAGTAGCGGAGGCATGCCTGATAGGCCACCTTCGCGCGCTGCCGGTAAGGCTCGCTCACCCGGTCGATCTCGTTGTAATATTCGGTGCGGATCTCGTCCCAGGTCAGGTCGCCGTAGGGGCTCGGCCCGTGCTGCATCCACTCCTTGGGGATGGGCGCGGCGCGGAACTCGGCCACGAAGCGGCTCCACATCTGGCCGACCCTGGAGCCGGCGGCGATCATGAAGGCCGGCGGGGGGACGGGCTCGATGGCCTCGATGGTGAGATAGGCCTTCTCCGCGGCCTCGATGGCCGGCTGCTTCTTCTTGATCCAGGCCCGCACCTTGGTGTCGATGTGGCGCATCACGTCGTCGCGGCGACCGGAGCCGCGGTACTCCGGGAAGCGGATCTGGTCGACCTCTTTGCGCTGCTGCTCGGCGAAGAAGAACTGGGCCTCTCCCACGGCCATGAGCACCTTGGCGAGGCGGTGCTGCGTCTCGGGCTCGCTCCCGCCGCCCAGCCTGGCGAGGAAGGCCGCCGGATCGCGGTAGGCCGCGCGGACCTTGCCGAGCTCGGCCGCCGCGCCCGTCACGTCGTTGCCCTCGGCGAGCACGCGGCCGAGGAGGGCGTGGGCGACCACCTGCACGTCGGGCGGCGCGCTGCGATCGACGGCGGCCATGGCCCCGGCGAGGCGCCGCTTGGCCACCGCGCGATCGCCGTGCTCCACGTCGTGCGCGGCGATCGCGAAGGCGATCTGCGCGGAGAGGGCGGGCTGCTTCGATCCGTAGCTCCTGGCGAAGAGCTCGGCGTCGTCGAGGGCGGCGGGCTCCTGCCCGAGGCCGAGGCGGAGCACCACCGCGTCTTGCAGGGCCTGGGCGGCCCTGGCGTCGCCGGCGCTCTCCCGCGAGAAGCGCTCGTAGTAGCTCGCCGCCTCGTCGTACACCGCGATGGCCTGGTAGTTCTTGCCGATGTCGAGCACCGCCTGCTTGCCGAGCGCGGTCTTCTCGAGGCCATAACGAGGATCGATGAGCACCTTGCGCACGGCGATGGCCTTGGCGATGAGGCGCGCCGCCTGGAAGGCCTTGGCCCCGTTGTGGAGGACCTCGTCCATCGGCGCGCAGGTGGGGCTCTTGCTCTCGCGCTGCTTCTTGCCGCGCTTGTTCCAGAGATCGAGGTACGCCTGGCCGGCCTTCTCGTAGGCGCTCATGACGCTGCCCGCGTCGGCCTCCCGCACGAGGTTCTCGATCGCCTGCCGCTCGAGATCGCAGGAGACCTTCTCCAGCCCCCCGCACGCGTCGGCGTTCTCCGCCTTCATCCCCTCTCCGCAGTAGAGCGCGGCGAGCTTGCCCACGTCCCGGTTCATGTCCGAAAAGCAGGAGACGCGCGCCGGCTTGACGCTGCTCCCGAGCACGTTGAGGGCCTCCAGGTAGAGCTGCGCCGCGTAGATGCCGGCGTCCGAGGAGGCGTGATTGAGCGCCACGCCGCGGAAGCCCACCGCCGCCTCCTCCCAGTGGTGGTTCTCGAAATAGATCCGGGCCCGGGCATATTCGATCTCGACGGCGCGCTCCTCGGCCTCCTTGTCGCCCGGCGCGGGCTTGATGAGGCAGAGATAACGATCGAAGGCGCCGAGCATCGCCTTGTCGGCGGGGCTGAGCGGCTTGGGGGAGAGGTCCGGTGTGCCGCGCCCGCGCTCGGCGGCGAGCCCCGCCCGATCGGCGCGGTTCTGGTGCGAGGCGTGATAGACTCCCTGGTAGCAGAGCAGCGAGGCATAGGCGGCCTCGGCGGCGAGCGGCCCCTTCGGATCGGCGTCGACCACGGCGTCGAAGGCCGGCCCGCATGCGGCCCAGTCCTTCTGGAAATAGAGCAGATCGGCGCGTTGATAGCGGATCGAGAGCGCGGTCGGCCAGTCCTCCTTCACGATCTTGGGGAACTCGAAGGTCTTCCACTCGGCGGCGCTGAAGGAGCGGATGGCCATGTCGTAGAGCTGCGCGGCGAGGGTCATCGTCTCCTGGTTGCCGGTGCCGCGCACACCGCCGTTGCCCTGCGCTTCGAGGTGGAAGGCCATCGCCGTCTCCACGATCAGATCGGCGGTCGCGCTCGCGCACTGGCCGAGCGCCTCGGCCGGGATACCCCGCTTCTTCGCGCGCTCGTAGGCCTCGAGCTGCCGGTCGAGCTCCTGCTTGATCGCCGGCTTGTGCCCAGACTCGAGGGCCAGGGTCGCCTCGGAGATCCTCGCCTGGTAGAGGCAATTCTTCGGCCCCTCGTCCCGCTTCATCAGGTCCCGGTACACGGCCACCGTCCCCTTGTAGTTGCCGATATCGAGGTAGGCCCGGCCGAGGTCGTCCATCATCTTGTAGGTCAGCTCGTTGCTCCCCCCGCTGTCCCCGCTCAGCGGGTGGAGAAAATCGTAGGCCTTCGCCGGATCGCCGGTGAGGGCGAAGAGCGGGAGCAGGTCGTGGCGGGCCGCCCCGGCGATCTGCTTGGCCCCGGCGAGGGCCGGGAACTGCACCCCGAAATCGATGGTCTTCTTGAGCTCGCTCAGGGCCTGGGCATAATCGCCCTTGTTCCAGTGCACGTAGGCGAGCTTGTAGTGGGCATAGCCGAGGACCTTGTTGTCCGGCGCAGGGTACTTGATGACCTCCTTGTACGACTGCTCGGCGAGCGGCAATCGGCTCGGATCGGCCTGCGCCTCGGCGAAGAAGAGCTCGCCGAAGGCGAGGTAGGCGCTCGGCACGTAGCGGGAGACAGGGAATCGCTGGATCAGCTCCAGGTAGGCCTTGCGCGCCTCGTCGGGCTTCTTGTCCTGCTCGTGCTCGTAGGCGAGATCGTAGAGCACCTCGTCGCCGCAGCCCTGGCTCTTCGCCGGATCGGCGGCGTTCGGGAACTGGCAGTAATTCGGATACCGGCTCTTGAGCTGGCCATAGTGGCGGATCGCGGCCTGCCGCGCGGCCGACTCGATCTTCTCGGCTTTGTCGCCCTCGGCGAGCAGCGCCTTCGCCCCCTTGTCGTCCTTGCGCGCGATGTCGGAGGCCTGAACACGGCTCTCGATCTTGCGGCGGAAGGCCTGGGACTCCAGCTCGACATACTCGTCGCCGAGGCGCTTCAGGAGCTTCGGCCGATCGGGCGCGTCGGCCGGCGTGGCGGCGAGCAGCGATTCGAGCTGCTGGATCGTCACCACGCCCTGGGCGATCGGCCCTTGATTCACCTTCTGCCCGGTACCGCGGCGGATCTCGGGGGCGCTCGCCGGCTCACCGGGGCTCGGGGGTTTCCTGGGATCGCGCGCGGCGCCCGGGGGAGAGGCGGGCGCCGCGATCTTCGCGCCGCGGTGGGCGCTCACCTCGACCCTATCGGCGGGTGAGCCGGGACAGGCGGTGAGCGCCGCTACCGCCTGAGGAGAGATGCAGACATCGTCGGCCGACGCGGTGGCCGACACGGAGAAGCAGAGCGCCAGCGCGGCGCCCAGGGCCCAGCGGGCAGAGCTCATGAAGGTTCCTCGCTTTCGGAGCAGGAGAAGAGCGAGAGGCGCTCCTCCGCGCGGGCAGGCAGATCGATGCCTTTCGAGGCCACGCGCGTGGCCCCGAGCCCCTGCGCGGGGATCGCTTCCGGCCCGTGGAACACCGGAGCCCACGCCCCCCTTGGCCCCGATCGCCTCGCCCCCCGCAGCAACAGCAACACATACTTCCGTTCCCGTTCCCGTTCCCGTTCCCGTTCCCGTTCCCGTTCCCGTTCCCGTTCCCGTTCCCGTTCCCGTTCCCGTTCCCGATTCCCATTGACTCCCTCCCCGGCCCATGACCTCTCCCATGCTGAGATCCTCGCCCCCATGAACCCTCTCTTCACCCGCTCCGGCCTCGAGATCGCCGGGATGATCCGCCGCAAGGAGCTCAGCTCCCGCGAGGCGGTCGCCGCCCACATCCAGCAGATCGAGAAGGTCGATCCCGTGATCAACGCCGTCGTGGCGCGCCGCTTCGACGAGGCCCTCGCCGAGGCCGATCGGGCCGATCGCCGCCTCGCCGCAGGTGAGGAGCTCGGTCCCCTCCACGGCGTCCCCTGCACGATCAAGGAGTGCTTCGCGCTCACCGGGATGCCCAACACCTCGGGCCTCGTGGCCCGCAAGGGGCGGATCGCCGCCGAGGACGCCGTGGCCGTCGGCCGGCTCCGCGACGCCGGCGCCATCCCCATGGGCGTGACCAACGTCTCCGAGCTCTGCATGTGGATGGAGAGCAACAACCGTGTCTACGGGCGCACCAACAACCCCTACGATCCGAGCCGGATCGTCGGCGGCAGCTCGGGCGGCGAGGGCGCGATCATCGGCGCAGGGGGCTCGCCGTTCGGCCTCGGCTCGGACATCGGCGGCTCGATCCGGATGCCCGCCTTCTTCAACGGGATCTTCGGCCACAAGCCGACGGGCGGGCTGGTGAGCAACATCGGACAGTACCCGCTGCCGGCCGAGCCGGCCATGCGCTACGTGACGACCGGCCCGCTCGCCCGCCGCGCGGAGGACCTGATGCCGCTGCTCCGCGTCCTCGCCGATCCCGAGCACCGGCCCGGGCTCGGCGATCCGGAGGCGGTCGATTTCGGCTCGATGACGGTGTTGACGGTGGAGGACAACGGCTCCTTGCCGGTCGCCGCGTCGCTCCAGCGCGTGCAGCAAGAGGCGGCGCGCGCCCTCGAGCGGAAGGGCGCCCGGGTGCGGACCGCGAAGATCGCCGGGCTCGCGCAGACGCTGGAGATCTGGGGCGCCGCGCTCGACGCCGCGGGCGGCCCCTCGTACGCGACGCTCCTCGGCGACGGGACGCCGGTGCAGCCGGCGGTGGAGCTGCTCCGCTGGGCCGCGCGCCGATCGCCCTACACGCTCCCCTCGCTGGCGCTCACCGTCCTGGAGAAGGTGCCCAAGCTCCTGCCGAACCACGCGCCCCGCTTCGTGGCCCAGGGCCGCGCCCTCCGCGCGGAGATCCTCGAGCTGCTCGGCCCGCGCGGGGTGATGCTCTACCCCTCGTACACGAGCCCCGCGCCTGCGCACAACCGGCCGCTCCTGCCGCCGTTCAACTGGGTGTACACCGCGATCTTCAACGTGCTGGAGCTGCCCGCCACCCAGGTGCCGCTCGGCCTCGACCGCGAGGGGCTGCCCCTCGGCGTGCAGGTGGCGAGCGCCCACCACCAGGACACCCTGACCATCGCGGTGGCGCTCTCGCTCGAGCGCATCTTCGGCGGGTGGTCCCCCCCACCGCTCGCCCGGACCTGAGCCTGGGTGTGCCAAAACCCGACTCGGCTGTCGTGGCGCCGCCGCGAGGCAGCGCTTCCCTGCCCGCCTCTTGTAAGCCGGTACGACTTTGGCTTTGATCCTCCCGCCGCGCCCGGCGGCGAGGAGGCTTGCTTGACCAACCGCGCCATTTTGCTTTCGACCATCAGCGTCACCTTGCTGCTCGAAGCCTGCGCGCTCAGCGCCTCCGCGACCGGCGGGGGCACCGGCGGCGTCGGCGCGTCGTACGACACGGGCGGGACCGGCGGGGGCACCGAGGGGACGGGAGGCTCGGGCACCGGCACCTCCTCCACCTCAGGCGCCGGCGGCTCCACCATCGCGCCGAAGACCCCCTGCACCAACCAGCAAGCGATCCGGAGCAAGATCGAGGGCGCGTCGAAGGGCGACATCATCAAGCTCGACGCGTGCACGCTCGAGGGCCCGCTCGACGTACCGGCGGGCGTGACGATCGTGGGCCTCGGCCAGGGCCAGAGCTGGATCGAGGCCAAGGCCGGCACGTTCGGCCTGCATGTCCTGCCCGGTGAAGGCAAGACGCACCTGAGCGGCCTCTCCCTCACCTCCAGCGGCAACGCGGCGATCGTCGCCAAAGGCGCCGTGGACCTCGCGATCGACGACGTGGAGGTCGTCCTCCAGCGCGGGCTCGGCGTCGCGATCGACGGGGCGACCAGCCTCTCGCTCAAGAACGTGAGCGTGAACGGCGGCGTCACACCGCGCAGCGCCCGGGAGTTCCCCGCCGACGTGCAGCCCAAGGAGGCGCCGACCCACGGCATCGTCGTCCTCAACACCGCGACGGTCGTCCTCGACGCCACCACAGTGACGGGCCTCGCCGACTACGGCGCGCTCTTCCTCGACTCCAACCTCACGTGGACGGGCGGGAGCGCCTCGCAGACGCTCGGCACCGGCCTGTTCGTGCACGGCGGCTCGGCCAAGCTCGAGAGCGTGTCGCTGTGCAGCGCCTTCCCCGGCAACCGGAAGGTGCCGGCGTACAACGGCGTGTTCGAGGGCGGCGCCCAGGTCAGCTCGAAGGGCCTCCAGGTCTGCGACGGCTTCGGCATGGGCCTGCTCCACGTCGGCGCGAACGGCGTCCACAACGACATCACCGCCACCGGCAACCACGGCCCCGCGATCTGGGTGCAAGCAGCGGACAGCTTCGAGCTCGGCGGCGCGACGAACCTCGTCGAGGGGAACCGCTTCGCCGGGATGGTCTTCGTCGACGTGGCGAAGGTCCACGTGTCGAACACCAAGGTCTCGAACACCGCGCTCGCCACCCGGACGCTCGGCCCCGCCGGCAAGGGGATCGAGCTCGGCGACGGCGTCCAGCTCGTCCGCTCCGGCACGGACACGGTGTTCAACAGCGTGTCCTTCACGGGCAACGCGCACACCGGCTTGCAGGTCGATCTCGGGCCGTACGACCCCATGAGCCCGCTCGTTCACCTGACCTGGACGAGCGTCACCGCCGAGTCGACCGGCGCGGCCTTCGGGGCCATCTGCCAGGGCAGCCCCGACGGCACGGAGGAGATCTGGGGGCCCGGGACGTACAACTGGGACAAGGGCATCACCCGGTCGGGCGCCGCGGCGATCAACGACGGGCTGCTGATCGATCCGAACGATCTCGTGGGCCTCATCGATCCCAACGACAGGCCCTCGCCGACCAGCCTTCTCAAGGGCGAAGGCCTCGCGAGCCTCGGGGTCAAGGGCCTGTGAGCAGCTCCCGGTGAGCGGCGACGGCGTGGAGGAAGCGCTCCCTCCACGCCGTGTTGCTGATGCGTTCGGCGATCTCGCGCACTCGCCGAGCCCCGCGCTCGCGGACGTCGGTGGCCGCGGCTCGCTGATCGGCGGAGGCCAGGATCCGGGCCCGGGTCGCATACACCTCGGCCTCGTCCTCCTCGATGCCACCGAGCTGATCGAGCGCCACCATCGCCCGGGTGGAGAGCGCGAGCGCGGTCGAGATCTCCCGCCTCTATGGGCCGCGGCGGCCACGGTGAGGGCCACGGTCCTGGTCCCGATCCGCCCACTTTCCTCGGCCTCGGCGGCGGACTCGGCGTCCTGCGCGATGTCGAGCGGCGGCGCGTTGCCGAGCTGCGCGCGCGCCAGGTACACGCGCGCCGAGCATCAGGCGGATCTCCCGGTTGCTCGCGGCTGCCGCGAGCGCGCATGCGCAGCGTCGAGCGCCTCCAGCTTGCCCTGGCGAGAGAGCGCGTAGCCCAGGTTGACGAGCGCGTACCCTTCCATCCGGCGGTTGTTGATGCCGGCCGTCCTCGATCGCCTTGCGGAAAGCGCGTCGGCCGCGCTCCCGGCGTAGGCCCCGACCCGGTTGTACACATCGGCGAGGTTGGCCTCGGCGCCGGCCGCGCGGCGTAGATCGCCCGCTTCGCGGTAGAGCCGCACCGCATCCTCGAAGGCGTCTCGGCGCTCTCCGAGATCGCCGATCGCACCCGCGAGCTGCGCGCGCACGTCGGCCAGGAACGCCCGCGTGCGCGGCGTCGCCGCCTCGGAGAGCTCCAGGGCCTCGGCGAACGCCTCGCGGGCGCGCTGGAGGCCGCCCGTGTAGATGAGCGCGGTGACGTAGCGCGCGCGGGCGCCGGTGAGCACCTCGGGATCGCCCGCGCGCGCCGCCGCCGTCACGGCCGCCTCGTCGGCGAGCGCCTCGACTTCTGGCCGATCCGGATCCGCCAGGTCGCCCGCTCGGTGAGGACGCGCGCCACCTCCACGTCGGTCGAGGCCGCCCGCGCGCATGCCCGAGCTCCTGCCCCTGCGCGTCGCGCTTGCCCAGGAACTTGAGCGACTCGGCGCGCGCCATGTGCAACGCGAAGCGCTGGGCGAGCGGCGCGCCGAGGGCGAGGGCCTTCTCCGAGCAGCGCAGCACGGTCGGCGTGTCGCCGCGCGGGGCCGCGCCCAGGGCGGCCGCGGCGTAGCGCGCGGCGGCCGCGAGCGGCTCCCCGCCCCGCTCGTGATGCGAGCCCACCTCCTCGTCGTCGGCCTGCGCTTGCCCGCCGAGGTAGAGCGCCGCGCGCCGGTGCAGATCGCGGCGCACCTCGTCGGCGAGCATCCCGTAGGCCACGTCGACGACCAGGGTGCTCCGGAACTGGAACTGACGCCCGCGCCCCCCGCCGGCCTTGACGCGGCCCGTGACGAGATCGCGCTTGCCGAGCGAGCCGAGCAGCGCCGCCGCGCCGCCCACGCCCATCGCCTCGAGCTCCTCGGTCGAGAAGGGCCGCCCGAAGATCGACGCGCGCTTGCACGCGTCTTTCTCGGCGGGTGGGAGGTGATCGAGGCGGGACTGCACCGCGGCCTCGACGGTGAGCGGCATCGGCAGCTCGCCCACCTCCCCTTCGAGCTGGCCGTGATCCTTCAGCTCGCGGACGATCTGCTCGACGAAGAGCGGGTGGCCCGCGGTGCGCTCGGCGAGCGCGCGGGCGAGGGGCTCGGGCAGCGGGCGGCCCGCGATCCACCGCGCGAGCGCGGCCACGTCGGACGAGATGAGCCCGCGCGGATCGATCTTCACCAGGTTGCGGCCCGCGAAGAGCCCGGGGCGGCGCTCGAACAGCTCGGAGCGCGCGGTCGCGAACACGAGCAACGGCGCCTCGGAGAGCCGGTCGAGCAGGTCTTCGAGGAAGGCCATCGACGCTTGATCGGCCCACTGCAAATCTTCGAGCAAGAGGGCGACCGGGCCCTTCTCGGCGAGGCCCTCGAAGAAATCGAGGAGCGAGAGGCGCAGGCGATCGGCCATGAGCTGCGGGTCGGCGCGCGCGGCGAGCAGCGCCTTGGACTCGGGCATGGAGACGCCGACGAGCTCGCCCAGGAACTCGGCGCACGCCGCGGCGGAGACGGGGTTGTCGATCGCCTCGCCCACGAGCTCCGAGAGCGCGCCCCGGCGCTCGGCGGCCGAGAGATCGAGGTCGAGGATCGTCGCGTTGGGCGCGCTCGTCCGGGCGTAGAGGCGGCTCTTCAGCGCCGCGCCCCACAGGGAGAGCGCGGCCTCGCGCTGGAGCGGCTCGGCGCGCGCCCCGAGGGCGAAGATCGGCTCGCTCGCGCCCTCGATCTCGCCCTCCATCGCCACGCGGAGGCGGCTCTTGCCGATGCCGGGCGGCCCGCCCACGAGCACCACCGAGGCGCGCGCCTCTTCCAGCACGCTCCGGAGCGCGGCGCGCATCTGGGCGAGCTCGGCCTCGCGGCCGAGGAGCGGCGGGGCCACGCTGATCGGGCCGAAGGGCACCGACTCGGTCGCCTTGCGGACGATGATCTCCCAGAGCGAGGGGCCCGCCGGGACCACCTGGAACTGCGCCTCCAGGCTCCGCGCCGTGGCCGCGTCGACGGCGACGCCGGAGAGCCCCGCCGCGCACCCGGCCTCGGCCGCGCGCAGCACGGCCCCGGAGATGCCGCCGCCGCTGCTCGTGGCGCGGCCCGAGGCCACGGACATCCGCACGGCTGCGCGCCGGGCCGCGAGCGCGGCCGACGCGGCGCATGCCACCTCGTCGCCCTCCCAGGTCTCCGCGCCGAAGAGGCCGATGGCGCGCTGCCCGATGAGCGGCAGGAGCGACCCGCCGTGCTCGCGGATCGCCGCGCCGATCGCCGCGAGATCGCGCACGCCCTCGGCGAGCAGCACCGCCACGATCCGGTGCTCGCCGGCGGGGATGAGCGAGGGCAGGAGCGCGGGCGCGATCGACTCGGCCGAGATCGTCTCGTCGAACGAGATCTCTGAGGGAGGCGGACGATCGGTGGGCGCGCGCGCCGCCTCGGCCCCATGCTCGATCGCCGCGAGCGCCGCGCCGAGATCGGCCATGCTCGCCCAGCGCAGCTCGGGACGCTTGCCGAGCGCCCGCTCGATCGCCGCGCCGAGGGCCGGGGGCGCGCCCCGGGCGAGCGACCAGAGCGGCTCCGGCTCATCCATGTGGATGGCCAGCATCACCGCCAGGGCCGTCTCGCGCATGAACGGCGGGCGACCGGCGAGGGCCTCGTAGAGCACCGCCCCGAGCGACCAGACATCGGTGCGCAGATCGACCGTGGCGTCGCCCCGCACCTGCTCGGGGGACATGTACGCGGGCGTCCCGATGATCCCGCCCGCCGACGTGAGCCGCGTCTCCCGCGTGCTCACGAGCGCGATCCCGAAGTCGAGCACCTTCACGCCCCCGCCCGCGCAGAGGAAGAGGTTCGAGGGCTTGAGATCGCGGTGCACCACGCCCGCCGCATGCGCCGCCTCGAGGCCGCGACATGCGGCGAGGCCGAGCTCCACCACCTCGCGAGCCGGGAGCGGACCGCGCGTCAGCCGCTGCTCCAGGCTCTCCCCGGTGAGCAGCTCCAGCGCGATGTACGGACAGCCGCTCGGCTCGTCGACCCCGGCGTCGAGCACCTGGATCAGGTTCGGGTGATCGATCCGGATCGCCGCCTCGCGCTCGAAGCGCTGGCGCGCCTCGGCGCTCGCGAGCCCCACCCGCAGCACCTTGACCGCCGCGGGCACGCCGCCCGGCCCCACGGCCCGGTACACCACGCCCATCCCGCCCGCGCCGAGCTCCCCCTCGACCACGAACGGGCCGATCGTGCGCCCAGGCGCGAGGCGGCTCGGGTCGGACGGGGTGGACGCTCCTTGCATGCGTCGCTCGTTCGTATTGGAGGGATCGGCGGGCGGCAAGCAGGTCGGCGCGGCCCCGCCCCGGCGAGCCCGAGCGCCGGCGCCGCCGAGCGCCGCCGCCGCATTGCGCGCCGGAACCTCCACGCGTTGCGTGCCACGGTATTTGATCGCGCCGTCCTGGAATGGCGACACGCGCCGCGGGAAGCCGTGCGAGAGCACCTGGCCCAGTGTATGCTTGGCACCGCTCGCGCGCCGGGATCCACGCATTGCGGCCGCGCCCCGGTTCTGCTCGTTCCGTCATGGCTTTGGAGGTCTCGATGCGCGTCCGTTCCTCGCTCTTGCTCGCGGCATTCTCGATTTCGCTCTTCGCATGCTCTGCGGTCTCGAAGACCAACACCTTCGGCCAGGGCGGCGGCGGCTCCGGGCAGGGCACGACGGGCAGCGGCAACCCGAGCGGGACGACCAGCAGCGGCAGCGGCGACGGAGGGGACATCGGCCTCGGCGGCGCCGGCCCGAGCGGCAGCGGCGGGAGCACCGGGATGAACTGCAACTCCGGCCCCAACGACGACAGCGACAAGGACGGCTTCACGGGCGCCGAGGGCGATTGCAACGACTGCGACGCCAACGTGAACCCGGGCGCGGTCGAGGTCATCGCGCCCCCGAACCCCGACGGCAGCAAGCCCCCCGCGGTGGACGAAGACTGCGACGGGCAGATCGACAACATCGCGCCTCCCTGCGACGACGGTCTCGCCGTCGCCGACAACAACGCGATGAACGCGGCCAAGGCCGTCGAGCTCTGCCAGCAGCTCCAGGACCCGAAGAAGTGGGGCGTGAAATCGGCCAAGTGGGTGCTCCCCGACGGCGCCTCGGCCGCCGGCATGCCGAGCTACGATCTCGGCCACGGCATCCTCAGCGGCTTCGGCCCCAACGTGAACGTGCAGGGCGGCAAGCGCATGCTCGCGCTCTCCAGCGGCACCGCGCGCCAGCCGACCGACCCGGGCTACCAGGACGTGGGCGGCTTCGACAAGGGCTACACCACCGGCAACCCCCAGGGCTTCCCCAAGGAGTCGCCCGCGTGCCCCGGCACCATCACCGGCGAGGCCCACGACGGCGCGGCCCTCCAGCTGGAGATCCTCACGCCGACCAACGCCCAGGGCTTCTCGTTCAGCTTCAACTTCTTCACCTACGAGTGGCCGGACTGGATCTGCTCCACCTTCAACGACTTCTTCGTCTCGATCCTCATGCCGTTCCCCGCGAACCAGCAGGACGGCAACATCTCCTTCGACAGCCAGGGCAACCCGGTCAGCGTCAACAACGCCTTCCTCGAGGTGTGCGGCTGCTTCGGCGGACCGCCCTGCATCGCCGGCGGGAAGAACTTCTCGTGCGCGCTCGGGGCGAGCAAGCTCCTCGGCACGGGCTTCGGCGCGGACACCGCGTTCGCGGATCACGGCTCGACCTACTGGCTCCAGACGCAGGCCCCCGTGCAGCCGCACTCCAACATCACCATCCGCTGGGCCGTGTACGACTCCGGCGACGGCATCCTCGACACCACCACCCTCGTCGACAACTGGCAGTGGACGGCCACGCCGGGCACCGAGGTCGTGACGGCGCCCATCGGCACGCCGAAGTGAACGTGGGGGCGTTCTTCGCCACCGATCCTGGCGGAGAGATTGTGAAAGAACCGTCGCGAGCGCCCCGGGGCTAGGGCGGGCGACCGAGGAATCCTCGGCGATTTTGAGGGAGCCCAACCGACGACCAGGGGCAGAGCGCAGGTTCTTTCACAATCTCGGACATGGCCCACCTCATCCAGCACATCGTCGAGGCCCCCAACCCCTGCTCCTACCTCGCCGAGGAGACAGCATCGCTCGAGCACCGGGTGATGCTGGAGGTCACCCAGGACGAGCTCGAGGCCATGCTCGTCCGCGGCTGGCGCCGCTTCGGCCCGGACTACTTCCGGCCGGCATGCGGCGCGTGCCACAAGTGCGTCTCGACGCGGATCGTCGTCGCTGATTTCGCCCCCACGAAGAGCCAGCGCCGCGCGCGGAAGAAGCTTCAAAACCTGCGCGTCATGCTCGGGCCGCCCATCGTCGACGACGAGCGGCTCGCGCTCTACCACGCGTGGCACCGCGACCGCGAGGAGGCCCGCGCGTGGGCACCCGGCGGGCTCGATCGGCGCCACTACTTCCTCCAGCTCGCCTTCCCCCACCCGGCGGCGCGGGAGATCGCCTACTACGACGACGACATGGATGGGCGCCTCATCGGGGTCGGCCTCTGCGACGAGACGCCCCGCGCGTGGAGCGCCATCTACTTCTTCTTCGACCCGGCCTACGCGCACCTCTCGCTCGGCGTCGCCAACGTCGTCCTCCAGGTGGAGATCGCGGCGATGCGCGGCATCCCCCATGTGTACCTCGGGTACAACGTCGCGGCCTGTCCGTCGCTCCGCTACAAGGGCGCCTTCCACCCGCAGCAGATGCTCGTCGGGAGGCCCGATCCCGACGAGGAGCCTCGCTGGGTGCCCGCCCCACGCCCGGCCGAGACAGGCGCGTGATCGACCTTCGCCGCTGCGCCACGGCGGCCCTCCCCGCCCCTCCTCGCTCCGGAAGCTTCCCATGATCTCGACCCGCCTCGCCTGGCTCCTCGCCCCGCTCGCCGCCGCCGCGCTCGTCAGCGCGAGCTGCGCCAAAGGCTCCCCCGTCATCCCCGGGAGCGGAGGCGGATCGTCCTCGGGCGAAGGCGGTAATCCTTCCACGGGCAGCGGCGGCGCGACGGGGACCACCACCGGCCAGGGAGGCAACGGCGGCCAGGGCACCACAAGCACGAGCGGCCCAGGCGGAGCGGGCGGCGCGATGTCGTCGAGCAGCAGCTCCTCCTCGTCGAGCAGCGCGTCGTCCAGCGCCTCGTCGTCCTCCAGCTCTTCCTCGTCGTCCAGCAGCAGCTCCTCGTCGAGCAGCTCGTCCTCATCGAGCTCGAGCGGCGGCAACCCTTGCATGATCGGCCACCTCGTCATCAGCGAGATCCGCAGCCGCGGCGCGGCGGGCGCGTCCGACGAGATCGTCGAGCTGTGGAACCCCACGGATCAGCCCGTCACGCTCGACGCCACGTGGAAGCTCGAAGGGCGGAGCCACACCGGCGCCTCGTACAACGCCCGCTGGACGGGCAGCGGCGGCGTCATCCCCGCCCACGGGCACTTCCTGCTCGCCGGCACCACCTACGCGCAGCTCCCGATCCCCGACGACATGCTCTCGTCCGGGGTCACCGACGCGTCGAGCCTCCGGCTCACCCAGGCCGGCGCCGTGATCGACGCGGTCTGCTTCGGCTTCGATGCCGCGACGATCGCCGCCTTCGACGCCACGTACTCGTGCGAGGGGATGCCGCTCGACAACACCCCGCACAACAACCAGTCCACGGTGGCGAGCAACGTCGACGAGAGCCTCGAGCGCAAGCCCGGCGGCGCGGCCGGGCACTGCACCGACAGCGGCAACAACGCGGACGATTTCATCCACCAGGCCCCCGCGACCCCCATGAGCTCGCTCGACCCTCCGTCTCCCTGAGCACAGCGGCGCACGTTGTGGGACAGCGGCGAATGAGCGCGGTCGAACAACGACCGACCCGGGACGTTCTCCGGCAGACAGCGCCGGGAGCGCTCGCGTAGGATCCCGCGCGTGCCGAGCGAGCCCCCCGCCCTCCGCGACGCGCGGACGAGCCGCGCGCCCTTCCTGGAGCGGCTGGACGCGATCGCCGAGCTCGAGCGCCTCGCCGCGGGTGGGCGGCGGGGGCGCGGCTGGGTCGTCGTCACGGGCGCGCCGGGCACGGGCAAGAGCGCGCTCGCGGCCGAGCTCGCGAAGCGCCTCTCGGCTGCGGGGCGCCATGTCGCCCACCACGCCATCGGCGCCGGCACAGGATCGGCCGATCGACCCGAGGTCATCGCGCGCGCCCTCGCGGCGCAGATCGAGGCCATCCTCCCGCGCGAGCAGCGATCGATCGCCGACGCCCCGAGCGGCCTCACCGAGCTCTGCTCGCGCGTGTCGAGCGAGCTGCTCGCCCCGCGCGGAGAGCAGCTCGTCATCATCGTCGACGGGATCGACGAGGTCGAGGGCGACGACGCCGGCAGGAGCCCGCTCTCCCGCTTCCTCCCGCCCGCGCTCCCCCCGAGCGTCCTCGTCATCGCGACCTCCACGCCCGACTGCCCGCACCTCGCCTGGATCGAGGAGCGCGACGGCGTGCGTGGCATCGCCCTCGACGGCCCGCGCTTCTCCGCCTCGGCCGAGCAGGCATGCCGCGCCGTCGTCGTCGAGCGCGCGGCGGCCCTCGGGCTCGCGGTCGATCCCGCGCTCGCCGCACACATCGTCGAGCGCGCCCGAGGCAACCTCCTCTTCGTCCACACCGTGCTCCAGTGGCTCCACCTGGATCCCAAGGGGCCACGCCGCGCGCCCCTCCCCGAGGGCCTCGACGCCCTCTGCCACGACCTCACCGAGGCGCTCTTCGGCGCCGAGGCCCCCGCCGCGCCGCAGACCTTCCTGGGCCTCCTCGCCACGGCCCGCGAGCCCCTGCCGATGGAGGTGATCCACGAGCTCATCCCGCGCGACATCCTCCCCTCGTGGGACGCGCTCCCCGCCGCCGCGCGCCTCCTCTGCCAGCGCCCGAGCGACGATCCGCGCGCGCCAATCGGCCTTCGCCACCCGCGCTTCCGGGCCCTCGTGCGCGCCGCGATCGGCCCGGAGGCGCTCTCGCTCCACCATCGCCGCATCGCCCACACCCTCGCGGCGTGGCCCCCACCCGATCGGCGCGATCTCGAGCGCAGGCGCTACGGCCTCCGCCACGCCATCTCCCACGCGCTCGAGGCCGGCGAGATCCCCCGGGTCGAGCGCCTCGCCTCCGACCTCGACTACCTCGAGGTCAAGTGCCGCGAGGAGGGCCCGGCCGCCGTGCAAGGCGATCTGCGCCGCGCCATCCCCCAGCTCTCGTCGGAGGCGTTCGTGCTCCGGATCTCCGCCCTCTACCGGGCGATCTCCGCCGAGGAGCACAACCTCCGCGCCCGCCCCGACGCGCTGCCCGGCCTCGTCTACAACCGCCTCCGCGCCTCGGGCATGAGCCAGCGCCGCATCGAGAGCGAGCTCTGCTTCCCGCGCGGCCTGCCCGCGCCCCGCCTGCGCCACCCGGTCCGCCTCGATCAGGCCGTCGAGCTCACCCTCGCCGGGCACTCGGCCGAGGTCACCGCATGCGCCATCAGCGCCGATGGACGCCGCGTGCTCTCCGCCTCCGCCGACAAGACCTTGCGGCTCTGGGACATCCAGAGCGGGCAGCTCCTCGCCACCCTCACCGGCCACACCGAGGAGGTCACCGCATGCGCGCTCTCCCCCGACGGCAAGCTCGCCGCCTCGGCCGCCGCCGATCGCACCCTGCGCCTCTGGGACCTCGCGAGCCGCGCATGCGTCGCGTCCCTCCGCCGCCGATCGGAGCGCGCCAACGCATGCACCATCACCGCCGACGGGCTCGTCGTCTGCGCGGGCGACAGTGACGTGATCGAGGTGCTCGACATCGCCTCGGGCCGCTGGATCAAGCGCATCTCGGGGTACGCCGAGGAGATCAGCGCCCGGAGCCTCAGCCCCGACGGGAGCCTCGTCTGCTCCTCGTCGTACGAGAACCGCGTGGAGATCTGGAGGCTCGACACCGGGCTCATCCGCGCGCTCCTGATCGGCCACACCGCGCCGGTCAACGCATGCGCCCTCTCGCCCGACGGCAAGCTCGCCGTCACCGCCTCGCACGACGGCACCCTGCGCGTCTTCCGCTTCCCGGGCGGAGAGCTCACGCACATCCTCGCCGGCCACCGCGCCGCCGTCCTCGCATGCGCCCTCTCGCCCGACGGATCGCAGCTCCTCTCCGCCTCGGCCGATCACCGCCTCAAGCTCTGGGATCTCGCGACCGGGCAAGAGATCGACACCCTGAGCGGCCACACCGAGCCGGTCAGCGCATGCGCCATCTCGCCCGACGGCAAGCTCGGCGTGTCCGCCTCCGCCGATCACACCCTCAAGGTCTGGAGCCTCGCGGACAACCAGGCGCGGCGCGCGGACCACGGCGGCGAGATCCTCGCATGCGCGGTCGATCCGCCGGGATCGCGCGTCGTCTCGGCCTCCGCCGACAAGACGCTGAAGATCTGGGACGCCCAGACGGGCGAGGTGCTCTCCACGCTCCACGGCCACACCGCCGGCGTCAACGCATGCGCCGTCTTCCCCGACGGCAAGCGCGTGATCTCCGCCTCCTACGATCGCACCCTCAAGGTGTGGGATCTCGCCTCGGGCGCGCTGCTCTCCACGCTCCACGGCCACGGCGCCGGCGTGAACGCATGCGCCGTCACGCGCGACGGCAAGCGCGCCGTTTCGGCCTCGTACGACAAGACCTTGATCGTGTGGGATCTCGCCTCGGGCAAGGCCCTCCACACGCTCTCGGGCCACACCGATTTCGTCAACGCATGCGCCGTCACGCCCGACGGGAGCCGCGTGCTCTCTGCCTCCGCCGACAAGACCCTGCGCCTCTGGGACCTCGACTCCGGCAAGATGCTCCGCGTCCTCGAAGGCCACGAGGCCGGCGTCAACGCATGCGCCATCACCCCGGGCGGGCGCTGGGCCGTCTCCGCCTCGTACGACAAGCGCCTCCGCGTCTGGGATCTCCCGGCGGGAAAGACCGTGCGCCTCCTCGCCGGGCACACCGAGGCCGTCACGGCTTGCGCGATCTCCCCGGACGGGGAAACTCTCGTCTCTGTGTCGTACGACGGAACCATCCAGGTCTGGGAGATCGAGACGGGCGAGCGCTGGGCCGAGACGCTCGGCCTCTTCCCCTTCCGCAGCGTCGCGCTCGCCGAGGGCTTGATCGCCGCCGGCGACGCGCAGGGCAACCTCTGGATGCTCGACCTCCCCGATCGCGCCGACCTCGTCCCCGCCTCGCAGGGCCGCCCGTCGCTCCCGAGCAGCGGAGGCCTCGTTCGATGATCCTGGCCTTCAAGATCGCCTCGGCCCTCGCGTGGGCCCTCGTCGTCCTCGCCGCCCGCGTGCAGCGCGGCAGCTTCTACGCCCGCTTCGCCGCCATCCTCGTCGGCCTGCACACGCTCCTCTCCTGCTCGCTCGTCCGGCATGTCGAGCCGCTCTTCCCCGCGTACGCGTACCTCCAGCTCGCCGTGTACACGCACTTCTTCTTCCTCGCCCGGCCGAGGATGCGCCCCCTCGCTTACCGCCTCTTCATCAGCCTGCCGGCCTCGTTCTTCGCCGCGTCCACCTTCCTCGCCATCCCCTGGTCGCTCGCCTCGGCCTTCGGCTTCACCCCGCGCGCCCTCTTCGTCCCGTACGTGCTCGGCCTGATCGGCATCGCCCAGTCGCTCGCGAGCCGCCCCGAGGAGATCGATCTCGTCCTCGACGGCGCGAGCGTCGAGGGCCTCCAGCGCCACGCGAGCGCGCCTCCACGCGAGGGCCGCCCGCTCCGCCTCGTGCAGATCTCCGACCCCCACCTCGGCCCCTTCATGCCCGTCGCGCGCCTGCGATCGATCTGCGAGCGCGCCGTGGCCCGCGATCCGGATCTCGTCCTGCTCACGGGCGATTTTTTGACCATGGAATCGCAGGAGAAGGCCGATCACCTGATCCAGGCCCTCGCCCCGCTCGCCGCGCTCCGGGGCCGCGTCTTCGCCTGCCACGGCAACCACGATCACGAGGCGCCCCACCATGTCGCCGCCGCGATGAAGCACATCGGCGCGAAGCTCCTCATCGACGACGCCGCCGTGGCCGAGACGCCCATCGGCCCCGTGCAGATCATCGGGATGGATTTCCACTACCGGAACCGCAAAGAGAAGATGGCCGAGGTCTGCGCGCGCCACCCGCGCATCGCCGGCATGCTCCGCCTCGTGCTCCTCCACGATCCAGGCGCCTTCCGCCATTTGCCCGAGGGCGAAGGCGATCTCGTGCTGTCCGGCCACACCCACGGCGGGCAGCTCGGCCTGCTCAGCCTCGGCGTGAAGAAGACCATCCTCCGCCTCTTCGTCGACATGCCCGATCACGGCCTCTGGGCCCGCGGCCCCGATCGCCTCTACGTCCACCGCGGCACGGGCCACTACGGCTTCCCCGTGCGCCTCGGCGTCCCCGCGGAGGAGAGCGTGCTCCGCGTCCACGCGCGAGGAACGAAGGCGACGAGCGCCGCCTAGTTCGGCTATTCTCGCGGGATGGCCGTTCGCTTCTCCCGCTCGCTCGCCCCTCGCCGATCCGCGTCGCTTTACCATGGCGGCGTATCGCTGCTCCTCGCCGCCGGTAGCCTCGTCCTCGGCTGCGGGAGCGACGCCCAACCCTCCGGCGCGAGCGGCACCACCGCGGGCGCGACGACCGGCTCGACCGGCACCACGACCGGCGCAGGCGGCGCCACGAGCACGACGACCACCACCACGACGACCACGACCGGCGCGGGCGGCGATGGAGGCTCCGCGACGACCGCCACGACCACGACGGGGGCAGGCGGTCAAGGCGGAGGCGCAGGAGGTCAGACCGGCAGCGGAGGCGCAGGCGGTCAGGGCGGCGGCGGAGGCGCAGGCGGTCAGGGCGGCGCCGGGGGCGGCCCGGTCGCGATGCCGATTCACCACATCGTGGTGATCGTCAAAGAGAACCACACCTTCGACAATTACTTCGGCTCCTTCCCCGGCGCCAACGGCACCACCATGTGCCAGCTCAAGAACCAGACGATCCCTTGCCCCAAGGCCCCCGGCTCGACGCTGCGCGATCTCTGCCACTCGCACGACTGCGCCCTCACCGACTGGAACCATGGCCAGATGAACGGCTGGGAAGACGTCTCCGGATCGGACGTGCTCGGCGATCACCTCGCGTGGGCGCAGTACGACGGGACGAGCATCCCCAACTACTGGTCCTACGCGGAGCACTTCACCCTCGCCGACAACTTCTACTCCAACATGCTCGGCCCGAGCTTCCCCGGCCACACCTTCGTCCTCGCCGCCCAGGCCGGCTGGGCCCTCGGTAACCCGCCCACCAACATCCTCCACCCTTACTGGGGCTGCGATCAGAGCCAGGGATCGACCGTATCCATCCTCGACAATGGCACGTGCAGCAAGAAAGACGTCTTCCCCTGCTTCCAGATCCCCTCGGTGCCCGACGTGCTCCCGCCCGGCATCACCTGGAAGTTCTACGGGACGAATTTCTATCTCCTGCCCGAGATCTGGTCGATGTTCAACGCCATCGACTCGGTCCGCAACGGGCCCGGGTGGTCCAACATCGTCAACGCCAGCCAGCTCACGACCGATATCCAGAATCACACCTTGCCCAACGTGAGCTGGCTCGTCGATCAGGACCTCGCCGACGAGCACCCGTTCGTCGGCTCGGTGTGCAACGGGGAGAACTGGACGGTGGGGTTCATCAACCAGATCATGCAGAGCGAGTACTGGCAGGACACGGCCATCCTCTTCACGATGGATGATTTCGGCGGCTGGTACGATCACGTGCCGCCCCCGCGCCAGTACGGCTGCGACGGGAACACGCCTTATGGCCTCGGCTTCCGCCTGCCCCTCATCGTGATTTCGCCCTACGCGAAGCCGAGCTTCATCTTCCACGAGCAGTCCGAGCAGGCCTCGATCCCGCGCTTCATCGAGGCCGTGTTCGGGGCACCCGCGCTCTCGACGCTCGACCCGGCCGCGCAGGACGGGCAAGCGAACGACCTGATGGGCGCGTTCGATTTCAACCAGGCACCGCTGCCGCCGCTCGTGCTGCAAGAGAGGAATTGCCTGCTGGCGCCCTGAGGCGCGCGGGGAAGCACGAACGGTGACGTGATGGGTGACTGAAGCCGGTGGCTGCGCGGTCCGCTCCCTTCCGGTCGCGGTGCTGTTCCTGGTGGCGTGGTGGAGGGCTGGAGCCGGTGGCTGCGCGAGGGGGTTACTGGGTGCGGAGGATGATGTGGAAGCCGAACTCGGTCTCCACGACGTCGCTGAGCTGGTTGATGGAGAGCTCGAAGGCGGCGTCGGCGAAGGGTTTGACGAGCATCTTGCGCTCGACTTCGCCGATCATCCCGTCGCGCGTGGCGGCGCCGGGCTCGTCGCTGTACTGCTTGACGATCTCGCCGAAGTCGGCGCCGCCGCGGATCTTGTCGCGCGCCTCGATGGCGCGCAGGCAGGCCTCTTGCCGGGTGCGGGCGATGCCCTCGGCTTTCTTGCCGCCCTTGTACATCACGAGGATGTGCTTGACCTTGATCTTGGCCGGCTCGCCGCTGAAGCGGGCGCGGCTCGCGTTGGCCGCGGCGATGCACGCCTCGGCGGCCGGGTTGCTCGTGGCGGCGGCAGCGGCGGTGGCCGCGGGGGGCGGCGGCGCTTCCACGGCGGCGGTGGGGGCCGCGGGAGGCGGAGGGGGCTCGCCGCCGCACGCGGCCGCGGTGAGCGAGGCGAGGACGAAAGCAGCGGGGCGGGCGGCGGAGAGGAGGCGGGTTCGCATGGGGCCGGGATTGTACACGAGGCCCGGGATCGGTGACCGAGGAGCGTTATGGCCCGGCGAGCTCGGCCGGGTCCTCGCGCGAGAGGCGCTGCTGCTCTTCTCCGAGCCACTGGAGGAAGGGCAGATCCCAGCGAACGCCCTCGGGGAAGCGCGCGTCGATGCGCTCTTTGAGCGCCTGATCCCAGCGCGCGAGCGTGTCGCAGAGCGCGTCGCGGGCGCGGAGCGCGGCATCGCCGAGACGCGCGTCTTCACCGGGGAGCGCGTCGTCGCAGAGGTAGTAGTTGCAGGTCGCCGCGCGCCGCGAGGGATCGAGCACGCAGCCCGAGGGGCCGAGGTACACGCAGCGCCGAGGGAGCGGCGGCGCCTCGTCCTGCCGCGCGAGGAGCAGGCCACGAGGGCCCGGGCGGAGCCTCCCGGCCTCGAGCTCGGCGAGCAGGAACGCCGCGCCGCCGAGGGCCACGATGCGGCCGAGATCGGACCACTCGAGGCCCGGCGGGCTCGCGCAGCACCCGGCCGGCCCCGAGGGGCATGCCGCGCAGCAGGAGCTCAGCACCAGGGTGTGCTCGGCGGCGAGGGTGAGGCGCAGCATCGAGGCCCGAGGTATACGCCGTCCTCGGGCGATGCGCTGGATCGCGCAGACGACCGGCCTCCGTTCCCCCGTCAGGACGGTGTCCCGCGCGAGGCTCCCTCGGCGCGCTCCGCGAGGTGCCGGAGCTGCGTGGCTTGCATCAGCGCGTGCACCGGGCGGATCCACGCGACGTGGAGCCGCTCGTCGGGTGAGTAGGCCGCGCGCGCCCGCACATGGAGGCGCGTGCTCGAAGCGTCGAGCGGCTCGAGCACGAAGGCCCAGGTCACGTGCCAGTAGCGCGGCGGCCGCGGCGCCGAGAACGGGATCTGCTTGCCCGCGCCGACATCGAAGAGCCCACCCAGGACGAGCGCGCGATGGTCGTCCACGGCGAGCACCTCGAAGCCGTCGTTCCCGTCCGGCGTCGCCGGGATGATCTCGCCGACGGCGAGGTGCTGGAGCTCGGGATGGATCTCCCGGGCGCTCGGTTTACCGCCGTTGTCGAGCATGTCGATCGCGTAAAAGCCCCCGCGCCGACACCCCATCTGGACGAGCCAGGGCCAGATCTCCTCCGGCGTCGCGTGGATGGTGACGCCGTCGGTCATCTGCCCGGCCGCGTCGGGCAGGAGCTCGTCGCCGGCGAGCGGCCGCTCTTCCTCGTGCGCGCCGATCTTTCCGAATCGGCGCCGGAGCCCCGCGAGGAGCGTGCGGCGGATGAAGTGCGATCCGGGGCCGATCACGCGCCAGTACAGGGTGAAGCGCGCCCAGGAGGCGTCGTCGGTCGCGTCGACGCGCACCTCGAAGCGTACGCGGGACCCCGCATCACCGAGCGGCTCGACGCGGATCGCCCAGGCGACCTTCACCCAGCCGGGCTCGGCGAAGGCCGCGAACGCAGCGGGGCCGTCGACATGCGTGAACGGGATGTCGAGCTGCCACACCTTGCCGATGGCGCCCACGGTGAGCTCGTGCTCCTCGTCGCCGAGCACCTGGAAGCCGGGTCGCTCGGGCGTCGACCGGAGCGCGTCGATGCGGAGCTCGGCCCGCTCGGGCCGCTCACCCGCGAGGCGAGAGGGGATGGTGCGGATGTCGAAGAGGGCCCGGGAGATCCACGAGTCGCCGAGATCGCCGTGCCGGACATGCGCCCATACGGCGTCGGGCGGAGCGTCCAGATCGACCGAGCTGACTTCGAGCTTCCGCGGCGCAGGGATGAGGTCTTCGAGCATGCCCGCGTTGCCAAGCAAGGCGCACACCATGCGCCGATCTGCTCGAACCACGCGAGATCGGGCGTCGCGAGAGCGCACGATGAGCGCATGCGCGCACCGCCTGCGTGGCGCGGTCGCGCAGAGGAGAGGCTCTCTTCGTCGACGCATCAGCGTCGATCCGTTGCTCTGCAGCCGCCGCGCCGTCGTCGCGCAAGCGCAGCACCGGCGCCGGCAAGGCTCCCCGCCCCCACGACGTCCGCTCAGCTCCCACCGTCGAAGACGACATCATCAAAGTGCGCGACACACGCCGTGGGGTGCGAGACCGCCGCGTCGAGCCCGACGCTCACGAGCGGAGCGCCGAGCATGTCCGGCGCATAGGCGAGCGCGCTCTCCTGAGGCTCGCCGCCGTCCACGCGCGTCCGGACTTTCTTGCCTGTGCCGAGGTCGACGTCCATGTCGACCCTGGCCCAGGCGCCGCTCGGGATCTGCGCCGCCGGCAAGTACTGGCCGCCGGGGCCGGCATCCGCGGCCGCGCCGCCGCCCTCGAAGACGAGCGAGCTGCCGTTGCCCGCAAAGAGGCTGAGCGAATACGCGTCTGCGCCGGCGCCGAAGACGACCGTGCCGAGGCCCACAAGGCCGTTGTTGATGTCGGTGCCGGTGAAGCAAGCCGGGTCGAGGCGCACCGCGAAGGCGAGCCGCGCATGGGTGAGGCCGGCCTGGGCGAGCGCGACGGTGGCATAGGCGCTCGCGGTGCCCGGCTGGATCGAGGCGCGCATGGCGTTGGGCGCCGAGGTGGCGTCGCCGGGCTGGACGGCCAGGGTGCCACCTTCCGCGCCGGAGGTGGTCCACGCGGTGAGGTCGGTGGAGGCGTCGAAGTCGTCGCAAAAGAGGGGCTTCGGGGAGAGGTCAGCGCAGAACGGGGCCTTGGCTGCGTCGGGCCCGGCGTCGTTGCCGGGAGGAGCGGTGGTGACGCCGCCGCAGGCAGCGGAGAGGGGCAGGAGGGTCATGAGGAGGATTGCGCGCATGGGGGCATCATATTGGGCCGCCGACCAGGGAGGAACCCGGAGCGGTTCAGCCCAGAGAGCATGGATCCAGGAAGGCGCCTTTGCTGTCCCAAGAGAGCCATCACCCGCTTTGCGAACCGAATTTCCGGGAGTGACCCCACCCTGCCTCAACGGCACGAGCAGCGTCACCATCCGGCTCCAATCGCTCGTTCCCTTCGCGCCGGGCTGGGCCCATGGATCGAGGAGCATGATGGCTACCTGCAACCTGCGGCGGTGCGCTATCATGCTCCGCGATGCCCAAGGACCCCGTGCTCTTCGAGCTCGCCGCCGCTGCTTGTCGTGGCCTCCCCGGCCCCGAGGGCGGCATGCGCCGACTCATCGAAAAACTCTTCGGCTCCCGCTATCACAGCCGTCACCTCGCCCCGAGCGCCATTCGCGATGCGTACGGTCGCCATGGCGGCGATGCCGAAGAAGGGGTCCCGTTTGCGGGGCTCATCCACCCGGACAATCCACCCAAGGGTCCCTACGGAGGTACCAGCGTCGTCTGGTTTCCCACGAAGGAGCACGGCAGCCTCATCGACTTCGGCGCAGGAACGCGTGGTCTTTCACCGGACGAGGGCATCCTCACGCGTCCCGGCCACCGTCGACGCATGATTTCGCTGCGCCGCTACCTCGCCCGCCGGGGAATCGAAGCGTGGACGAAGCCCGATCCCACCGCGCTCGGAATCCCTGTCCCGAAGGTCGTCCAGGCGCGTTTTCCTGGCTTCGAGCATGTCTTTTCGCGCTATGGCGGCGAGATGTATGCGTGTGCCAAGGTGCCGTCAGACCCCGAAGAAGCCTACGCTGTCCTCCAGGCATTTCTCGATCTCTATGCCTACGAGCGGGGCTACGGGGTTCACAAGGCGTGGGAGCCTGAATATGCGACCTTCCATGACGCGCTCCGCAATGACCTCTTTCCCGGGACCAGCGCGACCGAAGTAGACGCGCTCCTGCGAAAGCGGCGCTTCGTCGTGCTTCAAGGCCCACCGGGAACGGGCAAGAGCCGCCTCGCGGACGAGCTCCGTCGGCAGTGCTTCGACGGCCGCGGCATGACGGTGCAGTTTCACCCGGCGTTCACCTACGAAGACTTCGTCGTTGGGCTCGCCCCGGACGCCACCGAGCGCACATTGCGCTTCGACGTCCGGCGCGGAGCGCTGCTCGCGGCCGTCGAGGAGGCGAAGCGCGGACCGTTTCTCCTCCACATCGACGAGGTGAACCGCGCGGACCTGGGCAAGGTGCTCGGCGAAGCCATCTACCTCTTCGAACCGGCAGAGATTGGAGGACCGAACGCGCGCCGTGTACGTTTGCCGCATCCGGTCAAGCTCGGCGAGGAGGTCACGAACGAGCTCGCGCTGCCCGACACGCTCTTCGTGCTCTGCACCATGAACACCGCAGATCGCAGCATCGCGAACCTCGATATCGCAGTGCGCCGACGTTTCGCCTTCATCAATATGCCTCCCGATCGGAACGTCGTTGCGGCGAGAAAGATCGATCTCGCCACGAGGGTCTTCGATCTCGTCACCGACGTCTTCGTCGAGCATGCGCCCGGCGATGCGCTCGATCTCCTCCCGGGTCACGCCTACTTCCTCGCGGAGAGCGAACCCGAGCTCGTCGAACGCATCCGTTATGAGCTCCTCCCGTTGCTCGATGAGTACCTCCACCAAGGTGTGCTCGGTCCGGCGTCGCATGAGCTCGCGGCGGTACGGGACAAGATCGAAGACCTCGTCGGGATTCATGGCCGCCGCGCGTAGCCGAAGCACAGGCGGCGCCGCTCGTCCTGCCCCGAGGTCACCCCCGCGGATCGGACCTCCGAAGCCGCTCTACGCCACGACCGATCACGGCGCGGGGATTGTCGTCGCCCCTGAGCTGTTCGCTCCGCTGCAGCGCAACGGTGGCTGGGGGCCTTTCCTCGACCCCTTTTTGCACGCCAACGAGCGAGCGCTCGCCCTGCTCGATGTGCGTCCGGAGATCAAAGGTGGCAGCGATGGCGCCGTGCTGCGCCTCGTACCTTCCGGTCGCGCGGGCGCGATCCCGCTGCGATCCTCCCAGACACAGCAGGTTCTCGGAGGGCTCGTGGTGCGCCCCCGATTTGGCTGGCCTGGGCTCGGTCGGGTGCTCTCCGAGACAGGCTGGCATGCAGGGCCCGAGTTTCTCGAGCTACCCATGGTGCCTGGCAGCGGGCGCGAAGTCCCGCCCTGGGTGCTCGCCGGGCCGGTGCTCGAGCGCTTGCGCGAGCTGCTCCAGTCGATGCGCCGTGGCTATGTCGAACGTGACGAGACGCTGCGCTGGCCGCGCGGACACATCGACTGGACACGTTACGCCACCGGCCAGCTCGCCCGAGGTCGATGGGATACGCTGCCCTGCCGCTACCCTGATCTCGCACTCGACCCCATGTTGCGCAGCTACGTCCGCTGGACGCTCGATCGCATTCACCGTGATCTCGTGAGCGTCGGTGGCCGCGACCCCATCGCCCTGGCGCTCGCGACCCTCGCGTCCCGCCTTTTAGAACAGCTCTTTGATGTCCCCGCACGCCCGCCCACGCACGACGGACTCCGCCGCATGACGGGCGGGGGAAAGCTCGTCGAGCAAGCCCTCCGTCGAGGCGTTGAAGCGCTGGGCTGGATCCTCGATGAGCGTGGCCTCGGCGGAGGGCGAGAGCTCGACGGCCTCGCCTGGCAAGTACCGCTCGACCGGCTATGGGAGGCCTACGTCGAGGCCGATGTGCGCCGCGAGGCCGCTGCCATCGGCGCCGACGTCCGTGTCGGCCGACTCGGTCAAACCACCTTCCCGATCATGTGGTCAGACCCCACCCATCGATCCCTCGGCCATCTCGTGCCTGACCTCGTGGTGCGCAAGGGCAAGAGCGTGCGTATCATCGACGCCAAGTACAAGGCACACCTCGCGGAGATCGACGCCGAGCGCTGGTACCGCCTGGCCGACGAAGTGCGCGACGCTCACCGCGCAGACGTTCATCAGGTGCTCGCTTACGCGGCGCTCTACGACGCCGACGAGATCACGGCGACGCTGGTCTATCCGCTACGACAACCCATGTGGGCGGCGCTGCATCAACGGGGACACGACATCTCGCGCGCCGAGCTCGCGCATGGTGGACGGCTCGTGAGGCTCGAGCTGCGCGGGCTGCCTTTCGGCAGATCTCCCGATGCCGACGACATCGACATGGCAGCCGTGTAAAAATTGCGCGAGCAGAGATCCATCCGCCCTCCTCCCCGGGTGGTGATACCGTCGGCCCGAGGACGACAAGGAGGATCCACGATGCGCCGCGCTGGATGGAACCCCACGCGACGAAGCCGCACCATCGGCACCGTCAAGCAGGGACGCGGGCAGGACAACCGCATGGTCGCCCCGTGGCCGAGCACGGATGGTCGCCACCCGGAAGCGCGCGTCGACGACTACACCGCCGTCACCCGCATGGTGCATGGGCGGCCGTTCCCGATCCTGGTCGACCATGTGCGGAAGGGGAACATCCACGCCTGCACACCCGACGACATCGCCTTCGTCCTCGGCTTGCTCGATCCGGCCCTCTTTCGCCCGGACCACGGCCTCGCGGGCGTCATCCTGTGGCAGCCCGAGCGCAAACCGCAGAGGCTCGAGTCTTCGTGGGGGCGCATGCGGTACCACGCGCATATCGGCCCCATCGATGGGCTGACCATCTACCTCGACGCGCATCCGGTGCCGACCGTCCTCCGCTGGAGCCGACATCTGGATCCCGACGACGCCCAGGAGCTCGCGCGCCTCCTCACCGAAGCCGACGAGGTCGTCTCCGACCGGCGCGGTCACACCATGACCTTTCATCTGGCCGGGATCCGGCGCGTACAGCTCTTTCGCACGCTCCTCCACGAGATCGGCCACCTCGACCACCACCTTCGGCTGGTCGTCGATGGCAGCCCGGAGGGCTTCGAGGAGCGCACAGTGGCGTTCCACAGCCGCCCGGCCCGCGAGCGGGAGCAAGCCGCGCACCGATATGCCGACACCAAGGCCGAGGAGCTCAGGTCCCTGGGGCTCTTGCCTTTCGACCGGCGCTTCGACGCGGACGCGCTTCGCCGGGAAGGGCTGCGCCCCGAGGATTTTTCTCTGCCGGAGGCGTGACTCCGGCCTTCGACGTTCTCCATCGATCGTCACGCCGAGATCGAGCATTGGCTCCCGGCGCAACCGATGCAGAAGGCGCGCAGGTGTTGCGTGGAAGACCATGCTTTCAGCACCGCTTGCCCAGAGTCCGAGGAGGTACGCACGTTGCTTTCATCCATGGTGGCCATGCGCGTCGAGGCTTGGACATCATGAATGGGCGACCGAAGCGCGTCCTCTATCACGGCCCTTCCGTCGAGCAGTTCCAAAAGCTCGTGGGTGCGCTCGCGGCCGTCCCCGGCTGCGCGCTCACCGACGGTGACGAGCCCACGCTGCGCTGGGAGGGCCTGGAGGTCACGCTGGCGTTTCGACCGAGCGCCGATGTCCTCCTCGGCGAGCTGCACCAGAGCTACGTCAACCTCCTCGTCCTCGACCTCCGCTGCGAGCTCGAGGGCCTCTGCGCCCAGGCCCGCAAGAGCTTCGACGTCCTCGAGGCCCTCGACAGGACCGAGAACGTCGAGGATCGCTACGCCTTTCATCGCATCCTCGGCCTCATCGCCGGCACCTCGGTCCAGCAGATCGACGACGCCCTCGTCGAGCTCGGAGGACGGGGGGTGCGCCGCGTCCTCCGCCAGGAGCATTTCCACGCGGGCGAGCCTCCGGACCGAGCCTATGCCGAGCGCTTCCTCCGCGAAGCGTGGCGGATGATGCGCGACCGCCAGGCTGGCAAGCGGGCGCTCTGCGCGTCGGGGGGAGGCATCACCGGCATCTTCTTCGAGCAGGGCGCGCTCAAGTGCCTCGACGACGTGCTCGGCGGCGATGGCGTGAACGGCTTCGATCTCTACTTCGGCATCAGCGCGGGCGCCGTCGTCTGCGCGCCGCTCGCGGTCGGCTACTCGGTCGACGAGTACATGGCCTCGATCGCCGGTGTCCCCGGAGGGCGCATCGCGCCCCTCGATCTCCGCCTCTTTCGCCTGGGTCACCTCGACGCGCCCGGCTTTGCCCGGCGCGCCCGGCTGGCCGCGAGGACGGCGTGGGGAGGCGTGCAGAGCGCGCTCCACGTCGAGCATGATCACGTCGATCTCGTCTTCGACTACGCCGACCTCGTCGCGCCTCCCTTCCGGGCCGATCGCTTCGAGCGGGCCATGCGCGGCATCCTCGAAGGGCCCGGCGCGAGCAACGATTTTCGCTGCCTCCCCCGCCCGCTCTTCATCGGCGCCACGGATCAGGACGCGCGCAGCCATGTCCTCTTCGGCGACGAACAGAACGACGACGTGCCGATCAGCCAGGCCGTGCAGGCCTCGCTCAGCATCAACCCGGCCTTCTCGGCGACCGAGATCCGCGGCCGCTACTACGAGGACGGCGCGGTGACGCGCACCTCGAACTTCGTCGAGGCCATCCGGCGCGGCGCGACGTTGATCGTCGTCCTCGACCCCTTCGTCCCCTATGTCTCGCGCGCCCCCGGCTTCAACGATCGCCGCGGCGTGCTCTACAACGTCGATCAGGACGTGCGGACGATCTCGTATACCCGCTACGAGACCACGAAGAACTGGGTGATGCGGCGGCACCCCGAGGTGAGCTCGTACACCTTCGTCCCGGCGAACCGGCAGCGCCGGTTGATCTCCAACAACCCCATGGATCACCGCCCCTTCCTGGAGATCTGGCGAGGCGCCTACCTCTCGACCTGGAAGCGCCTGCACCAGCTCCACCACCGCCTCGCGGGCGATCTCCAGGTCCACGGCGCGGGCTTCGATCTCCGCCGCGCCGACGCCGTAGCGGCGCGCCTCGAAGCGGCGGCGACGCCGCGCTTCGAGGACTTCTTCCCGGACGGGAAGGTGACGATCAAGCGCCCGCCGCTGCTCCGCGAAGCGCGCTCGTAGCGCGGCCCAGATCGAGCTGCCCGCCCGGGCGGGACAGGGCGGCCGTCCACGGGACGATCGCCGTCCGCGAGGAGCGAGACGCCACCTCGCGGAGGTAGCGCGCCTCGTTCGCGCGGCGGTGGACGAGCACCGGATCGGTCACCGAGAGCGGCGTGAGGCACTGGTTCACGACCCACGCGAAGGGGTGGATCTCGGCGCGCCCGAGATCGCGCTCGAGCTGGGCGGCCTCGTGCACCGGCGTCGCCTCCGGCAGCGTCACGAGCAAGACCCGCGTGAACGCCGGATCGCGCAGCCGCGGCAGCAGCCGGCGCACCTCCTCGGGCGCGTCGCTGAGCTTGCGCAGCACCTCGCGGTGATAGGTCTCGGCGGCGTCGAGCAAGAGGAGCGTGTGGCCCGTGGGGGCCGTATCGATCACCACGAAGCCCCGCTCGCCTTCCTGCACGGTGCGCGCGAAGGCGCGGAAGACGGCGATCTCCTCGGTGCACGGCGAGCGCAGATCTTCGGCGAGCAACGCCCGACCTGCGTCGTCGAGCGCGGCGCCCGCGGTGCGCATCACCTCGGCGGCGTAGGCGGCCGTCTCCGCGGCGGGATCGATGCGGCTCACGCGGAGGCCGGGCACGCTTGCGCCCACGGCGTCGTGGACATGGGCCGCCGGATCCGTCGTCGTCAGGTGCACGGCGTGCCCCCGCTGCGCGAGCGCGACGGCGACGGCCGCCGCGATGCTCGTCTTGCCCACGCCGCCCTTGCCCATCGTCATGATCGCCCCGCCTTCGCCGCGCTCGATCTCGCCCACGAGATCCGCGAGCGTCGAGGCGAAGAACCCTGCAGCGGTGGTCTCACGGGGTGGGATCGGCGCGGGCGGCGCGCGATCGGCGGCGAACAGCGCGCGGAGGGCGTCGACCCCGACGAGGCCGAACGGCAGCAGCGAGAGCTCGGTGCGAGGCAGCCGCGCGAGCCCCTCCGGCATCTCGGCGAGCGCTGCGCGGCCTCGCTCCTCGAGGGCGCGCGCGATCGGATCGTCGCGATCGATCGCGTGGAACAGGCCGTTGAGCACGAGCTCCAGGCGCGTGACGCCGAGCGCCGCGAGCTCGCGCCGCGTCCGCTCGGCCTCGGCCAGCGCGGCCCGCTCCGCGCGGCTCACCAGCACGAGCGCGGTGCGATCGGCGTCCACGAGCGCGCGGCGGGAGGCGTCGTAGAGCGCTTGCTGCGCCGTGAGCCCGGCGAGCGGGCCGAGGCACGAGGTGCCCCCGACGTTGGTCTCCAAAAACCCCGTCCACGCGGCAGGCAGCTCCAAGAGGCGCAGCGTGTGCCCCGTCGGCGCGGTGTCGAACACCACGTGATCGAAGCCCGCCGTCGCGCCCGCGTCCCCGAGGAGCTTGGAGAACTCGTCGAAGGCCGCGATCTCGACGGTGCATGCGCCCGAGAGCTGCTCCTCGATGCTCTGCACGGCCGCGTCGGGGAGCACGCCCCGGTACGGGCCGACCATGCGCTCGCGGTACGCTTGCGCCGCGGCCTCCGGATCGATGTTGAGCGCGAAGAGGCCGGGGGCGCCGGCCACGGGCCGCGGCTCGGCGCCGAGCGCCGTGTCGAGGACCTCATCGAGGTTCGAGGCCGGATCGGTGCTCACGAGCAACACGCGCTCGCCGCGCGCGGCGAGCGAGAGCGCCGTCGCGCACGCGACGCTCGTCTTGCCCACGCCGCCCTTGCCCGTGAAGAACAGGTGCCTCGGAGAACGATCGACGAGGTCCATGGCGGTGCCTCAGCAGCAGCTCGTCTTGGGATCGGCGTCCGCGGCGCTCGGGCCGCAGCACCCGGCGCTCGCCGGGGCGATCGCGAGCTTCTTGACGACGACGCCCGCGAGCGCCGCCAGCGTATCGCGGGAGGGATATCCTCCCTCGACGGCGACGCGCTCGTCGACGAGGACGAGGGGGAGGCACTCGTTGCCGCGGGCCGCGAGCGCGTCCTTCACGGCGGCGTGGGAGACGAACGCCCCCGGCTGCTGCGCGAGGTTGTACCGCTCGACGCCGACACCCTGCTTCTTCAGCCACTCGAGGTCGGCGGCGAAGCGCGCGAGCTCGGGATCGACGGAAGGGCCGCAGACGCCCGTGCCACAGCACATGGGAGGATCGAAGACGCGGATGGTGAGGCTCATGGGGCTCCTTCTCGGCTCGACGTTCCGCCGAGCGATCGACAGGACGATGCAATAGCAAATCCGGGGCCCGTCCACGTCGCCGCGGAAGAGACCGGCCTCTTTCGCGATCTCGTGGCGCAGGATCTGCGCTCGCACGCGCAAACCAGCGAGAGCCGGCGAGAGCCAGCGCCGCCCCGGCGCGTTGCCCGCGGGCATCGACGCGCGCTAGCCTGCCCCCTTCGATCGCCCTTCGCCGCGATCCGCGCCATCGCCGAGACCATGCCCCGCGAGGTCATTGCCCTCCACGACAAGCCCGCCATCGAGGCCTTCCTGCGCCGCGATCCTGCCTTGCATCTCTACGCGCTCGGCGATCTCGACGACTTCTTCTTCCCCCACACGAGCTTCCACGCGCTGCGCGAAGACGGCGCGCTGCGCGCCCTCTTCCTCGTCTACCGAGGCCTCCCGCCGCCCGTCCTCCTCGCCCTCGAAGAGCACGACCCCGAGGCCGCCGAGGCCCTCTTGCCCGCGGTGGTCGCCACCTTGCCCCGCCCGTTCTACGTGCATGTCTCCCCCGCATTGCGGGCGCCGATGGAGCGCCTGGTCGCGCTCGACGATCACGGCCGGCACCTCAAGATGATCCTCTCCGACCGGGAGAAGCTCGCCGCGCTGCCACCCTCCCCCATCCCGATCCGCCCGCTCACCGAGGCCGATCTGCCCGCGATCCTCGACCTCTATCGCCGCGCCTACGAGGGCAACTGGTTCGACCCGCGGATGCTCGGGACCGGCCAGTTCTGCGGCGCCTTCCTCGACGGCGCGCTCGCCGCGATCGCCGGGGTGCACGTGTGCTCGGAGCGCTACCGCGTGGCCGCGCTGGGCAACATCGCCACCGATCCCCGCCGGCGCGGCGAGGGCCTCGGCACGGCGGTGACAGCGGCGCTCTGCCGCCGCTTGTTCGAGCGCGTCGATCACGTGGGGCTCAACGTGAAGGCCGACAACGAAGCGGCGCTGCGCTGTTATGCGCGCGTCGGCTTCACGGTGCGAGCCGCGTACGACGAGGCGATGACCCGGGAGCAGCGCTCCTCGCGCTGAGCCGAGGTCACGCGCTGCTGCGGCGCAGGGCGACGATCGATTTGAGGATCTTGGCGATGGTCACCGCCTCCAGCTTCTCGCCGAGCTCCGGCGACGACACGATCGACAGGGAGGGCCTCTCCCCGTCGAGACCGGCGATGTCGGCGCGAACGAAGGTCCACGTCGCGCCGATCGTGTAGGCCCCGTAGATCTGTTGGCTGCTCCGCCCCTCCGCGCGGGCGTTCATGAGAGCTGCGGCGAGCATCTCGGCATAGAGCTGCGTCACCGGGCTCCTCGCCTCGATCCCTCGCTTGGCCTCGACGACAATCAGGAACGGCGCCTCCAGATCGCCGTCGGAGGGTGCGCCGAGAGCCCCGTCGGCGGTGCCGCAGAGCTCGACGTCCCCGAGGCGCGCGTTGAGCGGCACGTTGGCCTGGGCCTCCACACCCTCGGTCTCGGCCAGGGTCAGGAGCGGGAAGATCGCCCGCGCCCATACCGTCGCTTCGTTGACCACGCTCGGCCGGAACCGCTCGAGCCCCGAGGTCACGTAGTCGATGATCCGCTGCTCGTCGGGCCCCAGCTCTCCCCGGCCGAGCTCCTCCCAGGGCTCGCGGTGGATGCCTCGATTCTCGACCCTGACGAGGCTCGCGAGATCGGCATGGGTGATGTCGGCGAAGGGCAGGCGGCGCATGGGAGCACTCTACCACCAGCGAACCGCCATCGCCGAGAGCGGGTCCGCCCTGAGCGCCTCAGCTCATCCCGAAGCGCAGCACGACGCCGCGGCTCGTCCCGACGTAGAACGAGCGCCCGTCGGGCGCGAACAGGGCGGAGGTCGCCCGGTCGGCGCTGCTCGCGAGATCGATCGTCTCGACGGGGAGCACCTTGCCCACGTCCCAGAGGGTCACCTTCCCGTCGGCGGCGCGCGTCAGGCAGTGGCCCTCGTCCAGGGAGACGGCGAGCAGGGTCTCTGCGCTCTCCGAGCCGGCGAAGAAGGCGCGCACGCCGCCGCTCGCGAGATCGCGCAGCATCAGGCCGCGGCCGGCGATCACCGAGAGCACCCGCGCACCGTCGCGCATCACCTGCTGGAGGCTCTGGGCGCGGTCGGGGATCGGGTGCTCGGCGACCGGCGCGCCGGAGTCGATGTCGAGCACGCGGATGCTCGGCTTCTGGGTGGTGACGAGCGCCTGCTTCCCGTCGGCGGAGAAGACGGCGCGCACGCCGTCGCTCTTGTCGGTCTTGAAGAGCACCTTCTTGTCGAACGCGCCGACGCGGAGCACCACCCCGTCGGCGGAGCAGAGCAGGAGCGATGTGCCGTCGGGGGAGAAGCAGACGGAGCCGAGATCGCGGGCCAGATCGAGATCGGTCAGGGTGGTGCGGCGGCGGATGAACAGGCTCGTCGGGTCGGCGAGGGCGAGGCCTTGCTCGTCGATGAGCGCGGCGACGAGGCCGTCGGGGGAGTAGCAGAGATCGACCACGTTGCCGGCGCGCACCACGCGCAGCGGGTAGCCGGTCGAGACGTCCCACACCCGGAGCGTCCCGTCGGCGCTCCCGCTCACCACCTGCTTGCCGTCGGGGAGGGAGACCATGAAGCGCACCGTGTCGTGGTGCTCGTAGGCCGAGACGATCTCGGTCTCGTGGATCAGGTCGAAGTGGCGGATGCGCTTCGACTGGAAGACGAGGCCGAAGAGGCGCGCCGAGTCGGGCGCGTACGTCACCCGGAAGGTGCCCTTGAAGGGGGCGCGGGCGAGGGCGCGCCCGTCCTTCACGGACCAGGTGTGGTGCTCGGCGGAGCTCACCGAGAGCAGGGTCTGCTCGTCGCGGGTGAGCGACAATGCTTTGAGCACCAACGGATCGCGCGTGATGGCGTGCGTGCAGCGCGTCTTCCAAATCGGGGCGCTCCGGCCGCGATCCCAGCGGTAGATCGAGCCGTCGTTGTAGGCGACGAGCATCACGATCCCGTCGCGCGTGGCGGCCACGGCGGTCGTGGGCGAGGGGCCGTCGAGCTGCTGGAGCGTGTCGCCGCTCTCGAAGGAGGCCACGCGCGAGCCGTCGAGGAAGAGGCGCGGCCGCTCGTCGAAGAGCATGATCGGCCCGCGGCCCTTGAGCGCGCCCACCACCTTGCCGGTGCTGACCTCCCACACGCGCACCTGGCTCGGGAACTCGGCGGCGGCGACGGTCGCGCAGAGCGAGCCGTCCGGCGAGAGGACGATCTCGCTCACCGCGGGCACCGGGCCGCTGGGCGGGATGGCCACCGCGAGCTTCGACCAGAGCAGGGTGCCGGTCGACGTGTCGTAGCAGGCGAGCAGGCCGCTGTTGCGCCCGATGAGGAGGCGCTTGCCGTCGGGGGTGGCCACGCCGAACGTGGGGACCGACGTGTCCTGCTCCTGCCCCGGCGGGTTCATGGGGAAGGTCTTGAGCTGGCTGCCGCGCACCGGATCCCAGAGGATCACCTCGAGATCGTGGGTGGGCGTCCAGAGGCCGTGGCCGCCCGGCGAGTAGAGGACATCGGAGAGGACGGCGCGGCCCTTGTAGGCGTAGCTGCCCCACACGGCGAGCAGCCGGGTGCTCTTGCCGGCGAGGAAGCCGCGACACTCGTGCGGAAACCCGTTGCTCATCGTCGCTCCACGGCCCGTTCGCCCCTTCCCTCCCGGACGCTCACTTCGCGATCTGCGGGAGCTTCTCGCGCAGGCGCGCTTCGAGCTTGGGGAAGTCGTACTTGTCGGGTCGGCCGCCCTCGGGGAGGAGCGAGATGTCGAAGGCCGCGGAGGAGGCGCGGGCGCGGATCGGCTTGTCGAGCTCGAGGGCCTCGCCGAGGCGGGCCAGGGTCTCGTTCTCGTCGGTGGAGATCACCCCGTCGAGGCGCGCGAGCCACGAGGCGAGCGCGTAGGTGAGCACGCGCTCCCACGCATTGAGGCTCGCGGCGGAGAACCCGTCGAGCGAGACGCTCTTCTTGGTGGCCTCCTCCACGGCGGCGAGATCGGCCCCTTCGAGGCCGCATGCAGTGGCGGCGTGGACGAGCGCCTTGGCCTCGGTGGGGCGCATGGATCCGTCGGCCCAGGCCACGGCGGCGAGGGCGATGAACGCTTGCTGCGGGATGGTGGTCGCCATGGCGTGCGAGCATAACGGCAGGGCGCCGCGCCCGTACGACAATTCTTCACCGAGCTCAGCCGAGCCCGAGCTCGCCGAGCACCGCGACGAGCTTGTCCGGCTCCCGCCTCGGCTCGGAGAGCTTGAAGAGCGCGTACCTCTCCTCTTCGCCGAGCGCGCCGAGCCGGTCTTCGCCGGGGGTCTTCGCGTCACCGAGCTTCGCGCGGAGGCGCGGGGCGAGCCTCGCCGCGCTCCACGCCGCGGGATCGATCGGATCGCCGAAGAGCGGCAGGGCCGGGACGCCGGCCCGCGTCGCGAAGCCCGCGAGCACCTCGCGGTACACGTCGAGATCGCCCTCGCCGTCGACCGGCATGTGGCAGAGGCAGAGGCGCTCTTCCCGCGAGAGGGCCTCCCAGCCCGCGAGCGAGAGCTTCTGCCCCGAGAGATCGAGCTTGCGACGGATCGAGAGCGGGATGGTGGCGAGGGTCCGGTGGACATCACCCTCGAAGAGGAAGCGCTTGTACATGACGGCTAGGCTCCAGGGCGCGCCCGATCGGCCTCGACCTTGACGGGGACGCCGCTGAACGCGGCGGCGCCCGTGAGGGCGTCGAGGTGCTCCTCGTCGGTGAGATCGTTGATGCTGGCCCCCGGGCGCGCGGAGGCCAGGCTGAGCTTGATCCCCGGCCGATCGTGGCCGAAGCCGTGCGGCATGCTCACCACGCCGGGCATCATCTCGTCGCTCGGGCAGAGCTCGAGGGCCACGCTGCCGACGCGCGAGGTGACGATCACCTGCTGTCCTCCGGCGAGCCCGCGCGCCCTGGCGTCGTCGGGGTGCATGAGCAGCGTGCAGCGATTCGGCCCCTTGAGGAGACGATGGCTGTTGTGCATCCAGGAGTTGTTGTTGCGGAGCTGCCTTCGCCCGATGAGCTTCAGATCGAAGGGGCCCTCGGCCGCTGGAGGGCCGTCGTCGAGGAGCGCGCGGGCGCGGGCCACGTCGGCCGTGAAGATGGCCGGCGCGAGGGCGATCCGCTTGTCCTTCGTGTAGAGGCGCTCGGGCAGACAGGGCACGAGCGCGCCGAGATCGACGCCGTGAGGCTGCGCCTCGAGGGCCGCGAGGCTGAGGCCCTTGACGAAGGGATTCGGGCCGGCGCCGTAAGGGCCGAAGCGGAGGCCGAGATCGACGATCCGCCGGGGGCTCAAACCTTCGAGCAGCCATTGCTCGACGCGGGAGCGCGGGCGGGCGAGCGGGCCTTTCTTGCCGAGGCGGGCGATCAGCGCCTGGAAGATCTCGTGATCGTGCCGGCTGTCCGGCGGAGGATCGAAGATGGCCGGAGAGTACTTGGCGGTGTTGCGCACCGCGAGCGCGTGGAACACCACGTCGTAGTGGTCGTGCTCCAGAGGCCCTGTAGGCGGGAGGATGATCGAAGCGTGGCGGGTGGTCTCGTTGAGGTAGATATCGATCGAGACCATGAACTCGAGCGAGGAGAAGGCCTGATCGAGCTTCTTGCCGTTGGGGGTGGAGAGGACGGGATTGCCCGCCACCGTGATCATCCCGCGGATCTGCCCGGGGCCGTCGGTCAAGATCTCCTCGGCCAGGGCGGCCACGGGGTATTCGCCGCCGTATTCGGGCAGCTTGCGCACCCGCGTGCGACCCTTGTCGAAATGGCCGCGCTGGCCGAGCCTGGCAGTCAAGCTCACCACGTCGATGGCGGGGCGGGTGAACATGGCCCCTCCCGGCCTGTCGAGATTGCCAGTCAGGATGGTGAGCAGGTTCGAGAGCCACTGGCAGAGACCGCCGAGCGCCTGGGTGGAGGCGCCCATCCGCGCGTGGCACGCGGCGGAGGGCGCGGCGGCAAAATCGCGGGCGAGCGAGGTGATGAAGGCCGCGTCGAGGCCCGTGACGGGAGCGACCTTCTCAGGGGTGAAGGGCTCGACGAGGGGGCCGAGGCTGTCGAGGCCGTCGGCGAAGTCTCCGAGCTTGCCGAGGCGCACGCGATCTTCGGTGATCAAGGTGCGGATCATCGCGAGGAGGAGCAGCGCGTCGGTGCCGGGGCGGATGAAGCGATGCTCGGTCGCGAGCTCGGCGGTCTCGGTGCGGCGAGGGTCGAGCACGACGACCTTGCCGCCGCGCTCGCGGATGGCGCGGATGCGCTTGGGCGCGCCGGGGGCCGTCATCAAGCTGCCGTTGGAGACGGCGGGGTTGGCGCCGATGATCAGCAGAAACTGGGTGCGATCGAGGTCGGGGATCGGGAAGAGGAGCTGGTGGCCGAACATGGTGAGGGCCGCCAGGTGGTGGGGGAGCTGATCGACGGAGGTCGCGGAGAAGCGGTTTCGCGTGCCGATCGCGCGCGCGAAGGGCATGCCGTAGAGCGTGGAGCCGAGGTTGTGGATGGTGGGGTTGCCGAAGTAGAGGCCGACCGCGTTCTTGCCGTGGCGCGCCTGGATCTCGGTGATCCGGCGCGCGACCTCGTCGAAGGCCTCGTCCCAGCCGATGCGCTCGAAGCCGTTTTTACCGCGGCGGAGCGGGTGGCGGAGGCGATCGGGATCGGCGTGGAGATCGGCGAGCGCGGCCGCCTTGGGGCAGAGGTACCCGCGGCTCAGCGGGTCGTCCTTGTCGCCGCGGATCGAGCGGACCTCGCCGTCAAGGACCTCGACGGTCACGCCGCACATGGCCTCGCAGAGCGTGCAGGTGCGCGGATGCAGGCCATCCTTCGGGTGGGTCATTCGGCTTCGCTCACGGGGCTCAGAGGGTGGGAGGGCGCCAGCTCGGCCTCGTCTGCGACGGGAGCACGACGGAGTTCGAGAGCGGCGGCTGCCCCGTGATCTCGGTGACGGCGAGCCAGAGCGAGCCGTCGGAGTCGATCCGCTTCTTCTCCGAGTTGGCGAGGCCCAGGGGAACATGGGTGAAGGCGCGATGCCAGCGCCCGATCACGACGTCGGTCTTGCCGGCCATTCCGGCGTGGACGGCGTTGCGCGCCAGGGCGTCGCAGAAGATCGCGTCGGCCGCGTTGGCGGGCACGCCGCGGAGCATGTAGCTCGGGTCGATGTACTTGACGTTGATGGGGAACTTGAGCGCCGCAAAATGCGCGTTGATCGCGTCGCGGAGGCGCGGGCCCACGTCGAGGGAGGCGCTGGCGTAGCGGAGGTTGCCCGAGGCGTCGCGCTCGGCGTTCTCGGCCTTCGAGAGGGTCGCCCCGCAGCCCTCGCCGATGACGATGAGCGCGTGGCCGCGGGCGAGGAGGCGCCGGTGGAGCGCGGCGAAGAGGCCCATCGATCCCTCGAGGTCAAAGTGGACCTCGGGGATGAGGCAGAAGTTCACGTCGGCGCTGGCGAGGGTGGCGTTGGCGGCGATGAAGCCGGCGTCGCGGCCCATCAGCTTGACGAGGCCGACGCCGTGGTGCGCGCCGGTGGCCTCGGTGTGGGCGGCATCGACGGCGAGGCGGGCGAGCTCGACCGCGGTGTCGAAGCCGAAGGTCTTGTCGACGAAGGGGATGTCGTTGTCGATCGTCTTGGGCACGCCGATGACGGCGCGCTTGTCGCCGCGGCGGGCGAGCTCCTCGGCGATGAGGTGCGCGCCGCGCAGGGTGCCGTCACCGCCGATGACGAAGAGGATGTCGACGCCCCGATCCCGCAGCGTGTCGGCCATGCGGGCGATGTCGCGCTTGCCCCGCGAGAGGCCGAGGATGCTCCCGCCCTGCTTGTGGATGGAGCTCACCTCCTCCGGGCCGAGGGGGATCGGCGCCTGGGCCGTCTCCGGATCGAGGCCCTCGAAGCCGTAGCGGAAGCCGAGGATCTCGCGGACGCGGTACTTGTAATAGAGCTCGAGGACGATGCCGCGGATGACGTTGTTGATGCCCGGGCAGAGGCCGCCCGAGGTGACGATGCCCGCGCGGATCTTGGGGGGATCGAAGTAGATGTGCTGGCGCGGGCCGGCGCGCTCGAAGCGCAGATCGCGGCGAAGCGGCTCGTCGCCGCGCACGTCTACATCGAAGAGGATCCGGGCGTCGTCGGGGACGTAGTCGGCGATGTCGTCTCCAGCGATCGTGGAGAGCCCGAGCGGAGACGGGACCGTCCGCTCACCCAGCGAAGTCACCTTCAGATCGGCCTGCGTGATCATGGCGCGGTGCCGGAAGCATCGGCGCTCGGGAGGGGCGTGGCAAGGGGATCGGCGCGCGCAAAGGTTGCACGCGAGGAGCGGTTTGCGCTCAGCCGAAGACGCCCGGGCCCGGGGTCAGGATCCGGCCTGGATCGAAGCGCTGTTTGGCGCGCTGGAGGTGCGCGAAGCCCGCGCCGAAGTGGGCCTCCCAGTCCGAAGGGGACATCGGGGTCGATCCGATCGGGTAGAGCGTCCCGCCGAGATCGCGGCAGCGCTCGTAGGCGCGGCGGTTGTCCGTGACGAGCGCGGCGGCATGCTCGGGCGTGGGCGGCAGCGCGTTGCGGAAGACGTCGAAGAGGAAGCAGCGATCGGTCGCGGGGAGCGCGAAGCAGGGCGCCCTGTGCGAGGTGCGCTCGAGCGGGTAGAGGAGGATGCCGCCGTGCCCGAGCGTCGTCACGTCGAGGCGCGCGAGCTCGGCGGCGATGAAGGCCTCGGCCGACGGCGCGGGCACGAAGAGATCGAGCCACGGGTGCGGGACATCCCAGAGGCCGGCGGCCTTCATCGCCTCGGCGGCGGCGTCGACGCGGTTCGTGAAATCGCGGTACGAAGAGGGCCGCTCCTCGATCGCGCCGGGGCGCGCGGAGAGGCCGTGGAGCAGCGCGGCGCGGTCGATCGCGCGGCCCTCGCCGGCGTCGCAGGTGGCGACGAGCTCGAGGTCCCAGCCTCCTTTTGGCTGCGCGGTGATGTTGCCGTAGAGGTGGGGGAAGCGGCGCTCGGCGGCGAGGGCGCCGAGATCGCCGAGGAAGGCCGCGAGCGTGTCGTACTTGAGGTAGAACGAGCGGACGGTCGCCGGAGCCGGCGCGAGCCGGAGTCGGGCGCGGCAGAGGATCGCCGTCTGGCCGAGGCCGCCGAGGCACGCCCAGAAGAGATCGGGCTCCTCGGTCGGAGAGCAGGTCACGAGGTCGCCCGCGCCGGTCACCACGTCGAGCGCGAGCACGTTGTCGACCTGGGCGCCCGCGCGGTGCGCTTCGCCGCCCACGCCGCCGACGGAGAGCGTGCCGCCGACCGTGAGCTCCTGGTAGTCGGTGAGCGTGGGCGGGGCGAGCCCCGCGGGGAGCGTGGCGTCGAGCACCGTGCGCCAGCGGGCGCCGGCGTCGACCAGCGTGCTCTCCTGGTCCACGGTGTGGACGGCGCAGAGCGAGCGCATGTCGAGGAGGACGCCGCCCGGGGCGAGGGCCTGCCCCGCGGTGGTGTGCGCCTGCCCGCGGGCCGCGAGCGGGAGCCCCTCGGCGCGGGCGAAGCGGACGAGGGACACGACGTCGTCCACCGTGGCCGGCTGGGCCACGGCGAGGGGCAGCGGCGCCGCGCCCCGGCCGAAGTCGCGCGAGGCCGCCCGCCGGCCGGGCTCGTCGAGGACGATGCGGCCCTCGATCGCGGGCAGCCGCTCCATCAGCGGGCGCCCGGCGTCTCGGCGAGGACGTCGATCACCCGGTCGCACTCGTCTTCCCGGTGGCAGAAGTGGGGGGCGATCCGGAGCCCGGCGCCGGGGCGGTAGTCGATGTCGATCCCCCGCGCCTCGAGCGCCTCGACGACGGCCTCGCCGCCGGGCGCGTCGACGCAGATCATCCCCCCGCGGGCCTCGTCGCGGCGCGGGGTGCGCACGGCGAGCCCGCGCGCGAGGGCCCGATCGATCATCCGGCCGGTGAGCGCGAGGCTCCGGGCGCGGATGGGCGCGACGCCGATCTCGAGCGCGAGCGCGATGCCCGCGCGCGCGGTGTAGATGGGCTCCATCGACGGGGTGCCCTGCTGGAACCGCTTCGCCCCCTCGGCGGGGGTGAACTCCTCGGCGTACCCGGCCAGGGATGCGTGGCCGACCCAGCCGGGGTACGCGGGCGTGAGCGACGCGGCGAGCGAGGGGCGGACGTACATGAACGCGAGGCCCATGCCGCCGCCGCCGAGCCACTTGTGGCTCCCGCCCACGAGCACGTCGACGTCGAGGGCCTGCACGTCGATGGGGACGACGCCCACCGCCTGGTAGGCGTCGATGATCGTCAGGGCCGAGGCCGCGCGCGCGGCGCCGATGACGGCGCGCGCGTCGAGGAGCGCGCCGCTGCGCGAGGAGACGAGGGCCGCCTCGACCACCCGCGTGGTCCCGTCGATCGCGGCGACGTACTGCTCGGTGCTCACCACGGCGCCCTCGGCGGGGACGATCTCCTGCACCTCGAACCCGCGCGCGGCCTGGGCCTTCCAGAGGTAGCGGGTGGAGTGGAAGGCCTGGTTCGAGACGATGACCCGGCGGCGCTCGCCCTCGGGCGCGATGGACGAGGCGATCGCCGCCTGCGCGGCCGTCGCGCTGTCGCGCAGGCAGACCGATCCGGGCGGCGCGTTGATCAGGCGCTCGATCATCTCCGTCAGCTCGAGCATCCGCTCGACGTAGCCGACGAGCGCGCGCTTGCGGAGGAAGAGGGAGCGCCGGTACGCGTCGAGGTCGTCGAGCATGGCCCGGGGCATGGGCCCGAGGCACTGCGAGGCGAAGTAGAGGCGCTCGTCGAGGAGCGGGAAGCGAGACCGGAGGGCGTGGAAATCGACGGTGCTCAAAGGCCCTGTCTCGCTCAGCCGAAGATGACCTTGTACATCCCGTCGAGGAAGGCCCAGGAGGCCGCGCACACGGCCTCGGCGCCGCGCCAGGCCGCCTCGACCTCGGGCCCGGAGACGGGCAGGAGGCGGGCGATGTCGAGGGACTCGCCGGCATGCTCGACCTCGAGCTCCTCGTGGAGGACGAGCCAGGTGAGCGAGCCGGGATCGAGCTCCTTCTGGCGGCGCAGCTCCTTGCCGACGCAGAGATCGACCTGCTTGCCGTAGATCTCGATCACCATCGCCGCGCCCACACCCACGTACGGGTCGGGGTCGGAGTAGATGGCCTCGAACCGCTCGCTCCAGGCCCGCCCCGGCGCGAGCATGGCGTGGGTGATCTCCCCGCGCGAAAAGCTCATGAGGCCCGCGAACATCTTCTGGAAGAGCACGGCGTGGGCCTTGTCGTAGTCGCCGTCGCCGAGCTCGTCGTTGAGCTGCTTGACGAGGATGGAGCGGAGGCGGTCGTCCGGGAGGCGGCCGATCACCGAGGCGAGGCGGCGGGAGAAGTCGCGGATGATGCCGATGTGGGCGTTCGCGAGGAAGGGGACGACGCGGCCGAGATCGACGGGCTCGCGCGCGAGGCGGCGGAAGAAGGGGTGATCGGCCATGCTGCGCGCCTCGTAGCGCGCGACGATCTCCTCCGGCGGGGGCACCGAGCGGGAGAGCTTGCGCGCGCACATGCTCTGCGCGGGCGGCTCGACGTGGAAGACCTCGGGCGAGAGGTAGGCGGTGAGGCGGCGGCCCTGCTTCTCGCGGCGGAACGAGACGTAGCTGTGCATGCCGACGCCGTGCGAGAGCGGGCGGTTGGCGAAGGCGCGGATGGGCTCCTCGTAGCCGGCCTCGGGCATGTTGTGGTCGCGCAGGTACTCGTGCACCCGGTCGGACACGTCGGCGTCGCTCGCGACGTAGCGGGCGACCGGCAGGTGGAGCGTCGCCTTGGAGGGCCGCTCCACGTCGCCCTCGACGAAGGAGAAGCACGAGCCGATGGGCTTTTCCACGAAGGGGCCCTCGCTGTCGAGGATCGCCTCGCACATGCCGATCACGTCGCCGGGGATATGCGCGGGCGCCGCGGCGAAGGCGCGCTCGAGCTCCGCGGCCGTGATGCGGTGGTGCCGGTAGTACACCTTCACCCGCGCGGCCTGCCCCTCGGTGAGATCGAGGGAGAAGTACTTGAGCTCGTCGAGGTCGGGGCCACGACCGCCGGCCACCGAGGAGAGCACGGGCCAGGCGCGATCGTAGCCGAGGCGGCAGAGGGCCTCCTCGACCACGGCCGCGGCCCGGCCGCGCCCCTGCGCCTGGGGGTTCAAGTAGACCTTCCACGCCGGCTTGCTGTGCTCGAAGAGACACACCGAGTGCCACATCGCGAACGCCGCGCCGGGATCGGTGGGGATGAAGAGATCCGCGACCTGGGCGAGCCGCTTGAGGTCGATGCCGCGGTCGCGCGCGAGGCGCTGGTTCAGGGCCTCACCGGCCTCCCAGAGCGCGGCGGGGCTCGGCCTGTCGGCCTGCGCCTCGAAGAGGATGCGCAGCTCGGGCTCGCGACCGCCGACGGCGACGGAGAACTCGAACGGCGAGTGGTCGTCGCCGATCTCCGACGCCCAGGGCGGCCGATCCGGGATGGGCTGGCGCCCCCATGGATCGAGGACCTCGGCGAAGAGCGCGAGGATGTCGTCCGGGCAGGGCCGCCCCATCACCCCGCGGTAGAGATCGGCGAGGCGCTTCTCGCCGACCGACAGATAGGTCGTCGTGGACGGGACGGATGTTGCGCGGGGGAATCGTTTCAAGTTCATCTCGGCGTGTTCCTCATCAAGGGGCAGCGTGGGAGCTCGCGCTCCGACGCACCGCCGACAGCAGGCCCGGGTGACCTACGGGCGGCGCGCACGAAGCTTGAGCGGTGCAGGGACGATCCGCGCTCGCGGCACGGTGAACGAGCGCGTGGGCCGGGGGCCGCCCGCGAGCAGGGCGTCCACCACGGCAAGCCGGGCGGCGCGCTCCCGGACCGAGGTCCGGCGATCGCCGTCCAAACTTCTGGACCGTGCGCTCATCCGTGCGTACGCGGGCTGGTCGATGCCTCCGTGACGCCGGCTCTGACGGGTGGGAAAGTCCGGATGCCCCGTGAGGGGCTTGTTTCGTTCGAATGAAGGAACCTTGCAGGGAGGGCCGCCGGCGTGGTCACCGCCGCGGCGCCAGACCGGGCCGGCACCGCAAACACGACCCCGGACGGCTCAATCCGCCGAAGGCTCGCTCATTCTGTTTTCGTGATACCCGAACGAAACTCCGAACTGAATTTGAAAAACCTCGTCAGTTGACTTTGCTTTCACCATATCACGCGCGCCTCTCCCGACCAGAACAAAAAGCGCACCCGCTCGCGCAGCGAGCCTTCACTGCGCCGGCTCTCGCGAACAGCCGTTCACTTCGCCGGCTGCGCGAGCAGCCTTCACTGCGCCGGCTCTCGCGAGCAGCCTTCACTGCGCCGGCTGCGCGAGCAGCCTTCACTGCGCCGGCTGCGCGAGCAGCCTTCACTGCGCCGGCTGTCCGAACAGCCAGGTCTCACTTCGCGAGCTCCGCAGAAATGCTCGGGGGGTGACTGCGCTCAGGCGCCGCGGCTCTCCGGGCTCGGCGGGCGCGGCGCGAGGTGGCGCGCGATGGCGGCCACGAGCTGCCCGCGCTCGACGGGCTTCGTGAGGTAGTCGGCGCAGCCGACCTCGCGGGCGCGGGCCTGATCTTCGCGCGCGGCGTGGGCGGTCAGGGCGATGACCGGGATGCCCGCGGTGCGGGAGCTCTCCTTGAGGATGCGGGTCGCCTCCCAGCCGTCCATCCGCGGCAGGGACAGGTCCATCAAGATCAGATCGGGCCGCTCGCGCTTCGCCCGCTCGACGCCGTGCTCTCCGTCCTCGGCCTCGATCACCTCGTAGGACTCGGCGAGGTAGCGCCGGACGATGTCCCGGTTCTGGGCCGAGTCCTCGATGTAGAGGATGCGCGGAGCGCGCGCCTCCGCCGGCTTCGGGCTCGCGAGGAGCTTGTGGGCCTGCTCGATCACCGCCTCGATCGCGCTCTCGCCCTTCTGCAGGACATGAGCGAAGCCTTCTTTCAGGACGGCGAGCTCGCGCGCGTCGAGGACCTTGCCCGTCAGCACGACCACCGGGAGATCGGCGTGCAAGCGACGTAGCTCGCGCAGCACGTCGAAGCCGCTCATGTCCGGCATGACCAGGTCGAGCACCACGAGGCCCGGCCGGGAGATCCGCGCGCGCGCGAGGGCCTCCCGCCCGCTCGGCGCCTCGAAGATGGTGAAGCCAACCCTGCGCAGGTGCCGCGCGACGAGCTCGCGCGTGGTCGCGTCGTCGTCGACGATCAGCACCTCGCCCCCGCCCGGGACGATGGCGCGGCGCACGGTCGTGAGGAGGCGCTCCGCGTCGACCGGCTTGACCAGGTAATCGAACGCACCGAGCGAGAAGCCCCGGTCGCGTTGCTCCTCCACCGAGACGATCACCACCGGGGTGGCGGCGCTCTCCGGCCGGGATTTGATCTCCGCGAGCACGCCCCAGCCGTCGAGCCGGGGCAGGTGGATGTCGAGCAGCACCGCGGCGGGCCGCTGCTCCTTGACGATGCGGAGGGCGCTCACGCCGTCGTTCGCGAGGAGCACCGTGAAGCCGGCGTCGTCGAGCTGCCCGCGCACGAGCTCCCGCGTCACCGCGTCGTCGTCGACGACGAGGATCGTGGAGCGCGCGAGGTCCCGCGAGTCGGGCGCGACGCGATCGCTCTGCGGGACGGCGCTCACCCGCTCGCTCGACGAGTCGGGCTCGATCGCGTCCGGGATGCGCACCATGAAGCGGGTGCCGCGGCCGAGCGTGCTCTCCACCTCGATGGTCCCGCCGAGCACCTTGACCAGCTCGCGGACGATCGTGAGCCCGAGCCCGGTGCCGCCGACCTTGCGGGTGGTGGTCCCGTCGACCTGCCGGAACTTCTCGAAGATCGCGGAGAGCTGATCGGCGGGGATCCCGATGCCCGTGTCCTCGACGGTGAGCACCAGGGTGCCCCCGTCCGCGGAGGCCTGCGCGACGATCTCGCCGAAGTCGGTGAACTTGGCAGCGTTCGTGAGGAGGTTCAACAGGATCTGGCGGATCTTGAGATCGTCGGTGTAGATGCGCCGGGCGTCGTCCGCGAGGTGGATCACCATCTCCACCTCCTTGCCCTTGAGGCGCTCCCGCGCGGTCGCCGCGCACTCGTCGAGGATGGGCGCGAGGTCGAGGTGCTCCCGCGTCGCCTTGACGCCGCCCGCCTCGATCTTCGAAAGATCGAGGATGTCGTTGATCATCGCCAGGAGCGTGCGGGCGTTGGACTTGATGATGTTGAGATCGCGCCGGCCGTAGGGCGTCAGGCGCGAGCCCTCGTCGCGGGAGAGCAGATCGCAGTAGCCGATGATCCCGTTGAGGGGCGTCCGGATCTCGTGGGAGAAATTCTGCAAGAACTCGTTCTGGAGCTTCGCGGCCGCCTCGATCTGCCGGGCCCGCTCTTCCTCGATCCGCTTCGAGCGCGCCAGATCGGCGGCGAGGCGGTCGAGGTCCTCGTTCTGCTGGCGGATGATCTCCATGTGCAGCGCGCGCTGCTGGAAGGTCGCCAGCGCGCGCGCGGCCACCTTGCTCTTGGCGTCCGCGAGCTTGCGGAGCCGCTCGTTCTCGGCCTCGAGCTCGGCGACGCGCGGGTCGTGCTCCGCCGTCAAGGATTCTCCCCGAAGACGAGCGCCGCGAGCGTCGTGTTGATCTGGAAGCCGCAGTAGATCTCGAAGCCGACGTTGAAGCCGACCGCGGGCGGGGCGAGCGCGAAGGCGCCGGAGAGGGCCCCGATCTGCCCGTGCGCGAGGGCGAGCCAGGTGCGCGCCCCGCAGTTGAAGAGCAGCGCGGCCGTGGGCGACGGCACGCGCTTCGGCACCTCGGTCTCGAAGAAGCTCCGCGAGTGCACCCCCATGTCGCCGATCCGCATGATCTCGAGCTCCGTGCCCTCTTCCAGCAGGTTGGCGAAGTGGATCGACCCGTCGGGCAGCGTGTACATCGGCGTGCGCATGAAGTACTCGCGCCCGACCCGGAGCGCGGTGGGCCTGCCGCAGAAGCCCTTGAGGTTCGGGAAATCGAGCTCGGTCACCTCGGCGCCCACGATCTCGGCGTAGCGCTGGACCGCCGGCTTGCCGTCGATCTCCAGGGCGCGGCTGTGCGTCGGGTCCACCTTGGTGATGGTGAGCGTCTGCCCGCTCGGCTCGTACCAGTGCGACCGGAACGCGGCCCACGGCGCCTCGGTGGAGAAGAGGGCCACGAGGGCCGCGTCGTTCACCACCTCGCCGTCGACGTGGATGAAGGTCTTCTGCTTGGCGGGATCGATCTCCGTGTCCGAGGCGCCGCCGCCGACGACCACCAGCGCGTGGTTCTTCTCGAGCACGCCGATGAGGAGCTCCTCCTTCTTCATCTTCGCGCCGTCGTCGATCACCAGGCCCACGTTCTTGCGCGGGTCGAGATCGGCCGGCCGGGTGCCGAGCTCGGCGCATGCCCTGGAGACGGCCTCGCCGCCGGCGGAGATCGCGTCGGCGCTGAGGCCCTTGCCGAGGCCGATCCCCACGTCGAAATCGCCGTCGAGGGCCCCGAGCACCACGCTCCCCTGGTGCATGCCGGCGTTGTCGATCTCGCCGCCGGCGGAGGCGCCGATGAGGCGGGTCGACGCCGGGAGGCGCGCCCGCACCGCCTGGTTGACCGCGCGCTGATCGCGATCGGAGGAAGCGAACAGCGTGACGAGCTTCGGCGCGCCCGCGCCGAGCTCGCCGAGGCGGGAGACGAGCTCCTCGGCGGCGGCGTTCGGATCAGCGTGGGCAGTTCGTGCGGACTTGAGCGTGATCTTGGGCATGTTCCCTCTTCTGCAAGGGGTTTCCGTTCCGTCGCGGCGGGGCCTCCTCGGCCGGTGAGGCCCCGGAATTCATATCAGAAACCGGCGAGCGCGGATCGCCCGAGCCGCGTCAGTCGTCGCCCTCGGCGCACCCGCCGAAGCCGGAGCCCGGGTGATCGGCGTGGCAGGTCGCGCCGCAGGCCTCGAAGGACTCGAAGCCGCCGCCGATGAAGGGGCTCACGACGGGCCCGAACTGCGCGACGTGCGAGGCCGGATAGGAGGTGTGGCAGGAGAGGCAGGCAGACTTGCTGGCGCGCTGGATCGAGCCCTGGCTGGTGTGGCACGTCGCGCACTTGTCGAGCGGCCGATCGAACCTCCCGCCGGCGCGGGAGTGGATGAAGTGGGCGCGCACGTAGATGGGGTTGTTGGGCTCGAGCGCGAGGGGCGCGTGGCATGCCGCGCAGGTGCCGAGGTTGTTGTTGGCGTGGGCCACCGACGAGAGCGAGCCTCCCCCGGTGTGGCAAGCGGCGCACCCGCCGACCGGCGCGGGCGCGACGGTGGGCGCGGGCGTCCCCACCTGGACGGTGATCGTCCGCGTGAAGGGGAGATCCTCGCCGAGGTACACGCGGCGCGCCTTCATCGAGACGAAGTAGGTGCCGGGCGCAGCGTCGTCCGGGAGGTGGACGGTGAAGGTGTCGCTCACCGGCGCGAACCAGGCCGCGTGGGTCGGATCGAAGGCGCCGGCGATCAGGTCGACCGCCCGGGGGAACTCGATGACGTCGGCGTAGAAGCCGTCCCTCGCCGGGATTCCGACGTGCTGCACGCCGCTCGGATCGAGCAGCTCGGGGAAGCCGACGACGCTGCGGATGGTCCGGACGTCGTCCGACGGCCCGATGACCTCGGCCATCATGCTCCGCTCGGTGTGCTTGCGGCGGTAGTAGAGGATCGTGGGGTCGAAGAAGCCGTGGTAGTACTGGATCCCGGCTGGATTGCCGAGGATCTCGGCCTCGAAGTACGAGGGCATGAGGCCCGGCGGGTGGAGGGCGGCGCCCGCGCCGTCGCGCAGGGTGGCGCGGAAGGTGACATCCGAGCCGGGCGGATAGACGCCGCCGGCCCCGGGCGCGGTGACCGGGTCGATGTCGATCGAGAAGCCGTACGCGTAGGAGGGCGAGGCCACCTGGGTGACCGGGATGACCCAGGGCGCGCCGCCGCGGGCCGACCAGCGGAGGCGGAGCGAAGCGGTGCTCGGGTGGAGCGTGAAGGTGGGCTTGTCGCCGATCGCGTCGCGCAGCTCGACCAGCGCCTCCTCCTCGAACTGATCGGCGCCCTGGCAGCTCGCGGGCGAGGGGCAGTCGCGCGTCCACTGGATGGCGCGCATGCGGCGGACGAAGAAGCCGTCCTGGGGCTTCTGCTGCGACTCCTTGCCGGTGGAGACCGTGATCGACTGGCCGATCACGTGCCTGGCGCCGTCGAGCTGATCGAGGGTGAAGGTGCTGCTGTTGCGCATCCAGTTGGCGTCGCGGTAGTAGCGGTGGCGGGTGAAGGTGCCGTCGCTGTTGGGCAGGGTGTCCACGTCCTGCTCGATGAAATGGAGCCCGCTCCAGGCGAGGGAGGCGAAATCGCCGGCCCCGTCGAGCGCGCTCACGCCCTCGTCCACCGAGGCGAACGCCGAGGCGCGGATGTCGAGCTGGTTCAGGTAGAAGCGCTGCCCCTTGCGCAGGCTCACCCCGATCCCGATCCCGTTCTCGATCTGGAGCGCGAGCCCGACCGCCGCGTCGCCGGCGGCGCTCTGCCCGACGCCGACGGTCTCCTCGCCCGCGAACGAGACATCGTCGCCGCCGGAGCAGGAGGCCAGGAGCCCGAGGGAGGAGCAGAGCGCCGCGCCGGCGAGGAGGCGCAGCGCGCGGAGCGCGGGGCTCGGGGCGAGGACCGCATCGGGGGAGAAGAGGGAGAAAGCGCCGGGGCCCTGGTGCTCACTGGTCATGGGGATGCCTCCTTGAGGGGTTGAGTGATGGGTCACACACGATGCCAGCGCCGACGCTCCCCACCCGCGCGCTGCGGCGGCAGCCACCGCCGATTCACGACTTACGACGCGCGATTTGCAAACACGCAATGCGCAGAATGGTGATGTACAACCACGCAATGCTCCGGCTCGATTTCACGACGATTCGGCGCTGGAAGCCGGGAGCCCGATCATCGACCATCAGAGCCCAGGCTTCGATCTTTTGCAAGCACTTCAAATGGCGCGCGGGGCGCGCGTAGAATCGCGCGGGAGGCGCACATACGGATCGGGCGCGGACGCGCTCACGCATCGCGCGCGGAGCGCGCATCGGGAGAGCACGCGTGAGCACAAGGCTGCTCCCCGGTGGAGGCCGGGCCGCCTCCTCGCTCAGAGGTCGAGGCCGGCGCAGAGCTCGGGGCCGAACTTGGACGTGAGGGTGCTGTCGCCGCGCACGGAGACGTAGGCGCCGCCGCCCGCGAAGATCGAGAAGTGGCGGGCGATCTCGTAGGAGACGAGCAAGCGGGTCTTGACCATCTCGTCGTGGGTCGTCTTCGGCACGTCGATCCGGAAGAGGCGGTAGCCGCCGAGATCGCCGCTCCAGGAGAGCGCGGGGATGAGGAAGGGGAAGTGCACGCCGAAGGTCAGGCCCGCGGCGATGACCGTGTCCTTGCCGTCGCGGTGCACGGCCGAGCTGAGGACGCTGTACGTGTAGCGGCTCGCGAACTTGACGCCGAGGTTGCCGGAGAGGCTGTTGCTGCCCCACACCATCAGGTGCACACCCCCGCGCCGCGGGACGCTCGCCACGCCGAACGACTCGCCCTCGAGGTTGTCGGTGATGTTGATGAGGCCGATCTGGAGGCCGTCGATTTTGCGGGCCACGTTGATGAGGCCGATCTGGAGGCCCCGCACCTCCTCGGAGACGTTGAGGCCGCCGAGCTGCAGGCCGTTGACCCTCCCCAGGTTGACGCCGCCGATCTGGACGCCGTCGACGCGCTGCTCGCCGCGGACGATGTTGAACGCCCCGGAGAGCTGGAGGCCGCGCACCCCTGCCTTGGTCTGGTTGGCCACGCCGGCGATCTGCGCGCCCACGATCGGCGCCGTCGCCCAGCCGAAGACGCCGGAGAGCTGGAGGCCGCGCAGGGGGCCGTCGGCGTAGGAGAACACGCCGCCGAGCTGGAGCCCGTTGGTCGAGCCCTCGTTGACGCTGGCGACGCCGAGCTGGACGCCGGTCATGTCGTGCAGGGTCGAGTTGATCAGGCCGAGCTGGAGGCCCTCGAGGTAGCCGACGCGGCCGAAGATGAGCGCCACGCCGAGGTTCGTGTGGAGCTCGGACTGGGTCATGTTGGTGCTGATCGGGTGGAGCAGCGCGAAGCTCACCGGGAAGTACGGCGCGGCCGCCCGGGAGAGGCCGAGGTTGTCGTCGAACGCGCTCGGCGAAGGCGGCGCGGCGGTCGGAGAAGGCGTCGGCGGCGGAGCGGAGATCGAAGACGGAGGCGGCTCCGGCGCGGCGATCGGAGGCGGCGTCGGGGCCGGAGCCGGGCTCGCGATCGGCGCAGGCTGCGGCGCCGGGTCGTTGCTCGCGGAGGGGGGAGCCGGCTGTGCGGTCGCGGTGCGCGCGGCGATGAGCGGGCCGAGGGCCGCGATCAAGACGAGCGGCGCGCGGCGGAGAAATGGTAAGGCCACGCGCGGTAGTCTACCTTCGGCCACCGCCGAGGGCGGAAGCATTTGGCGATGACGACGGCGACCGAGAGCCGAGGCAGCCCGGTGAGCGACGCGCTTTCGCGCGCGCTCGCGATCGTGATCCCGGCGCTCGACATCATCGAGGGCCGGGTCGAGCGGGGCGCGCCTCCAGCGTGGTGCGAGGCGCGCGGCTGGACCTCCTTCCTCCTCGGGCTGCCTGACGAAATCGTGCTCCGCTGCGAGGCAGAGGGGCTCGCGATCGGGCTCGCGGACCGATCGAAGGTCCCACCGGATCTCGCCGCGCTCATCGAGGCCGTCGCGGCGATGAGCCGGCTCGCGCCGCTCGGCGGGCCGCCGCGATCGCTGCACGCCCCATCGCTGCGGGCCGTCTCGACGCGCAAGCGCGACCAGCTCGCGGTGCTGCTCGGCGCCATCGCCCCGATGGCCGAGGAGGCCGCGCGGATCGTGGACGTCGGCGCGGGGCGCGGGCACCTGACGCGGATCGCCGCGACGCTCTTCGATCGGGAGGCGATCGGCCTCGAGCGGGAGGCCTCGCGGGTGGCCGCGGCCACGGCGCTCAGCGCCCACCCGGAGACGCGCTCGACGGCGCGCTTCGTCGTCTTCGACGCGGACCGTGAAGAGCTCGCGCTCTCGCCGGGCGATCTCGCGCTCGGCCTCCACGCGTGCGGCGCGCTCGGCGATCGGCTCGTCCTCGCGGCCGCGGAGACGGGGTGCGATCTCGGCCTGATCTCCTGCTGTTTCCAGAAGATCTCCGACGCCGAGCGGGCGCCGCTCTCGCGCGCCGGCCGCGCCGCGGGGCTCCGCCTCCGCAAGGACGCGCTCGGGCTCGCCAACCTCAGCGTGTCGCCGGTCGGCGTGGAGGGCCCGCTCGCGGCGACGATGGAGGCGCGCGAGGCACGCCACGCGCTCGCGCTCCTCCTCCAGCGCCGCGGCCTCGCCGTCTCGCCCGGCGAGGCGATGCGAGGCATCAACCGGCGGCGCGCCCACCGGGGGTTCTACGCGCTCGCCGAGCAGGCGCTCGCCCTCCGCGGCCTCGCGCCGGCCACGGAGGACGAGCTCGCCGGTTGCGCCCGCGAGGCGGCCGCCGACTTCGCGCGCGTCCGCCGCCTCTCGCTGCCCCGCGCGCTCCTCGCGCGCCCCACCGAGCTCGCGCTCGTGCTCGATCGCGCCGCGGCGCTGGAGGACGCCGGGCTCTTCGCCGCCGTGATCGAGCTCTTCGCGATCGGGACGACCCCGCGCAACCTCGCGATCTTCGCGAGCCGCTCGAAAGATCGCCTGCCCCGTTGAGCGCTGCGTGAGCGACGACGCCCTCTTTCGGACCCTGGTGTACCCTGGGCCGGATGCCCTCTCCCGATCTCGACGCCGAGCCCAGAGGCGCCGGCGAGACCGCGCCTCCGGAGGCGACGACCGCGGCGCCGTCGGCCCGCACGAGCGCGGCCCCGAGCCGTGGAATCGGCCTGCTCGCCGGCCTGCTCGCCTTCGGGGCCGCGGGCCTCGGCGACGGCGTCCTCACGCTCTGGCGCGCGCCGCGCGGCGCGATCGTCTTGCGCCTCGCCGCGCTCGTGCTCTTCCACAGCGCCGCCGTCCTCTCGACCCTCGGCCTCGTCTTCGGCGCGCTGCAGGAGGCCCTCTTGATCTCGGCCCGCAGGACGCCGCTCCTCGCGCGCTTCGGGCGCTGGGCGATCGGCGGGCCGCGCCGGTGGTTCGCGGTGGATCCACCCTCCGCGACCGGCCTCTTGCTCGCGCTGCTCGGCGCCGCGATGGCCGTCGCGCCCCTCTTCCCCGCGACGCTCGTGATCTCCGCCGAGTTCCACTCGCACCTGCTCGCGGCGCTCGCCGTGGTGCTGATCGCCCTCGGTGGGATGCTCGCCTCCGGCCTCGCCGTCATGGTCCTCGCAGCGCCGGCAAGCTGGCTGATCCGGCGCCTCGGCAAGCTCGCGAGCCCCGGCGCCGTCGCCTCGGCGGTGCTCCTCGCGGCGCTGCTCGTGGCCGCCCGCTTCGCCCGCCGCGAGTGGGCCACCGTGCAGAACCTGGAGCTCGGCGTCGCGGCCCTCGCGGGCCTCGTGCTCGCGGCGAACCTCGCGCTCCTGCTCGTCCTCGGCGCGCGCGCCGAGCGGCGCGGGCGGCCCCTCTCCCCTCGCCTCCTCGCGCTCGCCGCGGGCCTCGCGGCCCTTGCCTTCGTGGGCTCCGCACGCACCTACGGCCAGCGCCAGACGGTGGCGGCGCTGATCGGCGGCCGGAGCACGCTCGCCAAGCACGTCGTGCACGGATTGCAGGCGGCGATCGACCTCGATCACGACGGCTACAGCCCGCTCTTCGGCGGCGGCGACTGCGACGATCGCAACCCGAAGATGAACCCGGGCGCGGTCGATATCCCGGCGAACGGGATCGACGAGAACTGCAGCGGCGCCGACGCGCGGGTCGAGTCCGACGAGTCCGACGGCCTGCTCGCCCCGGTCGATGCTGCGGCGCCCCATCCGAGCTTCCTCTTCGTGAGCGTGGACGCGATGCGGCCCGATCACATGGGCGTCTACGGCTACGGCCGCCCCACCACGCCGGGCTTCGACGCGTTCGCGAAGGACGCCGCGCACTTCACCAACGCATACTGCGCCTCGCCGCGATCGCTCCGCTCCTTCGCCTCGATCTGGACGGGGCGCTACGCCTCGCTCGTCGCCTGGGGCGACGACGTGCAGTACCCGCCCCTCGCCGACGAGAACATCACCCTCGCCGAGCTGCTCTCCCAGGCCGGGTACGCCACCGGGGCGTTCAACAACATCAGCTACTTCTCCAGCACCCTGGGCTTCTTCCAGGGCTTTACCGTGGTGAGCGACGGGCCGAGCTTCAAGGGCGACTCGGGGCCGGCGGTGGACAAAATCATGTCCTTCCTCCGCGAAAAATCCGCCGCGGGCGCGCCCTTCTTCGCCTGGATCCACCTCATGGAGCCGCACGATCCGTACGACGATCTCACCGCGCCGCGCGACTTCGGGCACCAGCCGATGGACCAGTACGACGAGGAGATCGCGCGGGCCGATCAGCTCGCGGCGCCGCTGCTCGCGCTCGCGGACGAGATCGGCAAGGGCCGCCCGCTCTACACCTTCGTGTTCGGCGATCACGGCGAGGGCTTCGGCGAGCACGGCGTCTTCCACCACTCGTTCGATCTGCACGACGAGGCGATGCGCGTGCCGCTCCTCGTCAAGGGCCCGGGCGTCGCGCCGGGGCCGCGCGAGGCGCTCGCGTCGCTCTTCGATCTCCACCCGACCCTGCTCAACCTGGCCGGCCAGAAGCCGGGCGCGCCGGTGTCCGGGCGGAGCCTCGTGCCGGTGCTGCGCGAGCCCGGGCCGGGCGCGATCGTCGGCCCCTCGTGGCGCGATCACCTCTACGGCGAGGTGATCCCGGACGGCGTCTTCCCGGCGGAGCACAAGTCGCTCTACAAGCCGCCGTTCAAGATCCTCTCGAACCTGCGCCGCGGCACGTGGGAGCTCTACGACATCGCGCACGATCGGCGCGAGACGAAGAACCTCTACGATGACCGGCCGGACATCGCCCTCCCGCTCCGCGAGAAGATGCTCTCCTGGGCCTCGGGGGCGCTCGAGCTGAGCCGCGGAGAGCAGCAGATCGCCGCGGCGCGCCTCGCCGCCGAGCCCGCGATGCAGCGCCCCGTGCACATGGAGTTCGGCGACGTGATGGAGCTGCTCGGCTACGATCTGCCCGAGGAGCGCGTGCCCGTCGGCGGCGTGGTGAAGGCGACGTTCTACTACCGGGTCATCAGCCGGACGCGCGAGGCGGTGTGGCTCAACCTGCGCTTCGAGCCGCTCGACGGGGGGCGCCAGCTCGGCACCTTCCACGCGCGGCACTTCCCCATCTACGGCAAGTATCCCACGACGAAATGGACGCCGGGTGAGATCCTCAAGGACGAGATCCTCCTCCGCGTCGAGCCCGATGTGCGGCCGACGAGGATGCGCATCAAGCTCACGCTGGAGACCGATCAGACGAAGGAGGTCATCCCGCCGAAGAGCCGCGGGACGCCCAAGGGCGCGCTCGAGCTCGACGTGCTGGAGGTCGTCCCCGCGAAGTGAGCGGGGGCGTTATCTCGGCACCGCCGGGAGCTTCGCGCACAGCTCGACGAGGGGGCCGGGCTTGCCGTAGAGCCACCCCTGGGCGTAGTGGACGCCCATGGAGGCGAGCAGATCGGCGATGGGCGCCGTCTCCACGGACTCGGCCACGGTGGCGATGCCGAGCGTGCAGCTGATGCGGTGCACGGACTCGACGATCGCGCGGTGGAGGGCGTTCTCGGTGAGGTCGCGGATGAAGACGCCGTCGATCTTCACGTAGTCGACGGGCAGGTTCTCGATGTAGCCGTAGGAGGCCTGACCGCTGCCGAAATCGTCGATGGCGAAGCGGCAGCCCATGGCCCCGAGCTCCTGCATGAACCAGCGAACCTCGCCGACGTTGGAGAGGGCCGCGGTCTCGGTGATCTCGAAGCAGATCTTGCCCGGCGGGACGCCCGAGCGGCCGAGCTCGGCGACGATGAAGTCGAGCAGGCCCTCGCGTGTGAGCGAGATACCGGAGAGGTTGATCGAGCAGGTGTGGATCTTGTCGAGGCCCCCGGCCGGGAGGTTGCCGAGGGTGCGCAGGGCCTGGCGGACCACGTAGCGATCGATCGCGTCCATCAGCCCGCTGTTCTCAGCGGCCTGGATGATCGACACGGGCGAGACGAGCTGGCCGTCGTCGGCGACCTGGCGGACGAGGACCTCGAAGTGGGCGCCCTCGCGGTGCGATGGATCGAGCGGGTGGATGCCCTGCGCGTAGAGGCGGAGCTTGCCGTCCTCGAGGTGCTTCTGGAGGTTCGCCACCCACTGCAAGGAGCGGCGGCGGCGGTTCATCTCGTCGTCCTCTTCGAGGTAGACCTGGATGCGCCCGCGGCCGTTCTCCTTCGCGAGGCGGCAGGCGTGATCGGCGGCGGAGAGCACGTCGGAGGCGTGGGCGAACTCGGCGCCGAAGAAGACGAGGCCGAAGCTCGCGCCCACCGAGAAGGTCTTGTCTTCCCAGGCGAAGCGGAACTCGGAGATGCGGCGGCCGAGCTCGCGCACGAGCCGCTCGCCGGTGTCGTGATCGCGCCCGAAGAGGAGGACGGCGAACTCGTCGCCGCCGATGCGGCCGGCCGAGTCGTTCGGGCCGCACAGCTCGTGGATGCGCGTCGTCACCCACTGGAGCAGATCGTCCCCGGCGTCGTGGCCGCAGGTCGAGTTGACGAGGCGGAAGCGGTCGAGATCGAAGTAGCAGAGGGCGTGGCGGGCTCCGCGCTTGCGGCTCTGCTCCAGGGCGAGCTCGACGCGCTCGGCCATGGTCCGCCGGTTGAGCAGGCCGGTGAGCACGTCGGTGCGGGCCTGGCGCGCGAGCTGGAGCGTGAGGAGCTGCTCGGCGTTCACGTCGCGGAAGACGATGATCTGGGTGGGCGCGACCTCGCCGCTCTCCCCGGGGGCGATGTGCGTGGCGACGCAGGCGCGGCCCATGGCGTGCTTGATCGGGATGAGCTGGCCGTCGCGACGTTCGAGGAGCGCGGAGTGCTCGGGGTTGGCGGCGCCCATGGTGCGGGCCAGCGTCGCCTCGGGGCCGCGGGAGTCCGGCGGGGCGAGGCGGAAGACATCGTCGACCGAGGCCCGCTCGGCGTCGGCGAAGGGCCAGCCGGTGATGCGCTCCGCCGCGGCGTTCATGCGGAGCACGTGGCCGCGGACATCGGCCTCGATCACGGCGACGCCGACCTCGGCGAGCACCGCCTCGAGGCCCTCGGCCTCCGGGTGCGGAGCGTCGAGGATCGGCTCTTCGAGGAAGACGCCGACCTCGTGCAGACCCGACAGCGCGCTCTCCACGCTGGCGTCGGGAATCTTGTCTTGCTGCGACACGGAGCCTCGGCCTCATCTTAGAGGGTCTCGCCAGGGCTTGGCTCCTGGAAAGTGCCGGCGCGTCGCCGCGCACGAGCGACGTGCGCACGATGTGCGCTGATGGGACCCCGAGAGCCCGGTGCGAACACAATGTGCTCCGCCGCACCCGTTCCCGTTCCCGTTCCCGTTCCCGTTCCCGTTCCCGTTCCCGTTCCCGTTCCGGGGCTTCGGTTACCGCCCCGATTCGCCGCCGATCGGCGAGAGAACGAACCCCCGGTGCTCGGCGAAGCTCGCGACCGCCCCCTCCGCGAAGACGACGTCCTCCCCCCTTCGCGCGGCCGTCACCGTGCCCCCCGCGAGCTGATCGAGGAAGGTGAGCCCGCCCTCGCCGGCCGCACCGGCCGCGCCGAGGAGCGCGCCGGGGACCGTGAACGCCGGGCTCTTCTCGGGGGGGTGATGTCCCGGGCAAGCTCCCACCAGGGCTGCGCGCCCCGCCCGCCTGCGCAGGACGAGGACGAGCCCGCCCTCCGCCCGGAGGATGTCGAGCGAGCCCTCGCGCAACAGCGGATCGCGCACGCAGCGGAGCAGCTCGGCGTAGAAGCGCTGGCGCGCCGGGTCGACGGGGGCATGCTCGCGCGGGATCCGCCGCTGCACCGGGAGCTTCTCGCTCACCCCCTCCATCTCGCCCTGGTGCACGAACACCGCGCCCGGGACGCCGAAGCTGAGGATGGCCGCCGCCCGCTGCCGATCGCCGAAGCGCACCCGGGCCCGCTCCTCGTCGTGGTTCTCGAGGAAGTGCACCGATCGGCGCAAATACGCGGGATCGGCGCCGCCGAGGTAGCCGGCGATCTCGGCCTCGGGGGCCGCATGCGCCAGGAGATCGTGGAGCTTCTTGTCGTAGGTGAAGTCGAAGCCGAGGTGCTGGAGGTACGGCTCCTTGTCCCAGTAGACCTCGGCCATGAAGGTGAACTCGGGCCTGTCGCGCTTGATCGTGCGGATCGCCTCGGACCAGAACTCCTCGGGGAAATGGTGGTCGAAGAGCGCCTGATCCACGCGGGGGAACCACTGGCGCTTGATCTGATCGCGCAGGACGAGCATGGCCATGTCGCAGCGCACGCCGTCGACGATCCGGGCGAGGCGGCGGAGCGTCTCGATCTGGTGGGCGCGCAGGCCGACGTGGGTGTAGTCGAGCTGCACGGTGTCGGTCCAGCCGGCGAAATAAGGGTCTTTCCCGTGGGCGAGGCGGCCCTTCGGGTGGTCGAAGTAATCGCTCCAGTGGGCGTCGCGGAACGAAGGGCTCCAGTGGATCACGTAGTCGGGGTGCGCGTCGATGAGCGGGCTGTCGACGGACATGTGGTTCGGGACGAAGTCGGCCATCACGCGGAGGCCGAGGGCGTGGGCGCGCTCGACGAAGGCGCGGAGCGCGGGCTCTCCGCCGAGCTCGGGGCTCACCTCGTAGTCGTGGATGGCGTAGGGCGAGCCCTCGAAATCGTCGCCGTAGGTGCGGGAGATCGCGATCGCCCGGGGGCCGATCCGCCAGAGGCCCATCAGCCAGATCCAGTCGAAGCCGAGCGCGGCGAGCCGTTCGAGGTGCTCGGCCGCGAGCTCGGAGAGGGTGCGGCGGTACAGGCGAACGTTGAGCTCGAAGAGGATCACCGGGCGACGATCGCCACGGCCCGGCGGAGCGTCAACCGGAAGGCCGGGAGGGCCGATCTTGCGCGGCGCCCGGGCGCGTGAGACCTTCGAGATCGTTCGAGGTACGAAAGACCGGCGGCCGCGCGGCCGCCCTCGCCGCGAGGAGCCCGATCGATGCTGAACGCCCTGCGCCTGCTCGGCCAGGAGCTCCGTGAGAAGTCCCGCCTCGCCGGCCGCGGCGACGGCCCCGGGTCCGTCGTCCGCACCCTGGTCGGCGACGGCTCGCTGAGCATGGTCCTCTACCGGCTCATGCAGGGCGCGCGCGAGAGCCACCTCGGCCCGCTGGAGATGGTGTTCAACAAGCTGAACTCCATGTACGGCAACTGCGTCATCGGCCGCGGCACCGATTTCGGCCCGGGGTTCGTGCTCTTCCACTCGGACGGCGTGGTGATCAACGGCAAGGTCAAGGGCGGCTCGCGCATCCGCCTCCAGCACCAGGTGACGATCGGCGCGAACGAGCAGGACGAGTGTCCGACGCTCGGGAGCGACATCATCATCGGCGCGGGGGCGAAGATCATCGGTCCGGTGAAGATCGGCGATGGGGCGCGGATCGGGGCCAACGCGGTGGTGGTGCACGACGTGCTGCCCAACACGACGGTGGTGGGCATCCCGGCGAAGCCCGTGAAGCGGCGCGACCGGGGTTGATCGCCGCGCGCTGCTGATTCGACGCGGTCGTAGCCCGGGGTTAAAACCCCGGGCTACACGAGAGAAGCCGGCCTTCGCCGGCTTGCCTTGTCCTCGGCCAGACGGCCATTGCGTCGCGTGGTCAACGGTTGCAATCGAAGAAGCGCTTTGCAACTGGGCGCGGTTGGGCGGACACTGCGCCGGATGGACCTCCTGGAGAAAGCTCCCGCCCCGGGCCCCGAAGCCGCGGAGGCGCCCGCCGCCGAGAAGCCGAACCCCGATCCGCCGCCCAAGGCCCTGCTCGATTTCATGGTGCAGGGCTGGCGCCCCGCGAGCGCCGAGCTGCCCGGGCCCATCGACGGCCACGAGGCCTTCTACCACCGCCGCCGATCGCTCTCCGCGCTCTTCCCCGGCGACTATCTGATCATCCCCACCGGGAGCGAGAAGGTGCGGTCGAACGACACGCACTATCGCTTCCGGCCGTCGAGCGACTTCTACTACCTCGTGGGGAGCCACGAGCCCGACGGCGTGCTCGTGCTCGTCCCGGACGGGGCCGGCGGGCACCGCGACACGCTCTTCGTCGACCACAACCCGGGCCGCGCCGACGCGACCTTCTTCACCGATCGGCAGAAGGGCGAGCTCTGGGTGGGCCGCGGCGCGCGGCTCGGCGTCCCCGAGTCGCAGGCGCGCTTCGCCGTGCACGAGGCGAAGCCCCTCGGCGAGCTCGGCGCGCTCTTCGACGCGCTGACGGTCGAGGGGGCGAAGCCCTTCCGGTTGATGCGCGGCTTCTCGGCCGCGGCCGACTGCGCGCTCCCCGCGCAGAGCGAGCGCGACAAGCAGCTCGCCACCGCCCTCGGCGAGATGCGCCTGCGCAAGGACGCCCAGGAGGTGCGAGAGCTCGAGGGCGCGATCGCGTCGACGCTACGGGGCTTCGAGGACGTGATCCGCGCGCTGCCGAAGGCCCGGAGCGAGCGCGAGGTCGAGGGCATCTTCGGGCTCCGCGCGCGCGTCGAGGGCAACGACGTGGGCTACGGCACCATCGCCGCGTCGGGCGCGCATGCATGCACCCTGCACTACACGAAGAACCGCGGCGATCTCCGGGCCGGATCGCTCCTGCTCCTCGACGCCGGCGTGGAGGGCGACTCGCTCTACACGGCCGACATCACGCGCACGCTGCCGATCGGCGGGCGCTTCAGCCCGGAGCAGCGGGAGATCTACGATCTGGTCCTCGCCGCGCACGACGCCGCGATGACCGAGGTCAAGCCGGGCAAGGATTTCCTCGATCCGAACAAGGCCGCGATGAAGGTGCTCGCCGAGGGGCTCGAGCGGCTCGGCATCCTCACCGTGCCCGCGGCGGCGGCGCTGGCCGACGATCAGCAGCTCTACAAGCGCTACTCGCTCCACAACATCAGCCACATGCTCGGCCTCGACGTCCACGACTGCGCCGAGGCGCGCCAGGAGGCGTACAAGTACGGCAAGCTCGTCGCCGGGATGGTGCTGACCATCGAGCCCGGCCTCTACTTCCAGGAGGACGATCTCACCGTCCCCGAGCGCTACCGGGGGATCGGCGTGCGGATCGAGGACGACGTGCTCGTGACCGACGACGGTTGCCGGAACCTGTCCGCGGCCTTCCCTGTCCGCGCGGACGATGTCGAGGCGTGGATGGCCCGCCTCGCCGCCGGGTGAGCAAGAACCCGGCGCGGGCTCGCCTCACGAATCCTCGGGCGCCGTCGTCTTCAGCTCGATCTCGACCGGCTTGACGGGCGGGGCTCCCCCGTCTTCCATGCGTTCGTGCCCGAGCCGAAGCACGCGGGAGAGGTTGTGGGGGCGAGCCGCGCCGAGCGAGGCTCTGCGTCGACCCCGCCGCCCGCGCGCGATCCAAAGATCTTCGGCAAATACCGGCTGATCGCGGCGATCGGGCACGGGGGCATGGCCGAGGTCTTCCTCGCCGTGATGACCGGTCCGGCGGGCTTCAACAAGCTCCAGGTGGTCAAGCGCCTGCGCCCCGCGCTCGCGGAGGAGCCCGATCTCTGCGCGATGTTCCTCGACGAGGCGCGCCTCGCCGCTCGCCTCAACCACCGGAACATCGTCCAGACCAACGAGGTCGGCGTGGCCGCGGGCGATCAGTACTTCATCGCGATGGAGTACCTCGACGGCCAGCCGTATAACCGGATCCTGAGCCGCGCGAGGCAGCAGAAGCGCGCCGTGCCGCTCGGCATCTCGCTGCGCATCCTCGTCGATCTGCTCTCGGGCCTGCACTACGCGCACGAGCTCGCGGACTACGACGGCGCGCCGCTCCACATCGTGCACCGCGACATCAGCCCGCAGAACGTGTTCGTCACCTACGACGGGCAGACGAAGATCGTCGACTTCGGGATCGCCAAGGCCGCGCGCCGGATGGTGGAGACCGAGGCGGGGGTGATCAAGGGCAAGGTCTCGTACATGGCGCCGGAGCAGGCCTTCGCGGCGTCGTCCGAGGTCGATCGCCGCGCCGATCTGTTCTCGGTGGGCGTGCTCCTGTGGGAGGCGGTGAGCGGAAAGCGGCTGTGGCAGGGGCTGAGCGATCCCGAGATCATCGGCCGCCTGCTCCACGCGGTGCCGGCGCTCGCGAGCGAGGCGCCCGACGCGCCGCCCGAGCTCTGCCGCATCTGCGATCGCGCGCTCTCCCTCTCGCCGAGCGAGCGGTACGCGACGGCCGCGGAGATGCGCGCGGAGCTCGAGGCCTTCATGGCCGCGAAGGGGCTCGGCGACAGCCCGGAGCAGCTCGGCGCGTTCGTGGCCGAGCTCTTCGAGGAGCAGCGGGCCGAGCTGCGCGCGCTGGTGGACAGCCAGCTCGCCCGCTTGCGCGACTCGATCCCGCCCGAGGCCGCGGGCGTCGCGCCGCGCCTTTCGCAGCTCCCGGAGCTCTTGCCGCCGGCCCTCGACGAGGAGCCGCTCCCCGCCGGAGACACGCCTCCGCGAACGCCGAGCGTGTCGCCGGCCCGGGGCACGCTGCGCGGCGCGGTGCTGGTCCCGACCGAATCTACAGCGCCGAGCGCGTCGTCGCGCGTGCCGATGATCGTGATGGCGATCGCCCTCTCCGGCGCCCTCGGCGCGGTGGGCTTCCTGCTCCGCACCCGCCCCGCCGAGCCGGCCGTCCCCGCCGCGCCGAGCGCCGCGCAGCCCCCGCCGAGCGCGCCGCCCGCCGAGAGCGCATCGCCCGCGACGAGCGCCCAGACCAAAGCCGACGAGGGCGCCTACGTGCGCGCCCGGATCAGCGTGAACCCGGCGGACGCGCGCATCCTCCTCGACGGCGCCGCGCTCCCCGGGAACCCCTTCGAGGGCAAGCTCATCAAGGACGGCGCGGTGCACCGCGTGCAGTTCGAGGCCGGCGGCTTCCAGTCGCAGAGCCGCATCGTCGTCTTCGACAAAGACGTGAGCCTCGATGTCGCGCTGCTACCGAAGGCGAAGAGCGGAGACGCGCCGGCGTCCACGCTGGGCGTGAAGCCTGATCCCTATGGAGGGCACTGATCTCTCCTGCCCTGGGAGAGGTCGTTCCTCGGATTTTTTAACGCAAAGGCGCAAAGGCGCAAAGGCGCAAAGGCGCAAAAAGAAGGAGAAATGGGCTCATCTCCGGTCTTCTTGCGTCTTTGCGACTTGGCGACTTTGCGTTGAAATTCAACCGCTCAAATCATCGAGCGGCTTCGCGGGGAACCCGCCGATCGGAGAGCGGGATCAGGGCTTGGGCGGGGCGGGCTTCTTGGCGGCTTCGCGGGCCGCGTTCGCCTGGATCTTGTCGTAGACTTTGTTGGCCGGTGTCCCCGCCTTGACCATCGCCTCGGCCTTGGCGAGCTCTTCGTCGATCAGGGCCTTGAACTTCTCGGGGGGCTGGGCGCCGACGAGGCGGCGGCCGTTGATGAAGAAGGTCGGCGTGCCGCTCGCGCCGATCTTGTCGGCGAGGGCGCTGTCCTCGTCGATCTGCGCCTTGTGCTTGTGGTTCGCGACGGCCTGCATGGCGAGGTTCGCGTCGAGGCCGGCGCCGGACGCGAGCGCCGCGAGGTTACCGTCCTCGAGGTGCTGCGCGTTGCCGAGGAGCGCGTCGTGGACCTGGAAGTAGGCGGTGTCGCCCTTCTGGGCGCGGACCTCGAGGGTGAGCTCGGCCGCGGGCTCGGCGCGCGGGTGGAAGGGCAGCGGCTTGTCTTTCCACACGACGCGGAGCTTGTCGCCGTACTGCTGGATCAAGCCCTGGACGGTGCCCTCGGCCCGGACGCAGAAGGGGCACTGGTAGTCGGCGAACTCGATCATCGTCACGAGCGCGGTCGCCTTGCCGCGCACGGCGGAGCGGCCGATCGGCACGACGAACACCTCTTTTTCGTCCACCGGGGCAGCCGCTGCGGCGGGCGGGGGCTGGGCCGTCTGGCCCTTCTGCGCCTTGGCGAGCGTGTCGTAGAGCTGGTTCGCCGGCGTGCCCTTGGCGAGGAGGTCCTTCGCCTTCTTGAGCTGCTCGTCGATGATCGCGGAGAACTTGTCGATGGGCTGCGCGCCGCTCAGGTAGATGCCGTTGATGAAGAAGGCCGGCGTGCCGGTCGCGCCGACGGCCGACGCCGTGGCGAGGTCGAGATCGACCTTGTCGGCGGCCTTGTTGCTCTTGCGGATCTGCGCGAGCTCGCCCGCGCCGAGGCCGGCCTGCTTGGCGACCTGATCGGCGACGAGCGGGAGGTTCCTCTGGTCGGCGAAGAAGGCGTCGTGCGCGGCCCAGAAGGCGTCGTTGCCGCTGCGCTGGAAGATGAGCGTCGCGAGCTCCGCCGTCGGCCAGGCGTTGGTGTGGAAGGGCAGCGGTTCGTTCTTCCACACGATCCGGAGCTGATCGGGGCCGTAGGTCTTGCGGAGATCGGCGAGCGTCTGCTCGGCCTTGCCGCAGAAGGGGCACTGGAAATCGGCGAACTCGACGATCGTCACGAGCGCGTTCGGTGAGCCCCACTGCGGATCGGCAGCGCTCACGGGGACGCCGCTGTCGATGGTGATCGCCGCAGGCTTGGGCCGCTCGCCGGTGAGCAGGATGCCGTTCTGCGGCACCGCGATCGGCGCTGCCCCGGGCCCGCCGAGCCCGCGGGCCGCGACCCCGGCCGGTGCGCGCGTGCCACCGCCGCTCTCGTCGCCGTCGAGCTCGAGCGTCGCGCCCGATCCCTTCTCGGCGACCCCGTATTTCGCCCCCTGATCACCGGCAGCAGCGGCGGCGGGAGGCGCGGCCGGGACCTCCACCGCGACCGGAGGGGACGCCGGTGCGGCGGCGGGAGGAGGAGGCGGCGCTGTGGCGCACCCGACGAGGAAGGCGAGGAACAGGGCCGGGGCCCTGCGCGGGAGGATGCTCATGGGCGCGGATGCTAGCCCGCCGCATGGCGCTTTTCACCCCGGATCGACCGGGATCAGAGGCCGTTGAAGATCTGCATCGGGACGGCGACCCGCGCCGCCCACGCGGCCTCGTTGTGCATGGCGCCCGGGTCCCACACGTAGAACAGATCCTGATCCTTCACGTAGCCCACCGAGGCGAGCGTGTCGCGGAGCTGGGTGTTCTCGCAGTAGTTGTCGGCGGCGTCCGGATCGTCGTCGTCGACGCCGTCACCGTCGCTGTCGGCGCATCCGTTCCCGCTGCCACCCGAGTCGAGGTAGAGCACGGTGCCCTGGTGGCCATGCGCCTTGTAGCGCTCGATCATGGTCGGGTTGTGCACGCCCGCGCCGATGCTCCCCCACCCCATGGTGCCGGAGAGGCTGGCGGCGAAGGCGTATTTGCCGGGCTCGTGATCGGCGACGTGGAAGCTGATGAGCCCGCCGAGGGACGAGCCCATCACGCCCACCGGGCCGGGCTCGCCGTACGCGGCGCGGATCAGCGGGCGCACCGTGACTTCGAGGAAGTCGGCGTAGGCATCGCCGAGCCCGCCCATGAGCTGCCCGTCGATCTTGTCCGGCACATGCGTGTACTCGTCCATGCGCGCCGGGGTGTTGTCGATGCCGACGAGGAGCATGCCGGGCGGGACGGTGTCCTGGAGGTGCCATCCGCCCCAGATCCCCTGCGGATCGAAGAGGTTCTGCCCGTCGTGCACGTAGAGCTCGTGCGTGACCGGCTCGGCCGGGACCCACACGCGCACGGTGCGCGGCTCTAGCTTCGCGTCGCCGACGCCGAAGAAGCGATCGAGGTGCGCCCCCACCGGCAACGCCAGGCTGATCTCGCCGAACTCGTCGTAGTTGTACGAGCGCGACCAGGGGTCGGAGGCGTAGGTCGTCTTGTCGGTGAACTTGTAATGGTCGTTCATCGGCGCGGCGATCACGACCCAGGAGAAGCCTTGATCGGCCTTCATCGCGGTACCGGCCCAGCCGTCGTGATCGCCCGCCGCGAAGGTCAGCTTCGGATCGGTGGAGACGAAGAGGTAGCCTCCGCTGACCGGGACGGGCCACCCGGCGAGCGCGGCATACTTGGCGAGCGTGCCGTCGGTGTCGGCGCGGAGCTCGGCGAGGATCGTGTCGAGATCGGGGATGGTCGGGCCGCCGCCCGTGCCCGAGGTGGTCGAGGTGGTGGTGCCGGTTCCGCCCGCGCCCGTGGTGGTCGACGTGCTGCTCGTGCCCCCGGCGCCGCCGGTGGTCGAGCTCGATCCGAGATCGTCCGGGCCGCATGCGGCGAGCAGCGAGGCGAGACCGAGGGACAGGAGCAGGAGAGGCAGGCGCTTCACAGGACGATCCTCCGCGGGGAGAGAGAGCACGACGAGAGCGCGGCCAGCATGGGCAGGCGCGGGCGAGGATGCAATCGCGCGGCCCTGCTTCGCCCCCGGCCCGCCGGGAGAGTATGCTCGCGCCCCGCATGCCGATCGCCGTGCTCATGCCCGTCTACAACGCGCCGCCCGCCCTCGGGCCGACGCTCGAAGGCGTGCGCGCGCTCGCCGCGTCGCTCGGGGGCGTGACGGTGCTGCTCGTGGACGACGGGAGTGATCCGCCGGTCGATCCATCGAGCCTCCCCTCGCCTTCCGCGTCGTTCCAGATCGTCCTCGCCCGCCACGCGCTGAACCTCGGCCAGGGCGCGGCGCTCGAGACGGCCCGGCAGCTCGCGCTCCGGCAGGGAGATTTCTCGGCCTATGTCACGATGGATGCCGATGGACAACACCGTCCCCAGGACCTCCCGGCCCTCGTCGAGGCCATCACCGGGGGCGCCGACGTGGCCTTCGGCAACCGCTTCCTCGGCGACTCCAACGTGCCCGCCGCGCGCCGCGCCGTGCTCCGCGCGGCCCGCCTCTTCGAGCGCGCCCTGACCGGCCTCTCCCTCGCCGACGCGCACAACGGCTTCCGCGCCTTCAGCCGGCGCGCCATCGCCGGGCTCCACCTGCGCCAGAACCGGATGGCCCACGCGACCGAGATCAAGCAGCAGATCGCCCGCGCCTCCGCGGAGAGGCCGCTCGTGGTCGTCGAGGTCCCCGTCTCCGTGCGCTACAGCCAGGCCACGCTGGAGGCCGGGCAGAGCTCGCTCGGCGCCTTCACCATCCTGCGCGATCTGTTCCACCGCTACCTCTTCGAGGGCCCCGAATGAACCTCGCCGCCGTCGCGCTGCTCGCCCTCGTCTTCGGGCTGCTCTTCTTCGACTACGCGACGCTGCGCAGGCGAGGCCGGCGCATGCTGCGCCTGCAGGCGCTGGTGTTCGTGGGCGGCGCCTTCTTCATCGTCTTCCCGGACCAGGCGACCCGGGTGGCCCACCTCGTCGGCATCGGCCGCGGCGTCGATTTCTTCCTCTACCCGCTGGTGATCTGGCTCGTGCGCGAGTCCCTCCAGAATCGCCGCCGCCACCTCGAAGACACCGAGCGGCTCACCGAGCTCGTGCGCGCGCAGGCCCTCGCCTCGGCGCGCGTGATCGAGGCGGATCGAGCGCCCGCGCCGCCCGCGGCTTGATCACTCGATCCAGCGCGCGTCCCCGCACTCCTCGCGCGTCTCGACCTCCTGCACGCGGTAATGCTTCTCCGGGTGGAAATCCGGCGCGTAGAGGAAGGTCCACGGCTCGCGGGAGAGACAGATCGTCTCGCCCTCGCGGATGCCCTCGATCACCTTGGGATCGACGTGATCGCGGAGCGCCTCGGTGAACGTCGACCCCGACGGATAAGCGTAGCCCGCGCGCGTGACGAGGAGCACGACCGCGACCGCACCGAGGCACATCGCGCCGAAGAGCGAGGCGCGCGCGGGTGAGCTGTCCGGCGCAGGGCGATGGAGGAGGACGAGGTTCGTCGCGCAGAGGACGATCATCCAGTCGAGGTAGTAGCGGAGCTCGTGCGACTGCGGCGAGAAGGCCCGGAGGAGCGTGAGCGCACCGAAAACGATCGCGGCGACCTTGGTCTCGCGCGTGCGCCTCTGGACGAGCTGGAAGACGAGCACCGCGAGCTGCGCCACCACGTAGGCGTGGAAGAAGCCACCCATGCGCGTGGCGGGCGAGTCGGGGGGCGCCCATTGATCGATCGTCCACCTTCGCGTCTCGCTCATCGGGCGGACGCCGACTTCGAGCAGCGAGTAGATCCAGCGCTGGGCGCGCGAGGCGTGGGCGAGGTAGCGCGGGGAGGCGTCGTAGGCGCCCTCGGGCCCCGGGAGGGTGACGCCGCCGATCGCGAGGTGGATCGGGTAGTACGGGTTTTTGTGCAGGATCAGGTTGCGCAGCGGGGTGAAGAAGACGAGCGGCAGCGCGAGGGCGATGAGCGCGAGGCGGCGCTTCGCGGCGCGAGGATCCGACCCGCGTAGATCGGCCACGAGCGGGCGGATCACCCGGGGCGCGGCGGCGAGGAAGGCGGCGAGGACCAGCGGGTGGAGCTGGAAGCGCATGTTGACCGCGCCGGCGGCGGAGGCGCCGATCACCAGGAGATCGCGCCCATCCGGAGGCTCGGGGCGGGCGTGGAGGCGATAGACGGCGAGGACGAGGATCGCCGCGCAGACGTTGCCCGGGAGATCGACGTAGCAGGCGCTCGCGTGGAGCTGCACGAGCGGGATGCCGAGCAGGGCGAGGATCGTCAGGTGGAGCGGCACCTGGAAGGTGCGCTTGAGGTACATGGCGAGGAGCGGGATCGCCGAGAACGCCACGAGGTTGGCCGATTCGAGGCGGCCGGTGAGGCGCCAGGCGATGCCCTGGAGCAGCTCGCCGAGCAACGGATAGCCGGCGAGGCGCGCCTGGTTGAGCGGGTGGAAGGCGTAGTGCTCGGGCGGCACGATCCCGGCGAGGCGCGCGGCGAAGGGGAGGTGGTAGTACCAGTTGTCCCACGCGCTCGAGACATCGTGCAGGGCCGCGAGGGCGATCGAGGCGAGCAGGCCGAAGGCGGCGATCGAGAGGAGGATGCGCGGCGCGGCGCGGAGGGAGCGGCGCATCGGGCGGCCTCTGCGTCAGGGCCCGGTCGAGGGGCAGGGCCCCATGTCCGCGTCCTTGATCAGGTGCTCGAGCAGGAGCTGCTCGTCGTGGCGCAGGGCCGATTTCTTGGCGAGGCAGAAGCAGAGGTGGGGCGCGGCCGGCGCGGGATCGCCGAGGGCGATCATGGCCTCCGCCACGCGCAGGTGGTTCTCGATCACCTCGGGGTGCGCGGCGAGCAGGCGCTCGAGCATGGAGAGCCCCTCCTCGGAGTCGCCGTGGGCGAGCAGGGTCGCGGGCGCGAGCACGTAGAGCGTGCCGAGCATCCGCATGGCGGCGCCCCCGCGGAAGCCTGGATCGAGCTCGATGCTGCGACGGGCGAAGCGCTCGACATCGCGTACGAGAGGCGCGGAGGTGAGCCCCTTGCCCTGCACGTAGCGGCCGGTGATCGCGGCGCGCGCGAAGGCGTAGGCCGCGGTGTCCTCCTCGTGGGCGCGGATCTGGTCGTAGGCGTACTGCCGGTCGGCCGGCGAGTCCTTGCCCTCGGCGATGAGCGCCTCGAGGGCGTCGCTGATCGCCAGCGCGTCCTTCTGCGCGGTCGGCGAGGTCAGCTCGCCGTGCAGCACCCCCGGCCCGCTGCAGGCCGCAGAGAGGCCGCAGAGGACGAGGATGAAGACCGGGGCGCCGAGCTGCACAGGGGAGGAATACCGCGAGAGGGGCGTTCGAGGCGAACAAGATGGAATGGGCCCGCCCGCGCGCCGTTCGCGCAACGCCTGCGCCCGGGCCCGGTGTCACGACGCGACGCGCCGCTCCGGGCCCGAGGAGAGGCTCTGCCTACTTGCCGTAGGCCGCGATCACCGCGCCGTAGTCGCTGTCACCGGCGATCTTGAACGACTGGATGCCGACCTCGGCGCAGGCCTGCTTGCCGTCGCCCTCGCACAGCTTGCCGAAGCTCGCCTGGAAGGCCTTGCTCTCGGCCGCGGGCGCGGAGGGGAAGGCCACCACGACCATCGGCGGGAGCTTGTCGCTCGCCCAGACGCTCTTGATGCCGGCGGCGCCCTCGATGTGGGCGAGCTCGGCGAGCTGGGCGTCGTCGATCAGCGCGCAGACGGCCTCACCTGCGACGACCTTCTTGATGGTCTGCACGGGGCGGGTGGTGGAGACGAGGGTGAACTCGGAGAGCTTCCACTTGCCGCCGGAGACGACGTTGTCGATGAACTTCACGTCGTCGGCGTGGTCGGTCGCGAGCGTCTTGCCCTTGCAGCCGGCCGCGTCGCCCGCGTCCTTGCTGATCAGGTGGTACTGCTGGCCCCCGGCGCGGGCCACCGAGACCTGGCCGACGACGGCGAGGTTGTACTTGCTCCGGAGGCCGAGGAAGGCGCCGAGGGAGAAGATGCCGTAGTGGGGCTTCTGGGCGCTGACGAAGGCATCGGCGCCCGCGCGGGTGGTCTGGAACGAGCCCTTGGCGTCGGCCCAGCCGTTCTGCTTGGCGGCGACGGCCACGAACTTGTCCAGGTAGGGCTGGGCCTGGGCGGCCGTGCCGATTCCATGCTCTTTCAGGACGAGGACGCCGACCGAATCACCGGCCTGGGCGCGGGTGGGAACGGCGGCAGCGAGGGCCGCGAGCCCGGCGGTGACGAGGATGGAGCGGATGAGTACGCGCACAAGGAACCTCCTGAACCTTGGGACGAGCGAGGCGGGCAGGATATGCAATCGGTCGGCGAGCGTTGCAACAATCCTGGGTGCCCGCCGGCGCCGAGGCCGGGTGCGTAGACCACGACGCACTGCATGTCCGGCCCCGAATCGTGCTAGCTGGCTCGCCTTGTGAGCACCGAGCCCAGCGCGTCCCATGAGCCGTCCTCGCCCCCTCTGGAGATCCAGCCCTCCTCGACGGGCCTGCTCCACCGGATCTTCGTGGCCATCGTGGCCAGGCGCTGGCTCGTCCTGGCCTTCTACGCCCTCGTCCTGCCCCCGGCCGCCTTCTACGCGGCCAAGGTCGGCCAGGACAACTCGATCGACCGGCTGATCGTCCCTTCCGACCCGGATTTCATCGCCAACCAGGACTTCCAGAAGTCCTTCGGCTCCGGCGAGTACGCGGTGCTCCTCGCCGAGGCCGACGACCCGTTCGCCCCCGCGGTGCTCGGGCGCCTCGACAAGCTCGAGACGGCGGTCAAGGCCGTCCCCCACGTCGAGACCAACTCGGCGCTCTCGATCTACCGGCGGGCCAAGGCGGGCTTCAACCTCGACAACCCCGAGGAGGTGGCGGCCTTCCGCAAGTTCGTGACCGGCACCGAGATGACGAAGCGCCAGGGCCTCGCCGGCAAGGATTTCCTCGCGATCGCGGTGATCCTCGACGTCCACGGCCGCGACGAGCGGGCCCAGACGCTCGGCGCCATCGATCAGGCCATCGCCGCGTCCGGCGGGAGCGGGCCGCCGCTCAAGGCCCTCCGCAAGGTCGGCCAGCCCTACGTCAACGTCTACCTCGACGAGTCCACCCAGAAGTGGGGCGCGGTCGGCTTCGGCCTCTTCACCCTCCTCGTCATCGTCCTCAACGTCAGCCTCTACCGATCGATCCGCGCGCTCATCGCCTTCCTCGTCACGCTCGGCGTCTGCATGGCGGTCTCGGTCGGCTACATCGGCCTCACGGGCGGCAACTTCACGATCGTCTCGCCGATGGTGCCGATGACCATCCTCATCACGGCCACGGCGACGCTCGTCTACATCCACTCCCGCTTCGTCGATCGCCCCGCGGAGAGCTCGGTCGACGATCACCAGATCTTCACGCTCACCAACAAGTTCGTCGCCTGCACCGCCTCGATCTTCGCGACGCTCGTGGGCTTCGCCGCGCTCGCGGTCTCGACCATCCGCCCGATCCGCCAGATGGGCATCTGGGTGGCCGTCGGCTTGACCGCGACGTGGGTCATCGTCTTCACGCTCTTCCCGGCGCTGCAGAAGGTTCTCAAGACGCCGACCGGCCAGGAGAAGGGCGTGGCCGCGCCCTGGTTCCTCCACCTCACCGCGGCCCTGCCCCGCTGGACGTACCGCTTCCGCTACCTCCTCGTCCTCGGCAGCCTCGCGCTCAGCGCGGTCGGCGCGGGCCTGCTCTTCGGCGTGCCGGGCGTCGTCAGCCCCATGAAGCTGCTCGTCAACCCGGTCGAGTACATCAACCAGAAGGACCCGCTCTACACCGACACCAAGCGGATCGAGCAGATCCTCCCCGGCCTCTCGATCACCGAGGTGTGGCTCTCCCTCCCCACCAAGGGCAGCTCCGCCAGCATCTCCGATCCCGAGATCCTCGACGGCCTCCACCTGCTCCAGGAGAAGCTCGAGGCCGACCCCGACGTGGGCGCGGCGATCGACGTGACGGGCCTGCTCCGGATGGTGGGCTACGCGGCCGGCGAAGGGGACGGCTGGCCCAAGGACAAGGACGCGCTCGATCAGCTCGGCCAGACGCTCGAAGGGCTCGTCAAGGAGGAGCCCACCGTGCGCCGCTTCGTCAACCGGTCGCTCACGCAGACGCACATGGCCGTGGTCTCGCGCGTCGTGGAGCACGAGGATTTCCAGCGCCTCGACGGCAAGATCCGGTCGATCTGGACGAGCGTCGTCGCCGAGCGGCCCGCGCTCAAGCCCTTCGAGATGAAGGTCGTCGGCCTCGGCCCGCTCCAGGCCAAGATGAGCCAGAACCTCGTCCCCACCCTGGTCGAGAGCTTCGGCCTCACGGTGGTGATCATCTTCTCGACGTTCCTCGTCGTCTTCCGGAGCGGCGCCGCGCGCCTCATGGCGATGGTCCCCTCGCTCTTCGCCATCCTCGTGATGTTCGGCACGATGCGGATCACCGGGATGATGCTCAACGTCAGCACCATACTCATCGCCTCCACCGTGCTCGGCACGAGCGAGAACGATCAGATCCACTTCTTCTACCACTTCCTCGAGAAGCGGAAGCACGGCACGGTGGAAGAGGCGCTCCGCCACACCCTGCGCGTCTCCGGCAAGGCGATCCTCTTCGCGACGCTCATCAACGCGGGCGGCTTCCTCGCCTTCGCGGTGGCCGAGCTCCCGCCCATGCGCCAGTTCGGCCTCCTCTCGGCGCTCGCCCTCGTCCTCTCGATGATCGCCGACTTCACCGCGCTGCCCGCGGCGCTCTGGATCGTCTTCCGCGAGAAGCCCGATCCGCGCCCGGACGACGGCTGATCTCCCCACGCAGCGGAGCGCGCGCCCGCGATCTCCGCTATGCTCGGGCCTCCATGCCCGACCCCTGGCTCCCCTTCCGCAGGCCCAAGCCCGCCGCCCGCCTCCGCCTCTTCTGCTTCCCCTACGCGAGCGGAGGCGCCTCGCTCTACCGCGCGTGGGCCGCGGGCCTGCCCGCCGATGTCGAGGTCTGCGCCGTCCAGCTCCCCGGGCGCGAGGGGCGCATCGCCGAGACCCCGATCACGAAGATGACCGAGATGGTGCCGAAGGTCGCCGACGCGCTCGCGCCGCACCTCGATCTGCCCTTCGTTTTGTTCGGCCACAGCATGGGCTCGATCATCGCCTTCGAGCTCTGCCGCGAGCTCCGCCGTCGCAAGGCCGCGATGCCGCTCCACCTCATCGCCTCCGGCTGCCACTCGCCCGACCTGCCCGATCGCGACGTGATCCACGACAAGCCCGACGAGGTGATCCTCGCGCACCTCGGCACCTTCGGGGGCACGAGCGCCGCCGCCCTCCAGAACCCCGAGCTGATGGCGATGGTGATGCCCCTCATCCGCGCCGACGGATCGATCACCGAGACCTACGTCTTCACCGAGGAAGAGCCGCTCGATCTGCCGCTCACCGTCTTCGGCGGCGAGCTCGACCCGAAAGCCACCCGGGAGACGATCGAGGCCTGGCGCCCGCACAGCAAGGGCCCCGTGACGATCGAGTATTTCCCCGGCGATCACTTCTTCCTGAACAGCCACCGCGATCAGGTGATCGCCGCCGTGTCGCGCGCGATCCGCCGCACGCTCCCCTAGCCTTCGGGCGTGATCGGCGCGCACCCGTCGGCGTCCACGGGGCCGATCGCCGTGCCCCCGGTGTACTTCGAGACGGCGCGCAGGTGATCGTAGAAGCGCTTCTCGTAGGCCTCGCGCAGCGGGTCGGTGGCGAGCGGGAGGATCTCGACCCCGAAGATCCGGTAGGGGCATGCGGCGAGCGTTGCCGTCGTGCCACGATGGAACACGATGCGCGCCAGGAAGCCCATCTCCGTCCACGGGTGGTCGCGGTTCATCCGCATCAACAGGTTGCCGAGGCCGTAGAGGATGGGGCGGCCCTTGTACCACTCGATGCCCTGGATCACGTGGACGTGGTGGCCGATCACCACGTCGGCGCCCGCGTCGATCGCCATCCGGTGGATCTGCCTCGCCCGGCCGATCGGCGCGTCCGTGTACTCGACGCCGCCGTGGTACGAGACCGCGATCGCGTCCACCGTCGGGTCCGCGCGCACCGCCTTCACCGCCGCCGCGAGCCCGTCCGGATCGGCGTCGGCCACGTAGTCTCGGCCCACGTGGTTGTGCAGAAGGCCCTGGTTCCAGATGTCGGTCACGGCGAGGAAGGCCAGGCGAAAGCCGTCCTTGTCGACGATGAGCGGCCGGTACGCCTCGGTCCGATCGCGCCCGGTGCCCACGTGTTGCACGCCGACGCGATCGAGGTTGTCGAGCGTCTCGAGGAGCGCCTTTTTCCCGTAGTCCCACGCGTGGTTGTTGGCCGTGGAGACCACGTCGAAGCCCTCGCGCTTGAGCGCGTCCGCGCCCCCGGGCGGGCCGGTGAAGACGAGCGGCTCGGTGGGTGACTGCACCTCGCCCTTCTGATCGCTGAGCGGCCCCTCCAGGTTGGCGAAGCGCAGATCGGCCGCGGAGAACCAGGGCTCGAGGCGCGAGAAGAACGTCGCCTCCGGCTTGTCGAGGAGCAGCTTGCCCGCGGCCCGCGCGTAGCTCACGTCGCCGCCCGCGAGCAGCACGAGCTGCTCTCTCCGCGCCGGGGCCGTGCTCGCCGGAGGGGCAGCCGAGGCGCTGCCGATCGGCGCGCTCGCGCTCTCGATCGGCGCGGTCGCGCTCTCGATCGGCCCGCTCGTCGTCTCGGGCTCGCGATCGCCGCGGCAGCCTTCGCCCAGGGCGAGCGCGATCGGGAGCAAGCCGAGCGCGATCCCGAGCAGCGCGCGCCACCTTCGAGGCATGGAGAGAGCGAAGCACGCCGGCGGCCGGCGTCAAATCACGAAGGGGCTCCCGAGTGCCACGGCCGAAAACGGCCAGACAGCGCCCGCGCTTTTGGCTATCCCATTCGCATGGAGCTCGATCGCAGCACGCTGGTGCGCGCCGTCACCGGCAAGGATCGGTCCTTCGACGGGCGCTTCTGGTTCGGCGTCAAGACGACCGGGATCTACTGCCGCCCCGGGTGCCCTTCCCCGCGGCCGAAGCCGGAGAACCTCCGCTTCTTCTCGTCTCCCGCCGCGGCCGAGGCCGAGGGCCTGCGCCCGTGCCGCCGCTGCCGCCCCCGCGCGTCCGCCGCCTCGCCCGCCGCCCGCGGCACCGCGACCACCGTCGACCGCGCGCTCCGGCTCATCGAGGAGGGCGCGCTCACCGAAGGGAGCGTCGCCGCGCTCGCCGCGCGCCTCGGCATCGGCGAGCGCCACCTCCGCCGCCTCTTCGCCGCCCAGGTCGGCGCCTCGCCCGCCGAGCACGCCCGCGCGCTCCGCCTCCGCCGCGCCCGCGCGCTCATCGAGGAGACCCTCACCCCCTTCGCGGAGATCGCCCTCGCCGCCGGCTTCGGCAGCACCCGCCGCTTCAACGCCGAGCTCCGCGAGGCCTTCGGCAAGACCCCCCGCGCGCTCCGCGAAGCCGGAAAACACGCGCGGACCCGCAATTGATTGGAGCACCAACGATGTCCCCTCTCCTCCTCGGCCACCTCGCGACGCCCCTCGGCGCCCTCTCCGTGATCCACCGCGACGGCACCCTCGTCGCCGCCTTCTTCGACGCACCTCCCCTCGCCTTCACCCGCCGCTTCCCCGGCGCGCTGCCCCCCGAAGGCCCCGTCCCCGAGGCGATCGCGCGCGCGTTCGAGGCCTATTTCAAGGGCGATCTCGGCGCCCTCACCACCCTGCCCCTCGACGCCGGCGGTACGCCCTTCCAGGCCCGGGTGTGGGCCGAGCTCCGCGCGATCCCCGCCGGAGAGACCCGCAGCTACGCCGCGCTCGCGCAGGCCCTCGGCGCCCCCGGATCGAGCCGCGCCGTCGGCGCCGCCAACGCCGAGAACCCCCTCGCGATCGTCATCCCCTGCCACCGCGTCATCCGCAGCGACGGCGATCTCGCCGGCTACGCCTGGGGGCTCGATCGCAAGCGCCGCCTGCTCGCCCACGAGGGCGCGCTCCCCGAACGGCAGCGCGCCCTCTTCGCGGCGTGACTCATCGCGGCGGTCCTTTCGGTCGATGGAAGAGCGATGCACGTGCACCGCCGCCCAAACCGCGCGCGGGAGCAAGCGGCAGACGTAGCCCTTGCCCAGAGCGACGATCAACGCAAGCGGTCGTCGCTGTCAGAACCCGAGCACGAGGTTCGGCTGCGCGTCGAAATCGAGCCCGATCTTCGCGGGTGGCGTGGGCGAGAGCTTCACCACCACCGTCACCTCGACGGGGATCACGATGTCCTGCTTCGCCTGCACCTTGTCCTTGAGCGCGTCGACGGCCGCGCCCTCGACCGACTTGGTGTAGGGCGGCGTCTTGCTCAGATCGTCCTTGGTGAAGATCGTCGAGTCGAAGGCCTTGCCGTCGAGGTCGAGCAGCGTGCTCGTCGGATCGAGGGCCTTGCCCGTGGCGGCGTCGGTCACGCCGAGCTTGTTCACGTCGAAGTCGATCCGCCGGATGAGCTGCGCGCCTTGCAGCGCGGGCATGTTGCTGTAGTCGGCGGCCTTGATCGCCTCGACGTCCTGCTTGAAGACGAAGGTGCAGCGGTCCTGGTCGCCGCTGCTCGTCACCGTGTACTTCTTGTCCGGATCGCTGATCGGCGTCCCGCACTTGTAATCCTGGGGGATGTCGATCGCGGTCGAGCCGGCGACCGGGGGCACGCCCTCGGCGGCGCCGATGGTGACATCGGGCAGCACGCCGCAGCCTGCGACGAGGGGGAGCGCGAACGAGAAGGCGAGGGGCAAGCGCAAAGACATCGTGACCTCCTTCATCGGGTGGGTACCCGTCGATGATAGAGGATCGACGAAGGGCGCGCCTGCTACTCGGCGCCGTGCCCGCTGCGCGGAGGCTTCTGGCCGATGAACGTGCGGTTGAGCATGGGGTGGACGCCGTCGGTCGGGCCCCAGTCCGAGTCCGGGTGGAAGGCGATCACGTCCATCTCGACGGCGCTCTCGACCGTCCGGAACGAGTGCATCTCGTGGGCGTGGAGGAGGAAGACGCAGCCCGGCGCGAGCTTTTGCTCCCAGCCGGCCTTGCCCGCGGTGCCGCGGCTGTAGGCAATGCCCTCACCGCGGGCGACCACGCCGAGCCGCACGCTCGGGTGCGTGTGCTGGCTCTGATCGATCCCGCGCGGGAAATGCAGGTGGTTGAGCACCGAGTCGCCCCAGCGCGGCGGCGAGACGAGGATCGTGTCCGAGCACCCGTCGATGTACGAGAGGCGCCCGGTGGGCTCGATGCGCCCGGCGGTGAGCAGGCCGCGGAAGCCGTAGCGCTCCATCACCACGACCCGGTCGTCGGCCTCGAGCTCGAGCTCGTCGGGGATGCAGAAAAAAGTGCCCGCGCCGGCCCGGAGATCGAAGCCCTGGGACCGGAGCCGCGCCTCGCCGGAGACGACGAAGCCGTACGACGTCGAGGTCGGCGAGCCGATCTTCCGCGCGCCCCCGCGGTGGACCGTGAGCGTGCACGGGTACATGGTCCTGCGGCAGTCCAGCGTGTCGCCGTCGATCGGCTCTCGAATCAGTTCCATACCAGGGCCGGTTCCTCGTCCTCGCCGCGGAGGCAGGCCTTCTCGGGCGCGCGCACGGGCGAGGACATCCGGCAGAGCTTACCACGGCTCACCCCGGGGCGAGCTTGACGGAACGCGTGAAATTTGCTGTTATTTCCCGTTGAAAGCGGCCTGTTTCGAGGTCGCTCCGCGCCCGTTTCATGGTCGCTCCGCGCCCGCTTCTCCGATGAGCACCCCCCTGTGGCAGCCGCCGCGACAGCGAGCCGAAGATGCCCAGGTGACGCGCTTCGCCGCCCGCCTCGCCCGGGAGACAGGCCTGCCGCTCGGCGATTACGCCGCCCTCCACCGCTTCAGCGTCGATGAGCCCGAGCGCTTCTGGCCCGCCCTCTGGGACGAGCTCGGGATGATCGCCGAGGGCTCCGTCTCCCCCGCGCTCGTCCCCGGCCCGAGCCTCGAGGCAGCGCGCTTCTTCCCCAACATCCGCCTGAGCTTCGCCGAAAACCTCCTCCGGGGTGACGACGACGCCCTCGCGCTCGTGGCCCGCACCTCCGCGGGCGCGCGCCGGACGCTCACCTTCCGCGAGCTCCGCGCGCACGCCGCCTCGGTCGCGGCCTTCCTCCGCGCGCGCGCCGTGGGCCCGGGCGATCGGATCGCGGCCATCCTCCCGAACGGCCCCGAGGCCGTGATCGCGATGCTCGCCGCAAACAGCCTCGGCGCGATCTGGTCGCTCTGCGCCCCGGATCTCGGCCACGAGGCCCTGCTCGATCGCTTCGGCCAGATCGCGCCGCGCGTCCTCTTCACCCTCGCCGCGGGCAGCCCCAAGGCCGACCCGCTCCGCCGCGTCCGCAAGCTCACCGAGAAGCTTTCGAGCGTGGAGCATGTCGTCGTGCTCGGCGCCTCGGCCGACGATCTCGAGGGCAGCGACGTCCCCTTTGCCACGCTGTGGGACGACGTGGTCCACACCCCCGCCCCGCCGCTCACCTTCGCCCGCCTGCCCTTCGATCACCCCTCGTTCATCCTTTACACCTCGGGCACCACGGGCCTCCCCAAGTGCATCGTCCACGGCATGGGGGGCATGCTCCTCCAGCTCCTGAAGGAGCACCGCATGCACTATGATCTCAGGCCCGGCGAGCGCTTCTTCTACCAGACCAGCACCGGCTGGAACATGTGGTACTGGAACGTGATCGCCCTCGCCGCCGGGGCGACGCTGGTGATCCGCGAGGGCTCCCCCTTCGAGCCCCGGCCCACTGCCCTCTTCGATCTCGCCGACGAGGAGCGCATCTCTGTCTTCGGCATCTCGCCCCCCTACCTCGCCACGCTGCGCGAGGGCGGCGTCATTCCCAAGGACCTCTGCCGCCTCGGCTCGATCAAGACGATCCTCTCGACCGGCTCGCCTCTCTCGCCCGAGCTCTTCGACTGGGTCTACGAGAACGTGAAGGCCGACATGTGCCTCTCGTCGATCTCCGGCGGCACGGAGATCAACGCATGCTTTGGCACCGGTAACCCGGCCTTGCCCGTGCACCGCGGCGAGCTCCAGTGCAAGGCCCTCGGGATGAAGGTCGAGGTCTTCGACGACGCGGGAAAGCCCGTGGAAGGCGAGCTCGGCGAGCTCGTGGCGACCGCGCCCTTCCCCTCGCAGCCGGTCGGCTTCTGGAACGATCCGGACGGCGCCCGCTACCGCGCGACCTACTTCGAGCGCTTCCACGGCGCCTGGCACCACGGCGATCTCTGCCGCACCACCGCGCACGGCGGGCTCGTGATCGAGGGCCGATCGGACGCGACGCTCAAGCCGAGCGGGCACCGGATCGGCACGGCCGAAATCTACCGGCAGGTCGAGCGCCTCGCCGAGGTGGTCGACGCCGTCGCCATCGGCCAGAAATGGCAGGGCGACGTGCGCATCGTCCTCTTCGTCCAGCTCCGCCCGGGCCTCGCGCTCACGGCCGAGCTCGAGGCCCGCATCCGCGGCGAGCTCGCCCGCAACGCGGGCCCCTTCCACGTGCCGGCCCGGATCGTGGCCGTCACCGACATCCCCCGCACCGCGAGCGGAAAGAAGGCCGAGCTGGCCGTCCGCGCCGCGGTCGAGGGCGAGCCGATCAAGAACCTGAGCGCCCTTTCCAACCCCGAGGCCCTCGGGCAGTATCGAGGGCTCCCGGCGCTGCAAACCTGAGCAGCGCCCCGGCGGGCGCACACCAAGAGGCCCAGCGATGACCGAGACGACGCAATTCGAGGCGACCTTCACCGGCGAGGCCACGGCGGCGATGGAGCGCTTCTACACCGCCCTGCCCTCGGTCCCCCGCGCCGCGTGGCCCGCGATGATGCACGGCATGGGCTACAACTTCGAGTACTACGACGCGCTCTTCGCGCTCGTGCTCGCCACCGTGCAGCTCTCCCTCGGCGAGGGCGACTACACCCCGCGCCACATGGCGATGCAGGCCGCGCTGCTCCCCTTCTGCTCCGAGTTCGGGATCGAGCTCGGCCAGCCGATGCAGCGGAGCCACCGCGCCCTCTACGCCGAGCTCTACCAGCGCGCCAACGGCGAGGCGCTCCCGGAGCGCTACCCGCGCACCGACGACAACCCCTGGTTCGCGGCGTCCCGCCGGTGGACCGCGAAGATGCGCGCGCGCCTCGAAGGCGGCGGCGACAGCGTGGAGCGCGCCCGCTACGCCCTCGGCTACCTGTGGGCGATCGAGCACCTCTCGGTGCAGGAGTTCGACCGGATGCGCGAGGCGTGGGGCAAGATGGGCGTGAGCGCGCCCTACCTCGAAGCCCACTGCGCCGTCGAAGAAGAGCACGACGCCTACGCGACGCGGGCCATGCTCGCCTTCTGCAAGCCGGACGATCCGCTCCTCCTCGCGGCCATGCGCGCCCACGAAGAAGACCTTGGCGGCTACTACCGCGAGCTCTGCGGGCTGCTCGAGCAGACCTCCGGTGCCGACCGCGCCTGAGCCTCCCTCCGATCTCGATCGGGCCATCACCTGGGCCAGGGAAGCGCTCGGCCTCGGGGCGAGCGATCGGATCGCGCTCGTCCTCCCGGGGCCGAACCCGCTCTCCGCGCTCGATCGGGCGATCGCGTCCGCGATGGGCGCCACCGTGGTTGATCCGGATCCATCGTTGACGTCAGGTACCGCCGTGGCCTGGCTCGCCACGGCGCGGATCACCGTGCTCCACCTGCTCCCGAGCATGGCCCTCGCGTGGACGTCGCTCGACACCGGGGCCCGCCTCCCCTCGGTGCGCCACCTGCTCCTCTCGGGCGAACCGGTCGGCGATCCTGCGGTCGAGCGGCTCCGCGCCCTCTGCCCGCACGCGCGGCTCTGGCAGCTCGCGTCGCTCGGCGATCCTCCGCTCGTCTTCGCGGCCGGCGAGGTGGGGCGGCCCGCGCGCTCGGGGATCCACCCGCTCCCGCCGCCGCTCCCGGGCCTCGCGCTCGACATGGACGAGCAAGGCGAGCTCACCGTGCTTCATCCCTCGCGGGGGCGCCTCTCCACGGGCATCCCGGTCCGGAGGCGACCGGGCGGGCGGTTCGAGCCGCTCGTGACCGACGGCGATCCAGCGCTCCTCGCGAAGGAGATCGGCGAGATCGAGGTCGCGCTCGCGGGCCTCGACGGCGCCCGCGGCGCGGCCGTCGTCCGGCCCCTCGGCGAGACGGGCGAGCCGGTCTCGCTCACCGCCTTCGTCGCCGGTGAGCCCGACAGGAGCGCGCTGCGCGAGGCCCTCGACGCCCTCGCGCGCGACGATCTCGGCGCGCTCGAGATCATCCACCTCCCCGACCTCCCCCGGCGGCTGGACGGCGCCGTCGATCGCGAGAAGCTCCGGCAGAGCGCAGCCCTCGCCCGCAAGGGCCGGAGCGATCTCGGCGAGCAGGGACACGCCCCGATCGGACCGCGCACGGAGACGGAGGCGGCCGTCGCCGGCCTCTGGCAGAAGCTCCTCGGCGCCCGCGTCGGCGTGGACGACGACTTCTTCCTCGCCGGCGGGCAGTCCCTCCTCGCGGCGCAGCTCGCGGCCCGGCTCTCCGCGCAGCTCGGCGTCGATCTGCCGCTCTCGCTCTTCTTCCAGCTCACCACCGTGGCCGGCCAGGCGGCCTTCATCGATCGCGAGAAACGCGGCGAAAACCCGAAGATCGAGCCTCCTCCGCGCCCCGCGCGCGGCGCGCCGCTCACCTATGCCGCGGAGCAGATGGTCCTCTTCGAGCAGCTCTCCCCGGGCACCGATGTCCACAAGCTGATGTGGCTGTTCCGGATCGAGGGCCCGCTCGATCCCGCGCGCCTCGCCGCGGCCCTCGGCGCGCTCACCGAGCGCCACCCCGCGCTCCGCACGGTGATCCGCGCCGGCGAAGAAGGCCCCGAGCAGCAGGTCCTCACCGCGCCCCGCCCCTCGCACGAGGAGCACGATCTCTCGGCCCTCGGGGAGGCCGCCGAGGACGCGGCCCACCGCCACGCGCAGGCGGCCTTCCGCGCGCCCTTCGATCTCGAGCGCGGCCCGCTCTGCCGCACGCTGCTCTTCACCCTCGCGCCCGCGCGGTCCTTGCTCGCCCTGCAGGTCCACCACGCCGTGATGGACGCCTGGTCGCTCAACACCTGGATGAGCGAGCTCGGCGAGATCTACGCCGCGCTCTCCGAGGGGCGCGCGCCCTCGCTCCCGCCGCTCGCCGTCACCCCGATCGATCTCGCCCGCGCCGAGCGCGACGCCGTGGCGAGCGGCGCCCTCGCCGGCGAGATCGATTTCTGGCGCGCCACGCTCCGCGATCGACCGGCCGGCCTCGATCTCCCGGCCGATCTCCCGCGCCCGCGGCGGCCGAGCCACCGGGGTCATTTCGTCGCGTTCGCGGTGCCGTCAGACGTCACGCGCGCCCTGCGCGAGATCGCGAGGCGGGAGGGTGCGACCCTCTTCATGGCGCTCCTCACCGCGCTCGATCTGCTGCTCTGCCGGCTGAGCGCCGCGACCGATCTGATCGTCGGCACGCCCGTGCTCGTGCGGGACCGGCCCGAGCTCGGCCCGGTGATCGGCCTCTTCCTCAACAACGTCGCGATCCGCGTCGACGCCTCGAACGACCCCACCTACCGCGCCCTCCTCGCCCGCGCCCGCGACGCCGCGCGGGCCGCGCTCGCCCACCCGGCGCTGCCCTTCGCCCGGGTGATCGCGGAGACCTCGATCACCCGCGACCCCGAGCGCCACCCGATCTTCGACGTGATGCTCAACCTCGTGCCCGAGGTCCCGGGGCTCCGCCTCCCCGACCTCGCCGTCGAGACGATCCCCGGCCACAACGAGTCGAGCCCGCTCGACCTCCTGGTGAGCCTCCGCGAGCTCGACGACGGATCGCTCGCGGGCGATCTCCGCGCCGCCGCCGATCTCTTCTCGCCGGCCACCGCCTCCCGCCTCGCCCGGAGGCTCACCCGCGTCCTCATCGCCGTGGCCGAGGCGCCCGACACGCCGATCAGCGCCGTCCCGCTCCTCGATGACGACGAGCAACAGGAGGTCACGGAGCGATACAACGTTACCCATCGTCCCCTCCCGGAGAGCTCGCTGCCCGCGCTGATCGAGGCCGCGATCGACGCGCACGCGGCCGAGATCGCGGTCTTCTCCGGCGATCGCTCCCTCACCTTCGACGAGGTCGGTCGCCGGTCGAGCCGGATCGCCCACCTGCTCCTCGGGCGCGGCCTCTCCCGCGAAGACAGGGTCGCCGTGCTCCTGCGCCGCGGGCTCGATCTCGCCCCGGCCCTGCTCGGGATCCTCCAGGCCGGAGGCGCGTTCGTGCTCCTCGATCCCGATCTGCCGCCCGCGCGGATCGCCGCGATGCTCCGCGCCGCCGAGGTCCATTCCATCCTCTCCGAGCGCGCGCTCGAGGAGCGCGTCCCTCCGGATCTGAAGGCGCGCACCACCAGGCTCGACGATCCCGGCGCGCTCGCAGGCGCCTCCGAGGGCCGGCCTGCGCTCTCGATCGACCCCGGCGATCTGGCCTACGTGATGTTCACCTCCGGCTCGACCGGCGTCCCGAAGGGCGTGCTCGTCTCGCACGGCGCGCTCGCGAACCGGATCGAATGGGTGCGCGCGCTCTTCCCGTTCGCGCCGGGCGAGGTGGCCTGCCAGAAGACGCCGCTCGGCTTCATCGACGCGATCTGGGTGATCCTCGGCCCCTTGCGCGACGGCGTGCCTTGCCTCGTCCCGAGCGACGAGACGGCCCTCGATCCCGCTGCGCTGATCGACGCACTCGAACGAGGCGGCGTCACCCGGATCATGCTCGTCCCCTCGGTCTTGCGCGCCTGGCTGCACCACCGCCGGGAGGGTGCGCCGTTCCTGCCCCGCCTCACGCTCTGGCTCATCGGCGGCGAAGAGCTGCGCATCGATCTCTGCCGCGCCCTCTCCGCCGTGCGACCCGACGCCGCGATCGTCAACCTCTACGGATGCTCCGAGGTCGCCGGCGAGTCGACCTTCCACCGCGTCTCCGGCCGCGAATCCGGCCGGATCCCCATCGGCCTCCCGGGCCCCAACGCGCGCGCCTACGTGCTCGACGCGGCGGGCAAGCCTTGCCCGATCGGCGTCTACGGCGAGCTCCACCTCGGCGGCGCGGGTGTCGCCCGCGGCTACCTCGGCGATCCCGCGCAGACCGCGCGGCGCTTCGTCCCCGATCCCTTCCACCCCGGCGGGCGGATGTTCCGGACCGGCGATCGCGCCCGGCGCCTCGACGGCGGCGCGCTCGACTACGCGGGGAGGCTCGATCAGGAGGTCAAGGTGCGCGGCGTGCGGATCGATCCCGCCGAGATCGAGGAGGCGCTCCGGACCCACGAGGCCGTGCTCGACGCCGCGGTGATCGCCGGCGGCGAGGCCGGGGGAGACCGCCGGCTGGTCGCCTATGTCGTCCATCGTGATCCAGCGTTGCCAGCGTCCCCGTCCGCGCTGCGCCGGCACCTCCGCCGCCTGCTCCCCGAGGCGATGGTGCCTTCGATCCTCACGCCGATCGCGGCCCTGCCGCTCTCGCCGAGCGGCAAGGTGCAAAAGGATGCGCTGCCCCCGCCCATCGAAGAGCGCGAGCAGGCGGCGCGGCCCAGCACCGCCACGGAGCAGGCGCTCGCGGCGATCTGGGCCGAGCTGCTCGGCGAGGGCGCCTATGATCCGGACGACGATTTCTTCGCCAGGGGCGGCTACTCCTTGCTGCTCGGCCGGCTCGCGCTGCGCATCCGCCAGGCCTTCGAGATCGATGTCCCGCTCGGCGCGCTCTTCTCGGATCCGACGCTCGCCGGGCAAGCCCAGCAGATCGAGATCGCCCGCCTCCGCTCGTCCGCGCGGCCCCCGCTCGTCCGCGCGCCCCGCGCGGGGAGGCTCCCGCTCTCCTTCGCGCAGGAGCGCCTCTGGCTGAGCGAGAACCTCAAGTTCGACGCCCTCCGCCATGTGGTGGCGGTCGCCTTCCGCCTCCGGGGCCCGCTCGATCGCGATCGCCTCGATCGATCGCTCCGCGCCGTCGCCGACCGCCACGAGTCGCTGCGCACCACCTTCTCGTCCGAGCTCGGGATCCCCTTCCAGGTGGTGCACCCGTCGCTGCCGAGAGCCCACGAAGAGGTCGACCTCTCGGCGCTCGACGCGGCCGGGCGTGACGCCGAGATCGCCCGGAGAAAAGCGCGCGAATACAGCGCCCCCTTCGATCTCGCCAAGGGCCCGCCCTGGCGCTCGGCGCTGCTCGTGCTCGGCCCCGAGGAGCATGTGCTGCTCGTGACGATGAGCCACCTCGTGAGCGACGCGACCTCGATCCAGCGCTGGCTCGTGGAGCTCTCGGCCTGCTACGAGCACGGCGGGAGAGCGCCCCCCGAGCTCACCCCGCTCCCGATCCAGCCGGCCGATCTCGCGGTGTGGAGCCGCGCCTGCCTCTCCCTCGGCATGCTCGACGCCGATCGCGCCTACTGGCGAGAGGCGCTCGGCGGCGCGCCCCCGCCCGTCGAGATCCCCGCCGACGGCCGGCGCGGGCCGGGCGACAGCGGCGGATGGATCGCCGCGCGCGTGCCCTCGGACACCCTGCTCCGCCTGCGCGCGCTCGCGCAGGACGCCGCGGGCAGCCTGTTTTCGGCGTTCCTCGCCGTCCTCGGACAGCTCCTCGCCGAGCTCACGGGCGACGGCGCCGTGTCGATCGGCGTGCTCTCCTCCGGCCGGAACGAGATCGAGGCCGAGCCCTTGATCGGCCTCTTCCTCAACGCGGTGCCGGTGCGCTTCCGCGCCGCGCTCGGCTTCGCCGAGACGCTGCGACAAGGCCAGATCGCCTTGCAAGACGCGCTCGCGCACAGCGCCCTGCCCTTCGAGCGGATCGTGGCCGAGGTGGGCGCGGTCCGGCAGCCGCGCCGCAACCCGCTCTTCGACGTGGTGCTGAACCACCTGCCCCACCCGGGCGATCTCGGGCTCGGCGAGGCGAAGATCGAGCCCCTCGATCCGCCGGCCGTGATCCCGAGCCCCTTCGACCTGATGTGGCGCCTGATCGAGCGGCCGAGCGGGATGACGATCCGCCTCGAGTACCACCGCGGCCTCTTCACCGAGGCCCGCGCGCGCGCCATGCTCGACCGCTACCTCGCCCTGCTCGGCGAGGCCGCCGGTCAATCACGTCCCGGACCGAAGATCGGCGCGAGCGCCGCCCGGGGTTGAAACCCCGGGCTACACGAAGGAAGCCCGCCTTCGCGGGCTTGCGTGGGGGCTTCGGTTTGCCTAGAGAACGCGAGATCGAAGAGCTGCTCACCGCTATGCCCTTCCCCCGGGCGCGCCGACGGCATAACGAGCAGGAGCCCTTCACAAGGAGATCTGCCGTGTCCCGTGCTCCCCTGCTCTCCACGCTCTCTCTCGTCCTCCTCGCCGCCTGCGGCGGCCCCGCGGCCGAGCCCGCGACCCCCGGCGGCGCAGACACCGCGGCCCCCGTGACGACCGGCGCACCCACCGCCGCGCCCGCCTCCGCGCCCCCGGTCGAGGTGACGATCGAGCCCCGCAGCAGCTCCAAGCTCTCCGGCTCGGCGACGTTCACCGCCGTCGACGGCGGCGTGAAGGTGTCGATCAAGGTCGCCGGCGCCCCGCCCGGCAAGGTCGCGACGCACGTGCACGAGACCGGCGATTGCAGCGCCCCCGACGCGAAGAGCGCGGGCGGCCACTTCAACCCCGACAACCACCCGCACGCGCTGCCGGACGGCGAGCGCCACCTCGGCGATCTCGGCAACATCGACATCGCCGCCGACGGCACGGGCCGGCTGGAGATCACGGTGAAGGGCGCGAACCTCACCCCCGGCGACGCGCACTCGTACCTCGGCCGGGCGATCATCGTGCACGAGAAGCAGGACGACGGCGGTCAGCCCGTGGGCAACGCGGGCAGCCGCATCGGCTGCGGCGTCATCGGGCCGAAGAAGTAGCTTCGCCCCCTGCGGTCCGACCCCGCACTGCCCAGGCGAGCGCGAGGACGAAGAGGTGCCTTCCTGCTTCGGCGGCTCGCGGCTCTTTCGCTGCGATGACGTGTAGCGCAGCGCGAGCAACCTGCGATCCACGACGAGGTCGAGCGCTCGATGACGCGGGCTCCTCTCACGCCGGCGCTTCGAGCGCGAGGCGCACCCTGGAGAACGCGTTCTGGGCCGCGACGATCGAGATGACATCGAGCAGTCCGCGATCGTCGAGGCCATGGGCGCGCAGCTCGTTCAGATCGGCCTCGCCGACCTTCCAGGGCGTCCTGGTGAGCCGATCGGCATAGGCGGCGAGGCAGGCCTCGCGCGCGCCGGCGGGCTCGTCCGCAGCGAAGGCGAGCGAGCCTGGACCATCGCAGAGGGCGAGCGCGGCGGTGCGTCCGAGCAGGGCGCGCTCGCGCAGAGAGAGCGGGGCGTCGCGCTCGTAGACATACGCGCGCAAAGCGCCCATCGCCCCGGCCGTCATGGGGCGAAGCGAGAGAGAGCGCTTCGGCGCGGGGTTGGGCGCCGGCCAGTCCTCGCGCGCGGCCCGCGGGCTCGCCGGGCGATCGCGATCGATCACGATCCTGGGGAGCGGTGACTCGTAGTCGAAATCGATGCCGGTCCCGTCGGCGATGCGCGCCAGGTAATTGAAGACGGCGGAGATCGTCACCGCTTGGACGATGGCCTCGTCGCCGAGCCCCGCCGCGGCGAGGCGATCGAGATCGCCGGCGCGCAGCGTCCACGGCATGTCGGTGAGCAGGGCCGAGAGCCCCGCGAGCGCGCGCTGCCGCGGCGGCAAGGGGAGCGCTCCCGGGTCACCGCCGGTGACGAGCTGGGTGGGGATGTCGGCGTCCCCGGAGGCTGCACGCAGAAACTCTGCGTGAGCGCTCGTTCAATAGAAGCACTGGGCGACGCGCGTGGCAGAGGCCGCCACGAGCTCACGCTCGGCCCACGTGAGCGCGTCTCCCGCGTGGGTCGAGCCGCTCATCGCGAAGGCGACGCGCATGAGCCCGGGATCGACGCTGTGCGCCCTCCGGATGCCCGCGGCGCCGCCGTGCGGGGTCTTGTAGGCCGGCGGGAGGGGGCGCGCGGCGGCCTCCTTGTAGACGGCGAGCAGCTCACCCTCGGCTTCGTGGAGATCGATGGTGCGGATCCAGGCCATGGTGACGTCAGGGTAACCCGGGCGGCCCGACGAGCCAACCTGACCGAGGCGATCCGGCGAGCCCCACGCTCGACCGGCGTGTCGCTTCGCCGCTGCCACCGACACGGGCGAGAAGATCGGCGTCCCGAGCTCGGCGCTCGCCTCTTTCGCGCTGCGCCGTGCGGACGATCTCGCGTATACGTCGACGAGGAGGGACCAAGCTCATGCTCCTCCCGATCGGGCACGAGAGCCAGCACAGCCGTCGCTTGCCGTGGATCACCATCGCGATCCTGGTCGCGAACTTCGTCGTCTTCTTCATCACCAACCGGATGAACGACGCGATCAGGGCCGACTTCGTCGCGCGCGCCACCGCGGCCGTCGCCTACTACCAGGATCACCCCTACCTCCGCCCGGGCCCGCCGCTCGATCAGATCGTCAGCGTCCCGTACATGGCGCCGCGCGCCCCCGCGTCCGTCGTCGCCGCCGAGCAAGGCGAGCTCGACCGGATGTGCGCCGATCTCGTCGCCCTCAAGGGCCGCTCTCCCTACGAGCGCTTCGGCTACGTCCCCGCGAAGAAGAACGCGCTGGGCCTCATCACCTCGCAGTTCCTCCACGGGGGCTGGCTCCACATCATCTTCAACATGTGGTTCCTCTGGCTCGTCGGCTGCAACCTCGAAGACGCGTGGGGGCGCCTGCTCTTCCCGGTGCTCTACGTGAGCGCCGGGGTGGTCGCGATCTTCGCCCACGCCCTCGGCGCGCCGCAGAGCACCGTGCCGCTCATCGGCGCCTCGGGCGCGGTCGCGGGCGCCATGGGGGCCTTCGCGCTCCGCTTCGGCGCGACCAAGATCCGCTTCATGTGGCTGCTCTTCTTCCGCCCCGTCTTCTTCAACGCGCGGGCGTACCTGATGCTCCCGCTCTGGGCCCTCTCGGAGGCCTTCTCGGGCTCGACCAACCCGAACGGCGGGGGCGGCGGCGTCGCGCACTGGGCGCACGTGGGAGGCTTCGCCTACGGCCTCGCGTTCGCGATCGTCCTGCGCGTCATCGGCCTCGACAAGCGGCTCGATCAGGCGATCGAGCGCAAGGTGAGCTTCGAGCAGGATCCGCGGCTGGTCGAGGCGAGCGACCTGACCACGCGGGGGACGCCGGACGCTGCCTTCCCCCTGCTCGACGCGATGGCGCGGGAGGCGCCGGACAAGATCGAGGTGCACCTGGAGCTGCTCCGCGCCTCCCTCAAGGCCGGCGACGAGGCCCGCGCGATGCGCGCCTACGGCCGGCTCATCGAGCTCTACCTGCACGACGGGGCCGCGGCGACGGCGCTCGATCTTTTCTTTGAGGTCAAACGATCGGGCAAGGCCGGGCGGCTCCCGCCGGCGCTCCGGATGCGCCTCGGGCGGGCGCTCGAGCGCGACCAGCAGGGCAGGCAGGCCGCGGAGATCTACGAGAGCATCCACGACGGTCAGGGCCGCGACGACCTCGGCTTGCAGGCGCTGCTCTCGCACGCCCAGCTCGCGCTCAAGCTCGGCCAGAAGACGGAGGCGCAGGCGCTCTTCCAGGCGGCGCAGCGCTCGCCCGTGCCGCACCTGGAGCTCGAGGGGCTCATCGCGCGGGGGCTCCGGGACGCCGGCGCCCCCTGAGGCGGCTACGGGGACGGCGCGGCGTCGCGATCCACGAGCCACACCACCCGGCCGCGGGCGCGCTGGAGCAGGCGGGAGGGGAAGGCGTCTTCGCTCCCCGGCGCGAGCGCCCGCTCGATCACGGGCTTCTTGCCGGCGCCGCGCGCGAGCACCACCACGAGCTTGGCCTCGCAGATCACCGGCGCGGTCAGCGAGATGCGCGGCTCGAGCTTCTTGTCGGGCTGCTCGGGGATGGAGATCACCAGCCGATCGTCCACGCCGACCACGCCGAGCCCCGGGAAGAGCGACGCGGTGTGACCGTCGTCGCCGACGCCGAGGGTCATCGCGTCGAAGCTCACCGCCGAGGCCACGCCGAAGGAGCGCCGCAGGAGCGCCTCGTAGCCCCGCGCGGCGCCGTCGAGATCCTCGGCCTCGCCGGGCATCCGGTGGAAGCGGCCGCGGGCGCCGGTGTGGAGGCCGAGGTCCTTCGCGGCGGCGCCGAAGTTCGAGCGCGGATGATCGGGGCCGACGGCGCGCTCGTCGACCCAGAACCACTCGACCTGCGACCAGGGGAGCGAGAGCGCGGCGAGCGCCTGGTACGTGTCCGTGGGCGTGCTGCCGCCGGAGAGGGCCACGCGGGCGACGCCCCGCCGATCGACGGCCTCCTGGATGGCGCGGCCGCAGAGCTCGGCGCCGAGGGCCGCCTGATCGGCGCGACCTTCGGCGACGAGGATCTCGGGCCGCGCGGTGGATGATGCGCCGCTCACGCGCGGCTCCACTCGGCGCCGGCGACGACCGCCTCGCGGTAGACGCGATCGCCCTCGGTGGCGTCGATGCACTTGAGCAGCACCCACGCCTCGTCGCGGAAGCCGAGCGCGTGATCGTGCTCGTCGGAGAGCGCGCCCCTTCGGGCCCAGCGCACGGTGTGGGGCTCGTCCGGGTAGCGCGCGCACGAGAGCTCGAGCGGCGCGCCGCCGAGCTCGGCCTCGATGCGCACGGCGCGGATCTCGCCCGCGCCGATCTCGCCGCTCGGCGGCTCCTCGACGACCTCGATGGCGACGGCGCTCCCGCGGCGATCGACCGCGGCGTCGCGGCCCTGGAAGCGCCAGCCGAGGCGCGCGGCGAGCCAGCCGAGGAAGAGGCCCGCGGGGTCGTTCTTGCCCTGCACGGTGCGGGTGATCGTCACGCGCTTCACGGCCCGCGTCGCGTCGATCGCGTCGTCGAAGAACCGGGCGCAGAGCTCGCGCCACGAGAAGGTGCGGACGAAGGCCCGATCGCCGATGGGCTTGTTCGACCTGGCGGCGATCTCGGCCACGCGGGCGACGCCCACGTCGGCCGAGTCGACGATGATCCGATCGCAGCGGAGCAGGAGCGGATCGACGAGCACGCTCGGCGCGCCGCGGGCCACCTCGACGATCGTGGGCACCTCGGGAATCGCCAGTGCCGTCAGCACCGAGGGCGCGCGCGCCGCGGCCATGGCGCCGAAGCGCAGCTCGATCCGGTCGTAGCAGACGACCAGCTCGCTCTCCTTCTGGCAGACCGCGCTCACGTCGGGCACGAGCTCCCAGGGCGCGAGACGGCCGTCGAGCGTCATCAGGAACACGCGGCCGGCGCGCGTCCCGGCGAGCATCGACACCTGCTCGCGCAGCGCCTCGGCCTGGTTCTGGGCGCCGACGGCCACGAAGTTCATCGTCGCCGCGCGCGCCTTGACCTCGCCGCCGTCGTTCGCCTGCGACCAGAAGGCGCCGAGCTCCGCCTCCACGCGGGAGACGGCGTCGCTCACTGCGCCGGTGCTCACGGCTTCCTCCAGGTGTCGCCGGGCGCGAGCAGCTCGTCGGCCTCGGCGGGGCCCCAGCTCCCGGCCTCGTAGAAGGCGACGGGCGCGTCGTGATCCTTCCAGCCCTGGAGGATGGGATCGATGAAGCCCCACTGCGCCTCGACCTCGTCGGCGCGCGTGAAGAGCGTGGCGTCGCCCCGCATCGCGTCGAGGATGAGCCGCTCGTAGGCCTCGGGCGTGCTCGACCCGAACTCGGTGCCGTAGCGGAAATCCATCGACACCTCGCGGATGGCCACGCCTTGCCCGGGCACCTTGGTGGCGAAGCGGAGCGAGATGCCCTCGTCGGGCTGGATGCGCATCACCAGGGAGTTCGGCTCGTCGCTCGCGCCCTGGGTCGTGCGGAAGAGGCCGTGCGGCAGGGCCTTGAAGTGGAGCACCACCTCCGCGACGCGCTTCGCCAGGCGCTTGCCGGCGCGCAGGTAGAAGGGCACGCCGCCCCAGCGCCAGCTGTCGAGCTGGAGGCTCAGCCCCACGTAGGTCTCGGTCTTCGAGTCCTTCGCCACGTCGGCCTCGTCGCGGTAGCCCGGCACCTTGTCGCCGCGCACCGTGCCGGCGGAGTACTGCCCGCGCACCGTGCGATCGAGCACCTCGTCGCCGCGGATCGGGCGCAGCGTGCGCAAGACCTTCACCTTCTCGTCGCGCACCGCGTCCGCGCCCCACGAGGAGGGCGGCTCCATCGCCACGAGCGTGAGGATCTGGAGCGCGTGGTTCTGCACGATGTCGCGGGTGATCCCGATCCGCTCGTAGAACTTGCCGCGCCCCTCGACGCCGATGTCCTCGGACACCGTGATCTGCACGTGATCGACGTGCTCGCGCGACCAGAGCGGCTCGAAGATCGTGTTGCCGAAGCGCAGCACCAACAGGTTCTGGACCGTCTCTTTGCCGAGGTAGTGATCGATCCGGTAGATCTGGCTCTCGGCGAGGTCGGCGAGCAGCTCGCGGTTGACGGCGCGGGCGCTCGGCAGATCGTGGCCGAAGGGCTTCTCCACGATCACGTGCTGGTAGGGCGCGCCCTTGTCGTCCGACGGCGGGACGACGAGCCCGCTCTCCCGCAGGCCGCGGACGATCTTGGGCACCTCGTCGGGGCCGACCGAGAGGTAAAAGACGCGGTTTTTCCCGGTGCCCCGCTCGGCGTCGACGCGATCGAGCTCGGCCTTGAGGCGGGTGAACGTCTCGGGATCGTTGTGGTCGCCCTGCACGTAGGAGATGCCCTTGGCGAGATCGTTCCAGATCGCGTCGTTGAGGGGCTTTCTCCGGGAGAACTTGGCCACGTTCTCCTTCATCTCGGCGGCGAAGTCGGGCTTCGGCCGGCGGGCCACGCCGATCACCGCGAAGCCGCCGGGGAGCAGGCGGGAGAGGGCGAGGTTGTAGACGGCGGGGAACAGCTTGCGCCGGGTGAGGTCACCCGAGGCGCCGAAGATCACGAGGGCCGTCGGGGCCACCACGGTCTCGTCGGGCATGCCCTCGCGCAGCGGGTTCTTGGCGGTGGTCATCAGCGGGCGCTCCAGTCGGTGTGGAAGTCTCCCTCGCGATCGAGGCGCTTGTAGGTGTGGGCGCCGAAGTAGTCGCGCTGGGCCTGGGTGAGGTTGGCCGGCAGGCGCTCGCGGCGCGACATGTCGTAGTAGCCGAGCGACGCGCCCATGCTCAGCACCGGGAGGCCGGCCGTGGCGGCGAGCGAGACGACGCGCCGGAAGCCCGCCTGGCGCGCCGCGAGCTCCTCGCGGAAGGCCGGATCGAGCAGCAGATTTTCGAGCGCGCGATCCTGATCGAACGCGGCCTTGATCCGCCCGAGGAAGCGCGCGCGGATGATGCAGCCGGCCTGCCAGATCCGCGCGAGCTCGCCGAGATCGAGGCCCCAGCCGTGCTTCTCCGAGGCGACGCGGAGCAGGTTCATCCCCTGCGCGTAGCTGCATGCCTTGGAGGCGTAGAGCGCGGCGCGCACGTCCTCGATGAGGGCCTTCTTGTCGAGGCCGCTCGCGCCCGGCTGCGGCCCGGGCAGGAGCTTGCTCGCCCGGACGCGGGCATCACGCGCGAACGAGAGGACGCGCGCCTCGACCGAGGTGGCGATGGTCGACACCGCCACGCCGAGCTCGGCCGCCTCCTGCACCGTCCACTTGCCGGTGCCCTTCTGGGCCGTCGCGTCGACGATCGCGTCGACCAGATCGCCCGAGCCTTCCGGATCCTTGTGACGGAAGATGTCGGCGGTGATCTCGATGAGGTAGCTCTGGAGCTCGCCCTCATTCCAGGTGGAGAACACGTCGGCGAGCTCGGCGTTGGTGAGCCCGCCGAGCGTCTTCAACACGTCGTACGCCTCGGCGATGAGCTGCATGTCGCCGTACTCGATCCCGTTGTGGATCATCTTGACGTAGTGCCCCGAGCCGCCCGGTCCGACGTAGGTGACACAGGGGCCGTCCGGGTGCTGCGCGGCGATCTTCGTGAGGATCGGCGCGAGGTCGTCGTAGCCGCGGCGATCGCCGCCCGGCATCATCGAGGGGCCGCGCCGGGCGCCGACCTCGCCGCCGGAGACGCCCATCCCGAAGTAGCGGATGCCCGCCGCCTCGAGCTCCTTCGTCCGCCGCTCGGTCTCCTTGTAGTACTCGTTGCCGCCGTCGACGAGCAGATCGCCCTCTTCTAGGAGCGGGCGGAGCGCGGCGATCGTCTTGTCGACGACCTCGCCGGCCTTCACCAGCATGATGATCCGCCGCGGGCGCGAGAGCGACGCGACGAAGGACGCGAGGTCCTTGAAGCCGGCGATCTGCTTGCCCGCCGTCGCGGCGACGAAGCGATCGACCGGCTCCGGCCAGGCGTCGTACGCCGCCACGGAGAAGCCCTTCTCCTCGATGTTGAGGGCGAGGTTTCGCCCCATCACGCCGAGCCCGACCATTCCAATCGCCATCTCGCCCATCGGTGTCTCCTGCCTCCGAGCCCCAGCCAACGACGGCCGGGGAGACTACACCATTGCCGGCCGAGGGGTTCTACGGCGGCGCGCCCCCTCGCGCGAGGTCCCTCGGAAACGTGACGAGGCTCGGTCAGATCGACTAGGGTACGGCGCTCGATGGCCGAGGTTCCGCTCCCCCGCGTCCGCATCCCCCACCCGCACGTGCGCTGCGACGCCTCGGTGCTGGCCGGGAGCCCCCACGTGGACGGATCGCGCGTCCCCGTGCGCCGCCTCTGGACATGGCACCGCGGCGGGTCCTCGGTGGAGACGCTGGTGAAGCGCTACCCCAACCTGGGGCCCGCGCGGATCCTCGACGCCCTGGCCTTCGCCTACGACAACCAGGACCTGATCGAGGCCGATGTCGCGCGCGAGCAGGCGCTCTTCGAGAAGCAGGGCCCCTCCCCCGGCGCCCGCCCGCTGGCCCAGCTCGCCCTCCCCTTCGACGAGCGCCCGCTGCCGCCTCCGCGCCCGGCCCTGCCGCCGCCCTCCCTCTCGACGAGGCCCCGCGCCGCGCCGCCCAAGCCGGCCGCGCGCCCCGCCGCCCCTGTCCGGCCAGCGCGCAAACGTTGAGCGGGGCGCGAAAATCCCCGGGAGCACGGCCTGGATGAGCCGTCTCGGCCGGCCCGAGAGTCTTGGTGCCGAGGCGTTCGCGTAGTGCTTTACAGCAACTTCGGATTGGTGCATGAGTGCCGCCGCCGGCTAGCCGTTCGGGTCCACCGGGGCGCAACCAGCACCCTGAGGCCTCGGGCGAGCGATCCTCGAACGCCGGAGCTTCAGGCCCGATCAGAGGCCAGACGTAGTGATGCAGAGCCGCCGGGGCCTCCGCTCCGGCCACGCGTTCCCGCGAGCACGTGAACGCGCGTGGGAGTGGAACAACCGGGAGCCGCATGTGCGATTCCCTTTCGAGGCGCCGGAGCATGATGTAGGGTCCGCGCCAAATACGGGGTGCCCGACGGGTGCCGGAGGTTTCTCAGATGAGCGTCAATCGTTGGAAGTTGATCTCGATGCCGGTGGTGGTCCTCGGGCTCGCGTCGCCCCTCCTCGTCAACTGCAGCGGCATGCCCGGCGTGCCGAAGCTGCCCGGCGCCGTGGGCGACCTGGCTGACGCGGCCCAGGGCTGCGACGAGATGAAGGACGGCGACTTCAGCAAGATCACCGTCAAGGGCGGCGCCTCCGTCGAGGGCAAGGTCAAGGGCTTCCTCACCGCGGCCGCGTCCTTCAAGAAGGTCGCCGTCGAGATGCAGACCGAGCTCACCAAGTCCTGCGTCGAGCTCGGCACCGCGCTCGGCGTGCCCGAGGCCGACATGAAGGGCGAGGGCGACGACGGCGACAAGAACGTCGAGAAGGCCTGCAACGCCGTGGCCGCCAAGGTCAAGGACATGATCAAGGCGAGCGCCTCGGCCAAGCTCACCATCGAGATCGATCCCCCGAAGTGCTACGTGCCGATCGACGCGATGACCGCGTGCCTCGACGCGTGCGGCTCGCCCATCAAGGGCGGCAAGCTCGAGGCGAGCTGCAAGGGCGGCGAGATCTCCGGCAAGTGCGACGCCGAGTGCAAGGGCTCCTGCTCGGTCGAGGCCGGCGGCGAGTGCAACGGCTCCTGCAAGGCCGCTTGCCAGGGCAAGTGCGACGTGAACTTCAAGGGCACCTGCGGCGGCAAGTGCGACGGCAAGTGCGACGGCAACGCCGTCAAGGGCGGCAAGTGCGACGGCACCTGCGAGGGCAAGTGCGACGCGGGCGCCTCGGGCACCTGCGGCGGCACCTGCGAGGGCAAGTGCTCCGGCTCCTGCGAGCTCAAGGCCAAGGCGAAGTGCTCCGGCTCCTGCTCCGGCGGCTGCTCGGCCGAGATCAAGGCCCCGAAGTGCACCGGCGAGTTCGAGCCTCCCCAGGTCGACGTGAGCTGCCAGGTCCGCTGCGCCGCCCAGACGGCCAAGGACGTGACCTGCGATCCGCCGAACGTCCGCATCGGCTTCTCGGGCAAGGCCACGACCGACCTCAACAAGCTGGTCACCTCGCTCCAGATCAGCCTGCCGAAGATCGTCAAGATCCAGCTCGGCCTCGGCAAGAAGCTCGCGATCACCGCCGCGGGCGTCGTCAAGGCCGGCGCCGAGGTCAAGGACGTGGCGCTCTCGGCCGGCGGCAAGGCCGCGGCCTGCATCACCGCCGGCGTCGCCGCCACGGTGAGCGCCTCGGCCTCGATCGACGTGAACATCAAGGCGAGCGCCAGCGTCGGTGGCTCGGTGGGCGCCGGCACCAAGGGCTGATCCCTCGGAGCTCGTAGCCTGAGAGCGGCGATCCGGGAGACCGGATCGCCGCTTCCTTTTTGTGGTGACGAAGCGCAAGCGCAGCCAGCGGCGAGCCGACGAGCGCGAGCAGGAGAAGCTCGCCCGCGATGTCGATCGCCTGTTCGCGCTGAGCCCCGGGGGCAGCCCCGAGCGCCCCCTGCGCATCGACTCGCCGGCCGAGGTCGAGGTCGTCGCCCGGGGCACTCGCTGCCCGCGCTGCCAGGGCGAGCTCGACCTGAAGGAGCATGCCGCCGAGACGATCGGCAAGGCGCGGCTCCGGGTGGCGAGGCTCGCCTGCACCTTCTGCCGCGCCCCGCGCGTGCTCTACTTCGAGCTCTCGCAGAGCCTCCTCAACTGAGCCATGGTCAAGCAGATCAACGTCACCGACCTCGCCGCGATGCTGCTCGCGGGCGAGCCCGTCTACCTCCTCGACGTGCGCAAGGAGTGGGAGAACCAGACCGCGGCCCTGCCCGGCAGCGTGCTCATCCCCCTCGACGAGCTCGCGGCGCGCGCCGACGAGATCGAGCCTCCCCCGGGCGCGCTCGTCGTCGCGTACTGCCACCACGGCGTGCGCAGCCTCTCCGCGGCGGCCCTGCTCGAGAACATCGGGCGCCCGGGCGTGGCCTCGCTCCGCGGCGGCATCGACGCGTGGAGCCGGGAGATCGATCCGGGCGTCCCGCGCTACTGATCGCGCCCGCGCCGCGGGTCGCTACGGATCGCCCTTGAGCTTGCGGAAATCCACGATGGCGCTCCCGCGGGCGTCGGGCTGGCAGCTCGGGCAGAAGAACGCGTCGTGCCCGTGCACGCCGGCCTTGCGGATGGTCGTCCCGCACCGCGGGCAAGGCTCGCCGTGGCGGTTTCGCACCTTGAGGAAGTCGCGCACCTTCTCGTCGATCGGCGGCGCGCGCCGCGCGACCTCGGCCGAGGCCTCGGCGATCACGGTGACGATGGCGTCGTGGAGGCGATCGATCTCCTCGGGAGACAGGCTGCGCACGAAGGTCTTGGGGTGGATCTTCGCCTCGAAGAGCGCCTCGTCGGCGTAGGCGTTGCCCATCGCGTCGAGCGCGCTCTTGTCCATCAGGAAGACCTTGACCTGATCTTTGCGCTTCTTGCAGAGCGCGCGAAAAACAGGCTTCGTGAAGGCCTTTTTGTCGAGCACGTCGACGCCGATCTGCGCGAGGCCGGGCACGGCGTCCCACTTGCCGGCGTCGAGCACGTAGGCCTTGCCCATCTGCACGTCGTCGCGGTAGCGCAGCTCGCGGCCGTCCGAGAGCTCGAGCGAGAGGGCGGTGTCGGCCCGCTGCTTCTTCTCCTTCGGATCGAGGGAGAAGCGCCCGGCGAGCATCGGCGCGACGGCCAGCGTGAGGGCGCGCCCCGAGGCCCCGCGGAGCGCGAAGAGCACGAAGTGGGCGCGGCGGCTCACGCCCTCGATCGCCGCGCCCGGCAGGAGCTCCTGCGCGGGCTCGCGCAGGCAGACGCGCAGCACCACCGGCGTGTCGACGCGGAAGGCGGTGATGGTCTTTCCGCGGAGCTCGCGATCGAGGATCGGGACGACGTAATCGAGCTCGGGGCGCTCCGGCATCGCAGGGAGCGTAGTCGATGCCGGGCGGCGCGCGTAGCGCGGCGAGGATCGATCAGATCCCGGCCTCTTCGCCGGCGCCGTTGACGATGGCAAACGACATGGTCGCGGTCGATCGGGCGAGGCCCCAGCGGCCGCGCGCGTCGATCGCGATGAGCCCGCCGGTCACGCCGAGCTTGGCGCCGAGCCGCGCGATCACCGACGCGGCCGCCTCCTCGGGGCTCGCGCCGCCGCCCATGGCCACCGCGGCGATCCGCGCGGCGCCGATCCGGATCATCCCCTCGCCGTGCCCGGTGGTGGAGACGGCGCCCGCTTCGTTATCTGCATACGTACCTGCCCCGATGAGCGGCGAGTCGCCGACGCGTCCCGGGCTCTTGTTGACGAGGCCGCCGGTGCTCGTGGCGGCCGCGAGATCCCCGCGACGATCGATCACCACCGCGCCCACCGTGCCACCGGCCCAGCCCATCGCCGCCGGGTCGGCGCGCGCCTTTTCCAGAGCCGCGCGGGCCGCCGGCGTGACGAGCTGCTCCTCCGGCACCGGCGAGAAGCCGCGGCCGATCGCGAAGGCCCGCGCGCCGGAGCCCGCGTAGAGCAGGTGGCGGCCGTCCTCGAGCGCGGCGCGGGCGATCGAGATCGGCGCGGCGAAGCCCTGGAGCGCGCAGACCGCCCCCGCGCGGAGACCTGCGCCTTCCATGATCGACGCGTCGTGCTCGACCTTCCCCTCGGCGTTGAGGGCCGCGCCCGTCCCGGCGTTGAAGAGCGGATCATCCTCCAGGGCGCGCACCGCGGCCTCCGCGGCGGCGAGCGCGCTCGACCCGCCGCGGAGCAGCTCGCCCGCGAGGCGCGCCGCGCGGAGGCAGCCCTCCACATGCGCCTCGCGCCTCGCCTCGGGCACGCTCCCGGCGCCTCCGTGAACCAGCACCGCGAAGCCGTGGGCCTCGCCGCCTCTCGAAACGATCGTCCCTGTCATGCGTCGCGCCGGGCAAGGTAGCGCGCGCGGGCCGCGTCGATAAGCAGGAGCAGCGGCCCGGCGAGCAGGAGCGGCGCCGGGAGCCGCCGCGCCGCCACCGCCTGGAACGCGACCACGGCCAGCAAGACCGCGCCGATCCCCGCGGCGAGCCGCCCCTTGCCGAGGCGCGGCGCGCCCGTCCACAGGGGCCCGGCCGCGGCGGAGAGCACGATGGACAAAAGCGTCCACGCGAGGACACCCCCGGACACGATGGTCTCCACCGGCGCCCCGGGCGGCACGCGGGCGAGCTCGCCCCCCGGCCCGACGAGCAGCCCTTGCCCGAGCTCCCGGAGGTGCGCGCCCTCCACCTGCCAGGCCGCGGCGAGCGCCGGCCGCGGGAAGAGGCCGCCGAGATCGAGGCCTCCGAGCGCGCCGAGCAGCGGGCCGGCGAGCCCGATCAGCGCGCCGCCCGCCACCGCGCCCTCGACCTGCCGGACCGGATCGACCCCGAGCGCGCCGAGGGCCACGAGCTCCCCGCGCGCGGCGGCGAGGCGGATGGTCGCGAGGACCGCGAGCGACGCGGCGAGGGGGAGCAGCGCCGCGATCATGCCGAGGCGCCGCGGCCAGGGCGCGCCCTCGTCCGTCGTGGCGACGATCAGCGCGATCAGCAGCGCCCCGAGCGCCGTCAGCGCCGCCGCGCGCAGGGCGAGCCGCAGATCCCAGGCGGTGATCACGCGATCTCCGTCGCGCGATCGGCGCGCCTGCGGGCGCTCAAGGCGCCTTGGTGCGCGTGGCCGTCATCGAATAACCGAAGCTGCACGGGAGCTGCGCGAAGACGGGCATCGCCTTGGGGTTGGGCGAGCCTCCCACCACCAGGTCGGAGCAGTCCGAGCCGCTCGTGGGCGCGAAATCGTAGTCGAGCGTGCCGGTGAACGAGGTCACGTCGGTCGCCCCGGCGGGGAGCGTCACCACCGCCGCGTCATGCCGCGCGACCGAGCAAGGCGGCCCGCTGTCGCCCTCCTGCCGCATGTTCATCATCACGTCGGCGTCGATGTGGAACGTCGATCCATCGCTCGACTCGGCCGAGGCGACCTGCTGCGCGCCGTTGTTCCAGAAGAGGTAGTCGACATCCCGGGAGAGCTTCACGTCGAACTCCCAGGATTTCATGCTCCCGAGCGCGCCGTCGCCGCAGCTGTTCTGGGTGAGCGTGGCGGTGACGTGGAAGGTGCCGAGCTCGGTGCCCGGCTGCTTGGCGTCGCGGTTGCCGAAGGCCTGATCGCAGCCCGGGAGGAGAGCCGCCACGACGAGCGCGAGGAGCGATCCCGCGAGGTGATGCCGCGCACGACGAGCCATGCCCGGCGCCTAGCAGACGCGATGTCCTCGGGCCAACTTCCGAAAAAAAAACGGGCCGAGCGCAGAACGCTCGGCCCGCCTGGGCCCCTCGGCGGAGGCCACTGACCTTGGCATCACCGGTTTGGAGGCATCCTTCGACACCCTCCGGATCCGGCAGCCGGGCGATCGAGAGGCGAGCGTGAGCTCGACCTCGACCACCCTCGGAAGGGTCAGCCGTTCCCAGCCTCCGGGTTAAGGCCACGGGTACGTTGCATGATGATCTACCCTCCTCCGGCGTGCCGGCACCCGGGGGCCGTGCTGAGCTTCAGCCGGACCATCTCGGGTGTTCGATGGTGGGCCTCCGCGCGGGTGCGTGGAGACACGGTTTTGCATCGGCGCCGAGGTGTTCCCCGACAGGACCAATCCCGGAGCAAAGCTCCGACCGATGAGCCCAACATATCATCCCGAGTCGATCGAGCAAGCGAGAAGCGAGCGCGATCAGTCTTCGTCCGCCGATCGTTCGCCGAGACACGCGAGGATCTGGGCCACGTCGATCTTGCGGTGAACGCCGCTCCGGGTGAGGTCGGTGCTGCTCGGTCGATCCGGCGCGCCGCGCGCTTGCGGGGCGGTGATCGACTCGACGGCGAGCACGGGCTCGACGCCGCGGCCATAGGCGTAGAGCGTGGCGATCACCAGGATTTCCCGGCCATCCGAGCACCGCTCCAGCGTGACGCGCCGGCGCGCTTGCTCCGCGTCCTCGGCCCAGCGCTCGAAGGCGTCCCAGCGCTCGCCCTCGGGCGCGAGCAGCACCAGGGAGAGCGGCGCCGGCGCGCGCGGATCGGCGAGCGCGCGCGACGCCACGTAGAAGCCGCGGAGCTCCCCGCAACGCGCGACCTCGCCCTCCTCGCCCTCCACGCGCACGACGTAGCCATGCGCGCGCTCGATCTTCCGGCGCGTCGCCGGCGCAGACGCAGACGGGCTCGGGCTAGCCTCGCGCGGGGCCATCGCGGCGAACGATCCCTCTCGTTCGTGGACCGGGAAGCACGGGGCGTCGGACACGGCGGGAGCATACACGAGCGTCGCGTATGTCCCCGTCCTTCCTCGGCTTTCGGCGTGAGCCTGCTCACCGTCTTCGCAGGAAGACAACGCCCTAGGCACCGGGAAAAGGTCCGCCTAGGGTGACGGGCGGTGTCCGGGCGCACTGCCCACCGTGGCCCCGCCGCGGCCCGACCGTGGCCCTTCCCCTTCGCTCCCCTGCACCTCGCTCCGAATGAACCTCCAGCCGTCCTTCATCTTCCTCGTCGTCGCGGGCGCCCTCGCTTACTTCGTGGCGATCTACCTGATCGATCGCTCCCTCGAAGGCGCGTCGCAGACGACCTTCCGCTACGTGGCCGGCGCCCTCTCGATCGGCCTCTTCTTCCTCGGCCTGCAGAAGTACGTCGACGCCTACGATCGCGCGGTCGACATCGCCAAGGCGATGACGGCGATCGTCGCGGCGGGCGCCGTCTTCTACGAGCAGCACCGCGCGGGGATGCGCCGCCCGGTCTCCGAGCGATGGAAGCGCGCGGTGGGCGTCACGCTCGGGATCGTGGCGATCGTCTGCTACTTCAACGGCTTCAAGTTCGGCTACCCCCGGTACTACCACCGCTGGGATCAGTACCACTATTACATGGGGGCCAAGTACTTCCGGGAGATGGGGTACGACGGGCTCTACAAGTGCTCCGTCATCGCGCAGGACGAGATCGGGGTCATCGACTTCGACAACGAGGACACGATCGGCAAGGGCAAGATCCGGCTCGACATGAGCAAGGAGGTCCGCCACCCCGACAAGAAGATCCGGAACCTCGGCGGCGACAACCTGCTCATGCCGGTGACGGACGTGCTCGCCCACCCGGAGCTCTGCAAGTCGCACTTCTCCGACGAGCGGTGGAAGGCCTACAAGGCCGACGTGGCCTTCTTCCGGATCGCCTCCGGCAAGGACTACTGGGAGGAGATGCAGAAGGACCACGGCTTCAACCCGCCGCCGGTCTGGACCATCCTCGGGCGCGCCTTCGCCGAGGCGCACCCGGCCACCACCGAGTGGCTGCAGTTCCTCGCCTCGCTCGACATCGTCTACCTCGCGGGCATGTTCGTCGCGCTCTGGTGGGGCTTCGGCTGGCGCGTCTTCGCGGTGGGCGCGATCTTCTGGGGCTGCCAGTCGTCGGCGCCCTTCCTGTGGACGGGCGGCGCCTTCCTCCGGCAAGACTGGCTCTTTTACCTCGTGCTCTCGGCCGCGCTCACCCGCAAGCGCTACTTCAAGCTCGCGGGCGCCTCGATGGTCTACGCCGGCCTGCTCCGCGTCTTCCCCGGGCTCGCGGTGATCGGCTGGCTCGTGGTCGTCTTCGCCACGATCGTCCGCACCAAGAAGATGGCGAGGCACCACGTGCAGATGCTCTACGGCGGCGTGCTCGCGGCGGCCCTGCTCATCCCGCTCTCGGGCTGGTTCAGCGGCGCCGAGTCGCCGAAGGACGCGGCGGCGCACCCCGTGGCCACGCTCAAGGTCGGCCTCGACGCGTACCGCCAGTTCTACAAGCACACGCTCGAGGTGCACGATCGCACGCCGCTCACCAACCACATGGGCCTGCGCGTGCTCATCTCGCACAACGTCGGCAGCGGCATCGAGTCGGGCCGGATGAAGTACACGAAGGACGTGAAGCTCGTCGACCCGTTCGAGGTGTGGAAGCGGATGCGCAACGACCGGTACGCCAAGTATCGGTACGTGGCCTACGGGATCATCGCCCTCTCGCTCGCCGGCTTCTACTGGGTCGTCCGGCGCATCCGATCGATGTGGATCGCCGAGTGCCTCGGGCAGGTGTTCATCATCCTGCTCTCGCAGCTCACCTGTTACTACTACTCGTTCATGATCCTCTCGGCCCCGCTCACGCGGGTGAAGAAGGGCATCGAGGCGCCGCTCTTCGGCTTCGCGGCGCTGAGCCAGTTCGTGTGGATCACGTTCGGGTACAACGATGACAAGTACACCGCGCTCACCCTGATCTCGCTCCTCTTCTGCTACGGCCTCATCTGCGCCTTCGGCCAGGCGGGCATGTTCCGCCGCCTCCTCGGCCAGAAGGAGCCGGCGGTGGCCGCGGGCCCGGCCCAGGGCGACGTGGAAGAGACCGAGGAAGAGGGCGCCGAGGGCGCGTGACGGAGACCGCGATGTCCACCCCGGAGAACGCACCCTCGGATCCCCCTCCCGGCCTGCTCGACGAGCCGAGCCACACCGACGACGCGACGCTCGACGATCTCCCGCGCCGGCAGATCAGCGACGACCGCGCGCTCGGGGCCTTCCGCAAGGTGCCGCGCACCGGCGTGATCTACGTGATGGGCGAGGCGACCCGCCTCGGCTACCGCTACGGCGTCGAGCCGGGCGAGGAGGGCTGGTGCAACCTCGGCCAGGGCATGCCCGAGACGGGGCCGCTCCCGGGCGCGCCGCCGCGCTGCGAGGCCGTCTCCATCGCCGGCGACGATCAGGAGTACGCGCCCGTGGCCGGCCTGTGGGAGCTGCGCGAGGCGATCGCCGACTTCTACAACCGGGCCTACCGGCGCGGGATGCCGAGCCGCTACAGCGCGGAGAACGTGGCCGTCGCCGGCGGCGGGCGCACCGCGCTCACCCGCACCGCCGCCTCGCTCGGGCAGATCAACCTCGGCCACTTCCTGCCCGACTACACCGCGTACGAAGAGCTGCTCGACGTCTTCCGCCTCTTCTCCCCCATCCCGATCCTCCTCGAGGCCGAGCGCGGCTACGCCTTCTCCGTCGGCGATCTGCGCCGGGAGATCCAGGGGCGCGGCCTCTCCGCCATCCTCGCGTCGAACCCGTGCAACCCCACCGGCAAGCACGTGCGCGGAGAAGAGCTCGCGGCCTGGGTGCGCACCGCAGAGGAGCTCGACTGCACGCTCCTGCTCGACGAGTTCTACTCGCACTACGTCTACGGCCTCGGCGGCCACGCGCCCATGGAGAGCGCCGCGCGCTACGTCGAGAACGTCGATCGCGCCCCGGTCGTGCTCTTCGACGGGCTCACCAAGAACTGGCGCTACCCTGGCTGGCGCGTGACGTGGACCGTGGGCCCGCGCGAGGTGATCGATGCTGTCTCCAGCGCCGGGAGCTTCCTCGACGGAGGCGGCTCGAAGCCCATGCAGCGCGCGGCCGTGCCGTTGCTTGGCCTCGATCACGCGCGCGCCGAGACGGCCGCCATCCACCAGGCCTTCGCCGCCAAGCGCGACCTGATGATCGCCGGCCTGAAGCGCATCGGCGTCACCATCGACGCCGAGCCGCAAGGTACCTTCTACGTGTGGGGCTCGGTGGCCGATCTGCCGCCCGGCATCAACGACGGCCAGTCCTTCTTCCGCGCCGCCCTCGATCACAAGGTGATCGTGGTGCCCGGCGAGTTCTTCGACGTGAACCCCGGCAAGCGCAGGGCGCACCGGGCCTCGCGCTTCCGCCACCATGTCCGCTTCTCCTTCGGCCCGAGCGAGCCGGTGATCGCCCGCGCCATCACGCGCCTCGAGCGGATGGTGAAGATCCGCAGCTAGAAACCCCCCACCCTAGGACACTCGCCATGGGCAAGTTCAGCGTCAGCCACGAGATCAACTGCAACGTCGAGACCTTCTGGAAGACCTTCCTCGACAAGACCTTCAACGAGAAGCTCTACCTCGAAGGCCTGGGCTTCCCGGCCTTCAAGATCGTCGAGCAGAACGAGACGGACACGCGCATCACCCGCAAGGTGCAAGGCACGCCGAAGATGGAAGTGCCCGCCGCGGTGGCCAAGGTGCTCGGCTCGAACTTCAGCTACACGGAGGAGGGCGCGTTCGACAAGACCACCAAGGTGTGGACCTGGAAGCTCATCCCGAGCTCGATGCCGGACAAGATCAAGCAGGACGGCAAGGTCACCGTGGTCGCCATCGGGGACAACAAGGTGCGCCGCACCGCGGAGATCAACATGGAGGCCAAGGTCTTCATGGTCGGCGGGCTCATCGAGAGCTCGGGCGAGAAGCAGCTCCGCGAGGGCTGGGACAAGAGCGCCGTCTTCATGAACAAGTACCTGGCGAGCGCGGCCACCTGATCGGACGGTGGGTCGATCATGGCCGCGCACCGGGTCGTCATCGTCGGCGGAGGGTTCGGCGGGCTCTACGCGGCCAAGACGCTGCGCGACGATCGGGTCGCGCTCACCATCGTCGATCGCAAGAACCACCACACCTTCCAGCCGCTCCTCTACCAGGTGGCGACGGCCGCGCTGAACCCGTCCGACATCGCCACGCCCATCCGCCACATCCTGCGCGCGCGCCGCAACGTCGAGGTCATCCTCGCCGAGGTGGAGCGCGTCGATCTCGACGACAAGAAGCTCTTCTTCAAGGACGCCGGCGAGCTCGCCTACGACTCGCTGATCCTCGCCCCGGGCGCGACGCACTCGTACTTCGGCCACGCCGAGTGGGAGCGTTTCGCGCCCGGGCTGAAGACGATCGAGGACGCCCTCGAGATGCGCAAGCGCATCTTCTTTGCCTACGAGGCCGCCGAGCGCGAGTCCGAGCCCGAGCGCCGCCGGGCCTTCCTCACGTTCGTGGTGGTGGGCGGGGGCCCGACGGGCGTGGAGCTCGCAGGCGCGCTCGCCGAGATCGCGAAGAAGACGCTGGAGAACGACTTCCACAACATCAACCCGGCCGACGCCCGGGTGATCTTGCTCGAAGGCTCCGACGCCGTGCTCTCGACCTACGTGCCCCCGCTGCGCGAGAAGGCCAGGGCGCAGCTCGAAAAGCTCGGCGTCGACGTGCAGCTCTCGGCGCGCGTCACGGCCATCGACGAGTGGGGCGTGACCGTCGAAAAGAACGGCAAAACAAGCCGGATCGAGGCGCGCACCGTGCTGTGGGGCGCGGGCGTGCGGGCCTCGCCGCTCCTGAAATCGCTGGGCGTCCCGCTCGACCGCGCGGGCCGCGTGACGGTCGAGCCCGACCTGACCCTCCCCGGTCACCCCGAGGTCGCGGTCATCGGCGACGCCGCGGCGATCAAGCAGGGCGAGGGCCTCGTGCCCGGCGTCGCGCCCGCGGCCATCCAGGGCGGGCGCCACGCCGCGAGGAACATCCTGCGCGTGCTCTCGGGCCAGGAGCGCCTGCCCTTCCGCTACCTCGACAAGGGCTCGCTCGCGACGATCGGCCGGGCCGCCGGGATCGCCGATTTCGGCAAGCTGAAGCTCTCCGGCTTCCTCGCCTGGCTCTCGTGGCTCTTCATCCACCTGCTCTTCCTGATCGGCTTCCGCAACCGCTTCCTCGTGATCATCGAGTGGGCCCTCTCGTACGTGACGTACAACCGCGGCGCCCGCCTCATCACCGGGAGCCTCCCGGCCTCGGCGGCCGTCCTCTCGATGCGTCGCCCTCCCGTGCTCGACGCGCCCCCGGCCGCGCCCGCCGAGAAAATCGCGCAGAAATAGGCACGATCGCGACGGGTTTGCCTCCTTGGTGAGACCCGCGCGAAGGGATACGCTTGCCTCCATGAGCGCATCCTCTCGCCGTGGATCCTCCGCGAACCTCCGCCGCCATATCGCGGCGCTCGCCGTGATGAGCGCCGCCCTCGGCGCCGCCTCCTCCGCCTCCGCGCAGGGCGCGCCTCCCCCCGCCGCGCCGCCTGCGCCGGCCGCGCCTCCCCCGGTGGTGGTCGCTCCACCTGCGCAGCCCGGCGACACCTACGTGGTGGTTCAGCCGCCCGTGGTCGTGCAGCAGCCCGGCGCCCCGGCGCCCTACTACGCGCCTCCGCCCGGCTACGCGCCTCCGCCCGGTTACACGCCCGGCCTCGATCCAGGCCTCGGCACGCTCGGCCCGAAGTACCTCGACTACGAGGAGGGCGACCCGATCCCCGCCGGCTACCACAAGAAGACCAAGGCCCGCGTCGGCCTCATCGCCGGCGGCGCGTCGATGTTCGGGGTGAGCTACTTCCTGTCGCTGATCACCGCGGGCTTCGGCCAGCTCATCTCCAACGCCAACGGCGACGGCAAGGACTACGGGCCGATGCTCATCCCCGTCGTCGGCCCCTTCGTCGCCATCCCCACCACGCACGCCTCGCCCGGCGGCGCCTTCGGCCTCACCTTCCTCGGGCTCACCCAAGCCGGCGGCGTGGCGATGTTCATCGCCGGCTTCGCCGCCCCGTCGACGCGCCTCGTGCGCAACGACATCGCCTCGTCGATCGCCCCGAAGAAGAGCTTCACCATCCAGCCCACGGTAGGCGTCGGCGGGCTCGGCGCCATCGGCACATTCTAGGGAAGCTCGGCGCAATCGCCGCGTGTATCCTCGTGGCATGCGCCTTTACTCGCTGATCTTCGTCTCCCTCGGGTGCGCCTTCGCTGGCGCATGCGCCGACAACGGCCAGACAAAATCGACCTTCTCGTCGGACTTCGACGGCGGCGGGGGCTTCGGCGGCGGCGCGGGCGCGGGCACCCCGGGGACGACCACGTCGTCCACGTCGTCCACGACGACGACCACCACGACCACGACGACCACGTCGAGCAGCTCGGGCACTGGCGGGATGGGGGGAATGGGCGGCGGCGGGACCGGCGGAGGTACGGGAGGAGGAGGCTCCCCTCCCCTCTGCGACTACGCCGCGCCCAACACCTGCATCGGCGCGACGGAGATCCAGCAGGTCGACGGCGACTCCGGCACGGACGTGCGCACGCTGAACGGCGTCACGTCGAAGTGGTTCAAGGTGCTGATCGTCGACACTAACAGCATCGGCGGCAACGTGAGCTACAAGGCCACGCTCGTCTCCCCGCCCGGGATGGACTTCGATCTGTTCTCCTACTCGGGCGACAACACGGGCATCGACTGCCTCACCAACGCGGTGCACGCGATGGGCGATCCGGAGTTCGTCACCGACGCGTGGAACGACGCCTTCGCGTCGGACAACAACAAGTGGGTGAGCCTGGAGGTGCGCTACATCTCCGGGAGCGCCTGCGGGAACGACGCGAAATGGACGCTGACGGTGGAGGGGCACACGACGCCGTAGCGCGCCGTGACCGCCCGCCGTCCGTGAGATTCGCCCTCACGTCACGCTGACCTCGACCTCTTCGGAGATGATCACCTGCTCATGACCTCCTCCTCCGCCTCCCATCCGAACGCCGACCAGATCCGCTACTGGAACCAGATCGGCGGCAAGCAATGGCTCAACGCCCACGAGGGGCTGCGCCGCCAGCTCCTCCCCCTCGGCCTCGAGGTGATCGAGCGCGCGGGGATCGAGCCCGGGAGCCGCGTGCTCGACGTGGGCTGCGGGTGCGGCGACACGAGCTTCGAGCTCGGGCGGCGCGTGGGTCCGCGCGGGATGGTGACGGGCCTCGATATCTCGCAGGTGCTCCTCTCCCGCGCGCTCGAGCTCGCCTACGAAGAAGGTGTGAGCAACGTGGCGTTCACGCGCGCCGACGCGCAGACCGCCGCGCTGCCCGAGGGCGCGTTCGATCTGCTCTTCTCCCGCTTCGGCGTGATGTTCTTCGCCGACCCGGAGGCCGCGTTCCGCAACATGCGGCGCGCCCTCCGGCCCGGCGCCCGGATGATGTTCATCTGCTGGCGCGACATCCGGCTGAACCCGATCATGCTGACCCCGGCGCTGGCCGTGAGCGGCCTCGTCCCGCTGCCCGCCTTCGATCCGAGCGCGCCCGGCCCCTTCGCGTTCGCCGATCGCGATCGGGTGCGCGGCTTCCTCGAGCGCGCCGGCTTCCTCGATGTCGCCTTCGAGGAGCTCGATCGCGATCTCTCGGTCGGGCACGACGCGAGCCTCGACGAGACGGCGATGTTCCTCACCCACATCGGGCCCGCCTACCGCGCGCTCGTCGACGCCGGCGCGGGCCCCGATCTGTGGGCCGCTGCCACCGCGGCGATCCGCGAGAAGATCGCGCCCTACCACAGGCCCGAGGGGGTGCGGATGCCGTCCGCCACGTGGCTCGTGACAGGGCGCGCGCCGGGTTGATGCGCGCGGGGCGAGCATGCCCCGGCCCCGGCCTGCGCCGCGCTCAGGTCCCCGGGATCTCCGGGGGCGCCTCGTCGATCGACTTCACCGCGCGCTTCGCCCGCTTGCGGATGTCCACGTGCAGGCTCTCGTCGAAGTTGATCGCCGAGAACGCCGCGCGCGCTTCCATCCGCTTGCCGAGCCCCGTGTAGGCCTCGGCCTCGTTCCAGCGCAGCTTCCAGTCGCGCTTGCCCATGTCGGTGATCTTCGCCGCGTCGGCGAGGATCTCGGTGTACTTCTGCTGCTTGCCGAGCTCGCTCCAGTACTCGGCGCGCAGCTCGTCGTCGGCGGGGGTGAGGGCGACGGCGCGGGCGAAGAGCTCGAGCGCCTCGTCCATCCGGCCGGTGGCGAGGTAGGCGCGCGCGAGCGAGCGCCACACGCCGGGCACGGACGGGTGGGCCTCGGCGAAGGCTTGCAGCGCGGGCGTCGCGTCGGCGATCTTCTTGATGTCGTTCGCGTCGGCCGGCCAGAAGCGGAACATCAGCGCGTTCAGGTCGCCCGGATCGATCTCCAGGGCCTTGTTCACGGCCGCGTTGCCCTCTTCCACCTTCCCGGCGGCGGCGAGGCACTTGGCGAGCTCCACCTGCGCGCCTGCCGCGGCGGCAGGCGGGATCGGCGCGAGCGTCCCCATCTTCTCGAGCTTGGCGATGTACTCGCGCGCGGCGCCGAGCGCCCCGTCGATCAGCCCGATCGAGCGCAGCGCCGCGATCCGGGCGAGCTCCGCGCGCTCCGGGCCCACCTCGGCGGCGTGCATCGTGATGATCCGCTCGGCCGCGGCGAGCACCAGCGCGTGCCGCTGCTCGCGCTCGTGGTAGGCGAGCTGCTCGAGCAGGAAGGCGATGTCGCGCGCCTCGGCGTCCCACTGCGAGGTCAGGTACTCGACCACCGCGTCCGTGCGCACGTACATGAGCGACGCGGCGTCGCGCGGGTTCTCGTAGATGGGCGTGAGCACGCCGAGCTGCACCATCGCGTCGAGGGCCGGCTGGCAGTCGGCCTTGGCCTCGAGGGCCAGCACCATCTCGTCGAGCGCGGCGTCCTTGTCCTTGAGCGCCATGTGGATGTGGCCGAGGCCCACGTGGTAGTCCGGGTCGCCCTCGAAGGTCTTGCGGATGGCCACGAACGCCTTGAGCGCGCCCTTGTGATCGCCGAGGTTCGCGAGCGCGGAGCCGAGGTTGAGCTTGGCCGCGTGGTCCTCGGCGTCCATCGTCGAGACGCGCTTCAGGTACTGGACGGCCTTCTCGTAGTCACGCTCGGCGAAGGCCTTCTGCGCCTTCTCCCAGATCGGCATCTTGTCGAGGAAGCCCTCGAGCGCGCCCACCACGGCCGAGTTCTGCTTGCGCCAGACGCCGCTCTTGCCCGCCTCGGAGTTGTTGAGGAAGTCTTTGATCCAGGCGCGGACGCGCTCGATGCTGAGCCCCTTGTCGGCGAGGCCCTCGAACTCGGCCTTCGGCACCGGGAGCTTCTGCGGGATCCCCTGGCGGCGGGCCATCTTCTCGTCGAGGCCGATCATCATCCACTCGGTTTCTTGGCTCATGGGGAGCACCGTAGCGGCCGGCGACGGGCGAGATCAAGCACGAGCCGGCGGGGGGCGGCACGGCGCGGATCCGAGGGCGCGGGGCCGGGGTCGCGGAGCCCGGGGCCCGCCGGGGCGCAGCCTCACGAAAAGACGAACCAGAGGATCAGGAACGCCAGGCAGAAGGCCACGATCCCCAGCGCGGCGATGGCCACCGGCGGCAGCCCGAGCAGCGTCGGCTTGAGCTGGGCGCGGAACTTGTCATCGTCGTAGGTGCCCGAGGTCACGAGATCGGCCGGCAGGGGCGCGGGCGCCGGGATCGCGGGCGGCGGCGCCATCGACCCGGGCGAGGCGAAGGGCGGGCGCGACACATGCGGGGGCAGCGGCAGCGAGCCGGGGTTGCCCTCGTAGCTCTGCGGGAACTGGCTCGGCCGGGGAGGCGGCGGGGGCGGCACGCCGGCGGGGCTCGGGCCGTTGCTCGGGTTGCTCGGCGGCGGAGCCCAGGGCGCGCTCGCCGGCTGGGCCGACACGGGCGGCGTGGAGACCGGCCCCTCGAAGACCGGGACCTTGCCCGAGGCCTCGGCCGGGCTGCGCTGCATCGCATGCTCCAGCTTGTGGGCCTCGGTGAGCCTCGCGCGGGCCGCGGCGAGGCCTGCCGCGCCGATGAGGCGCACCGCGTCCGACGCGATGATCGCCGCGTCGGACGCGAGCTTGGCCATCGCCGCCTTGCGCTCGGCCCGCTGGGCGGCCGCGCGGGCCTCCTCCGTGCGCCGCACCGCCTCGATCGCGAGCCGATCGGCCTCGGCGATCAGCGCCTCCTCGCTGAGCGCGGCCGTCATGTCGGCGCGCTCGATCACCTGCACGTCGTCGCTGCCGGTGGTGCGCGCCTTCACCTCCATCGGCACCGGCTGAGGAGGCGCGGCGGGCGGAGGGAAGCGCGATCCGCCGGCCGCGCTCGCGCCGGTCGCCGACGACGGCGGAGCCGGCGGCGCAGGTGGAGGTTGCGCGGCGGCGCCCGCGTAGAGCGGCACCCCGGGCGCGGCGGGGATGGCGCCCGGCCGCGTGGGCTCGCTCCTCGACGGCGGCCTCGCCGCGTCGATCGCCCGGCGCCCCGCGGCCGGACGGTTGCGCACCGGCTCCGTCGGCAGGTCTTCTTCACCGTCGGCGTCGGGCCTCGCCTGCGCGGCCGGACGCTTGTCGCCCTTGACCGCCGTGATCCGCTGATCGCTGTCCTCGTCGACGATCAGGCGAGGATCGGGGCGCGGCGGCCCGGGCTTCTTCGGCAGCTTGGCCTGCGCGGCGCGCAGCGCGTTGAGCGACGCCGATCCCTTCTGCACGAGGGTCGGGCCCTCTTCTCCTTCGTCTTCTTCCTCGTCCTGATCCTTCGCGACGATGATGGGATCGCTCGGCTGGATCTGCCGCATCCGCCACTCGGCGTCGGTCGCCTCGTTCTCGTCGGCGAGCGACGGCGGCTTGTCCTTGTCGCGCGGCGAGCCCTGGACGGGCCGGCCCGTGTGATCGGTGTACGTCGGCACGCGCGGCGGGAGCGCCCGGCCGATCCGCGGCTTCTGCGTCAGCTCGCCGCCGATCGCCCGCTCGAACCAGTTCATCTGGCGCATCCCGTTGCGCCGGACGAAGCGCCCGAGGGCTTCTTCGTTGCCCTCTTGATAGCCGTGCACGACGAGCCAGTTCTCGAGCCGCTCGCCGATCTCCCGCGCGCTCTGGAAGCGGCTCTGCCGGTCTTTCTCCAGGCACTTGTTGACGATGGCGACGAGCTCCTTGTCGATCTTCGGGCGCAGCTCGCGCAGGTCCGCGGGCGGGTCGCGGGTGATCACCTGCACCATCTCGAACTCGTTCTTGGCGACCCACGGTTTGCGGCCCGTGAAGAGCTCGAAGAGCATCACGCCGAGGGAGAACAGATCCGCGCGGCCGTCGATGTCGTCCGTCTGCGCCTGCTCGGGGGCCATGTACTGCGGCTCGCCCTTGCGCATCCCGGTCAGCGTCTTGGTGAGGCGCTGCTTGGCCTTGGCCATCCCGAAGTCGGCGATCTTCACGTCGCCCTGGAAGCCGACGAGCACGTTGGCGGGGGTCAGATCGCGGTGCACCAGGTGGAGCAGCTCGCCGTTCGGGGCGCGGAGCGCGTGGGCCGCGTCGAGGCCTCGGCAGAGGCGGGAGGCGATGAAGACCACCATGCGCTCGCCGAAGACCTCGCCGGTCTCGAAGACCGTCTTCATGAGCCGCGCGAGCGACACGCCCTGCACGAGCTCGACGCAGAGGTACGCCCCCTGCGCGTCGTTGCCCCAGCCCCGCACCTCCACCACGTTCGGGTGCTTGAGCGAGGCCGTCATCCACACCTCGTCGAGGAACTCGGTGGCGACCGCCGGGTCTTCCGCGATGTGCGGATGCAGGCGCTTGACCGCGAGGAGCTGTCCGTTCATCCCTGGGCGGTTCGGCCCCTCGGCGCGGCAGAGATCGATCCGCGCGGTCGCGCCGACCGAGATCTCCGCGAGCACCTTGAACGAGACCGGCTGCGCCTGCGGGCCGAGGTTCGGCCCGGCGGCGCCGGCGCGCGGACCCCCTTCATGAGCGCCGAGCTTGGTCATCCAAGCCCGAGTCTATCAAACACCGGCGCGGGCGGCCGCGATCGCCGCCGGCACGCCGCTGAGGTCGGCCTTGAGGTGGACATCGAGGTGGTCGTCCTTGGTCTTGATCGCCCGGACCCCGACCACCGGCGTCACCACCGAGAGGGCCTGCCGGACCTTGGGGTTGTCGGCGATGGAGGGGATCTTCATCAGGTCGATCACCACCCGGTCGTCCTTGGCGTCGACGAGCGCCGCGGGCCGCTTCGGCATGAAGGCCGCGAGGTTGCCCGGCTTGGACAGATCGAGCGCGCCGGATTTGATGAGCCCCGCGACGGGCGAGTCGCCGCCGCTCAGCACCTTGAGGCTCAGCCCATCGATCCGCAGGCCGATCCGGATCTGCTCGGTGGTCACCGCGAGCTCCTCGACGAAGACCGTGAGCACCGCACGCAGCTCCGTCCCCATCGCGTCCACGGTCAGCCCGATCCGGATCCCCGGGGGCGCCGCGTCGATCACGATGTCCTTGGGCGCCTTCTTCCCGCCGCCGAATTCGCGCGCGAGGTAGCGGATCGCATCCATCGGGACGCCGAAGCGGAGGCCGAGGGCCCCGCGGACAGCGCGGAGGATCTCTTCCGGGTGCTGCTTGAGGTAGGTCGTCGCTTCGCGGAGAAGGAGCTTCGGGTCGGGCTTGGGCATCGGGATCGTAACCTTCGCCGATCCTCGATCGCGGGCGCAAGAGCGAACGGTGAGGATCGGCCGGTCGGGCCGGCCTCGGGGGCAGAAGGCGGCCTCAGGGGCAGAAGAAGGCGCAGTAGGAGTCGACCTCGGTCACGCAGAAGCTGTCCCAGCTCCCGATGCAGCAGAACGGGTCGTTCACGCACACGCTGGAGGCGCAGGCGCTGCACCCGATCGACAGGGCCGCCCCGGAGGCGCACTCGCTGTGGGCGCAGCTGCCGGCGCAGGGCACGTTGCAGAAGGTCGTCACCTCGCTGACGCAGGCGCTGTCCCAGCCGCCCGAGCAGCAGAACGGGTCATTGGCGCAGACCTGCGTGACGCACGGGTCGCACCCCACCGTGAGGGCCCCGCCGGAGACGCACTTGTCGTGGAGGCAGCCGCCGCAGGGCCCGCAATCGCCCGGGCAGCTCTGGCAGGTCTCCCCGGCCTCGCACGCGCCGTTGCCGCAGCTCGGCGGGCATGCGCCGCAGTCGGCCGGGCAGCTCTGGCAGGTCTCGTTCGGGCCCTGGCACTGCCCGTTGCCGCACACGGGGCCGCAGATGCCGCAGTCGCCCGGGCAGGTCGCGCAGGTCTCCCCGTTGTCGCATGCGCCGTTGCCGCAGCTCGGCGGGCACTGACCGCAGTCCTGCGGGCAAGTCATGCAGCTCTCGCCGACCTCGCACTGCCCGTTGTTGCACATGGGCGGGCAAGCCCCGCAATCGGGGCTGCACGACGCGCAGGTCTCGGTGGGCGCGCAGACCCCGTCGCCGCAGATCGGGCAAGGGCCACAGTCGACGGGGCAGTCCGAGCAGGTCTCCCCGTTCTCGCACATGTTGTTGCCGCACACGATCGGGCAAGGACCGCAGTCCTGCTTGCAGTTCTGGCAGGTCTCCCCGGCCTCGCAGTTTCCGTTGCCGCACTTCGGCGGGCAGACGCCGCAGTCGCCCGGGCAGGTCTGGCAGGTCTCGCCGTTCTCGCACATGCCGTTGCCGCAGCTCGGCGGGCATGCGCCGCAGTCTTGCTTGCAATTCTGGCAGGTCTCGCCGTCCTGCTTCTGGCAGACCCCGTCCCCGCACACGCTCGGATCGCCGGACGAGCTGCTGCTCGACGAGCTGCTGGTCGAGGTCGAGCTGCTGCTGCTCGACGAAGAGCTGCTGCTCGACGTGGGGCCGGTGGTGGTCGTCCCTCCGCTCGTCTCCGGGCCGCCCCCCGAGCCGCCGGCGCCTCCAGGGTCGATGATCGTGCCCTGGGCGCACCCGAAGAAGCAGCCGAGACCGAGGACCAAGAGGGCGGCGTGGAGGCGGAAGCGAAGGAGCACGGGGACCTCGCGGGACAGGCGCCGAGGGCTCTGCCGGGCGACCTCCCGGAGCCTCGGCGGCGATACGCTGACCGCTGACCAGCGTCGGACAGCTCCGCCTCCCGGTCAAGCGCAGAGCCTTCACCTCGCACGCGCGGGGCTTGCTTGGCCGATCCGCCGGCGCGGGGCTACGATCCAGGCTCCATGCTCCGGCGCTCCCGCACCTTCTGGCTCGCGGCCGGCGCGGTCGCCTACGTGGCCTTCGCCGCGCTCCAGAGCCTCGACGAGGCGCGATCGGCGTCCGGGCTCGCGAGGCCGCTCGCGCTCGCCGCGCTCGCTGGGTTGCCGGTGCTCCTCGGCCTCTTCTGGGTGCTCTCCGCACCGCCGGAGCGCGCCGAGGATCGGGTCGATCCTGCGGCCCGGGCCGCGGCGCGGGCGACCGCCACGGGCGTCTGCATGCTCCTCGCGGCGCGGACGGGCGCGGGCGGGCCTGCGTTCCAGGCGCTCGCCAACCTGGGGACGGGCCTCGCCGCGATCGCCTCGCTCGTCGCGCTCTCGCGGATCGGCGCGCCCGGCGGGCTCTCGGCGCCGCCCGCGTCGGCGGGTCGCCTCGAGGCCGCCGCGTTCGGGGCGCTGCTCTGGACCGTCGCGATCGCGTTGCCGGCCGCGCGCGCGGCAGCGCCCGAGCGCTACATCGAGCTGAGCCCGCTGCTGCTCGAATACACGGGCGCGGCGGCGGCGCTCGGCTCGCTCGGCCTGGGGATCGCGGTCGCCCTGCACCTCCGCCGCGCGAGGGCCCTGGAGCTCGGCGTCGCCGAGCGCACGGGCGCGGCCTTGATCCTCGGCCTCGCGGCGCTGCTCGTCGGCGTGCTCGCGTCGGCCGTGGAGGTCGCCGCGCCGGAGCAGATCCTCCCGCTCGTGACGGCCTTCGCCGCGGGGGCCGCTGCGCTCTCCGCGGCCACGCAGGAAGCCACCACCGTCTCCCGCGCCCTCCGGATGATCCTCTCGCTCGCGGCCCTCACCACGCCGATCGCGCTCGGCGCCGTGGCCCTCGCGCAGATGGATCTCCGGCGCGCCTCCGGCGTCGTCTTCGTCGCCTCCGCGCTCTCGGCCGCGGCGGGCCTGTTCGCGCCCCGCCTTGCGCGGAGGCTCGCGCCCGAGGGATCGCGCTGGCTCGACGCGCTCGACGCGGCCACGCGCGCGGCCATGAACCCCGAGCCCGACGCCGCGCTTGAAGCCGCGCTCTTCGCGCTGCGGAGCGCAGGTGGGAACACCGTCGAGGCGAGCAGCGCCGCGCTCTACCGCCTCGCCCCGGCCGAGATGGTCACCGTCGATCGCGCGGGCTTCGCCCATGTCGCGCCCGGCCCCTTACCCGAGCTCATCGTCACCCTCTGCCTCGACGAGCCGGAGCAGATCCTCCGCACCGAGGTCGCCCGCGCGGCCGAAGTGCGCCGCCCGGAGCTGCGCCCGATCGTCGCGTGGCTCGATCAGCGCGCGATCGCCGCGATCGCCCTCGTCCAGGACGAGCTCGGCCCCGTGGGCGCGCTCGCGATGCCCCGCGGCGCGCGGCGCTCGCCGATGACGCTCGACGAGGTGCGCGGTCTCCGCACCCTCGCCGATCGCCTCGGCGCGGTGATCGGCGCATCGTCCGCCCTCGCCCGCTCCCGGGGCCGCGAGCTCACGGCCCGCGGTGAGGTTGAGCGCCTCGCCGGCAAGAGCGCCGCGCTCGAGGCGATCGTCGCGCGCGACGAGGGCCGCCTCGTCGCCGTGGCCTCGATGCTCGAGCGCCCCGCGCGGCTCGCCTCGTACAGCCCCGCGGCGCGCGCGGCCCAGCAGCAGATCGAGCGCCTCGCCGCGGCCGATCGGCCCGTGACCGTGCTCGGCGCGCCCGGGGTGAACGCCGTCGCGTGGGCCGCCCTCGCGCACCTCGCCTCCCCGCGCCGCAAGGGCCCGCTCACCCTCGTCGAGGGCGCCGACGCCGCCGAGCACGACATCCCGCGCTTCCGCGATCCGGCCACCTCGCCCCTCGCCGCCGCGCGCGGGGGCACCCTCGTCCTGCTCGACGCCCACGCCTTGCCCGCCGAGATCCAGCGCATCGTCGCGACCGATCTCGACGACGCCACCGGCCTCGTCGTCACCTTGCCCGCCTCCGTCGACTCCATGGTCGCCGCCGGCCGGTTGATCGAGCCCCTCGCCGATCGCCTGGGCGCCCGCGCCATCGCCTTACCCACCCTCGCCTCCCGCACCGAGGATCTGCGCACCCTCTGCCTCGCCCACCTCGGCACGATCGGCGTGCGCCTCCAGAGCCGCCCGCTCGGCCTCGCCCCCGAGGCCCTCGCGGCGCTCCTGGAGCATCCATGGCCGGGCAACGACGCGGAGCTCGAGGCCACGCTCCTTCGCGCCGCGCTGGTCGCCGAGGGCGAGGTGATCGGCGTGCGCGAGCTCTCCGCCATCGGCTTTCCGGTACGGCGGGCGAGCGGGGCGATGCCGCTCGCCGCCGTCGCCGAAAGCGGCCGAAAGCGCCGATCGAGCCGCTGACCCTTGACTCTCCCGCCCGCCGTGGGTTTGTTGCCGGCACCCATGAGCAAGGACAAGAGCGCGAAGGTCGTCGTCTGCGGCGGCGGCGGTTTCATCGGCGGCCACCTCGTCGGAGACCTGCTCCGGCAGGGCCACACCGACGTCCGATCGGTGGACCTCAAACCATTCGGCGAGTGGTACCAGCGCCACCCGGGCGTCGAGGACATGCAGCTCGACCTCGGCGACCTCGCCGCCTGCCGGAAGGCCCTCCAGGGCGCCAAGGTCGTCTACAACCTCGCGGCCGACATGGGCGGGATGGGCTTCATCGAGAACAACAAGGCCCTCTGCATGCTCAGCGTGCTCATCAACACGCACCTCCTCATGGCCGCGAAGGAAGCCGGCGTCTCACGCTATTCTACGCCTCGTCCGCGTGCGTCTACAACGCCGACCTCCAGCGCGATCCCAACGTCACCGCCCTCAAGGAAGAAGACGCCTACCCCGCCATGCCCGAGGACGGCTACGGCTGGGAGAAGCTCTTCTCCGAGCGGATGTGCCGCCATTTCCGCGAAGATTTCGGCATGATCACGCGTGTCGCGCGGTACCACAACGTCTACGGCCCGCACGGCACCTGGGAGGGCGGCCGCGAGAAGGCGCCCGCCGCCATCTGCCGCAAGGTGATCGCGGCCAAGCTCTCCGGCGACCACCGGATCGAGATCTGGGGCGACGGCCACCAGACCCGGAGCTTCATGTACATCACCGACTGCCTCAAGGGCACGCAGGACCTGCTCTGGAGCGACATCGAGGAGCCCCTCAACATCGGGTCGAGCGAGCTCGTCAGCATCAACCAGCTCGTCGACATCGTGGAAGACATCGCCGGGATCAAGCTCACTCGCGCGTACAACCTCTCCGCGCCGAAAGGCGTGAATGGAAGGAACAGCGACAACACCAAAATCAAGGCCCTGATGGGCTGGGAGCCCGGAACGCGCCTCCGCGACGGCCTCGCTCTCACCTACCAGTGGATCCACGACCAGATGACCGCGAAGAAACCCTAGCGCATGGCGAAGCTGCTCATCCTCAGCCAGGTCTTCTTGCCGGATCCGGCGAGCGTCGGGCAGCACATCGCCGACGTGGCCTTCGAGATGGCCCGTCGAGGCCACGAGGTCGTCGTCTACACCGCCGACCGCGGCTACGAAGATCCCACGGTGCGCTTCCTCCGGCGCGAGACGATGGAGGGCGTCGACGTGCGCCGTCTGCCCTTCTCTTCGTTCGGGAAGAAGAGCATCCCCGTGCGCATCCTCGGGACGGCCCTCTTCATGGGCCAGGCCTTCGCCGTCACCCTCGTCGAGCCCGGCGTCCGAGGCATGCTCTTCAGCACCTCGCCGCCGCTCATCGGCTTCGTGGCCTCGCTCGCCGGCGCCTTGCGCAACGTGCCCGGCGCCTACTGGGCCATGGATCTCAACCCCGATCAGCTCCTCGCCCTCGGGAAGATCAAGCCGAACAGCGCGCCCGCCCTCTTCCTCGAGACCATCAACCGCTTCGTCCTCCGCCGCGCGAAGCTCGTCGTCGCCCTCGACCGCTTCATGGCCGACCGCCTCCGTCCCCGCGCCCCCGGCCTCGACGACAAGATGCGCGTGATGCCGCCGTGGCCCCACGAAGACCACCTCGCCCCGGTCGACCAGCAGACGAACCCCTTCCGGATCGCCCACGATCTCGTGGGCAAACGCGTCATCATGTACAGCGGCAACCACAGCCCCTCGAACCCGCTCACGACGGTGCTCGAGGCCGCCGTCCGCTTCAAGGACGACCCGCGCGTCGTCTTCGCCTTCGTCGGCGGCGGCCTCGGCAAGAAAGAGGTCGAGGCGACCATCGCCGCGCACGGCCTCAAGAACGCGATCTCGCTGCCTTATCAGCCCCTCGCCGATCTGCGCTTCTCCCTCAGCGCGGGCGACGTGCACGTCGTCTCCCTCGGCGGCGACATGGTCGGCATCATCCACCCCTGCAAGGTCTACGGCGCCATGGCCGCCTCGCGCCCCGTGCTCTTCTTCGGCCCGCGCCCCTCGCATGTATCCGATCTGCTCGACCACCACGGCTTCGGCTGGCACGTCGATCACGGCGACGTGGAGGGCGCTGTGCGCGCGATCGACGAGATCCTCCGCACGCCACAGGAGAAGCTCGCGGCGATGGGTGAGGCCGGGCGCGCCGCGCTCGACGGCGGGCTCTCGCAGAAGCAGATCTGCGGCGCCCTCTGCGACGAGCTCGAAGGGATGATGATGCAGGGCGGTTGAGGGGCTCGTCTTTTTGCGCCTTTGCGCCTCTGCGCCTTTGCGTTAAATTCCGGAGATCCAGGCGCTTTGCTGTGGATTGAAGCGTTCGATGATCTCCACGCCCCCCTCGTCGCCCGTCCACTTCGCCCGCGAGATCGCCCCGGCGATCCGGGCGCGCTCGATCGAGATCGAGCAAGCCCGCAGGCTCCCCGCCGATCTCTGCGCGACGATGGCCGAGGGCGGCCTCTTTCGCATCAGCTTGCCGAAGAGCCTCGGCGGCTTCGAGGTCGACGCGGCCACCATGCTCGAGACGATCGAGGAGGTCGGCAAGGCCGACGGATCGGCGGCGTGGTGCGTGATGATCGCCTCCACCAGCGCGCTCGTCGCGGCCTACCTCGACGAGCATGCCGCCTCGGCCGTCTTCGGTGACGATCCGCTCATCGTCACCGGCGGCGTCTTCGCACCACGCGGCGTCGCCACCCCCGTCGACGGAGGCTACCGCGTCAGCGGCCGCTGGCCCTTCGCGAGCGGCTGCCAGAACTGCTGCTGGCTCATGGGCGGCGCGCAGATCACCGTCGAGGGCAAGGCGCCCGAGGCGCGCCTGATGCTCTTCCCCGCCTCCAAGACCACGATCCACGACACCTGGTACGTCTCCGGCCTCTGCGGCACCGGGAGCCACGACATCGAGGTGAACGATCTGCTCGTGCCCCTCGCCTTCTCCGCCGCGCCCGGCACCGAGCCCTCCCGCCTCAAGAGCCCCCTCTACGCCTTCCCCTTCTTCGGCCTGCTCGCCCTCGGCATCGCCGCCGTCACCCTCGGCATCGCCCGCGCCGCCGCAGACCAGCTCGCCCAGCTCGCCGCCGACAAGGTCCCCTTCGGCAGCAAGCGCCCGCTCGCCGCGCGCCCCGCGATCCAGGCGCAGCTCGCCGAGATCGAGAGCCACATCCGCGCCGCGCGCGCCTTCTTCTACGACGTGGTCGGCGCCGCCTCGAACGCCGCGGCCGCCTCGGGCGAGGTCCCCCTCCGCACCCGGGCCGAGCTCCGCCTCGCCGCATGCCACGCCACGCAGAGCGCCGCGCGCGCGATCGATCTCGCCTACGGCGCCGCGGGTGGCTCATCCATCTACACGGTGAGCCCGCTCCAGCGGTACTTCCGCGATGTCCACGTCGCGACGCAGCACGCGATGGTCAGCCCCGCCTTGCAAGAGCTCGCCGGCCGCGTGCTCTCCGGTACCGCGACCGACACCTCGATGCTCTGATCGCCGCGCCTCGGTGACGTAAGGACACCTCGAAAAGCAACGGCTTCGTGCGCTGGATCGCGCGATCCTCCCGGCGCGGGCGACGCAGCTTGGCTACGCTCGCGAACAGTTCGTGCTCCAACGAACCATCAGGAGGTCGGCCATCATGCGTGTGTGTTTCATCGGCGCGGACCTGGAAGAGAACCTGGGCCTCGGGATCCTCGCCGCCGTCGCCGAAGAGCGCGGCCACGAAGCCGTGATCGTGCCCTTCAACGATGTCACCGAGCTCTCCACGGTCGTCGACAACGCGATCGCCCAGGCGGCCGACATCATCGGCCTGAGCATCCAGTTCCAGCACCGCGCGCCGGAGTTCTTGCTCCTCGGCCGCAGGCTCCGCGAGGCCGGCTTCCGCGGCCACATCACCGCGGGCGGGCAGTTCCCCACGCTCGCCTACCGCGAGGTCCTCGGGCCGGACACGGGCGTCGACAGCGTCGTGCTCCACGACGGCGAGGAGACGCTCCCCGATCTGCTCGCCGCCCTCGACGGCGGCGTCGATCTCTCCACCGTGCGCGGCCTCGGCCTGCGCACCGACGACGGCGCTGTCTTCCGCACCGAGGCGCGCCGCCTGCTCGACGACCTCGACGCCGTCCCCTTCGCCCGCCGCTATCGCGGCCACAACCGCCACATGGGCGTGCCCTTCATCCCGATCATCGGCGGCCGCGGCTGCTGGGGCCGGTGCAGCTACTGCTCGATCATCGCCTTCTACGACGACGCCATCGAGTCCGGCGGCGGCAAGGCCGTGCGCCTCCGGAGCCCGGAGAACATCGCCACCGAGATGGCCCTGCTCCTCGAGGGCGCCGGCGGCCGCGGCATCTTCTGCTTCCACGACGATAACTTCGTCTTCCCCGGCGAAAAGCAGTCGATCAAGCGCATCCGCGGCATCCGCAAATCGCTCGACGATCTCGGCGTCGGTGAGGTCGCGATGGTCGGCAAGGCCCGCCCCGACTGCGTGACGCCGGACCTCGCCCAGGCCCTCGCCGACCTCGGCGTGATCCGCCTCTACGTGGGCGTCGAGAACGGCTCCGAGCAAGGCGGCGATCACCTCCAGCGCGGGACGCAGCAAGCCCATGTGCGCGGCGCGCTCAAGGCCTGCCGCGAGGCCGGCATCTTCTGTTGCTACAACCTGCTCATCTTCGAGCCCAAGGCGACGATCGCCGACATCCGCGAGAACGTGTCGTTCATCCAGGACCACGCCGATCACCCGGTGAACTTCTGCCGCGCCGAGCCTTATTACGGCACCTCGCTCCACCTCGATCTCTCGAAGGAGCAAGACCTCGGCGGCAGCTACCTCGGCTTCAACTACCGCATCGACGACCCGCGCACCGAGCTGCTCTTCCGCATCTGCTCGGCCGCCTTCCGCGAGCGCAACTTCGCGCCGAGCGGCGTGGCCAACCGCTACATGGGCCTCGGCTACGCGGCCAACGTGCTCCGCCGCTTCTACGATCGCGACGGTGACAGCGAGCTCTACGTGAAGAAGGCGCGCGCCTTGACCGCGAAGATCAGCCTCGACACCGCCGCCTTCCTGGAGAAAGCCATCGCGATCGCCGAGACCGCCGACCTCGACAATTTCCAGGACATCGAGCGTCAAACGCTGCTCCTCGGCCTGGAGATCGCCGCCGCCGACCGGCGCTTCCACGAGGACCTCGACGCGCTCTACGCCGAGATGGGCGCCTTCACCGCCGGCCCGCCCGCGCCGCGCGCGTTCAAGCCGACGGCGCGCTTCTTCACGCTGAAGCGCAACCTCGCCGTCGGCATGTCGCTGAGCGTGGCGCTGACCGGGTGCGACGGGTGCGGCGGCGTGGTCGTCGATCCGGTGCCGTCCGACGGCGGCGGCGGGACGATGGTGGTCGATCCTCCCCCGCCCGACGGCGGCGGAGGCTTCGGCGGGATGGTGGTCGATCCTCCCCCGCCCGACGGCGGCGGAGGCATGGGCGGCTTCGTGGTCGATCCCGTACCGCCCGACGGCGGCGGCGGATCAGGCGGCTTCGGCGGATCAGGCGGCGCCGGTGGAAAAGGCGCAGGCGGACAGGGCGGGATGGTGGTCGATCCACCTCCGCCCGACGGCGGGATGGGCGCGCTGGAGATCCCCGATCACCCGAGCGCGACCGATCCCGGACGCGAGCCGCGCAAGCTGCGGCTGATCGATCAGTGGTTCGACACGTCGCCGAAGACGACGGTGCGCACCGTGGATCTGCCGCTCTTCGATCCACCGCGGATGAAGCTCGCCTCGCGCAAGGAGGGCGACGCGGTGATCGTGTCGCTGCTCGGCGCGGTGGTGCCCGTGACGACGCGCTGGGAAGCCGACGGGGTGATCGAAGGCGCGGGCCTGTCCGTGCGCTGGTCGCCGCAGGGGCCGAAGGATCGGCTGCGGGTGGCGATCCGCTCGCGCGGCGGGGTGGCGGTGCTGTCGCTGCCCGCTGAGCCCGCCGAGGGGTGAGCGAGGCGCGCTGAAGGAACGGAAGCGGAGAGAAGGGCCCGGTTTACCATCGTTGACGATGGTGACGACCGGGCCCTTCGTGATTTCACGGTCCGCTCCTGCAGGTGGTGCCGTCGAAGCATTGGCCCTGCGGGCACTGGCAAACCTTGACCTCGTGGCTGGAGGCGGGCGCGCAGCCGCAGGGGCCGACGGAGCACATGTTGGGGAAGTCGCCGGTGGCCGCACAGCAGAGCTGGGTGGCGACGGTGCCTCCCGCGTTGGTGCATGCGTCCGCCGGTGCCGCTGCCTCCGCCCGTGGCCGAGGTGGTCGTGGTGCCGCCTCCCGAGCCGCCGCTGCCTGCGCAGCCGGGGCCGAAGATGGCCACTTGGGCCATGGCGGCGAGCATGCCAATCGGCCGACAATTGAGCTGGCCCACAAGACAGAGTGGGCTGGGTGCTTGGACACGACGTACGGTGGCCTCAACATGTTGGCTGACATGCACTGGGCGGTCGAGCTATCAACAGCCCTCGCTTCGACACTGGCGACGGCCAATCCACGAGTCAAAGTCCATGACACCTTCGCCGGGAAACACCTTCGATGACCGCTCCGCCCAACGAACAGCGTTCGCGCCGACGGAGCGGCGCGGAGGCCGGCGTCAAACGCTGGACGAGGCGGTACTTGGGGATTTCACCGCGGCGATCGGAGACAGACGGGATGAAAGTGACGCAGCCAAGGCCAGTCGCGCCGACCGCCGGCGGTCCCGGTGCCAGCGGGCCGCGGTCATCCGCCCCTCCTCCATGCGCCCGCGATGGGCCGCCCAAACCAGGGGCGCACCCGGATGAACGAACGTGTGATGATCGTCTCGACCCTCGACATCGAGGCCACCGGGCTCGACTCGGTCCCCCGATCATTCACGGCCACGGTGAGTGGGACCCGCCGGGGGGTTGGCGCCCCTTCGCGCGCGATGCCGCACGTGGCGAAGAAGCAGCCCTATCAGGGCGCCCGCATGAATCGCCTTGAGGCCGAATGTCGCGTCAAGAGAAAAATGCAGATGGGGAGCGGCGCGCAGGGGATGAGCCGCGCGGCGCAGAGGCAAGCGTGAGCCCGGCGCGGGGCGAGAACGGCGCGCATCGATCCGTGGTAGAGGTGGCCTCGCGGCGTCTCCACGCGCTGCGATTGCCCTGGAGAAGCGCGCATGGCCACCATCCGCGTCCCCGTCGGGACGGCCTACTACGGCACCATCTATCACCGCAAAGGGGGCTCCTCGTCCACGCGATTCTGGTTCATCGCCTACTTCCCCCTGATCCCGCTCGGCGGTGAGCGCAACGTCGCCGACGAGCGCGGCGTCATCCACAGCGAGGACCGGATCTACCTCCCCTCGCTGCTGCTCGCGCTCTTCAACGCGTGGGGCCTCGTCGCCGCCGTGGTGCTCTTTCACCGGGCCTACTTCCAGGCCGGTCACACGATGGACAAGACCATCGCCGCGCTCGCGATGATGGCGCTGCTCTTCGTGAGCTGGATCTGGGGCGGCGGCCTCTGGAGGGTGCCCGGGATGTTGCGCCGCACCCTCATCATGTCGGGCGTGCTCGGAGCCATCGGCGTCGGCGCCGGCGTGTTGCTGGTGACGGAGACCCGCGCGAGCGAGGAGGCCCAGGCGCAGCACGCGACGGACGGGTTGACGCCGGAGCAAAAGCTCAAGGGCGCGGCGGCCGGGTTGAAAGCGCTGGCGGATCAAGCGAAAGCCGCAAGAGCCGAAGATCTCGACGCGTCGTGCGCCAAGGGCGACAAGCTCGCCTGTGTGGAGGCGGCGTTCGCCCACGAATCGGAAGATCCCGCGAAGGCGCTGGCCGCGTACCAGAGCGGGTGCGACGCCGGCGTGGGCCGGGGGTGCGCCCGCCTCGGTCTCTCATTTCGCTACCGGAACAAGCCCGATCTCGCGAAGGCCTGGCAGCTCATGACGCGCGCATGTGACCTGGGAGATGGCTTCGGCTGCTACCACCTTGGTGATATGAGCAAGCTCGGATCCGGCACGCCACGCGATCCCGTGGCGGCGGCGGGCTACTTCAAGCGCGGCTGCGACCTCGGCTACGCCGCGGCCTGCAAGGCCCACTGACCTGCGGCCCGAGGGCCAGGGACGCGTTGAACCTGGGATCACGCACGAGCGTCGGTGCGTGAGGACAGACAGATCATGAATCTGGAGCAGGTGATACGCTGGTTCGAGGAGCTTGCCGCGGCGGAGTTCGAGGCCGAGCTGGCCGCCCGCTCTCACGCGGACGAGCAGGTCGTCGACGCGACGAGGCTCACCATCGACCGCTATTTCAGCGGCCTCACGGCGCAGACCAACCACCGTGCGCCGGGCTCCCCTCCCCCGCAGTCGGAGGCGGACGTGAGGCAGCTCTTCCAGCCTCGCACCCTGATCGAGGCGAGCGAGCTGGAGTCGCCGGACGGGGCTCTCTTCACCGTCGCGACCACCTCCATGTTCGCCGGAGATCGTAGCTTCTTCGCCGTTCACTACATCAAGGAGGTCCCGCTGCACGGGCTTCAGGTGATCGCCCGCTACCATGTTTGCAACGATTGTCATCGAGCTGGCAAGGTGAGAAATCGGGTGTGCGGTGAGTGCCAAGGCAGGGGCATGTGCTGGCGCGGCGGGAAGAAGATGCCGGAGGACGGCAAGGCGCTCCGGGTCATCCATCTCTTGGCAGATCGGCCCGAAGCCTGACGATGCTGCCCGACGGTCGATCCAGTGATCCGAGACGCTTCGCCCGGCAGCCCGGGCCGCGGCTCGGCGTCCAGGCGCCGCGCGCCGCGCCCGAGGCGGGCCCTGCGAGCCCGTCCTCATGGAGCGCCACGAGGATGTTCGCCGCATGGCTCGTCGGGGCATCGCTCCTGAGAGGCGCCACGCTCTCGCTCCAGATCGGCTACGCGCTCGCGGCGTTCGACGCGCAGGGGCGTCTCGCCGGGCTGTCCCGTCTCCTCGCTGCGCCTCGGCGGTGCCCAGGTTGCGGCGTCCGCGTGCAGCGTCACGATCGCGTGGGCGATACACCGCCGCCAGGAGGCGAGCGACCGCTGTAGCAGATATGCGCGCTCGTGCCTCTCGCGGCGCCCGTGGCCGCGATCGCGATGATCGCGGTGCGCGGGCGTGGCGGCCTTCGGGTACGACACCTGCTGCGCGCCTCGTGGACGATACGAGCGACCGCCACCCCCGGTGATGCCCTGTTCGGTCTGGCGCTGGCGGCTGTCGTGGCGATCGTCCTCGGCGCGCTCGCGGTGCTACTGGAGCGCCGGCTCTACGCGGTGCGCGCGGGTTTGCGCGTCAGGATCGTCGTGGCCCTTTTTGCGACGGGGTTGATCACCGGCGCGGCGCAAGCGGCAGGCGAAGTCTTCACGAGCTGGTAAGGCTCGCGTCCCCTCGGGCAAAGGAAGAAGAGCATGACCATCTCGATGGGTATCAAGCACGAAGACAGCGGCGCCTACGAGGTCGTGCCCATCGCCACCAGCCAGTACTTCGAGCAGCGCTGGTTACCAGCGTGCGCTCACCTCGGACTGCGATATGTCCCGCACTTTCACGATGGATCGCTCTCCGCGCTCTCCGCCGGCGATCTCGGCGAAGTCGTCAAGGAGCTCGAAATGTTGCGGGCATGGGCAACGACAAACGATCCCTTCATGACCGAACGCATCGACGGAGTGCTTCGGGCGCTGCATGGGTCAGCCTCGATCCCTTGTGTGTATGACTTCGGCTGATGAAGATGGCGCACGAAAATCACATCAGGCGGCGTCGCCGAGCCAAACGTGGAGGCGCGCCGGCGCGGGCCGGCGAGCTACCCGTTCGCAGGCGTCGGGCGTACCAGAAGATCAAGGTCCTTCGTGGCGCGGGGCTCGCCGTGAACGCCGTAGGCGTAGCCCCCCACGATCAGATACTCGACCTTCGCTTCGGACAATGCGGACAACATCTCGACGAATTCCGGGTAGAACACGCTCCCCCCTCAGCTCATAGCCGGCGGTGGACAGATCGCTCACCAGATCGAGCCGCGCCGCCCCGTCGAGCCCTTCGAGATCCTGGTCGTTCTCGGGCTCTTCACCCAGGCGGAGCTTGCGCACCGTGACCTTGGCTCGACCTGCATAGGCCGCGAGCCCCGCGGCGCACAGCGCGGAGACGGCCTCGCGGCGGCTGACCGGAACGTCGTTCCGCGCCTTCGACTCGGCGGCGCGAAAGGCGTCGATCGCGTCGAGTATCTCCGCGGGGAGAGCGATCCGAGCCTCTGGGGTACGCCGAGCCACGTCTTCAACGCTAGTGTAGCCCAACCGTCGCGGCAAGGCGGAAGCACGGGAAGGCAGGGACGCCCTGGCCGAGCCGGGCGCTCGCCGTCCTGCGCCGGCGTCGCCGAGCCGAGCGCGGCGGCGCACCGGAGCCAGCCGGCGGGCTACCGTGGCCCCGCGGCGAGCGCCAGCTTCGCGGCGGTGTCGATGCTCACGAGCTTCACGTGAGGGGGCAATATCTTCGCGAGGGCCAGGAACGAGTTCTCCAGCGTCAGCCCACCGTCGCTCGTCAGGTACACCCAGGTGATCGTCCCTTTGGGGTAACTGCCGATCTCGTCGGCCATCTTCGCCGGGCTCAGGAAGTAAGGGTCTGCGTCGTTGTTGATGCCCCGCCACTCGCGCGGCCGGAAGAGCGAAAGCTTGCCGCCGCCCGCGCCGGTGAGGAGCTCGTAGAAGCGGTCCTCCGGCCACCAGGTGAACGTGGGGAAAGAATAAGGCACGTTCACCGGGAACACCCCGCGGATGGAGCCCTCGGCGCTCGCGTACTTCGGGAGGAAGTGGTCCTCGGCGTCGTTCCAGGTCCCGGTCCAGTCCCAGTGCACGGTACCGCTCGTCCCGAGGATGCAGGCGTCTTCTTCCGTCGCCTTCACGAACCGGTCTTGAGCGTCCTCGGCGAGCGAGGATGGATACGCGTAGAGGTGCCCGCTGGGTGGCAGAGCGAAGTAGTCTTTGCCGGTCTCGTGGCTCCGATCGTAGTACCAGCGGAGCACGTCGGGCGCGAGGTGCGCGAGGTGCGGTGAGATGCTCCAGGTGAGCGGCGGGCAACCCGCGCCTCCAGACTGGCAATCCAGGAGCCGCTGCCGGAACCACTCCCGGCGCGTGGTCAGCATGTACTGGACGTTGTCGCCGTCGCCCACGATGAACGCGACATAGGTCGAGCCGGGGTCGTAGGAGATCGGCTCGGCCTTGTTCTGGGTCACCACGCCTGTATTCACGATGGGCGCCGACCGCGTGGAGAAGAAGGACAGGTTGCCGGCCTCGCTGGCGATGGCGCCCATGTTGCGGGAGTCGAGGCATCGCGTCTGCGCCTCGTACACGTAACCACCGGCGACGAGCCACGAGTTGTTGTACCCGTACACGCCGAGCGGCGTCTCCCAGTGACCGGCGTTCACGATCTTGGTGAGCACCTCGTTGTCCGGCTTCCCCGCGATACAGCCGTTGACCAGGAAGGCCACGAACAGCTTCTGGGAGAACACGAAATCGACCAGCGCGGGCTTCATGTCCCCGGTCAGCGGGGGGTTCGCCGGGTCCTTCGGATGCTGATCGTACCCCGGGTTCAGCATCGCGAGGCCGGTCGTCTGCGCGCCGTATTTGTCGAACACGAGCTCTGTCGCCAGCGCGGGTGTGTTCTTGTCTTTGAGCTCCACGGGCGCGTCGAACACCACGTTGCTACAAGGCACGTTGAGACTGCTGTCGAGCGGGACGGCGCCGAGCGCCGCGGCCACCGTCACGATGCTGGGCAGCAAGGCTTGCTGGCTCGCGTAGTCGTAGCGGACGCAGGCAGGGAACGCCGCGACACACGAGGTCAGAAAATCGGATGCATTGATGGTCGCGGTCGGGCTCAGCGCGAGCTCGGTGAGCCACGTGGTGTCGTGCGCGTCCGCCTCGATGTACACGGAGCCGCCGGCGCTGCGGTTGTGGAGGCCGGCGCAGGCCTGCACGGCGAGCTGGAATGGCGCCGGCGCGCCGGGATCGACGTGGACGACCGTGAACGGACCGGGGGCGGGGCCGGGATCCGGGCTCGACGCGACGAGCTTGTCGCACACCGACGTCGGCGTCGGGGCCGGGCTCGGCGCCGCGCCCTCCCCGCACCCGGCGATCAGGCCCCACGGAGAGAGCGAGAGCACGAGCAGAGCGCGGGAGCACGGACGACTCGACACCATGAGCATTTCTCCTCGGATTCGAGAGGATCGTCGCGCGTGCCGCGCAGGTCAAGCCGAGCACCCCAGCAGGGTCGTCCGAGGTGTCTACCCCGCCGCGCCGGCTCGCTCCCCGATTGTTTTGAGCCCCAACGAAACCTCCGCGGCGAATCGCTGGGCGATGTCGCGCGCCTCTT
>JAXLYT010000022.1:0-142546 GCA_046351295.1 Byssovorax sp.
GGGCGGCCCGGGCGCACGCGCTCGAGGACGAGGAAGAACAGGGTCGAGGCGACGGTACAGAGGGTGGCGGGGTGCATACGGAGAGGGCGCAGAGCACGAAAGGGCACGAAAGAGTACGACGTTGACGATGTTGAACGAAGCTTACTTGTTCTTGCCTTTGCCCTTGCCGTGACCGGCGGGCGCGCCCGGGCCGGCCGGCGAGACCGGCGCGGGCTGCGGCGCGGGCTTGGGGCGCATGGGCTCGCCCCACGATCCGCCGTCGGGCTCCTCGGCGCCGATCGCGGTCGGCGCTTCGCCCGGCGCATCGCCGGCCGATCCGGGCGGGTGGCGGCGCAGGGTGCGGACGAGCACGAGGGTGAGCACCACGCCGAGCACCAGGAACACGATCGCCACGAGCGCGAGCTCCAGCCGTCGCGAGCGCCGGATGGGCACCGGGCGCGCGAAGGGCAGCGCCGGCCGCGCCAGCTCGCCCGCGGGCAAGGTGCGCGTCACCGAAGAGCCCGCGGTCGCGGGGAACGCGGCGGGGGCGGCGCGGGCGGGCGTCACCACGTCGATGGGCACGGGGGCCGGCATCACCACGGGCGCGAGCGCGTTCGGAGACTTGAGGGTGGGCTCGTGGCCCGTGATCGGCGGCGGCTCGGGCCCCGTCCGGGTCGTGCTCGGCTCGGGCGCCGAGAGGCGATCGGGCACCGTCGAAGGCGGCGCGGGGACGGCGCGCGCGGTGGCTGGATCTCGCGGCAAATCCGGCCGATCGGCGCTGATCGGCGCGACGGCCGGCATGGGCAGCGAGGCCTCGACCCCGACCGGCGAGGCCGGCGCGCGCTCGGCCGCGGCCTTGCGCTCCGGCACGGTGGCGGGCATCGCCGCAGCAGGCGCAGCTCCGCCGGGACGGGCCGTGACCGCCATGGCCGACGCGGGCGTCGCCGCGCCCTGCGCGACGGCCGGGGCCGTGCGATCGAGGGCCCCGGGTGAGGCGGCGGCGGTGCGCTCGAGGAGCGGGCCCACCTCGCCGGTCGTCCACGGCACGGCCTCGGGCGGCGGCTCGTCCGGCGGCGCAGGCTGGCCGAGCATGCGCGTCGCATAGGGAGGCGGCTCGCCGGCCCGGAGCGCGCGCAGATCGGCCTGCATGGTGAGCGCGTCCGGGTAGCGCTCCTCGCGGCGGAACATCAGCGCGCGATCGACCACGAGGCCGAGCGCGGGCGGCGCGTCCTTCGCCACCGAGCACAGCGGGGGCGCGGGCATGCTGGCCATCTTCACGGCCAGATCGGCCTCGTTCGCGGCCTCGTGCAGGCGGCGCTTCGCGACGAGGCGGAAGATGGTCGCGCCCACCGCGAAGAGGTCGGCGCGCGCGTCGACCGCGAGGCCCTTGATCTGCTCGGGCGGCATGTACGGCGTCGTCCCGAGGGCCGTTCCCACGCGCGTGCGGAGCGGCTTCGGCAGGCTGTTCGCGAGCCGCGCGATGCCGAAATCGAGCACCTTCAGGTGCCCGTCGGTCTGGATGAACAGGTTGTCGAGCTTGATGTCGCGGTGGACGATCCCCTCGGCGTGGGCGGCGGCGAGCACGTCGAGCAGCTCGTCGATCAGCCGGTAGAGCTCGGGGAGCTCGATGCCGCCGAGGCGCTTGGCGCGGTCGGAGAGGGGCTCTCCGTGGAGCAGCTCCATCACCAGGAAGGGCGTGCCGTCCTCGCTCTGATCGATGTCGCGGATCTCCACCGCGCCGGGGTGGCGGAAGCGGTTGGCGACATGGGCCTCCTGCTCGAAGCGGGCGCGGAGTTCGGGCGATCGTGCGACCTCGGGGTGGAGGATCTTGATCGCCTCCTTGCGGCCGATCTTGTGGGTCGCGACGTAGACCGCGGCCATCCCGCCGACCCCGAGCAGCTTGTCGAGCGTCCACTTGTTGCACAAGGTGGTGCCGATGCGGGTCTCGGCCTGGGTCTCGGGGTCCATGGGGCGGGGGGATCTGAACGGGGAGGGAGGGGGAGGTCAAGGGCAGGCGTGAGATCGGGAGCGGCGACGACAACGGCAACGATGGATAACGTTGTCTCCACCTGGGACCACAAGGCTACTCTTCATTCTTTTTGCGCCTTTGCGCCTTTGCGCCTTTGCGTTAAAATTACAACCCCATCAAATCAGCCGGGGGCCCTGGGGGGCTGGACGTTTTTTTCTGTCCCCTTTGCCCAAACCGCCGCGGTGCGGGTCGAAGAGAGCAAACCCCCTCGACCCCGGGCTCTTCACCAGCCCGAGGAGCCCCGTTCATGCCTCCGGCCCCATCACGCGCTGCTGTCCTCACCCTCACGGCCCTGCTCCTCGCGAGCCCGGCCCTGGCCCAGGAAGCCGACCTCTATGCGCAGACGATGGCGCGCGCGGCGGCGCTCGGGCAAGAGGGGCGGCTCTTCGAGGCGGCGCGGGCGCTCGAAGGGATCGCGCCGCTCTATCCGCAGGACTACGCGCTCGCGCTCGCGCTCGGCTTCACCTACGCCCGGGCCGGCCGCTGGGCCGACGCCGAGCGGAGCTACCGCGACGCCTTCGATCTCAGCGGCGGCTCGGCCGAGGCGCGGCTCGGCCTCGGCCTCTCGCTCGAACGGCAGCGCCGCTGCCCGGAGGCCCGGGTCATCCTCGGCGAGCAGGCCGCCGAGGCCCCGCGCGATCCCGAGGCCGTGGCGGCGCTCGAACGGTGCAAGGAGCGGCCCGCGTTCAAGGTCGATCTCGATCTCTCCACCACGGGCCAGCTCTACCCCGATCACCCCTACAAATCGCTCGGCATCGGCGGCAGCCTGACGGGAACAATCACCCACGAGAGCGGGCTCTTCCTCTCGTCGACCTACCGCGGGAGCCATTTTGTCTCTCCCACGACATCCACGCTCGCGCCCTGGGATCAGCACGAGGGTTATTTCACCCTCGGCTACAACGCACCTCTCTTCGGCCTCGGCCTCCGCTACGCGGTGGTGAGCGACGGGAGCGGCGCGTTCGGCACCTCGCATCATGTCGGCGCGACAGGCCGGGTGAGCCCCTACGGGGATATCGTCCTCGACCTCTCGGCGAGCCTCTACGCCGACCTCACGGTGCTCCGATCCGAGGTCTCGTGGGCCATCCCCATCACCCATGGTTTCTCGGTGATCCCCGCCTTCGCGGCCCAGCTCGCGGGCGGAGAGCCCCACACGACCGGCAAGGCGACGATCGCCTATGCCCACCCGCGATTCTCCCTCTTCGCCGGCGGCAAGTACGGCGCCGAGGTCCGCCCGGCGTACCTCGATCTGCCCGTCGTCATGGACGTGGGCGAGGAGATCAAATACGGCGTCTTCGCCGGCGGGAGCGTGAATGTCGGCGGGGGGTTTCGCATCCATGCATCGTACGCGATGGATCGGCTCGAAAGGGCGGCCACCGCGACGGACAGCGGTTACTCCGTCAACGGTTATTACCTGACCCTCGGAACGGCGGCGTCGTTCTAGACGCCGGAGAGGTATGTATGAGTGACATCAATCGACTGAGCGATCTGGCCCTGAGCGACACCGGCTTCGTCTTCGACCCCTACTCGGGCTCTACCTTCACCGTCAACCCGACCGGCCTCGCCGTCCTCAAGGGCCTGAAAGAGGGCCTCTCGAAGCGGGCGATCGGCGAGCGGATCGCGGCGGCCTTCGCCGTCCCCGCCGTCGACCTCGGTCGCGACATCGACGAGTTCGTCATCACCCTCTCGCAGCACGGCATCGTGCCCGAAGGCTTCAGCGTCTGAGGAGACCGCCATGAAGGATCATCACCCGCTCACCATCGCCGTCACCGGCATGAACGCCACCGACAACCCCGGCCCCGGCGTCGGCGTCATCCGCGCCCTCGCCGCCTCGAACCGCGGAGACCGCCTGGTCGGGCTCTCCTACGACGCGCTCGATCCGGGCATCTACGCGAAGGACATCGTCCGCGAGGTGTTCATGATCCCTTACCCCTCGCAGGGGATCGACGCCTTCCTCTCGCGGATCGAGTACGTGCACGACAAGGTGGGGCTCGACGTCATCATCCCCACGCTCGACGCCGAGCTCAGCTCCTTCATCGACCTCGAGCCGACGCTCCGGTCGATGGGTATCCGCATGCTCCTCCCGACGCGGGAGCAGCTCGATCAGCGGGCCAAGACCCGCCTCGCCGAGCTCGGGGAGAAGGCCGGGATCAAGGTGCCGAAGAGCCATGTCGTCTCCGACGTGGAGGAGCTCTCCCGGGCCCACGACAAGGTGCCTTATCCCCTCTTCGTCAAGGGCGTCTACTACGGCGCGACGCTCGCGCACACCGTGGGCGAGGCCATCGGCGCGTTCTACAAGGTCGTCTCCCAGTGGGGCGTGCCGGTGATCCTGCAAACCCACGTGGCCGGCGACGAGCTCAACGTGGTGGCCGTCGGCGACGGCGAGGGCGGGATGCTCGGCGCGGTGCCGATGAAGAAGATGGTGATCACCGACAAGGGCAAGGGCTGGGCGGGCATCACCATCAAGGATCCGGAGCTGCTCGATCTGACCCGGCGCTTCATGCAGACCACGAAATGGCGTGGCCCTTGCGAGATGGAGGTCCTCCGCGACAAGGAGGGTCAATATCACCTGATCGAGGTCAACCCGCGCTTCCCGGCGTGGTGTTACCTCTCCGCGGCGGCCGGGATCAACCTGCCCCGGATGGTGGCCGACCTGGCGGCCGGGCGGAAGGTGGAGGCGAAGGAGGTCTACGAGGTCGGGTCGATGTTCGTGCGGATCAGCCTCGATCAGGTGGTAAGCCTCGGGGATTTCCAGAAGATGGTGACGATGGGCGAGGTCGTGCGGAGCGGAGGTGCGTCGTGAACATGATGAATTTGCCGGTGTACGAGCGGCCGAACATCGTCCGCCACCAGATGGGTTTGATGAACAAGTTCGGCCGCCTCCAGGGGATGCGGCCCCTCACCCACATCGACGGCGCGGCCGTCTCTGACCTCGTGAAGGAGCATGGCTCTCCCCTCTTCGTGTTCTCGCAGCGGACGTTGATCCGCAAGTACCGTGATCTCCACGAGGCCTTCTCCCGCCGCTACGCGAAGGTGCGGATCGCCTGGTCGTACAAGACGAACTACCTCGAGGCCATCTGCCGCACCTTCCACAAGGAGGGCGCGTGGGCCGAGGTCGTCTCTCCCTTCGAGTACGACAAGGCGCTCGCGGGGGGCGTCCCGGCCGACAAGATCCACTGGAACGGCCCCTACAAGCCCGATCGCGCCGTGGAAAAAGCCCTCGCCGGAGGGTCGATGATCCACCTCGACAACTTCGACGAGCTCTGCCGGGTGGAGGCGATCGCCGCCCGGCTCAACCTGCGACCGAAGGTGGCGATCCGGATCAACATGGCCATCGAGGGGCAGCCGCCGTGGAGCCGGTTCGGCTTCAACCTGGAGTCGGGGCAGGCGCGCGACGCGGTGAACCGGATCGTCGCCGGCGATCGGCTGGAGCTGACAGGCATCCATTGCCATATCGGCACCTTCATCCTCGACCCGGAGGCCTATGGAAAGCAGGCCGGCAAGATGGCCCGCTTCGCCAACGAGATCCGCGCGGCCCACGGAATCCGCCTCTCGTTCATCGACCTCGGCGGCGGCTTCGCCTCGCCCAACACCCTGAAGGCGCAATACCTCCAGGGCGAGCAGGCGGCCCCCTCGTTCTCCCGCTACGCCGACGCCATCTGCGATGGCCTCTCGGCCCTCGAATACCCGCCGAAGGAGCTGCCCACCCTCGTGCTGGAGACAGGACGGGCGCTCGTCGACGAGGCGGGGTATTTGATCACCACGGTCGAGGCCAACAAGCGCTTGCCCGACGGACGTCGGGGCCTCGTGCTCGACGGCGGGGTGAACCTGCTCTTCACCTCGTTCTGGTACAAACACGATGTCGTCCCCGCCCAGGAGTGGAGCGGGATGATGGAGCCCACGGTCATGTACGGCCCGTTGTGCATGAACATCGATGTCATGCGCGACACCATGCAGTTTCCCGCGATGAACGCGGGCGACAAGCTCGTGTTCCGCAACGTGGGCGCCTACAACGTGACCCAGTGGCACCAGTTCATCACCCTCCGCCCCGCCGTGGTGATGGTCGGGACCGACGGCAAGGTGGCCCGGATCCGCCGCGCCGAGACGCTCGAAGACTTCCAGTCCATCGAAGAGGTGCCGTCGTGGCTCAGGTGAAGGGCGGGCCCGCCCGGGACAAGAGCGTCCTCGTCCGTGAGGCCGAGGGGTTTCTCCGCGTGTACGCGAAGATCCTCTTCTCCACCTCCCCCGCGGTGGGCCTGCTCCTCTGCCTCGCGACTGCCACGGTGCCCCGCGCCCTTCTCGGCGGGGCCCTGGCCGTCCTCGTCGCCAACGCGCTCGCGCGCCGCCTCGACTTCGATCGCGACAGCATCGATCAAGGCGCCTATGGCTACAACGCGCTGCTCCTCGGGCTCGGCATCAGTCAGTCTTTCGCCGGCCCCGAGGCAGCCTTCCTGATCGTGCTCGGCGCGCTCGCCTGCGTGCTCATCACCGCCTCGCTCGAGGCGTCCCTGGGCGCCACCGTCAGCTTGCCTTTGCTTACCCTTCCTTTCCTCGCCATCTATCCGCTCGTCTCCGGCGCCAGCATCTTCGTGCTCGGCGCCGTGCAAACCCCCCATGCCGGAGGCCCCCTCGCGCTCGCGCCTCTCCTCGCCTTCCTCCCGCGATCGGCCTCGCTCTTCCTGCAAAGCCTCGGCGCCCTCTTCTTCCTCCCGCGCGTCGACGCCGGGCTCCTCGTGCTCATAGCCCTCCTCGTCCACAGCCGGATCGCCGCCTTGCTCGCGGCCCTGGCCTTCACGTTGATTCTCGGCCTCCGCGCGCACCTGCTCTCGCTGCCCGAGGCCATGGCCGACTCCCTCGGCTACAACGCCATGCTCACCGCCCTGGCCCTCGGCGGGGTGTATTTCGTCCCCTCGACGGCGTCGTTCCTCTTGGCGCTGCTCGGCGCCCTGGTCACGGCCCTGCTCTCGCTCGGCCTCGCCGCGCCGCTCGCCCGGCTCGGCCTCTCTCCGCTCATCATCCCCTTCAACCTGACCCTGCTGCTCACCCTCTCGGCGATGCGCCGCCGCACCCACGACCTCTCTCCCAAATCCGTCGATTTTCTCCCCGGCACCCCGGAAGAAAACCTCACCTACCACAAGACCCGAAACCAGCGCTTCTCGGCCCTCCACGCCGTCACCTTCCACCTCCCCTTCCGGGGCGCGTGGCTCTGCACCCAGGCCGTCGACGGGCCGCACACCCATCAAGGCATCTGGAGGCATGCCTTCGATTTCGAGGTGCGCGACGAGGATCAAAAGCTCTTCCGCGACCAGGGCACCTCGCCCGAGCACTACCACGCCTATCGCCTCCCGGTGCTCGCCTCCGCCGATGGCACGGTGGTCGAGGTCGAGAACGACGTGAACGACAACCCGATCGGCGCCATGAACCTCGAGCAGAACTGGGGCAACCGAGTGCTCATCCACCACGCGCCGGGGCTCTACTCCCTGGTCGCTCACCTCGCCAAGGGGTCTGTCAAGGTGCACAAGGGCCAGATCGTCCGCCGCGGTGACCAGCTCGGGCTCTCCGGCAACTCCGGCCGCTCGCCCCAGCCTCACCTGCACTTCCACCTCCAGTCCTCGGACAAGACCGGTGGCCCGACCTTGCCCTGCCGCTTCAACGACGCCGTGCTCGTCCGCGCCGGCGAGCCCTCCGCGCTCTGCACGGCCCACGAGCCGGCCGAGGGAGAGGTGCTGAAGAACGTCGATGTCGACGAGCAAGTGGCCGCGTTCTTCGGCTTCGACATCGGGGCGTCGTGGTCCTTCTCGATCGGCAAGCACACCGAGACCATCACCTCCGAGGTGGATGTCTATGGCCGGCCGCTCCTCCGCTCGCTCGACCGGGCGTCGACGTTGTTCTACGGAAGGAGCGAGGAGACCTTCACCGCCTGGGACGCCGTGGGCGATGAGCGCTCGGTGCTCCACCTTCTGCGGGCGGCGCTGCCGCGGGTGCCGTTCGATGGGAGCGAGGGGATGACATGGACCGATGTGCTGCCGGCGCGGCGGGCGCTCAGTGGGGTGATGCGGGTGCTGTTCGATTTCGTGTCGCCCTTCCTCACGAACGATGGGCTGGTGATGGAGCTGTCGATGGTGCGCAAGGGCGCCTCGCTCGTGGTCGAGGGGCGGTCGCGAAAGGTGGATGGAAGAGGGCGGCCGGTGTTGAAGACGCGGGCGGTGCTGCTGCGGGGAATCGGGCCGGTGGAGGTGGAGGTGGTGTTGCGGGGGAAGGTCTGGACGGCGCTGCGCGCCGGGGAGAGCGGACGGGAGTCGGCAACGGCAACGGCAACGGAGGGTGGCGTCATGCGGACTTTGGCGTGATGGCTGCGGCTGCTCTCAGGTGAGTTTTCTGTGGACAAGGAGATGGTCATGAACATCAAACGCATGATGGTGGTGGTATGTCTGGGGATCGGGCTCGCGGGGATGTCGGGGGAGGCGGGCGCGGGTGATACGGCGGCGGATCTGTTCCAGAAGTCGTATGACTACGAGGCGGTGGGCAAGCTCAACGACGCGCTCGGCGCGCTCGATCAGCTCCCTTCGCCGCGGCACGAGTGCTATGTGGCGCACCTGCGGCGCGGGTGGTTGCTCTCGCGGCTGGGGCGGAGCCCGGAGTCGATCGACGCGTATGGAAAGGCGATCACGGCGGAGCCGCGGTCGGTGGAGGCGAAGGTGGGTGTCCTGGTCCCGCTGATGGCGCTGCGGCGCTGGGCGGACACCGAGGCGATGGCGCGCGAGGCGCTCAAGCTCGATCCGGGCAATTACCTCGCGGGCCTGCGGCTCGCCTTCTCGGTCTACAGCCTGGGGCGATATGCCGAGTCGGCGATGCTCTACCGCAAGCTGCTCGACGCGTATCCGAGCGACGTGGAGGTACGCGCGGGGCTCGGCTGGGCGCTGCTCAAGTCGGGAAAGGCCGCCGACGCGGCGAAGGAATTTCGCGAAGTGCTCGAGATCGCGCCGAAGAACGTGCTCTCCCTCGACGGGCTCAAGGCGGCGGGGGTGCCCTGATCGCGGCGGTCACGCGGGTCGATGGACAAGCGAGGCCCGTGCACCGCCGCCCGAACCGCGCGCGCGAGCAAGCGGCAGACGTAGTCCTTGCCCGGCACGACGATCAACGCATCCGGTCGCCGCTGTGAGCAGCGCTTGGCCGCACCGAAAGTGCTTGCCATGACCGCGGCCCTCGCTGATGCTCGGTGTGCGGCAGGCAAATGGGGCCATGCCGCCCATGCCTGCCATGCGACCCAATCTCTGCGCCCTCGGGGTAATCGCGCTCCTCCTCTCCACGCTATCGTACCGGGGAGTCAGCCCGGGGCCGAAGGCTCGCCGGATACCTGGCGTTCGGCGCCGCCGGACCGGCCGCCGATCACCCTCCCCCACCCCGAGAGCTACACGTTACCGAACGGCATGCGTGTCGTCATGGACGAGGATCACCGGGCCCCCTTCGTCGGGATCGCGATCGCCCTGCCCACGGGGCCCCTGAACGACCCGGCCGGCCGCGCCGGCATGAGCAACTTGACCGGCCGTCTCCTCAGGTATGCCGAGACGCGCCACATCTCGCGGAACGATCGGGACGCCCTGTTCCGGTCCCTCGACCTCAGCCCGTTCTATCCCGAGGTCGAGACCGAGCCCGAACTGACGATGCTCAAGCTCACGGTGCCATCGCGCGCGTTGCCGCTCGCGATGTGGCTGGAGAGCGATAGGCTCGGCTTCTTCGCGGACGGCATCCAGGAGGACATCACCGGAGATGTCCTCGCCGAGATGGACAGGGACGCGTCGCGGACCTCCGCGCAGCCTTGTCGGCGCCGTCGCCGAGCGCTCGATCGAGGCTGCGTTCGGGGTGGCCCATCCTTACGGGCAGCTCTTCAAGCCAGCCTCGGAAACGCTCTCCTCCGTCACCCCGGCGGAGCTGCGCGCCCATATCGGCCGCCATTACGGGCCGGACCAGGTGGTGCTCTCGCTGAGCGGCGATTTCCAGCCCACGCCGACCAAGGAAATCGTGGCCCGCTACTTCGGGTCTCTCGCGGGCGCGCCGCGCCACGCCGACGCCGCGGCGGCGGAAGGTCAGGTCGACGGCGAGCGCCGCCTCACCATGGAAGCCGACGTCGAATGGCCGATGATCGTGCTGATCTGGCGGACGCCTCGTTACCTCGACGATCGGGACTTGATCCTGGATCTCGCCGGCGAAATCCTCTTCACGCGACTGGATCGGCTCCTGGTTCGCGAGCTTCGCGTCGCCGAGGGCATCTCGTGCTGGGAGCGCTCGTTCCACCAGGGGAGCGCCTTCATCGTCCAGGTCCGCATGCGCAAAGACGCTTCGGCCGACGAGATCATCCGGCGCGTCGACGGGGAGATCACCCGGCTCGGGGCCGAGGTGAGCCCCGGCGAGCTGGAGACTGCGAAGAACCTCATGAAGCTCGGTGGCCTTCGCCACCAGCTCTCTCCGGTCGACCGGGCGGGCTCGATCGCGAGCCTCATGCTCGCCGGCGGAGATACTTCCACCCTCGAAAGGCAGATCACCTTCCGGCAGAGCGTCGACGGCGATCGGCTGCGCGCCGTGGTGCGCGCGGAGCTCCCCCTTTTGCGCCGCGTGATCACCACCGTCAAACCAAACCCGGCGAGCCCCAAGGCGGGCCGGGTGGTTGGAGGAGGTTGAGCCATGCGCACCCTGTTCGCCGGTCTCGCCGTCGCGCTCGCGGCATGCGCACCGGCGCCGCTGCCGGCGCCGCCGCTCGCTCCAGTCGTCGCCCCCGCGCCGCCCGTCGGGACGGTGCTCGCCGGGGCTGCCACCCCGGACGCGGAGCTCCGCTATCAACCCCCGTCCATCGCCCCGGGCGTCCCCTTCACGTTCCCGAGCCGGATCCACCTCGATCGCCCCTCCGGTCTCCGGGCCGAGCTCATCGAGCAGCATCGGTTCCCGGTGGTCAACATCATCATCGTCGTCAACCGTCGTTCATACGATGTCGCCGAAGACCTGTTCCTTTGCACCACCTTCATGGATCTCGCCCCCGCCGGCGGAGCGCCGCTGCGCGCCGAGCTCGCGAGGCTCGGCGTCTTCGTCAATGGTTGGGGCTGCGACCGCGACGCCCTCCACCTGAAGCTGCAAGTGCTCCCCTCCTCCCTCGGGGAGATGCTCGGCGCGGTCTCCGGCGCGCTTCGACGCGGGGCCCTCACCCCCGATCAGCTCAAGCGCGAACAAGAGCGGATTGGCCGCCGCGACACGAAGGATGAGCCGCAGACCCGGCTCCGCCGGGCCGTGGCCGAGCAGCTCTTCCCGGCCGACCACCCTTATCGCCATATCACCCTGTCGCCGAACAGCGCCGTGCAGAAGGTCACGGTCAAGGATCTCGACCACGCGAGGTCGCGCATCGGCGCCGCCGATCTCGGCCTGGTGGTGGTCGGTGACATCTCCGCCGCGGCCTTCGGCGAGCACCTCGATCACCTCGCGGCGAGCTGGCCGGCGAAGAGCGCGCCCGCCGCCCGCGTCGCTCCCGGCGGAGGCGCCCGTCGAAGGCGACGCGAGCCGACGACAAACACGGTATCTTCGTCGTCGACGAGCCCGACGGCCGCGAGATCGAGCTGGCGTTGCTGTTCCCCGTGCCGGCCTTCGACAGCGACGACTCCGCGGCGCTGTTCATGCTGAAGAGCGAGCTCTCGGAGCGGATGCAGCACCCTCCCGAGCGCGACAAAGAGAAGCTCTGGTCCAACCAGGAGACGACGCTCGAGCGGTCGCCGTTCCACGACCGGCTGCGCATCCAGGTGCGTGTCCCCAAAGGGCGCTTGGCCTCGGCGCTGCCCGCCCTCCTGGCGGAGATCGAGGGGCTGGGCAAAAAACCCCTCACCGACATGGAGCTGCGCGACGAGAAGACCGACCTGACCGACTGGCTCGAGCGACGCTATGGCGACAACGACAAGATCCTCTCCCGCACGGAAATCCTCGTGGGCCTCGGCGCGGGCCGCGACACCGATACGCGGCTCCAGCAGGGGATCGCCGCCCTCGACGCCGGGAAGGTCACCCGCGCCGCCGCGAGCTTCCTCGACCCGAACAAGGCCCTGATCGTCGCCCTCGGCCCGGTGGGAGGCGAGAAATCCGCGCTCGAGGAGCTCAAGCTCGGCAAGGTCACCGTCATCGGCCCGGCGCCCGAGCAGAAAGGGAAGACCCGATGATCGACGCGCCTCATCGTGCCTGCCGTATCCCGCGCCGGCTCGGGGCGATCTCCCTCGTCGCCCTGACCTCGCTCGCCGCCTGCGCGCCGGCGACGCGCCCGCCCGCCGCGCCTGCCGCGCCCGCCGCGCCACCCGACATGCGATGGCACCGGGTGATCTCTGCCGTGCTGGGCGCCTCGTTCGAGCTCCCCGGCGTCCCCGAAGAGCACTACCAGAAGACAAAACGCGCTGTCTTCTACAAGTTTTTGCTTGCCTCCAGGGACAAAGCCGGGCCGACCTACCAGGTCGGCCGCCTCGACATGGACATCCACGATCGTGCCGCCGACGCCGTGGCGCTGCAGAACGTCGCCAAGGGCGAGGCGAAGCGCCTCGGCAGCGTCACCCGGGAGGACGCACGCTGGATCAACGGCTATCACGCCATGGAGATCGACGGGACCACCAAGGAGGGGTTGCTCACGAGGATCCGATTCATGCTGGTGGGCAGATCCCTCTACAGCCTCGAGGTGGACGCCGAGCCGGGTCACCTCGACGCCGATGACGCCGAGCGGTTCTTCGGCTCGTTCCAGCCCGCGATCCCATTTCGCGTTCATCCTATCCCCGAGCTCCGATGCACCGTCGCCGTCCCTGCCTCGGCGATGGAGATGACACCAGAGCTGCCCCAGCCCGTGCCGGGCATGATCATGCGCTACTTTCACCTCGGAGGCGATGCCGAACGAGGCTACGCGATCGGGTCGGTCGAGCTCGAGCCGGCGTTGCTCGCGCGAGCTACCACGGAGCAGTTGCTCGCGAGCATCGTCAAGGGCATCGCCGGCCAGGGCGCCATTCAAGGCCGGCCGGTCTCCATCGCGTTCGAGGGCGAGAGCGGCGTCGAGATCTTGTTCCGGCCCAGCAAGGACGAAGAGACCCCTATCCGAGTCCAGATCTTCATCCTCGGCAATCGCCTCTACGAGCTCATCACCAGCGGCAAGCGAGCCGACGTGCTGGACGACGCCCTGGCCCGCCGCTTTTTCTCGTCTTTCCGCCCCTCGTCCAACCGGTGACGTGGTGCAGGGGCTTGCACAACCCCGTTGTGCAAACCGGTTACACAACGGCGTTCATCCCCGAAAAACCCGTCGATCCACGGGTGATCCATGCTGGCCCGGGAGATGCTCCAGCACCCCTCCATGCTGCCTCTCAAGCTCCGCTCTGCACAACCCCGGATGCGCGCCCCCTCGCCCTCGGCGCCCTCCGTCACCGAGATCTTCGAGCACGAGCGGCCCCGGGTCTACGCCCGCGCGCTCCGCCTGCTCAAGAACCCCTCGGACGCCGAGGAAGCCACGCAGGAGGTCTTCGTCCGTGTCCTCCGGAGCATCTCCGGGTTCGAGCAGGAGAGCGAGATCGGCACCTGGCTCTACCGGATCACCACCAATTACTGCCTGAACCTCATCCGCGATCAGAGGCGCCGCGCCGAGCTCGACGGAGAGCGGGAGATCGAGCCCGCGCCGCCCTTGCCCTCGGACGAGCTCTGCCTGCTCCGGCGGCTCCTCGTCGCGGCGGACGAGCAGCAGGCCCGCGCCGCGCTCTATGTCCACCTCGACGGGCTCTCGCACGACGAGGCGGCGAGGCTCCTCGGGGTCTCGCGTCGCACGGTGGGCAACCTGCTCGAGCGCTTCCGCGCCTTCGCCTGTGACGAGCGCGGGCCCGACTCGCTGGCGGCTTGAAAGTCAGGGGTTTCGCGACAGGTCGGACATTGTCCGGGGGCCCCCGGTGGACGTCTCCGTTCGGGTGCTGTAGTCACCCCTCATGCCCGAGATCCGAAAGCCCGCCGAAGCCAAATACCAGGCCGAGCTCGACGCGCTCGCCGCCGCCGATCAAGGGGCGCGCCCGCCCGGATGGCGCCTCTCGCCCCGCGCCGTCGAGACCTATGTGATGGGCAGCGACAAGCCCGTCTCCGGCGTCGCCATCACCCCCAAGTACATCGGCGATCGCGGCCTCGTCCAGGTCGCCATCGCGACGCTCGCCTCCGACCGCGCGCTCATGCTCGTCGGCGAGCCCGGCACCGCCAAGAGCTGGCTCTCCGAGCACCTCAGCGCGGCGATCAGCGGCACGAGCGCGCTCGTCGTGCAGGGCACCGCCGGCACCAGCGAGGAGCACCTCAAGTACGGGTGGAACTACGCCTTGCTCCTCGCCGAGGGCCCCTCTGCCAAGGCCCTCGTCCCCTCCCCGATTTACCGCGCGATGCGCGAAGGCAAATTCGCCCGCTTCGAGGAGATCACCCGCACCGCGCCCGAGATCCAGGACGCGCTCATCTCGATCCTCTCGGAGAAGCAGATCGCCGTCCCCGAGCTCTCCGAGGTGGTGAGCGCCGAGCGCGGCTTCAACCTGATCGCCACCGCCAACACCCGCGATCGCGGCGTCAACGAGATGAGCGCCGCCCTCAAGCGCCGCTTCAACTTCGTCACCATCCCCGTGGTCGAAGACCTGGAGCAGGAGATCCGGATCGTCCAGAAGCGCGAGAGCGAGCTGCGGAGCGACTACCAGGTGGGCGTCGAGCCGCCGGCCGAGCTGTCACGCGTGCTCGTCACGCTCTTCCAGGAGCTGCGGGCCGGCGTCACCAAGGACGGCAAGACCAAGGTCAAGGTCCCCGGCTCGGTGCTCTCCACCGCCGAGGCGATCAGCGTGCTCTTCAACAGCGGGATCCTCGCCTCCCATTTCGGCAGCGGCAAGGTCACCGCCGATGATCTCGTGCGCTCGCTCTCCGGCGTGATCGAGAAGGAGAGCGGCGACGATCGCAAGGCCGTGCGCGAGTACTGCGAGACGGTGGCCAAGGGCCGCGGCGGGCTCTGGAAGGACCTCCACGCCGCGGCCAAGGCGAAGCTCGGATGAGCCGGACAGACCTCCTCCGGCGGGCGCACCTCTTTCCGGTACGCCACCACTCGCCCCGGTCGAGCGCCGTCCTGCGCGCGCACCTCGACGCGATCAGGCCGAAGCTCGTGCTGGTGGAGGGGCCGGAGGACGCGAACGGGCTCGTCGATGTGCTGGTGGACCCGCGCACCCGACCGCCGGTCGCCATCCTCGCGTATCGCACCGACGGCGTCAAAGGCACCTCCCTCTGGCCCTTCGCCGCGTATTCGCCCGAGCATGTGGCGCTCGCCTGGGGCGCCGCGCATGGGGCCAAGGTCGCCTTCATCGATGTCCCGGCCGCGCAGGCGCTCGTCGGGCATGTGGGCGAGGACGAGCCGGAGGGAGAGCTTTCCTTCGAGGACGGGGAAGAGGTGCCGCTCGCCGGCGAGGAGACGCAGGAAACGCCGGCCGATCCCGATCGCCCGGTGCCGGTGCAGGAAGCCTGTTTCCGCGCCACCGGACACCGCTCCTTCGAGGAGTTCTGGGAGGCCTCGTTCGAGGCGCCCCGCTTCGATCCGGCCTCGTTCCGCGCTGCCTTGCTCGCTTATGCCGATCTCGTCCGCGCCGCCGACCGGAGGCCCGTGCACCGGGCCCGGGACGCCTACATGGCCCGGCGGATCCTGGAGCACATGGGCGACACCTACCGTCCCGAAGAGGTGATGGTGGTGGTGGGCGCGGCGCATGCGGCGGCCTTCGCCGCAGGAGACATCGACTTCGACCTGGAGAAGACGCTGCTCGACCCGGTGCCCTGCGCGCTCACCCTCATCCCGTGGAGCTATCCGCGCCTCGCCGAGCAGACGGGCTATGGCGCCGGCAACCGCGCGCCCCAGTATTATCAGAGGGCCCATGACGCCGGCTGCGACTACAAGCGCGCCACGCTGGAGGTGCTGGTCGAGTTCACCGAGCACCTGCGTATCCGCGGCTTCTTCGCCTCCCTCGCCGACACCATCGAGGCGTATCGCCTCTCGCTCACGCTGGCCGATATCCGCGGCAAGGCCGAGCCCGGCCTCGACGAGCTGCGGGAGGCGACGATCGCCACCCTCTGCCGGGGCGACGCCGCCCATGTCGACGGCTTCCTCTGGCCGAGCGTGATTGGCCGGCACATCGGCCAGGTGGCCGACCGGATCGGGAAGAACTCGTTACAAGAAGAGTTCTGGCGTGAGGTCGGGGCGCGCAAGCTGCCTGCAAACGACGAGGTGACCGATTTCGCCCTCAAGCTCAGCGACCCTGCCCAGGTCGAGACGAGCATCTTCCTCCATCGCCTGCGCGTCGCCGGGGTGCCTTATGCCTCCTTCACCGGGCGGCAGCAGATCCTCGGCGGGAGCGGCAAAGGCCGGCAAGAAGAGGCCGGGAGCGACGACGCGCTCCGGCGCACCAACGAGAAATGGCAGGCGCAGTGGACGCCGTCGACGGACATCGCCCTGATCGAGAAGATCATCCTCGGCGACACGATCGAGGGGGTGACGACGCGGATCCTGCAAGACGCGCTCGCGGTCGTGGAGCACACCGGCGAGGCGGCCAACCTGCTCAAGGAAGCGGTGGTGACGGGCGCGCCCGACGCCGCCGACAGCGCGCTCGCCGCCTGCGAGCGCCTGGCCGCCCTGGATGACGACTTTCCCTCGCTGGTCACGGCGTGCGATGTCCTCGCCGACATCCTCTCCTACGGCACCTCCCGCAAGGGCACGCGCCTCGCCGCGCAGGAGCTCGAAGGCCTCTGTCAAAAGCTCTTCGACCGGGCCCTCTGCCGCGCGGAGGAGGCCTGTACCTGCAGCGAGGAGGCCGTCCAGAAGCCCAAGCAGGCCGTCTCCACCTTGCACAAGGTGGCGCAGAACCGGAGCATGATCGACCGGGAAGCGTGGTTTTACGCGCTCCGCCGGGTGATGGATAGCTATTCGGTCAACCCCGGCGCCTCCGGGCTCGCGGCCGGCCTGCTCTACCTCAGCCAGGTGATCGGCGACGACGACCTCACCCTCCTCGTCGGACAGCGCCTCTCCGCGACGCTCGATCCGCTCGGCGCGGCCGGCTTCCTCCAGGGCTTTCTGGAGGTGAACGCCCTCGCCCTGGTGAAGAGCCGGCCGGTGGTGGCGGCCATCGACGCCTTCCTCACCCGCCTCGAAGCCGAGCGCTTCCGCGACGCGCTGCCGGTGCTCCGCCGGGCTTTTTCCGTGCTCGGATCGACCGAGCGGCGGTATCTCCTCGAGAACGTCCTCGCGGCGCGCAACATCGGTGACAAGGCCCGTGAGGCCCAGGCCGTGCTGCTCGAAAAGGACAAGGACAAGCTCAAGGCCATGAGCGCCGACCTGGCCAAGGCCATGGACGACCTGGACGATCTGTTATGAGCGACGATCTCTCCGACGCCGACCGCGAAGCCCTGCTCCGCTTCCGCCTGGCCCTCGGCTCCGGGGCCGAGGCCGTCAACTCCCGCTTTCGCCTCGACGGGCTCGGCGGTGGCGCCTCGCTCGGGCTCGGGCCCGGCCGCGCGGAGGAGCTCGACGAGGCCCTCTCGTTCGTCTACGGCGAGCGCTCGGCGAGCCTCGACCGGTCGAGGCCCTATATCCCCCGCTGGCTCGCCACGCTGCGCGAGTTCTTCCGGCAGGACGTGGTGGCGATGGTGCAGAAGGACGCCGTCGAGAAGAAGGGTTTGACCGAGCTGCTCTTCGAGCCCGAGACGCTGCCCTTGCTCGAAAAGAACGTGGAGCTCGTCGCCACCTTGATGAGCGCCAAGGGCCTCATCCCCGAGAAAGCCCGGGAAGCGGCGAGGGCCATCGTCCGCGAGGTCGTCGACGACGTGAAGAAGAAGCTCGAGACCGAGGTGCGGACCGCCGTGCTCGGCACGGTGCGCCGCGACCGGCAAAGCCCGCTCAAGATCGCCAAGAACCTCGATTTCAAGCGCACCATCGAGAAGAACTTGAAGGGCTGGGACAGGCACGGAAAGCGCCTCGTCCCCGAGCGCTTTTACTTCTGGCAAAACCAAAGGCGGCGCCACGAGTGGGAGGTGCAGATCCTCGTCGACCAGTCGGGGTCGATGGCAGAGAGCGTCGTCTACAGCTCGATCATGGCGGCGATCTTCGCGTCGATCGACGTGCTCAAGACCAAGCTGCTCTTCTTCGACACCGAGGTGGTCGACGTGACACCGCTGCTCACCGACCCGGTGGAGGTGCTCTTCACCGCCCAGCTCGGCGGCGGGACGGACATCAACCGCGCCGTCGCCTATGCCCAGCAGCATTTCCTGGAGCGGCCCGAGAAGACAATCTTCATCCTCATCAGCGATCTGTACGAGGGCGGAAACCAGGCCGAGCTCGTGAGCCGGATGCGGCAGCTCGTGGACAGCAAGGTGAAGGTCATCAGCCTGCTGGCGCTCTCCGACGGGGGCAAACCTTCGTACGATCACGACATGGCCGCGAAGCTCCGGGAGATGGGCATCGCCTGCTTCGGCTGCACCCCGGGCCTGCTCGCGCGCGTGATGGAGCGGGTGATGAAGGGGCAAGATCTGGAACCTCTGCTCGCCGAGGCCGGGCGAGAGAAGAAGTAGCGAGGAGAACCCATGGCAGCCGAGGGCAACGAGGTCAGCAAGGTCGGCGTGGGAGAGCTGCGCGGGATCATCGTCGACAGCGAGGAGCTGAAGAAGGGGACGAAGATCTTCGACGAGGGTGGGCTCAAGAACCTGGCTCGTTATGGCAACAAGCTCTTCTGCGAGGCCGCGGGGTCGGGGCCCTCGCCTTACAAGGTAACGCTCGCGTTCGGCGATGGTGCCATGAAGGTCAAGGCCCGCTGCACTTGCCCCTCGGCGATGCGCAGGCCCTTTTGCAAGCATGCGGCGGCCTTGCTCGTGGCGTGGTCGCGGGCGCCGGAGGCCTTCGTCGCGAGCGAGGGCGCGCCGGCGGGAGCGCGGGACGCAGGTGGCAAGAAGCCTGTCAAGACGAGCCCGGCGCAGCGGGAAGAGGAGATGAAGCAGGGGGTGAAGCAGATCGCCACCCTGGTGCGGGAGCTCGGCGTGGCGGGGGTCAGCTCCGGCGCGGAGGGGTGGGCCGCGCAGATCAAGCGCGTCGGCGAGGCGCTGCGCGATTTCAAGCTCCGGCGGCTCGGGGCGAAGACGCTCGATCTCGCGGCGCTGCTCGAAAGGGCCGCCCTGAGCAAGAGCGGCGTCCCGGCGGCGGCGTACACCGAGCTGCTCACCGATCTCCGGCTGACCCAGAGCAAGCTCGACAAGCACCTCGGCGGCGAGCCGATCGAGGACAGGCACCGTGAAGAGCTCATCGGGAAGACGTGGACCAAGGCTGATCGAAAGCCGGTGAGCGGCCTCTCGCTCGTGGAGATCGCGTTCCGCACATGGACGACGAGCGACGAGTTCATCATCCGGGAGAGCCGCTTCTTCGATCTCTCGGCCGGCGGGCACTACAGCGAAAAGCAGATCGTCCCGGCGCGCTTCTCGCAAGAGCCCAAGCGGAGCTGGGCGGGGCGGGTGCTCGATGGAATGGCGGCGAGCCTTTACCCCGGGTATGCGCCGAGCCGCGTCGAGATCACCGATCTCGGCAACCTCAAGGCCCTCGATCAAGAGGCCTTGAATTGCCTGATCGAGAAGGCCTTGCCCGACGTGGGCTCGGCCCTCGCCGCCTTGCACGAGCACCGCAAGGACGTGTTCGCGCCCGACCTCGTGCCCGTGGCGCTGCGGGTCGACACGCTGTTTTCCCGCGGCGACCGGATGCAGGCCGTCGACGAGAAGGGGCACGCGCTTCACCTTCCCTACGATCCGCAGATCGAGATCCGCCTCGGCACCGCCCTCCGCGAGGGCCGCCTTCGCGCCCTGATCGGCGATCTGGGGATCGACGCGGCCCTGCCCACGCTCGCGCCCCTCGCGGTGGTGATCGAGGGTCCGCTCGGCCTCTCCATGCGCACCCTGGTCGACCCGGGGATGCCGTCGGACAAGCGCAGCAAGGCCCTGCCCGCGCCCGATCCGGGCACGAGCGGCTGGGCGGCGGCCGCGCGCGCTGCCGGGGCCTCGGCCGCGGCCATCGCCCTCGGCGAGGTGCGCGAAGAGCTCGCCGAGGCGCTCGTGCTCGGCCTGACTACACTGTCAACACGGGTCACCGATCCCTTGGTGTCGCGCCTGCGCGATCTGTCGCTCGAAAAACCGGCCGCGCTGCTCGCGAGCCTGCCGCAAAAGCCCGATCCGGTCGATCGGCTGGACGATTTCATCAAGCTCTACCAGGTGCTCGGGATTGCCCTGCTCCGGCTGGCCGGCGCGACCGAGGTCGATCGCGCGGCGATCGAGCGAGTGCCCACCTACGAGAGCGTGTTCGTGCGGCGGCCCGAGGCGTTCCTCGTGCCCGCCGAGGTGCAGAAGCAGCGCGCCGAAGGGAGCCTGAACCGCTACGAGGCGGCGCTCCACTACGACCGCCATTACGCGGGCCTGCCCGCCGAGGAGCTCTGCGAGAACATCCACCCGACATGGGCCGATGGAAGCGCATCTCCCTACGTGGTGCGTGCGATGGCGGGCCGCGGCGAGGCCGGGATCGAGGCGGCGAAGCGCGCGCTCGGGGAGAAGCGCGGCAAGGTGGCGAAGATCACCGCCATCCGCGTGCTCGGCGCGATCGGCGGGCCGACCGCCGATCACGTGCTCGCGGAGGTCGCGCGCACGGCCAAGGACGCGGGGCTGCGCGCGCTCGCCATGGACGCGCGCGATGCGCTGGATCTGCGGCGGTTCAGCAAGGAGATCGTGTGGCGGAAGCGCATGGCGACCGATCAGCGGGTGAGCGATCTGTCGCAGGCGCTCCTGACGGCGCCGAGCGCGGAGACGCGGGAAGCGGCGATCCACCAGATCGGGACCGAGGGGCTGGTCGGGGCGATCCCCGCGCTGCGCCAGGCCTTCCTCGCCGACGCGGCGCAGAGGGTGCGAGACGAGGCGGCCGTGACGCTGGGGATGCTCGGCGACACGGAGATGGCCGAGACCTTCATCTGGATGCTGAAGCGGCGCGACGAGTCACCGCGCGACGCGGCGGCGGCGATCAAGGCGCTCGGCCACCTCGGCGACGTGCGGGGCATCCACGAGCTGCTCAAGGCCTGGGCCGAGGGTTACCGGCCGAAGGACATCGCCGAGGCGCTGAAGGCGCTCGGGCCGGCGGCGATCGGGCCGATGATCGAGACGATCGAGGCGCAACCGGAGATCGCCGCGCGCAAGTCGGCGCTCGACGTCCTGCGGGAGCTGTCGGAGCTGGAGATCGCGGCGGCGCTCGTCGCGCGGGTGGAGAAGGTCGCGGGCGCGGACGACTTCACCGACCGCGCGCAGCTCTACCTGAAGCTCGCGGCGGTGCACGTGGATTGCCGGCGCGTCGTGGGTCAGGCGATCTTGAACAAGCTGCCCGCGGAGAAGCACAAGAGCCCGCTCGGGAAGGCCGCGATGAAGGCGGCGATCTGAGCGCCGTATAGGCCCAGCGCAAGACGGGCCGCCTGCCACCTCCAGGCCCGATCGGCCGGCGCTATGCTCCTCGCGTGCGCCCCCTCGCTCTCCTCGCCTTGCTCCCGCTCCTCGCGTCGACCCCGGCGCTCGCCGCCGATCCGGTGGACATCACCCTCCTCGCCTCGCTCGATGTCTCCCGCTTCAGCGGGGCCACGGCGGGCTTCTCCGAGCTGACGGACGGGCCGGGCGCGGCGCGCGACGGCGATCCGGGCACGGCGTGGATCGTCCCCGGCGCGGAGGGCGAGCATGTCACGCTCACCCTCGACTGGTCGAGCGGATCGGGGCCGGCGCCCTACGCGCTCGACAGCTTGCGCCTCGTGCTCGTCCCTGCGGACGCGGCGGTGACGGTGGAGATCGGGCCGGATCGGGGCAACCTCGCGCGCGCGGAGGTCACGCTCTCGCCGGAGAATGACGGGCAAAGCGCGGTGTTCACCAAGGCGCCGCGGCCGCGGGTGCTCCGCCTCGGGTTCCCTGCGGGCACGATGGTGGCGAGCCTCGGCGTGCTCGGCACGGCGCCGATCGCGACGCTCTCCGGCGTGAGCGGCACATGCGACGATCGGGGCGTCCACCTCGCGGTGGAAGGGCAAGATCTCTTCGGTCTCCGCGCCACGCGGGCGCTCGACAGCGGGGCCGATCTGCGGCTCGATCGGCGAATCGGCGGGAGCATCGACGACGCCACGGTGCGCTTCGATCCACGGCCGCAGAGCTACACGTACGCGGTCTCCGCCCTCGGGTCGGACGCGCCCGCGCAGATGGTCACCGTCGCCTGCGAGGGACAGGCGCTCTCGAAGCCGGCGGCCGGGCCGATTCATGGGGTGATCGAGGGGTTCTACGGGCGCCCGTGGACATGGGCGGAGCGGGAACAGGTGGTGATGGCGATGGGGGCGCTCGGGCTCGACACGTATTTTTATGCGCCCAAGAACGATCCGAAGCACCGGGCCTCGTGGCGGGAGCCTTATGATGGCACCACGCTCGGCCGCTTCGATCGGCTGCGGAGGGTGGGAGAGGGGGTGGGCGTCAACGTGGTCTGGGCCGTCTCGCCAGGCCTCGATATCGACCCTTCGGCGCCGGCCGATGTCGGCGCGCTCCTCGACAAGGTGAGCTCCATCGCCGGAGCAGCCGGGATCCGCGACGCAGCGCTCCTGATGGATGACCTCGACAAGCCCCATGACGCGGCGCTCGGCGCGGCGCACGTGGCGCTGGTGAAGAAGCTCCTCGACTCGATGAAGGCGCGGGATCCGGCGTCGCGGCTGTGGTTCGTGCCCACCGTCTACGCGGGGCTCGCGGGCACCTTGAGCCCGGAGGATCATGCTTATCTGGCGGCGCTCTCCGATCTTCCGGCCGAGGTGCCGCTCGCGTGGACGGGAGATGGGGTGTTCGCGGCGCAGATCGACATCGGCGGGGCGACCAATTTCGGCGGGGTGGCGGGGCGGAGCGCCGATCAGGTGTGGATATGGGACAATTATCCGGTCAACGACGTGGCCGTCTTCCGGCGGCTCTATACACACCCCATCACCGGGCGGGACTCGCTGCTCCCGGGCAGCGCAGGGCTGGTCTCGAATCCCATGCTCCACGCGCTCGCGTCGATCCCCGCGCTCGCGAGCTACGCGGAGATGGCGCTCGATCCGGCGGGGTATGCCGCAGATCGGAGCCAGAACAAGCCCCTCGCCTCGGCGGCCCTCGCCCGGACGCTGGCGGATGGACCGGGCGCGACACCGGCGCTCGAAGCGTTCTTTGCCGAGCTCGTCCACCACGACACCCTCTGGCCCGACGAGTATGCCTCGCACGACCTCGCGGCCGCGATCTCGGCGTTCCAGACCGTCTCCGCGGTCGGCCCGAGCCGGCGGGCGGCGGCGCTCGATCTCGCGACCCGGCTCGGGCGCCTCGTCGTGGCGGAGGTCGAGCTGCGCCGCGCGCTCGACAGGCAAGCGCTCTCGGACGAGATCGACGCGCACGCCAGGGCCACCGCGGTCACCGCCCGGGTGGTGCTGGAGGCGCTCTCCGGGTCGCGGGCGGAGCTCGTCGGCGACGCGAACGAGGCCCTCGCCGCCCGCTCGCGCGGCGCATGCCTGTGGATCGCGGCGAACCAGCCGGCGTGGCGGACGTTGCAGGACGCGATCGCCAAGCTCGTGCCCACCGGCGATCTCGGCCGGTGCGACGCGACGGCCGATCCGTTCGTGGGCGCGGATCCCTCGTTCGCGGTGGTGGGGCAGCCGTGGAGCGCCACGTTCACCGATCCGCTGCGCGAGGAGGGGGCGAGCTACGCGCTGGTCGACAGCGCGGGCGAGGGCTCGCTCGGCGGCGCGATCGACGCGCAGGGCAAGATCTCCTTCACGCCGCCGCGGCTCGGTCGCTTTCGCCTGGTGGCGCTGCGCAGCGGGGACGCCGGGGTGACGGCCAGGGTGTTCGAGGTCACGGCGGTCGAGACCTTGCCGCCGGCGCCGCCCGCGAGCGCCGCCTCGGGCTGCGGCTGCGCGCTCGGCGAGGGGCCACGGGGCTCGATCGCCTCGGCGAGCGCGGCGGCCTTCGCGCTCGCGCTCTCGGTGCGCAGGGCGCGGAGGAGGCGGCGGCGGCCGGGGATCTCCGAAGCACCTTGACAGCCCTCGCCGGCCGGGCGCCCATCACGAGACGCAGTTTTGCAGCATCGTCTCTTGCCCGCGAGGTGGTCCATGCCCGGCGCTCCACGGATGAACATCACGAGGTTTCTCTTGCTCACGCTCCTCACCCTGCTGGCCGGCACGGCCACGGGGTGCCTCGGGTGCGGGTCACAGGACGGCTCCGGCCTGCCCGGCGCGGAGGACACGCTGCGCGCGAGCTTCGGCGAGCATGCGGCGCGCGTGCTCGACGGTGAGGTCGCGTTCGTGCCGCAGGAGCGAGGCTTCGCGCTGCCCGCGCCGCGCGAGGACGAGGCGCCCGCCGCGGCGGGGCTCGGGATCGCGCTCCCCCGGGGCGCGGCCGAGCCGGTGCGCCTGACCGCAGGCGATCTGTCCATCACGGTGCGCGAGGACGGCCTCGAAGGGGACGGCGCGCTCGCCGGATCGGCCGTCGTTTACGCGCGGCGGGGCGGCAGCTCGTACTGGGCGGCCACCGCGCAGGGCTACGAGGAGTGGCTCCACCTCGACGCGGGCGCGGCCACGGCGGGCGCCCCCGCGGCGACCTGGCAGGTGACCGGCGTGACGCTGCGCAAGCACGGCGAGGCGATCGAGCTCGCGGACGAGCAGGGCCTGACGCGCGTGGTGGTGACGGCGCCGGAGGCCTTCACCGCGAGCGGGCGCGCCGTCACGCCGCGGCTCGAGGCGCGCGGCGACACGATCGCGCTGTGGGTCGACGCGGGCGGCGAGGCGGTGCTGGTCGATCCGGCGTGGAGCTCGGCCGGCAACATGAGCGGGGTCCGCGCCACCCATGTCCAGGTCACGCTCGCGAGCGGCAAGGTGCTGGTGGCCGGCGGCTTCACCGGCGCGGCGGTGGTCAAGACCGCCGAGCTCTACGATCCGACGACCAACACCTGGTCGTCCGCCGGCTCGATGAGCGTCAACCGCGAGTCGGCCCAGGCGGTGCTGCTCCCGAACGGCAAGGTCCTGGTCACCGGCGGCGACGACGGCGCGCTCACGCTGCTCTCGAACGACCTCTACGACCCGGCGACCAACACCTGGTCGCTCGCCGCGCCGATGCTCCACCAGCGCACGCAGCACACGGCCACGCTCCTCGCGAACGGCAAGGTGCTCGTCGTGGGCGGCTTCGACGACGCGGTCGAGCTGAAGACCGCCGAGCTCTACGATCCGGCCACCAACAGCTGGGCGGCCACCGGCGCGGCCATCGCGGTGCGCTACGCCCACACCGCCACCCGGCTGAACAGCGGCAAGGTGCTGATCGCGGGCGGCGGCGATTTCGCCACGTACTACTCCAGCGCCGAGACCTACGACCCCGCGACCGGCACCTGGTCGGCCGCCGGCACGATGACGGGCGGCGCCCGCGACAGCCACACCGCGACGCTCCTCGCGAACGGCAAGGTGCTGGTGGCCGCCGGGACCAACGCCGCCGTGCTCACCTCCGCGACGCTCTACGATCCTGCCGTCAACACGTGGAGCGCCGCCGCCTCGATGACCGGCGCGCGCCGCAACCACGGCGCGGCGATCCTCGCGAGCGGGCAGGTGATCGCCATCGGCGGCAACTCGGGGGCGGCCGCCGTTGCCACCGTGCAACAGTATGACCCGGTGGCGAACACCTGGTCGGCGGCGCCCGCGATGGCGGCCGCGCGCTTCGCCTTCGGGACGAGCGTGCTCCAGGACGGGAGCGTGCTCGTGACCGGCGGGATCAGCGGCGCCGCAGCCATCACCGCCGCCGAGCGCTACTCGGCCGGCTCGGGCGCCCTCGGCACCGCATGCGCCGGCCCCGGCAACTGCGCGAGCGGCTTCTGCGCCGACGGCGTGTGCTGCAACGCGGCATGCAACGCGGGGACCTGCGACGCATGCTCGGTGGCCGCCGGCGCCGCCGTGAACGGGACCTGCGCCCTGCTCACCGGCGTGGCCTGCAACGACAACAACGCATGCACGCAGACCGACACCTGCCAGAACGGCGTGTGCACCGGCGGTAACCCCGTGGTGTGCACCGCGCTCGACTCGTGCCACCTGGTGGGCGCGTGCAACCAGGCGACCGGCGTGTGCACCAACCCGGCCAAGGGCGCGGGCGCGCCGTGCGATGACAATAACCCCTGCACGCAGACGGACACCTGCGTGAACGCGGTGTGCACCGGGAGTAACCCCGTGGTGTGCAACGCCCAGGATCAGTGCCACGACGCCGGCGTCTGCGACGTGGCGACCGGCATGTGCAGTAACCCCGCCAAGAGCGACGGGACGGCGTGCAACGATGGCAACGCCTGTACCCAGAGCGACACGTGCGTGGCCGGCGTGTGCACGGGCGCGAGCCCGGTGGTCTGCGCGGCGATGGACCAGTGCCACGACGTGGGCGTCTGCGACGGCGCGACCGGCATGTGCAGTAACCCCGCCAAGATGGATGGAAGCGCGTGCGACGACGGCAACGCGTGCACGCAGATGGACACCTGCGTGGCCGGCGTGTGCACGGGCGCGAGCCCGGTGGTGTGCATGGCGATGGATCAGTGCCATGACGCGGGCTCCTGCGACCCGGCGACCGGCATGTGCAGCAACCCGGCGAAGGCCGACGCCACGATGTGCGACGATGGTGACCTCTGTACCCAGATGGATACCTGCGTGGCCGGCGTGTGCACGGGCGACAACCCCGTGGTCTGCACGGCGCTCGACCAGTGCCACGCGGTCGGCGTCTGCGATCCGGCCACGGGCGTGTGCTCCGACCCGGCGATGGATGACGGGAGCGCGTGCGACGACGGCGACGCGTGCACGCAGACCGACACCTGCACGACCGGGATGTGCGTGGGAGACAACCCCGTGGTCTGCACGGCGCTCGACCAGTGCCACGACGCGGGGACCTGCGATCCAGCGACGGGCAAGTGCTCGGATCCGAGCAAGGACGACGGGACGTCGTGCGACGACGGCGACGCGTGCACCGAGATGGACGCGTGCGCGGCGGGCGCCTGCGCGGGCAAGGGCATCACCTGCATGCCGTCGGACGAGTGCCACGTGGCCGGGACCTGCGACTCGGCGAGCGGGATGTGCTCCGACCCGCAGGCCGACGACGGGACGCCCTGCGCCACGGGCGTGTGCTCGGGCGGCACCTGCAAGTCCGAGGGCACCGGCGGGAGCAGCGGCACCGGCGGGAGCAGCGGCACCGGCGGGCGGGTCGAGACGGGCGGCTCGTCCGGGACGACCACGGGCGGCGACGGCACCACCGGCAGCGGCGGGTGCAACTGCTCGACCGCGGGCGGCGATACGGCGCCGGGCGGCCTCGCGTTCGGCCTCGGCGCGCTGCTCGTGCTCTCGCGCCGCCGCCGCTCGCGCGGCGATCGCGCGGCCTCCCTGCGCGGCTGATCTCCCTCCCCAGGAGCGTCGCGTCCGCGGCGCTCCTCTCCTCCCTCGTTCAACGACGCATCAGCCGGGATCGATCGGGCTCAGCCCGGCGGCCAGGCCATCGCGCGACCGCCGAGCACGTGGAAGTGCAGGTGGAAGACGCTCTGCCCTGCGTTCGGGCCGGTGTTGCTCACCACGCGGAAGCCGCTCTGGGTGATGCCCGCCTCGCGCGCGGCGCGCTGGCAGGCGAGGAGCAGCTTGCCGAGCAGGGCCGCGTCCTCGGCGGTGGCTTCGTCGATCGACGCCACGTGCCGCTTGGGGATCACGAGGACATGCGTGGGCGCGCCCGGGTTGATGTCGTGGAAGGCGAGCACCTCGTCGTCCTCGAAGACGACCTTGGAGGGGATCTGCTTCGCGGCGATCTTGCAGAAGAGGCACATGGCCTCGGTCTACAACGAGGGAGGCGCCGGTGGAAGGTCGAGCCGCGTGGTGAGGCGGGCGAGCGCGGTCTCGATACGGATCCGGTCCGGGTCGTCGTGGGCGAGGGGCGCGTCTTTGCCGGGCATGCGGGCGAGGGCGAAGCGGACGAGGGCGAGCTCGATCGGATCGAGGGTCGCGGTGCGGCGCAGGCCCACGGAGGGCACCTCGTAGACGAGCCTCGTGCGGCCGTCGGCGTCGGGGTCGAGGCTCTTCATCTCGCCGGCCTCGAGGGCGCTCTGGCGGCCCAGGTGGCGGATGATCCCGCGCAGCAAGGTGGCCCTCCGGCGCAGCTTCCGCATCTCCGGGTGGGCGTGCAGATCGAAGAAGCGGTTGCGCGCGAAGGTGCCGGGGGCGAGCACCATCGCGGTGAGGTAGGCCTCGCGATCGCCGGCGTTCATGCGCCGGGCTCCAGGCGCTCGGGGGCCGCGGAGACGCCGCCCTGGCGGAGCAGCTCGGCCTGGCGGTGGGTGCGCAGGGCCGAGATCAGCTCGTCGAGGTCGCCGTTGACGATGCGATCGAGCTTGTAGAGCGTGAGGTTGATCCGGTGGTCGGTCACGCGGTTCTGGGGGTAGTTGTACGTGCGGATCTTCTCGGCCCGCTCGGCGCCGCCCACCATCGTCTTGCGCTCGGCGGAGAGCGCCTCCTCTTGCTTGCGCTGCTCCTGCTCGAGGAGGCGGCTCTTCAGCACCTTGAGGGCCTTCGCCTTGTTCTTGAGCTGCGAGCGCTCGTCCTGGCACTTGACGATGATGCCCGTCGGGATGTGGCGGATCTGCACGGCGCTGTTGGTCGTGTTGACGCCCTGCCCGCCGGGGCCGCCCGAGGCCGCGATGGAGATGTCGAGGTCCTTGTCGTCGATCTGCACGTCGACGTCGTCGGCCTCGGGGAGCACGGCGACGGTCGCGGTCGAGGTGTGGATGCGCCCCTGCGCCTCGGTCGCGGGCACGCGCTGCACGCGGTGCACGCCGCCCTCGTAGCGCAGGTGCGAGTAGACGTTCTGGCCGGTGATCAGGGCGATCACCTCCTTGAGCCCGCCGGCCTGCGCCTCGCTCTGGCTCAAGATCTCGATCTTCCAGCGCTTGCCCTCGGCGTAGCGGCAGATCATCCGGAAGAGGTCGGCCGCGAAGAGGGCGGACTCCTCGCCGCCCGTGCCGCTCCGGATCTCGAGGATGGTGTTGCGCTCGTCGTTCGGATCGCGTGGCAACAGGAGCAGCTCGATCTCGCCTTCGAGCTTCGTTTGCTCGACGGTGAGCTCGCCGAGCTCGCTCCGCGCCAGCTCGCCGAGCTCGGGGTCGTCGAGCATCTCCTTGTCCTCGGCGATCTTCGCGTCGAGCGCCTGCCAGCGGGTGAACGCCGTCACCACGGCCTCGATCTCGGTCCGCTCCTTGTTGAGCTTCTGGAGCTTGTTCGGGTCGGAGAGGACGGCGGGCGAGCAGAGCAGGTGGTCGAGCTCGGTGAAGCGCCGGGAGACTGCCTTCAATTTCTCGATGGGGAGCATGGGACGGGCTCAGTCTCCGGCGAACGGGAGCGTCAGGCGGCGGGCGCGTAGCCCGGATCGGCCACGAGCTCGCCGTAGCCGGCGAAGGTGCGATCCTCGCGCACGGGGGCGGCGAGGGCCTCTTCTCGCCAGAGCGCGGCGCGCAGCGAGGCGAGGGCCACCTCGAGCTGCGCGTCGTCCGGCTCGGCGGTGGTGATCTTCTGCACGACGAAGCCGGGCCAGAGCAGCGCGCGCAGCGGGCCGGTGGTGCAGTAGCGGGCGAAGACGCGCTGGATCTCGTAGGTGAACGCGGCGATCACCGGCAAGAACGGGAGCTTGAGGAAGAAGAAGCCGATGCTCTCGACCACGCGGCCGTAGGGCAGGTGCGGGAGGAAGGCGCCGACCGCGGAGAAGACGAGGATCGAGACCAGCGCGACCATCACGAGGAAGGTCGTCCCGCAGCGCGGGTGCATGGTCGTCTTCTCGCGCGCGCGCTCGACCACGAGGTCTTCCTGCGCCTCCCAGGTGGAGATCGTCTTGTGCTCGGCGCCGTGGTACTGAAACACGCGGAACACGTCGGGGATGCGCCGGATCGCGAACAGATAGGCGACGACGATGCAGAGCTTGGTGGCGCCGGTGATGGCCTGGAAGCCGGGCGAGGTCACCTCGAGCCCGAGCTTGAAGAGCTTGTTGATGCCCTCGGCGCCGAGCTGCGGCAGCGCCACGAAGAGGCCGACGGCGAAGAGGATCGGCAGGTAGGTGAGCAGACCGCCTCCGCCCTTCTTGTCGTCCGCCGGGGCGGGCGCCGGGCCGTCGGGCTCCTGCGTCAAGAGCGCCACCATCGAGAGCGCGAGGGTCGACATCACCCCGGGATCGCGCGAGCTCACGCGGGTCACGGCCGCGCGCTCTTCACGCTCGTCGCGCGGGGCGGCGCCCTCGCCCGCGGCGCCCTCGGCGGCCCTCTTCTCGGCGTCCTCCGCTTCCAGGTCCTCGGCGTAGAGCTCGGTGGACCAGCGGAGGGCGCGCGAGCCGAGGCGGAGGGACTCGACCACCGTCGCGACGCCGCGGATCAAGGGCCAGGTGCGCATGCCCTGGGGCTTGTCGAGCATGGGGCGCTCGCGCACGACGAGCTCGCCGTTCCGGCGGCGGCAGACGATCGACATCGCGCCGGGCGAGCGCATCATCACGCCCTCGATGACCGCTTGGCCTCCGATGTAGGGACGGGCAGGCGCGTTGCTCATGGTGCGACTCTAGCGCGGGGCTGCCCCGGGCGCAGCCGGGGGACAGGGAGGATCGTGGATCGAGAGTGCCGCTCGCGGCGCGTCATGCAACGCGGCGGCGTGAGGGAACGACGAAGGCCGCACCTTCGCACGGAAGGCGCGGCCTCGAGGTGGAAGGGCCCTCGCGGGCCCGGCGCAGCTAGCTCTTGGCGGCGGGCTTCTGCGTGTTCGCGTACTTCTTGCGGAAGCGGTCGACGCGGCCGGCGACGTCCATGATCTTGTGCTTGCCCGTGTAGAACGGGTGGCAGTTCGAGCAGACGTCGGTCGTGAAGGAGCCGCGGGTGGAGTGTGTGACCACGACGGCGCCGCAGGCACAGGTGATCGTTGCTTCCTTGTACGCGGGGTGGATGCCAGGCTTCATGGGGGGCTCCTCGGAAAACGAAAGGCCGGGGCATTTAACCCACGGCGTCCAGGATCGCAAGGCCGTGCCGCATGTTCAGCGAGATCCAGGGCGGATTTCAGCTGGATCGGGCCCGATCGGGCGATCGCCGGCGGCCTGCTGCCTCGGCGGCGAGCGCCGTCCGCGCCCCTCGGCCGTCCGGCCTCTCGCTCGTGCGAGCGAGCCCCCACAGCACAATCCGTTCCAAAGTCGTCCCGGGTCGTTGACGCGGTAGGTCGCATGGTTAGTTTCGGGTCGCTGGGTCACGGAGAACGGGCGAGCCAGCAAAAAATCAAAGGATTTCCAGCACATCCAACCGTGTTCGGCGGCGCTGGCGGAGCTGTGGTCCCTCCCGGGCCACCAGCTCGCAGGCCGTCCCGCGCCGCGGAGCTTCGCGGACTCTTGGAGGGTATTTCGTCATGGGCAAGATTATCGGGATCGACCTGGGCACGACCAACAGCGTCGTCGCAGTGATGGAGGGCAAGGAGCCCAAGGTCATCGTCAACGAGGAAGGGTCGAGGCTCACCCCGTCGGTGGTCGCCTACGACGACAAGGGCGAGGTCCTCGTTGGGCAGATCGCCAAGCGCCAGGCGGTCACCAACCCGTCGAACACCGTCTACTCGGCGAAGCGCTTCATGGGCCGGCGCGCCGACGAGGTGGGCGACGAGACCAAGCGCGTCCCCTACAAGGTCGTGAAGGGCAAGAACAACGACGCGACCTTCGAGATCCGCGGCAAGCAGGTCGCCCCGCCCGAGGTCTCGGCCAAGGTGCTCCAGAAGCTCAAGAAGGCCGCGGAGGACTACCTCGGCGAGAAGGTGACCGAGGCGGTCATCACCGTGCCCGCGTACTTCAACGACGCGCAGCGCCAGGCGACGAAAGACGCCGGTCGCATCGCGGGCCTCGAGGTCAAGCGCATCGTCAACGAGCCGACCGCGGCCGCGCTCGCGTACGGCCTCGACAAGAAGAAGGAGGAGGTCATCGCCGTCTACGACTTCGGCGGCGGCACCTTCGACATCTCGATCCTCGAGGTCGGCGACAACGTGGTGCAGGTCATCTCGACCAACGGCGACACGCACCTCGGCGGCGACGACGTCGACCACCTGCTCATGGACTGGCTCGTCGCCGAGTTCAAGAAGGACACGGGCATCGACGTCTCGAACGACAAGATGGTCATCCAGCGCCTCAAGGACGCGGCGGAGCAGGCCAAGATCGAGCTCTCGAACGTGCAGGAGACGAACATCAACCTGCCGTTCCTCACCGCCGACGCCTCGGGCCCGAAGCACCTCCAGAAGCAGCTCACCCGCGCCAAGCTGGAGCAGATGATCCGCCCGCTCGTCGACCGCACGCTGGAGCCGACGCGCAAGGCCCTCGCCGACGCCAAGAAGACGCCGCAGCAGATCCACGAGGTCGTGCTCGTCGGCGGCTCGACGCGCATCCCGCTCGTGCAGGAGACGGTGAAGAAGTTCTTCGGGAAGGAGCCCCACAAGGGCGTGAACCCGGACGAGGTCGTGGCCGTGGGCGCGGCGGTGCAGGCCGGCGTGCTCTCCGGCGACGTGAAGGATCTCGTGCTCCTCGACGTGACCCCGCTCTCGCTCGGCGTCGAGACCCTCGGCGGCGTGATGACGGTGATGATCTCCCGGAACACCACCATCCCCACGCAGAAGAAGGAGGTCTTCTCGACCGCGACCGACAGCCAGCCCTCCGTCGAGGTGCACGTGCTCCAGGGCGAGCGCACCGAGGCGCGTTACAACCGCACGCTCGGCCGCTTCCACCTCGAAGGGATCATGCCCGCCCCGCGCGGCGTGCCGAAGATCGAGGTGACCTTCGACATCGACGCGAACGGCATCCTCTCCGTGCACGCGAAGGACATGGCGACCGGCAAGGATCAGCGGATCACCATCACCGCCTCCGGCGGCCTGAAGGAGGATGAGATCCAGCGGATGGTGAACGAGGCGGCCAGCCACGAGGCGGAGGACAAGAAGCGGCGCGAGGAGATCGAGCGGCGCAACAAGCTCGACAACCTCTGCTACACGATCGAAAAGACGCTGAGCGAGAACAAGGACAAGCTCCCCGAGAGCGATGTCTCCGCGCTCAACGCGGTGGTGGCCGAGGCGCGCAGCGCGATCGAGAAGCAGGACGATACGGCGGTGCAGGCGGCGCTCGAGAAGCTCGAGAAGGAAGCGCACCGGATCGCCAGCGTGATGTACGAGAAGGCCGGCCCGCAGGGCGGCGCTCCTCCCCCCGGGGCCGACGGCGGGGCGCCTCCTCCGCAGGGCGGCGGCAAGGGCAAGGACGGGGTGATCGACGCCGAGTTCGAGGAGTCGAACTGAGTCCCCACACCGGGGTGGCTCTCCGCTGAGCCACCCCGGCGATCACCCGCAGATCAGCAGCGCGCAGGGCCCTCCCCAACGCCCACCCTGCGCGCGACGGCCGGGACGGCAGCGTCTCGGCCGTTTTTTTCGACCTCGCCGCGCTCACCCGCTCCTCAGTTGGTGCAGAGCACGAGCTTCCACCCATTCAACGTCCCCGTGTCCTGCGACGCAGAGTCCACGGCCCTGAGCTTCCAGGTCCCGTTCACCGGCTTGCCCACCTGCCCGCCGAACGACGTCTCCGGCGCGTAGCACCCGGAGAACGGCGCTGTTCCGTTCTGCACCGGCAGCGCGCAGGTCGAGTCGAGCACGGTGTCCGTGTAGTCCTGGCCGTTATCGCCGTTGTCGCTCGAGGCGTCGATGTTCACGTTGCCCGACGTCGTGAGCTGAAAGGCCAGATCCCCGTCGAAGGTGTGCGTCACGTTCAGCACGATCGCCAGGCGGGCGATCGTCCCGCCCGCCGACGCCACGATCTGGCTCGTGACGCCGTTCACGTCGTTGTCGGGGATCGGCTTCGGCGTGTCCTTCGACCGGTAGACGACGAGGTTCTGGCCCGCGCCGCATGCCGGGAAATACGGCGGCAGCGCGCAGTCGGGGTCGGCCGCGTCGATGAGCCCGTCGCCGTCGTCGTCGAGCCCGTTGTTGCACAAGGCCTCTCCGTTGCTGCACACCGAGGGCGCGAACCCGGCGCAGGCGTAGCCGGGGTCGATCGCGCAGCCGGTGCAGCCGTCACCGCCGACTGCGTTGCCGTCGTCGCAGGCCTCGCCGGCGGTCACGAAGCCGTTGCCGCAGCCCGTGGGCTTGCAGTTGGCGTCGCAGCCGTCGCCGCTCACGGCGTTGCCGTCGTCGCATGCCTCGACCACGTCGAGCGCCCCGTCTCCGCACGCCGTCGGCGTCACGCACAGGTCGAGGGACCAGGCCGTGAGCGTGCCGAAGCTGCCGATCGCGTCGTCGGCCACGCCGAGCGTCCACGTGCCGTGGGCGAGGCCGCCGGTGTGGGCCGCGAACGAGGACTCCGGCCTGTAGCACCCGCTGAACGGCGCGACGCCCGACGCGATCTGCGCCGCGCATGCGCCGTTGAAGATGGTGCCCGCGTAGTCGGCGCCGGCGCCCCCGTTGTCGCTGGTCACGTCGGTCGTCACGTTGCCCGGCGAGGTGAGCTTCACGTCGAGATCCGCGTCGTGCGGGTGGGTGATGCTCATCTGCATCACCACGCGTTCAATCTTGCCATGAACCCCGACGAAGATGGTGCTGGCGGCGTCGGAGAGCGCGTTGTCCGGGATGCTTTTGGGCACGTCGGCCGACTGGTAAACGAGGTGGACCTCGCCCCCGCCGCAAGCGCCGACGCTCGGGTTGCAGGCGAGCGCGCAGTCGCCGTCCGCGCAGTCGGCGAGACCGTCTCCATCGTTGTCCGCGCCGTCGTTGCAGTCGATCTCGGAGGGCGCGCTGCACACGCTCGGCGCGCCGGCCGCGCAGGTGAACGGCGGCTCGACCGCGCACTTGAACGAGCAGCCGTCGCCGCTCGCCCCGTCGCCGTCGTCGCACGCCTCGCCCGGCTCGACCACGCCGTCACCGCACTCGCAGCCGGCAGCCGGCCCCGCCACGCACACGCCGTTCTGACAGGTGTCGCCCTGCGTGCAAGCGATGCCGTCGCTGCACGGCGTGCCGTCCGGCTTCGCCGGGAGGTTGCACCCGAGCTTGAAATGACATGCGCTGTCCAAGTGGCACTGATCCGCCGGCGGGCACGAGACGATGAAGTCCCCGCCTTCGCAGAAGCCCTCGACGCAAGTGTCGGTCTGCGAGCAGACGTTGTCGTCGTCGCAGGGGGTGCCGTCGGGCTTCGCCGGGTGGTCGCAGAACCCCGTCGCCTTGTCGCAGGTGCCGGGCTCGTGACACTGCAACGCGGAGGTGCACACCACGGGGCTATCGCCGACGCAGGCGCCGCCCTGACATGTGTCCACCTGCGTGCACAGGTCCTGGTCGTTGCACGGCGCGCCGTCCGGCGGCTCCTCGCAGAGACCGGTGACGAGGTTGCAGACGCCCTGCGCCCCGCTGCATCCGCTCATGGGGCAGGCCGAGGCGCCGAGGCTCTCGCACACACCGGCCACGCATTGACCCGAGAGGCAAGCGATCTCGGGTACACAGGAGGAGAAGGGCGACTTCAACGGGTGCATCGGGACGCCGCCCTCGCACACCTCGTCTGTGCAGGAGTTGCCATCGTCCATGGGCAGGTCGGCGTCATCGATCAGGTCGACGAAGCCCCCGTGCCCGTCGCACTCGCGGCGGAGGCAGTCGCCCGGCGTCTGCGCGTTCGTGACCGTGCCGGACGGGACGAAGGTCGCCCCGCACACACCCAGCTCGCACGTCCTCACCTTGCACTCGTCGCCTGGACAGTCCTCGGGCTTCACGCAGCCGACGCAGTGGCCGGAGCCGTCGCAGGTCATCGGATCACCGTCGCTCGACGTCCCGCAGTCGGCCCCTGCCGACCTGTCCGGGTGGATGGCGACACCCATCGTGCATGCGTCGTCCGTGCATGGATTGCCGTCGTCCGGCACGTCGGTGTCGTCGTCCTCGCTCGCGACCTCACCCTGGCTGCCACACGTGGCCCTCTTGCAGTCACCCGCCTTCTGCACGGTCGCCGGCGTGCCCGAGGGCGCATAGCTATTCTCGCACACGCGATCGATGCACGCGACGACGTAGCACTCACGGCCCTCGCAGTCGGACGTCGTGTTGCAGTTTTCGCAGCGACCCTTGCCATCGCACTGCGGTTGCACGGCGCCATGGAGCACGCCGCAGAGCTCGCCCGCCGGCACGGGCTCGTGTGTCGGGTTGCCGCCGTTGTCGCAAGAGTCCAGCGTGCACGGGTTGCCGTCGTCTTGCCCGCACGACGGGCTCGGAGGGTCTGGGAGCCTGCCGCTGCTGCATGCCGCGGAGGAGATCGCGAAAGCCATCGCCCAGAGGATCGTCGCTCGCGTCGTCATCGCTCGCTCTCCTTGATCGGACTCGTGAGATCCTAGGCCCATCCCCCCGCGGCTGGAAGCCGGTGCGCCACGCCACGGAGGCTCGGGGACGAGACCTGCAAATGGGTCAGGACGTCGAGCGACCGCCGTTCGTTTCCGACGGTGACATAATCCACTTCATGGGAACGATGGGGCTTCGGCGTTCAGCGCCGCTCCCACCGGATCATCGGCGACAGGCGCAAAGGCCCCTCCACCGAGGCTCCGGAGCGCGCTCACCGTCCCGTCATCGCGGCTTACCGTCACGAGATCGAGCGCGTCGAGATCACCGCGAGAGCGGCCAGGATCCACGTCGAGGAACCCGAGGGTCGGCCCCATCGAGCCTTGCATCCCGGGGGAGCCACGCTACGTATCGGCTGATGCGCTCGGCCTTCCTCGGACTCCTGCTCTTGCTGGCGCTCCTGCCGGCGACGCTGCGAGGCGCCGAGCCGCTCGCGTGGAGCCGCGAAGGCCGGTCGAGCGCCTCGCTCGTACCGGTGGCCGTCGCGCTCCGGGCCGTGCAGGAGCGCGCCGAGCGCACGCACCGCGATCCCGCCGAGCTCCGCGAGCAGAGCGATCGAAGGGCGCCCGGCGCGGGGCCTCTCCCGATCGGCACCGCGCATGCCGTCCTGCCCCGCGCGCTCCCCTCGCCTCGCCGCCCCATCGCGCAGAGAGCGACGCTCGCGCAAGGAGCGCCGCCCCCTTCCCCGGCGCGCGATCAGCGCGTGACCATCCGCCGCTGCCGCGCCTCGTCGCATATCCCGCACACCGGCGACGAGGGCCCACCCTCCGCCGCTCGCTGATCCGAACCCACACGTCAGCGGTCTTCCACCCATGAAGCCGTCCACGCGACGGCTGGAGGTGTGCGCTCATGGTCTCTCGCAAGGTCGACGATCATCCGCGCCCCATCCCCGAGGTCGGGAGCACGGCGAGCCGCTGGGACAAGCTCATGGAGAAGCACGGGGGAACCCTCGTGCCCATGGGACTCGTCCTGGCGCTCGTCGCGCTCATGGCCTACGGGATGTGCGCGCCACGTTGAACGATACCGGGGTGGGGACGGCGCTCGTGCCGTCCCACCCCTTTTTGGCGGATGAACAGCCACGTTTCCTTTCGATAACCCCGCTCCCCTATTCGAGCATGGGATAGCGGTGCCTCTTCGACAATCCCCACATCCGCGGATTTTCATCGATCCACGGCGCTTCAGGGCGTGGCCAGATACGCTTGCTCCACCTCGCCTGCCCGCGCGGCGATCAGATCGCGCGCCGCGATGAAGCGCGGATCGTCGCGCAGCCCGGCAAAGAGCGGACAGCGATCGGCCCAGAGCAGATCGAAGCAAGGGCCGGCGGCGGCGCGGGCGAGGGACGCGAACACGCCCTCTCGATCGCCGAGGGCGGCGGCGAGCTCGGCCTCGGCCTGGCGAAAGAACACCTGGCTGATCGGCTTCGCTGCGGAGGTCTGTGCCACGCGCTGCAGGTAATCGAGATCGAGCGGAAGGCCCGCGGCGGCCTGCAAGAACAGGCGGCTCACGCCGGAGGGGCCGTGGCCGTCGACGATGCGCGGCAACAGCTCGGCGGCCCGGCGGGCGTCGCGGCGCCACATCAGCATCCGGGAGAGGGCGGGCATCATCAGCCCGGGACGCGCGTCGAGGATCAGCTCGGCCTCGTCGTGCCGCCCGTCGAGCTCGTGGAGGCGGGTCAGGGCGAAGCGGCCGAGCACGTGGTCGGGCTCCAGCGTCAACGCTGTGGTCAGGTGTCTCCGCGCGTGCTCGCAGAGGCGCGTCTCGGCGAGGATGCGCCCGAGCAGCTCGTGGGCGTCGGCGTTGCTCGGCTGCAAGGCGAGGGCGCGGCGGAGCGCCGGCACCGCGAGCTTCGCCTCGCCCGACTGGTAGCGCACGGTGGCCACGGCGAGGTGCGTCTCCGGCACGTCGGGCGCGCGCGCCGCCGCGTGGGCCGCCGCCTGCTCGGCCGCGGCGCGCACCTCGGGCGCGGAGGTCCACACCCGGGCGCGGGCCATCGCGTAGCCGGCGAGCAGGCGCGGGTTGTCGGGCGCGAGCGCGAGGGCGCGCTCGAACAGGCCGAGGTAGGCGGCGCCCGAGGTGTCGTCGAAGTGGCGGTGGTAGGCCGCGCGGGCGCGCAGGTAGAGGTCCATCGCCTCGGGGTCGACGGCGGCCGGGGCGAGCCGCTCTCCCACCGCGAGCGTCAGCGCCTCGGCCACCGCGCGGGCCGTGTCGTCGCCGAGCGCGAGCACCTCCGGCTCGGGGCGCTCGAAGCGCCGCGCCCAGAGCTGCACGCCGTCGCGCACGCTGACGAGGCGCGCGCTGATGCGCACGATCGATCCAGCGCGGCGCACCGTGCCCTCCACGACCACCGAGACGCCGAACTCGCGGCCGATCTCGCGCGGATCGCGCTCCGCGCCCTTGTAGCGCATCGCCATGCCCCGGGAGCGCACCTCGAGCCCGCCCGTCATGCTGAGCACGTCGATCACGTCCTCGGTGAGCCCGTCGGCGAGGTAGTCGTGCTCGGGCGGCCCCGCGTTGCGGAAGGGCAGCACGGCCACGCTCTTCTTGCCCGCGCCCGGTGCCTCGAAGAGCGGGGGCGTCGCGGGGATCGAGCGCGGAGGCGCCGCGCCTTCGAGCGCGACGGCGGCCGCGGGCAGGGTGATGGAGGCGAGCGCCGTCGCCACCTCGCCGGCCGAGCCGAAGCGCTCCCCCGGGTCGCGCGCCATGCAGCGCATCACCACCGAAGCCGCCGCCGAAGGCAGGTCCGGCGCGAGATCGCGCGGATCGGGAGGCGGCTGAAGGAGCCGCGCGACGGCGACGGCGAGGATCGTGTCGCCTCGCCAGGGCGGCCTCCCGGTGAGCAGCTCGAAGAGCACGCACCCGAGCGCGTAGAGGTCCGTGCGTGCGTCGACGGCGCCGCCCTGCACCTGCTCGGGCGCCATGTACGCCGGCGTCCCCATGAACGCCACGGTGCTCGCCGCATCGGGCGCGGCCCCGCGGGCGATGCCGAAGTCGGTGATCAAGACCCGCCCTCCCGTCTCGATGAGGACGTTGTCGGGCTTGAGATCGCGGTGGATCACGCCGACGGCGTGGGCGGCGGCGAGCCCCTCGCAGAGGGCCGAGGCGAGCTCCACCACGCGGGCGAGCGGGAGCTTCTTCTCGCGGGCGAGCACGGCGCCGAGCGACTCGCCCTCGACGAGCTCCATGGTGAAGATCTTGCTGCCCCCGTGCTCGCCGATGTCGAACACCCGCGCCACGTTGGGGTGGGTGATCTTGCGGGCGAGCTTGACCTCGCGGCGGAAGCGCTCGAGCGCCCCGGGCGCGCCGATCAGCTCGGGGCGCAGGACCTTGAGCGCCACCACCTCGTCGAGCTCGCGATCGCGGGCGCGGTAGACGTTCCCCATGCCGCCGGCGCCGAGGAGGCCGAGGATCTCGTACCGCTCGCCGAGGAGCGCAGGCGCGCCCGACGCCGGCGGCGAGTCGGGCGCCGGCGTGCCCTGGGCAGCGTCGAGGGTCTCGGCCCACGCAGGGTTCGGCACCGGCCGATTCTACGGCCGAGCGCCCCCGGTTCAGCGCAAAAGTTGGAGCCTCACCCCTTCTCGCGGAGCAGCGCCGCGGCGACCTCGGCGATGAGCGCGTAGGGCATCGGCTCCTCGAGCGGGAAGCGCAGGTTCCCCTTCTCGCCGCGGTAGCGCGCGAGCTTCTTCTGCAAGCTCGCGCTCCCCGTGACCGGCGGAAAGACGCCGACATGCTGCTTGAACGCCGCGTAGTAAAAGAAAATCCGCCGCGCCCGGAAGGCCGGCATCCGGTAGCTCACGAGCTCGGTCGCCTCGGGCGCCACCTTGCGCACCTCCTCGCGGATCCGCGCGAGGATCGGCCGCACGTCGGGCGGCGTCGCCGCGAGGTAATCGTCGACCGCGCCCCGGGGTGAGGCGTCCTTCGTCGCTTTCGACGTCTTCGTTGCCTTGGGCGTCTTGGTTGTCTTCGTCGTCCGCGCAGCGGCCATGTCCCTGTCTATCACGCGCCGGGATCATGCGTGCGTCGCGGGCCATGTCCTGGGCTACCCTCTGCCGCCCGTGGATCTCGACCTGGTCATCGTGGGCGGCGGCCCTGCCGGCATCGCCACCGCGCTCTTCCTCTGCGCAGCGGCGCCGCGCCTCCGCGACCGGATCGCCGTCCTCGAAAAGGAGCGCTACCCGCGGGAGAAGATCTGCGCGGGCGCGATCGGCGCGCGGGCCGACCGCCTCCTCGCCTCGATCGGCGTGCGCGTCGATGTCCCCTCGGTCGCCGTCAGCGGCCTCGCGGCGTCCACGCGCGCGGGCACGATCGTGGCGCGCGATCCGGGCGCGATCGCCGGCATTGGCCGCGTCGTCCGCCGCGTCGAGTTCGATCGCGCCTTCGCCGAGGAGGCGCGCGCCCGGGGCATCCGGGTGCTCGAATGCGCGCGCGTCACCCGCGTCGATCGCGACGCGCGCGGGGTCACGATCGGCTCCTCCCTCGGGGACATCCGTGCCCGCGCGGTGGTGGGCGCCGACGGCATCGGGAGCTTCGTCCGGCGGGCCCTCGGCGCGCCGCGCGGCCGCTTCCAGGCCCAGGTCATCGAGGTCGACACCGAGGCCGCGCCCGGCGATTTCCCGCGCGATCTGCTCCACTTCGACCTCCTCGACGGCACGCTCACCGGCTACGCCTGGGATTTCCCGACGATCGTCGACGGCCGCCCCCTCGTCTGCCGCGGGCTCTACGCGCTCGACGACGCCGAGGCCGATCGGCCGATCGACGCCGGGCTCGACCTCGCCGATCGCCTGCGCGCGCGCCTGAAAGCGCAGGGCCTCTCCGCGGAGGGCCTGCGCTTCAAGCGCTTCGCCGAGCGGGGCCTCGCCCTCCACGAGCCGCTCGCGGTCGAGCGAGCGCTCCTCGTCGGCGAGGCCGCGGGGATCGACCCCGTGCTCGGCGAGGGCATCGCCCAGGCCATCTTCTACGGCGCGACGGCCGGCCCTTACCTCGCCCGCTGCCTCGACCGCGACGAGCTCGGCTTCCAGGGCTGGAAGGAGGCCGTGACCCGATCGCGCGTCGGCCTCGACATCCGCCTGCGGACGCTTGGTTTGCCCTGGATCTACGGGCGCCCGCGCCCCTTCCTGGAGCGCCTGATCGCCGGCTCGCCCGCGCTCGCCCTCGCCGGCATGCGCTACTTCGCGGGCGAGCGCGTCCCGCGCGCGGCCATGGCCCGCGCCTCGGTCGACGCGGGCCGCGCGCTCGCTGCGATGGCGTTCTCGCCTACTTCGTCGGCGGCTTCGTCGTCACGTGGAGCAGCGTATCGGAGAAGCCGGTGATCTCGTAGTAGGCGAGGCCCGCCGCGTCGTCGATCCGCTTCGGGGCGATGATCTTCCAGGTGATCTTCTCCTTGCCCGCGTCGTCGGTCACCACCGTGCCGATGGCGAGGTTCGCGTCCTTCTTGTTGCCGGCGGGGAGGATCACCTCGAAGGGCGGGCCCTCGGACTCGATGTTGCTCGGCGCGTTGGCCGGCGGGACGAAGGCCGTGATGTGGAAGATCTTGCCGATCGGCACGCCGGTCGACTTGGCCTTGGCGTCGAGCTTCACGGTGATCACGGTGCCGGTGCGCAGCGCGTTCTCGGGGATCTTGAAGGTGCCCGCCGCGTTGCCCGAGCCGATGATGATCTTCGCGCCGGGGCTCGATCCGTAGGTGTCGGTGACCTCCTGCGGGTCGGACTTGAGCACGGCGGGGCGACCGCTCGACGGCTTCGGCGGGGCCTTGGCGTCGGCCGTGGCGCTCGGCGCGGCGGTGGGCGCGGCGCTCGCGACAGGCGCGTCGGTGGGCGCCGGGGCAGCCGCGGTGGGCGCCGCGGTCGGGGTCTCCGTCGGCGTGGGCGGCGTCTCCGCCGGCTTGGGGTCTCCGCCGCAAGCTGCGAGGGCCACGAGCGCCGAGAGGGACAGCAGGCCCGCGAGGGGCAGCGCGAGGACGGAGCGATTCGACCGGAAGATCATGAGGATCCGCCTAAAGCGGAACCCGCGGGGGATCAAGCCCTGGTCGCTTGCCAGGCATCGAGGTTTCTTTCACGGGTGACGCGGACCCCTTCGCACCGTATAAGGCGCGCCCATGCGAACGTTCTCCACCTCGGCCCTCGCCGCCCTCGTCCTCGCTGGATCCGTTGTCGCCTGCGAACCCGCCGCTCCGCCGGCCACGCCCACCACGCCGGGCGCCGCGTCGAGCGCCGAGGCGGCCGCGAAGGCCCCCGCCCAGAACGACGCGGCCAAGGTCGCGGCGCCGGCGGCCGTGGACCTCGCCCCCGTGGCCGAGCCGGCCGACGTGGTGGGCCTCGTCCGCTGGAAGAACCCGGGCATGAGCGTCGCCAACCTGAGCGGCTGCGCGGGCCTCCCGCAGGAGCTCTCCGACCAGGGTAGCAAGGCGCTCTTGAAGGAGCTCTTCAAGGACGCGCTCCGCGGCCTCGTCGACCCGAAGAAGCTCTCCGAGGCGGTCGCCGCCGAGGCCCCGATGGACGTGGTGGTGGCGCTCGATCAGAACTCCCACAAGCCCAAGCCTTACTGGGCCTTCGCCATCGGGCTCGGCTCGATGGACGCCGCCAAGGCCGCCCTCACCCCCGACGCCTCGCTCGTCGAGGTCACGCCGGGCACCTTCCGCATCGGCGACAAGGACAAGGAGCGCGACGCTCACTGCGTGATCGCGGCCTCGTCCGGCGCGACGCCCGCGCGCCTCGTGTGCAGCGACCACGAGAAGGACATCCTCGCCCTCGCGCCCTACCTGACGCGGACCTTGCCCCTCTCGGCGCCCGCGACGAGCGATCTGCACGCGGAGTTCCGGATCAGCCCCTTCGACGCGCGCTTCGGGCAGAAGCTCCGGCAGGACATGAAGGGCCTGCCGGTGCTCGTGCAGAGCCAGGCCTCCATCGGTGATCCCAACTTCGACGACGCCCTGCTCGAGGCGGCCAACGCCCTCACCGTCGAGGCGGGCGCGCTGATGACCGACCTCGACAAGGTGACGCTCGACATCGGCGCCGACCGCGCCAACTGCCTGACCACCTCGGCCGCCCTCAAGCTGCGCGCCCGCACCTCCTGGTTCGCCAACACCATGGCCGATCGGCCCGACCGCGCCGGCCCGCCTCCCGCGATGTACTGGAAGCTTCCGAAGGACTCCGACACGGCCTTCTTCGGCCGCGCCGCCGACTCCGCGCGCTTCACCGACATCGTCCGCGTCCTGCGCAAGCTGATCGAGAGCGGCCTCGCCAAGGTGAAGATCGGCTCCGCCGACGATCGCAAGGCCCTCGCCGAGCTGCTCGACATGTCGCTCAGCAAGGACACCAACACCGTCTCGGCCAGCGGGCGCGGCGACGGCAAGGCCCAGGTCAAGCCGAGCGGCCGCGGATCCAAGGCGCAGCAGGTCGTCGAGGCCGTCATGAACAGCGCGGGCGGCTGGCACCTCACGGGCTTCGACGACAGCGGCGAGGCCGTGGTGAAGAGCCTGAAGAACCTGGTCGGCGTGTACAACCGCAAGGGGCTGATGGACCCGCTCAAGAAGGAGATGCGCGACGACGCGCGCTACCTCCCGACCGTGAAGATGAGCGCCGGCCCGGCCTCGCTCGGCAAGGGCGCGCAGGATGTCGAGGTCAAGTTCGAGTTCGTTCCCCCGGCCGAGCCCGTGTTCGACAAGACCAAGAAGCCCGCCGCCAAGGGCGAGAAGGTAAGCTTCTCCTTCCACATCCTCGTGATGCTCGACGGCAAGGGCGCATGGCTCGCCTTCGGCGTGAACAAGGACGAGCTCGTCAAGCGCCTCCTCCTCGTCAAGGGCGGCGCCGAGGCCGACACGCTCGCCTCGCGCCAGGGCCTCGAGTCGCTGCGCGCCGGCAAGAACATGGGCGGCGGCTTCATGACCCTGAACCTCATGACCAAGGCGATCACGTCGATGATGAACGGCCCGCTCGGTCAGGAGAAGCCCGCCGTGGCGGCCGAGATCCTCAACGCCGTCAACGCGATGCCCCACAAGGGCGAATCTCCCATGTTCATCACCACCCAGGTCGCCGGCGGCCAGGCCCCCGAGGCCAACCTCACCTTGCAGATCGGCAAGGGCACGGTAGAGGACATCGGCTCGTTGATCATCTCCGGGATGCGGATCGCGAACAACGCGCACAAGCAGCCCTGAGAGAACTGCCCACAGAAAGCTCGACGATGAGCAAAGACATGCACGCGAAATCCGAGACCGAGAACGAGGCGCCCAACCTCCCGAAGCGCCCGCCGGCGCGGGTGGAGCAGGCGCCCTCCTCGGTCCCGCCGCTGACCGACGCCCAGCGCGCCGAGCTCAAGAAGGCCCTCGAATCGATGCGCGCCGACCTGCTCGGCCGCATCGAGGAGAAGCGCGCCGAGGAGCGGCAGACGAGCCGCGAGGTCGGCGACGAGATGGACGAGGCGAGCGCCGAGGGTCAGGCGGCGATGACCTCGAAGCTCCTCGAGCGCGAGGTGGTGGAGGCCGACGAGATCGAGCGCGCCCTCCAGAAGATGAAAGAAGGCACCTACGGCCTGTGCGAGGGCACCGGCGAACCGATCGGCTTCCCCCGCCTCAAGCTCAAGCCCTGGGCCCGCTACAGCGTTGCGTACCAGGAAGAGGTCGAGCGCGAAGAGAAGAGCCGCGGGCTCTAGTGCTCCTCATCGCAGCACCGGGCCGGACCGGATACCCCAAGGCAGAGCGTCGTGCTCCGCCCGGGGTTAAAACCCCGGGCTACACATGACGAAGCCCCCCTCCGGGGGGCTGCGCATAACCCATCTTGCTTCGCTGACACGTGGGTCGGTACGTCCGCTTCCCACACCGCCCGCATGTTGCGGTGGAAGGGGCCTCCGATCCAGAACGAGGCAAGCCCGCGAGGGCGGGCTTCCTTCGTGTAGCCCGGGGTTTTAACCCCGGGCTACACCGCGACGCATCGGCTCAACGCGACGCTGTTTACCCGCCCATCCGCTTCACGAACGGCAGGATCTTCTCCAGGAACGCCGGGCGGTGGTGCCGCTCGAACTCGGTCCACGTCGACAGGCTCTTCGGATCCTTCACCCGGTCCACGAAGAGCACCCCGTCGAGGTGGTCGCACTCGTGCTGGAAGGTGCCCGCGGTGAGCCCGCGGGCGACGCGCTCGAAGGGCGTGCCGTCGCGCTCCATCCCGGTGATCTTAACCTCCGCGTAGCGCTCCACGAGGCCGCGCAGGTTCGGCACCGAGAGGCAGCCCTCGTAGTTGTCGAAGCGCTCCTCGGAGAGCGGCGTGAGCACCGGGTTGACCACGATGGTCAGCGGGATGTTCGGCTTGTACGGGTAGCGCGGGTTGTCCTTCACCTCGATCGCCACGATCCGCGCGAGCCGGTGGACCTGGATCGCGGCGAGCCCCGCGCCGCTCGCGTCGCGCATGGTCTCGACCAGGTCGTCGATGAACTGCTGCACCTCGGCGGAGCGCAGCTCGTCGCGCGTCACTTCCTGGGCGCGCTCGCGGAGGATGGGGTGGCCGATCTGGGCGATCTTGAGGAGCGTCACGCGGTCGAGCCTAGCACCGGCCCGCGCCGAGGTGAAAAGACCGCGCGGCGCGCGAGGCTCAACCCCGGGCGCGCTCCAGCACCTCGGTGATCAGCGCGGCGGCCTCGTCGGCGGGCACCTCCAGCGTCGCGTCCCCCGCCACGAGCTCGAAGTACGAGAGCCCGGGGAGCGCCGTCGCCGTGAGGGCGCGCCACAGCCACACCCCGCGCGCCGAGGCCACCTCCAGCGCGGCCTCTTCCAGCCGCGCGATGTCCCCGCGCAGGTACACATGCGCCATGTTCGTGTGCGGCGGCCGGGGCGTCACCTCCACCCCCGGAATCTGCGCGAGGTGCTCGGCGATCTCCGCTGCCTTGTCATGGTAGGCGCGCATCCGCCCGAGCCGCGCGTCGAGCCCTCGCCGGGCCGAGAGCACGAACGGGTAGAGGTGGACGAGGTTGCCCCCGTGGCGGCGCTGCCAGACGCGCGCCTCGGCGATGAAGTCCTCCGGCCCGGCGAGCGCGGCGCCCGCGATGCCCCCGAGGATCTTGTAGAACGAGACGTAGACCGAGTCGAAGAGCCCGGCGATCTCCGCGTAGGATCGATCGTAGAACGGCTGCGACTCCCAGAGCCGCGCCCCGTCGAGCTGAAGCGCCACCTTGTGCTCCTTCGCCCACGCGCTGATCGCCGAGAGCTCCTCCCAGCTCGGCAGAAGGCCGCCGATCGAGCGCTGCGGCAGCTCCACGAGCAGCATGGCCACGGGCTCGTGGAGCGCGTCGAGATCGGCCCGGCCGAAGAGCCCCGTGCGAGGGCCGACGGGCACCGCGCGCAGGCGGTGCAGCGCCTCGTAGCCCTTGTGCTCGTGCACCTCGAGGTGGCACGTCGGGTGGTAGGCGATGGCCGGACAGCCGCGCCGCTCGGCCCAGATCCGCGCGGCGATCTGCTGCGCCATGGTCCCGCTCGGGAGGAACACCGCCGCGGGCTTGCCGAGCAGCGCGGCGATCTCCTTCTCGAAGCCCTCGATCAGCGGCCCTTCGCCGTAGTCGTCGCTGTCGAGATCGGCCGGCGTGGAGGCGGCGAGCGCCGCCAGCACGGCGCGCGGCTTCTCCGGGAGGTGGTAGCTGAGCGAGCGCGGGCAGGCCGCGCGGACGGCGCGCTTGTCGAGGGGCATGGGCGTCCGAGCATAGCGAGCGCGCGCGCGCCGCGGTGCCCGTTCAGCGCCCGGCCTCGCGCTCCACCGCCGATGGCTGCGCCGCTTGCTCCGCGGCCTGCTCCGCCGCCGCCTCGGCCTCGGCCAGCGCCGCTCGCTCCGCCGCTGCGTCCGTCGCAGGCGCAGCCGCGATCCGTTGCCCCGCGCGCGCCCCGCCGAGCGCCGCCGCGCGCGCCTGGTTGACGGCCGCCGCGAGCCGCTCCGGATCGCGCGAGGAGAGCAGCACCGTCTTCCTCGCCTGTCCCCTCTTGTAGACGACCTTGACCGCCCGACCCTGGTCGCCAAGCATGTTGTACACCGTGCTCCCGTCGCGCCCGTAGCGGATGCCCCAGCCGCCGTACTGCTTCCAGTCGTAGTCGACGGCCTCGCACAGCTCGACCTCCTCGATCGGGATCTTCGGCCCGAAGAGCCCGTACTGTACGTGGAGCGCCTCGCGCGTCACGCTCACCCGCAGCACCGCGAAGAGCAGCCAGATCAGCACGAGCGGCAGGCCCGTGAGCAGGGGCACGAAGATCGGCGCATGCGCGGCCACCACCGCGCCGATCTGCACGAGCAGCGGGAGCAGGAAGAACAGGTGGTAGACAGGCGGCGCCTGGAACTTGTCGTGGTAGAGCGCCCCGCCCTCGCCCTCCATGTACTTCGCCTCGTACGGATCGGGGGCCCGCGCGGGCGGCGCGTCCTTCGGCAAATCTTTCGGCGTGTCGCTCATCCCGGCGAGGATAGCCCTGGATCGGCCGCGCAAGGACGGTCATCGCCTTGCGACCGCGCCCCGGCCGGGGTACTCGATACCAGCCACCGCTCGTCCCTCTCCCCTGTCGAGATCGAGCGCTCCGGAGGTCTCCATGATCCAGTCCGCCCCCATCTACATCGTCGGCGCCATGCGCACCCCCATCGGCGCCTTCCTGGGATCGCTCTCCTCGCTCGCCGCGCCCCGCCTCGGCGCCACGGCCATCCAGGCCGCGCTGGAGAAGGCCAACGTCTCGCCGGACCTCGTGGGCGAGGTCTTCATGGGCAACGTGCTCCAGGCCGGCGTCGGCCAGGCCCCCGCCCGCCAGGCCGCCATCTACGCCAAGATCCCCAACAAGGTCCCCGCCACCACGGTCAACAAGGTCTGCGGCTCGGGCCTCCAGGCGATCATCCTCGGCTTCAAGAGCATCGCGATGGGCGACGCCGAGATCGTCGTCTCCGGCGGCATGGAGTCGATGTCGAACGTGCCCTACTACCTGCCCCAGGCCCGCACCGGCGCCCGCATGGGCAACTTCCAGGCGATCGACGGGATGGTGCACGACGGCCTCTGGGATCCGTACGGCAACTTCCACATGGGCATCGCCGGCGAGAAGTGCGCCGCCGAGTACAAGTTCTCCCGCGAGGCGCAGGACGAGTTCGCCAAGGAGAGCTTCCGCCGCGCCCTCTCCGCGCAGCGCGAGGGCCTCTTCGCGAACGAGATCGTCCCCGTCGCCGTGCCGCAGAAGAAGGGCGACGCGCTCCTCGTGAAGGACGACGAGGGCCCGCCCGCCGGCAAGCCCGACAAGTTCCCGACCCTCAAGCCCGCCTTCACGAAGGACGGGACGATCACCGCCGCCAACGCCTCCTCGATCAACGACGGCGCGAGCGCGGTCGTCCTCGCCAGCGAGAAGGCCGTGAAGGAGCACAACCTCACGCCGCTCGCGCGGATCGTGGGCTACGGCGGCGCGGCCCAGGCGCCCGAGTGGTTCACCACCGCGCCCGCCGCGGCCATCAAGAACACCACCGCGCGGCTCGGCCTCACGACGGACCAGATCGACCTTTACGAGATCAACGAGGCGTTCGCCGTGGTGACCATGGCCGTCAACCAGCTCTGCAACCTCGACCCGCAGAAGGTCAACGTGCGCGGCGGCGCCGTGGCCCTCGGCCACCCCATCGGATCGAGCGGCGCCCGCATCGTCGTCACGCTCCTCTCCGCGATGAAGGACCGCAACGTCAAGCGCGGCCTCGCGACGCTCTGCATCGGCGGCGGCGAGGCCCTCGCCCTCGTCGTCGAGCGCTGACGAGCCGCTCGCCGTGATCGCCCCGAGGACGATCCTCCCGGGCCTGGAGCTCGTCTCCGCCCGCACCCCGACCCTCCCGCCCGCCACGCACACGAACAGCGCAGCGCTCGGCGAGCGGGAGGTCGTCCTCGTCGAGCCCGCCACCCCGTACGAAGACGAGCAGCGCGAATGGCTCGCGTGGGCCCGCGGCCTCGCCTCCCAGGGCCGCACGCTGCTCGCCGTCGCCCTCACCCACCACCACCACGACCACATCGGCGGCGCCGCCTTGCTCGCAAAAGAGCTCGATCTACCGCTCTGGGCCCACGCCGAGACGGCCGCCCTCCTGCCGGACCTCACCATCGCCCGCCGCCTCGACGACGGCGAGACGATCGCGCTCGACGGCCCCGTACCCCAGCGTTGGACGGTGTTGCACACCCCGGGACACGCCGCCGGCCACCTCTGCTTCGTCGAGCCCTCGCTCGGCGCGGCCGTGGTGGGCGACATGGTGGCCACCGAGGGGACCATCCTCATCGCCCCCGGCGAGGGCGACATGCGCACCTACCTCGCCCAGCTCGATCGCCTCGCCGCCCTCGATCTGAAGGTGATCCTGCCCGCCCACGGCGCGCCGGTGGACGGGGTGAGCACGCCCCCGCCGTCGGCCCTCTTCCGCTTCTACATCCAGCACCGCCTGCTGCGCGAGGCGAAGGTCGCGAGCGCCCTCGCCCAGGCCGGCCCCGCGGGCGCCTCGCTCGACGCGCTCGTGCCCATCGCCTACGCCGACACCCCGCCCGCGGTGTGGCCCATCGCCCGGATGAGCCTCGAAGCGCACCTGATCAAGCTGGAGCAAGACGGTCGCGCGCGCCGGAGCGACGCAGGCTGGTCTGTCGTATCCTGAGCCCCGCGGCGCGCCGCGAAGCAAAGGCGTGCCCGGAGCGTTGGTCGTGAGCATGCTTGCCCTCCTGCCCCGACATCTCGGCCTCTCCCTCGGCGTCCTCGCCCTCCTCGGCGCCGTGATCGCAGCGTGCGCGTCTTCGCACGCAGAGACCCTCCCCGAGCCGAGCACGAGCGCGACCACCGCGGCGCTCTCCGCTCCTCCCCCCGCCGCAAGCGCCGCGCCTCCGCCCTCCACGAGCGCGAGCGCGTCCGGCTCGATCGCCGCGCCCTCCGCCACCTCGGCCACCTCTGCCATCACCGCGAGCTCGATCCCCGACGGCGGCGCCGACGCCGGCCCTGAGACCGTGCAAGCATGCCCGTCCGAGATGGTCGAGATCGGCCGCTACTGCGTCGATCGCTACGAAGGCCACCTCGTCACCGTGGGCAGCGATGGAGCGATCAACGCCCTGCCCCACTACCTGCACCCCGACGTGTCGGTGCGCTTCGAGGCCCGCAGCGAGCCCGATTTCTTCCCCCAGGGATACATCAGCCGCAACGAGGCCACGCTCGCCTGCAAGAACGCCGGCAAGCGCCTGTGCAGCCGCGCCGAGTGGTCGCGCGCATGCCGCGGATCCAAGGGTTTTCATTACCCCTACGGCGCCCGGGTGAAGGCCGGCGCGTGCAACAGCGGCAAGGGCCACCTGCTCACCAGGTTCTTCGGCCCCGACGCCCGCGCGTGGAAGTACGAGGAGAGCTTCAACAACCCGAAGCTCGATCAAGAGCCGGGCTTCCTCGCCAAGACCGGCGAATACGGCGACTGCCAGGCCGCCGGCGTGTTCGACATGGTCGGCAACCTCCACGAGTGGGTGAGCGACACCGTCGACGAGGACATCGAGGAGCTGCTCGAGCGCGATCAGGTGACGCGGCGAAGCCAGCCTCACCGGCCGGGCAACGGCATCTTCATGGGCGGCTTCTTCAGCACGACCGACGAGCTCGGCCCGGGCTGCACCTACGTGACCATCGCCCACGAGCCGAGCTACCACGACTACTCGACGGGCTTTCGCTGCTGCAAGGACTCGGCGATCAAGCCGGCGCCGAAGGCGGGGAAGAAGACGCGGAAGTGATCGGCGTCAGCCGCCGTCCGTGGCGGTGTCGTCACGCAGCGGGTCGAGGTAGATCTCGTCGACGGAGAGCACGCAGCCGATGCTCGTGAGCTCGGCCACCTGGCCGGCGGAGGCCTCCTCGGCGAGCACCCACTTCCCTTCGTCGTTCTTGCGAAACACTTCGATGCGCGGCTCACCTTGCCCGATGAGCACATACTCGCGCAGCGAGGGGATGCGCCGGTAATGGGCGAACTTCTGCCCGCGATCGTAGGCCTCGGACGAGTCGGAGAGCACCTCCACCAGGACCACCGGGTTGGTCGCCGCGTTCTTGTCGGAAGGAGCCGGCTCGAGCTTGCCGCAGACGACGCTGATGTCCGGGTACGTGGAAATGCCCGTCGCCATGACCCGAACCTTGAGATCGGAGGAATAGACGCGGCAGGGCTTTCCTCGAAGCTGCGCGCGAAGCTCACCGCCGACCGCGAGCGCCAGCGCTGCATGGTCCGGCGTTCCGCCTGACATCCCGAGCGCTTCCATGTCGTAGATCACGCCGTCGAGCCACTCGTGCTTGGTGAGGCTCTTCTCCTCGAGCGCGAGGTACTCTTCGTAGGTGACGTAGGGCTTCGGGACCGGCGCAGCCATCGCGCGAGAGTATAAGCCATCCTCCCCGAAGGAGGTCGTGCATCCGCACCGGCGCGCGCCTAGGGTGCCCCACGCACCCCAGCGAGCGCGCCCGTCGCGGGCAGCGCGAGGAGACCTCATGCAGCTCTACACCGGCCCGATCTCCCCCAATGGCAAGCGCGTCCGCATCTGCGCGGCCGAGCTCGGCGTCTCGCTCGAGCTCAAGCTCCTCGATTTTTCCAGGGCCGAGCAGCGCTCGCCCGCGTACCTCGCGCACAACCCGATGGGCAAGGTGCCGACCCTCACCGACGGCGACTTCACCCTCTGGGAGTCGCCCGCGATCCTCGCGTACCTCGCGCAGAAGCAGAGCGAGTCGCTCTGGCCGCGCGATCCGCAGGCCAACGCCGACCTGCTCCGGTGGATGTTCTTCGGCGCGAGCCACCTCGATCCGTACTTCACCACGCTCGTCGTCGAGCGCTTCATCAAGGCCCGGCAGGGCGCCCCGGCCGACGAGGCGCTCTGCGCGTCCGCGGGGCAGTGGCTCTCGCGCTTCTTGCCGGTGGTGGAGCACCAGCTCGCCGGCCGCGATTTCATCACCGGCGCGTTCAGCCTCGCGGACATCGTCCTCGGCACCACGATCGAGCTCTCGGCGCTCCTCCAGATCGACCTCGATCCCTTCCCGCATATCCGCGCCTGGATCGCGCGCCTCCAGGCCCGCCCGAGCTGGGCCGCCGCATCGGGGCCGGTGGTGAGGCCGCCCGGCAGCCCGAGCCGCGAGCGCTTCCTCGACGCGTACGGCGCAGGATCGCCGCCCCCGTGGGACATCGGCAGGGCGCAGGACGATCTGGTGGCCGTCTTCGACGAGATCCGCATCGCCGGCTCCGCGCTCGACCTCGGCTGCGGCACCGGCGAGAACGTGCTGGAGCTGGCGCGGCGCGGGCTCGACGCCTGGGGCATCGACGCGGCGCCGAAGGCCATCGAGATCGCCGAGAAGAAGCGCGCCGAGCGCGGCCTCTCCGCCACGTTCAAGGTCGGCGACGCGCTCGATCTCGCGGGCCTCGGGCGCACCTTCGACACGGTGCTCGACTGCGGTCTCTTCCACGTGATCGACGAGGAGGAGCGGCGCCGCTACCTGCGCGAGCTCGCCCAGGTGCTGCGCCCGGGCGGCCGCCACCTGATGCTCGGGTTCGCCACCAACACCACCGGAGCCGGCCCGCGCGGCTACTCGCCCGAGGAGCTGCGCGCCTACTTCGCCGACGGCTTCCGGGAGGTGCTCCTCCGTCCCACATCGTTCAACACCGTGGGCACGCCGAGCACGTCGTTCTCCGCCTGGGTCTCGCTGTTCGAGCGGGTCTGACAGCCGGGGCGCGGGCCTCGCCGTCCAGCGCGGAAGAGACGCGCGTGGACCCCAAACGCCACGACACGAGGTGAATGAGGGGTCGGCTGTCCGCAACATGTCGGAGATGCTCAACAGCCGATCTCCTCTGTGGTCCTGGCTTGGGCTCTGCCTTCCAAGCCTCCTTGGCGCGTGCAACAACAGCTCGATCAGCTCGGGCGGAACAGGAGGATCCGGCAGCACGACCGGATCCTCGACGACGGCGGTCACCTCGACGTCCTCGTCGGGAGTCGGAGGCACAGGTGGGATGACGGCGACAACCACCGTCGCTTCTTCTTCGTCCTCCTCGGGCACCGGGGGCGCAGGTGGGATGAGCAGCACGACCACGGCCTCCTCCGGCAATGGCGGCGGCGGCGCCGGGGGCGGTGGTGGGGGAGCCGGCGGCGCCGGAGGTGCGGGAGGCGGTGCGGGCAACGCCGATGTGCTCTGGAGCGTGGTGATCCCCTCGCCCCAGGGGCTCATCCCCAACAGCGCCTCGAACGCCACGGCCACGCTCAACGATCTCGTCGTCGACGGCCAGGGCAACCCCATCCTCGTGGGCAGCTTCGACGGGACGATCGACTTCGGCGGTCCGCCGCTCACCGCCCAGGGTGTCCCGACGAACCCCGCGGCCACCGACGGCTTCACCATCAAATACAGCGCCGATGGGGCCTACCTCTGGGGGAAGAAATACGGCGCCGGCCTGCCCGAGACATGGTTGTTCGGCAAGGTCGACGCGGGCGATAACCTCTATGTGATGGGGTCGCACGACCAGGGGCAGTCCCCCGCGACGCCCACCTGCCTGACAGGCATCTACGATCCGCAAGGGATGCTCACCGGCAGCTTCGATTGCCCGCAGGTCGGCCCGGGGATGGCCCAGAACAACGTCCAGGAAATCAGCCTCGCCGTGAACGCCGCCGGCCACACCTTCACCAGCACGACGGTGACGACCGGGCTCCCGCCCGCCTCCCAGGGCGTCGTCGCCCGGAGCCTCACCTGGTCGAAGAACGTCCCCGCACAGCCCCCGATCATGACCGTGAACGCGCCCGGCGATCTCGTGGTGTACGGACACAACGAGAGCGCCGAGATCGGCTGTGGCCAGAAGCAAGGTACGTTGTTCGTCGCCAGGCTGAAGGAGGGCGACGGGAGCTGCATGACCAGCCGCGCCTTCACGAACATGGGCAACCTCGACACGAGCAACGTGGCCACCGACGCCTCCGGAAATATCTACCTCGCGGGGACCTTCGGCGGCTCGGTGAGCTTCGGCGACAACCTCCTCTGGGCCTGGGGAGGGAACAACGATATCTACGTCGCCAAGCTCGACCCCTCCGGCAACTTCATCACGCAGGTCGCGATGATGGTCAGCGGCCAGGCCGGCGACGTGCGCCTCGCCATCGACCCCTCCGGCGGGCTTTACCTCACCGGCCAGTTCAGCAACACCATCACCTTCCAGGGCAATGTCCTCACCGCGGTGAGCCCGACGGACAACTTCATCTTCAAGCTCAGCGCGAACCTCGTGCTCGTCTCGGGCAAGCACATCGGGACGCCGGGCTCGTCCTGCGCGCTCCACCCGGCGACCGACGCGGCGGGCCACCTCTTCCTCGGCGGCAACTGCACGGGGACCGTCGATTTCGGCATGACCCAGGTGGCGACCCAGGGGATCTTGCTCGCCAAGCTGCCCCCGTGAGCGGCGCGGGGCGTCCCCTCGCGCCGAAATCCTGCTTCGATCGCGCACAAACGCGCGCCGCTCCGTCCTTCTTCCAGCGGCGCCGCGCCGCGCCCCCCATGCCGAAGAGACCCCTCGCCGCCCTCGCCGCCCTCTCGCTCGGAATCAGCATGGCCCTCGGCTGCGCCGCCCCCGACACCGCCGGGGACGACGAGGCGCCGATCGCCCTCGATCCGCAGGCCGCGGGCCCCGGCTTCGAGGAGGACGCGGTGCGGCAATGCGCGCTCGGCCCGACGCTGCTCGGGATCGATGTCTCGTACTACCAGGAGACCATCGACTGGCCCGCCGCGGCCCAGGCCGGCGTCGCCTTCGCCTTCGCGCGGGTCTCCGACGGGAGCGGCTTCTCCGACCCCGATTTCGCGCGCAACTGGGCCGGGATGCGCGCCGCGGGGGTGATCCGAGGCGCCTATCAGTTCTTCCGCCCGGCCGAAGATCCCAAGGCCCAGGCCGACCTCCTGATCGCCCAGATCCGCGAGAACGGGGGCCTCGGCCCCGGTGATCTGCCGCCCGCGCTCGACATCGAGGTGATGGATGGAGTCACAGCCCCCGTCGTGCTCGCGCGCATGCAGGTGTGGCTCGACCGCGTGGAGGCCGCGCTCGGCAAGCGCCCCTTGATCTACACCGCGCCCGGCTTCTGGGAAGATCTCGACGCCCCGCCGAGCTTCGGTCGCTATCCACTCTGGCTCGCCAACTGGGGGCGCCGCTGCCCGGCCACGCCCGAGACCTGGGCCAGGTGGTCATTCTGGCAGAGCAGCGATCGAGGGAGCGTGGCCGGCATCGAAGGCCCGGTCGATCTCGATCGCTGGAACGGGAGCCGCGCCGATCTCCTGGCCTTTGCCTCGGCCGGGAGCATGCCTGTCTCTCCGCCGCCGCCCAAGGTCGAGAAGCCCAAGCCCGCGAGCAAGCCTGCCCGCGTCGAGCCCCGGAAGGCGCCGGCGGCGGTGAAGATCAGCCGGAGCGAAGTCGAGCGCGCGCTCCGCCGGATGATGACCGCCATGGGCGCAAAGCGGTGACGGCGCTCCCCCTCGAACGACCTCGTTCCCTGAAGAGAGCGCTCGACGATCCGCATGGTCGGAATTGAACGCAAAGACGCAAAGACGCAAAGACGCAACCGGAGAAGAAGAAAGAAGGAAGCCCCGCAGTCTTTCTTCTTGCGCCTTTGCGCCTTTGCGTTAAAAAATCACGAGGATCAGCGCTTTGCCGAGAAATGAGCCTTGTAGTGCTGGTAGAGCGCCTGCCATCGCTGATATTCGGACGGATCATTCTTCAACCGCGTTTGCCAGGAGGCATCCACCGCCCTCCGATCGTCCGTGGACGACAGGCCATAACGCCGAAACACCGCGTCTTGCTGCTGGGGTGATGCGCCGAGCTCGGCGCAGAGGGCCGCGTATTGCTCCAGCGTGAGGGCCGGCGCAGCCTTCGGGCCGGGGTCTTCCGAGAAGGGCATCGGCTTGGCGAGGCGCGCGATCAGGTCGGCAGGGAGCTCGCCGGTCGTCCCGCCGATCACGTCCCGTCGAGGCGCGAGGGGGACGATGGGGAGGGTCGCGGTCGCGTCGTCGTCTTCCGGGGCTGCTGAAAAAGGCAGCGGTTTGGCCGCGGCTGCGATCGCAGCGGCGATGATCGAAGGAGGAAGAGTCATCGTCTCGGCCCCGACGTCCGCGGTTCGCGCGGGCGGTGACGGCGGCGCGGGCGGCGAAGGCAGGCCGGGCTGCTGCGCGGCGAACGGCAGCGCTGTGCCCTGGGGCACCGGCAGGCTCAACGAGGTCCCCGAGAGCGACGCAGGGTTGCGCCTGACCGGCGGCGGAGCAGCGGGCGCGTCCGGGACCGGCGGCGATGGATCGACCGGCGCGGCGAACGGCAACGCAGCGCGGATCGCCGACAGATCGAGCGCCAGCACCGTCGCGCCGACGTCCACGTGCGCGCGCTCCACGGGAGCAGGCGCGAAAACAGGCGCGAGCGCAGGCGCGGGGATGAAGGCCGGCGGCGCCATGACCGGGGGCTCGGGCGTTGCGATCGCGGGAAGCGGCGCCGGCGCCTCGGGCGGGGCAGGCGCAGGCGTCGCGGGCGTCGCGGGCGCGCCGGCTCTGGCGATCGCCTCCTGCTTGTCGACGAACGCGCGCGTGTACCGGTTCGCGAGCTCGAACCGGCCGAGCGAGAGCTCGTCGCCCATCCGATCGAGCCACGCCCGCTGTATCCCCGCCCACTGCTCGGCGGAGAGCCCGGCGCGGGCGAGCACGTCGTCGCGCGACCGCAGGGCTTCCATCTCCGCGCGGATCTCCGCGTACCCTTCCAGCGAGACCTCGGCCTCCGTCACCGCCATCGTGGAGACATGGTAGCCCAACGTGCGACCGCGCGGGAAGCGCGCCGTGCGAGCGCGTTGTACGAGCGCGTCGATGTGGTGGTTGCTGTCGCGCCGCGCTCTGATAGTCTCGCCTCGTGCCTCCGCACCTCACGCTCCAAGGGGACAAGCTCCCGGGTGACGTCCGGGTCCGCGCCTATCGCGCGCGGGAAGCGATCTCGACGCCCTACGAGGTCGATGTCGAAATATCGACGACCGACACCTCGTTTCGAATCGACGACTGCCTGCGACGCCGCGTCGTCCTCGAGGTGACCGACGCCGCGGAGCAGGTCCGCTTCTATGACGGGCTCCCCGATCAGGCCGAATTCCTGACCTACGACGGCGACGAGCTCTTCTTTCGCCTGCGCCTCCGGCCCGCGATCGCCGCGCTCGAGCATCGCGAAGGCTCGGCGATCTACCAGGGCAAGAGCCCGGTCGATGTCATCAAAGACGTGCTCTCCGCCGCCGGGGTCGACCAGGACGTCGAGTGGCGCCTGCGGCAAACCTATGCTCCGCGGGAGCTCCTCTGCCAGTACCGGGAGACGGAGCTTCATTTCGTCGAGCGTTTGCTCGAGGAAGAGGGCATCTTTTATTTCTTCCTCCGCTCGGCCAAAGGGCACAAGCTCGTCTTCGCCGACGACCCCGACGCCTTCACCTCCCCCGACGGGCAGGGCCCGGTGCTCCTCACCCCGCGCCCCGGCGCCGCGCCGGGCGCCCAGCCGCTCCTCGCCTTCTCCCGCGAAAAGACCCTGAGGCCCACGCTCGTCGCGCTGCGCGACTACGATTTCGAAAAACCCGCCGTCTTCCCCGAAGCGTCGCTGCCCGCGCCGGGCCCGTATCCCCTCCTGCACTTCGAATATCCCGGGGGCTTCACCGCCGGACCCGAGGGCGCCCGCCGCGCCCGCGCCCGCATCAGCGCCCTGCGGGGCGACATCGACCGCTGTCACGGCAAGAGCCGCGCGGCAGGCCTCGTCTGCGGCACCCCGATGCGCGTCGAGGGCGCCAACGAGCCTCATCTCAACGGCGACTTCATCGTTGTCGCGCTCACCTCGGGCGGCCGGGAAGGCGCGGAGAGCTGCGAAAACGAGCTCGTCGCCATCCCCAAGGGGGCGCCCTTCGCCGCCCCGCGAAGGGCCAAAAAGCCCCGGATCCGGGGCATCCAGACGGCCGTAGTCACCGGCCCGTCGAACGAGCCGCAAGCGATCCACGTCGACAAGTACGGCCGGATCAAGGTGCGTTTTCTCTGGGATCGCTCGGCCAAGCAAGACGACACCTCGAGCGCGTGGATCCGGGTCTCCCAGGTCGGCCTCGGCGGCTCGATGATCCTCCCGCGCGTCGGCTGGGAGGTCTCCGTCGCCTTCCTCGACGGCGACCCCGATCGCCCCATCGTCCTCGGCCGCGCCTACGACGCCGAGCACACCCCGCCGTACGCCCAGCCGGGCGCCGCCGCCGATGGATCGATGAAGAGCATGTCGACCCCGGGCGGCGCGGGCCACAACGAGATCAAGGCCAGCGACACGGCCGGCAAGCAGGGCCTCTCCCTCTCGGCCCAGAAGGACCTGAACCGCACGACCGGCAACGACAAGAACGAGACCGTGGCCGTCAACGACGATCACTCCATCGGGAGCAACTACAGCCTCACCGTCGGCTCCAACGAGACGATCACCATCTCGGGAAACCAGTCGATCGATGTCGGCAACGCCTTGCAGGTCAAGGTCTCCGGCGCCCAGAGCGTCACCGTGGGAGGCAACGAGTCGGACCAGGCCAAGGCCGATTTCGTCGAGAAGGTGGGCGGCGCCAGGGACTACAGCGTCGGAGGCAACCAGATCACCATCTCCAACGGGGTGCGAAAGGACATCACCGGGGCCTTCACCCGCGATGTCGGCGCGGTGCAGGTCAGCATGTCGGCCGGCAGCATCCACGACAAGATGCTCTCGACCTACGACGAGTCGGTGGGCGCGGTCATCCTCCAACTCGCCAAGGGCCCTGTCATCGAGACGGTGGGCGCCGGCAAAGACTGCACCTCGACCGCGGCCGAGCTCCACGTTGTCCCGCTCCTGCAAACCTCGGCCAAGGGCGTCAAGCAGCTCATCGGCGGCCTGCACCTGCGCAAGGTCGGGGGCGATGTGGTGGTGAGCGCGCCGAAGATCGTCCTCGGCGGCGGCGTCGGCCAGTTCAACGGCGGCGGGAGCTCGCTCAAGCTGAGCGGCGGGCCGGTGAAGCTCACCGGCTCCGTCATCGCAATCGACGCGGCCGCCGTCGTCAAATTGGCGTCCGATCTGAAGATCGGATGAGGGGGCGCCATGACAGACTCTATCGAGCTCCAGAGCCAGCTCACCGTCGACGGGACGGCCTATACCGTCCTCCGCCTCTCCTCGCGCGAGCCGCTCGACGACCTCGGCGAGATCCGTTGCGAGATCACCGACCGCAAGGGCGGGCCCGACCCGGCCTCGCTCACGGGCAAACCGCTCGTGCTCACCCTCTCTCGCGAGGGAGGCCACGGCGAGCGGACGATCGCCGGCTACGTCGTCGAGGCCGAGCGATCGACCGATCAAGGCGAGGGCGAGCACGGCACGAGGCTCGTCGCCCGGCCGCGCCTCTTCCGCCTCACCCAGCGCGCCGACTGCCGTGTCTTTCAGGACATGACGGCGCCCGACATCGTCAAAGCCGTCCTCGAAGGCGCCGGCGTCCCGGCGGACGCGCAGCATTTCCAGCTCGACGGGGATTATCCGAAGCGCGTTTACACCACCCAGTACCGCGAAACGGACTACGACTTCCTCCGGCGCCTCCTCTCCGAGGAGGGCATCGCCTTTGCCATCGACTCGAGCTCCGGCGCCGATATCGTCACCTTCTTCGACGCCGACCTCGGCCCGATCGACGGCGACTCGACCCTCCCCCACCTCCCCGGCGACGGCCTCCACGCCGCGAAGGACGCGATCTTCGCCGCGCGATATACGCGCTCCACCGCGCCCGGCAAGGTGAACCTGCGCGACTACGATTTCCAGCGCCCCAAGCTCGACCTCAACGCCAAGGCCGCCGCGGGCGACGCGGGCGAAGCCTCGCTGGAGGTCTATTCCTACCCCGGCCGCTTCACCGATCCTGCCCGGGGAGACCGCCTCGCCGGGGTGCTCCTCGATTCGCTCCGCGCCCGCCGCGAGACGCTCGCCGGCAACACGAGCACCCTGCGCCTCCACCCCGGCAAGACCTTCGACCTCGACCAGCACCCCTATGCGCCGCTCAACCAGGCGTATTTCGTGATCGAGGTGCGCGTCGAGATCGACGGGCGCCGCGCCGCCGGCCCGCGCGCCCGCGGAGCAGACCTGCTCGGCAGGGTCGATGAGCGAGCGTCCACAGGGCCCCGCGAGCGCATCACCTTCACGGCCGTCCCCGCGGCCAACGCCCCTTATCGGCCCCCGCGCCTGCCGCGCGCCGTGGCCTCGCCGGGCGCGCAGATCGCCGTCACCACCGGGCCCTCGGGCAAAGAGTTCTACCCCGACGAGCACGGCCGGGTGAAGGTCATCTTCCCCTGGGACCGGCTCGGCAAGCGCGATGAGACATCGAGTCTCTGGATCCGCACCTGCCAGCTCCCCCTCGGCGGCAGCATGCTCACGCCCCGCGTCGGCTGGGAGGTGATGCTCGATTTCACCGACGGAGACCCGGACCTGCCCTTCGTCTTCGGCCGGATGTACAACGGCAAGGTCCGCCCGCCCTACGAGCTGCCCAAGCACAAGACGCGGATGTCCATCCAGACGGCGACGACGCCCGGCGGCGGATCGAGCAACGAGATCCGCATGGACGACAAGGCCGGCAGCGAGGAGATGTTCATGAACGCCTCCCGGGACGCCTCGGTCTCGGCGGGCAACAACGCCACGGAGAGCATCGGCAACAACGAGTCCCGGACGATCGGCGCCAATCAATCCCTCTCCGTGACCGACAGCATGGCCGCGAGCATCGGCGCCGACCAGAAGATGACCGTCGGCGGCAATCAATCCGTCCACGTCTCGACCTTCCTGGTCGACGACGTGGGCAGTCACTCCCTCTCCATCGCCGGCAACCGGGACATCAAGGCCGGCGGCGATCACAAGCGCACCACGACCGGCGCCTCCACCCTCTCGATCGGGGGGATGCAGGTCGACCTCGTGGCCGGCTCCGTCGACGAGAACGGCCTCGCCACCATGGATGACAGCATCGGCGCGGCCCTCGTCGAGCTCACGGCCGCGAGCCGCACCGTCTGGGTCGACGGCGCGCGCACGGAGAAGGCCGGCGCCGCGAAGATCATCATCTCCGGCGGCGGCCGGATGGTGACCGTCGGCGCGGGCCTGAGCCACAAGGTCGCAGGCGCCATCATCAACAAGATCAAGGGTGACCGCGCCGACGACAGCAGCGCTGATTTCGTCGAGGTCGCGGGCGGCGCCCACATCATCAAGGCCGCCAACGTCGTCTTCGCCGCGGACGACCTGCTGACCGTGATCATGGGCGGCTCCACCCTCACCATGACCCCGGCCTCGGTCTCGATCGCCGGGACCTCGATCACCTTCGACGGCGAGGTCACGGAGGACGCCGCGCTCGTGGTGGACAACTGACGTATGGACACGACATCGCTCACCATCTCCTTCCAGGCCGGGCCGATCGCGTCGCTCGACGTGACCGGGCTGCGCATCGAGCGGCGCCTCGGCGAGGTCGCCTTCGCCGACATCGAGGTCCGCACGACCACCTACGCCGAGCCCGACGAGCTGCTCGGCCTCCCGGCGCGGATCGCCCTCGGCCGCGGCGAGCTCGACCACGAGATGCTCGGCGTGGTGATGCGCGTCTCCATGCTCGCCTCTCCGGACGACGAGGCGCGGGAGCACCTCACGTATCGAATCCGGGTCACCTCCTGCCTCGGCTTGCTCGCGCACCAGGTGGACTGTCGGATCTTCCAGGACAAGGACGTGAAGGAGATCGTCACGGAAGTCCTCACGAGCCTCGGGATCGACGCAAAGGCGCTCTCATTTCGCCTCACGGCCCGGTATCCGAAGCGCGAATACTGCGTGCAGTACAGCGAGAGCGCGCTCGCCTTCGTCTCCCGCCTGCTCGAAGAAGAGGGCATTTATTTCTTCTCCGAGCGGAGCGACGCGGGTGAGCTCCTCGTCTTCGACGACGACAGCGCCCTCGCCGACCCGATCGAGGGAGAGCCGCGCCTCCGCTATCGCCACGGCGCCGGGCTCGACGCGCCCGACGACGCCGTCGGCGTCATCACCGAGCGACACCGGACGGCGACGGGCAAGGTCACCCTCCGCGACTACGACTTCAAGCGCCCGGACCTCGACCTCACAGAGGCCGCCTCGGCCGATCGCGACGCCGACCTCGAAGTCTACGACTACCCCGGACACTACACCGAGCCCGCCGAGGGCAAGCGCCTCGCCCAGGTGAAGCTCGAAGCCCTCCAGGCCGCCCGCGCCGTCCTCGCGCTCGAATCCGGCTCTCCGCGCCTCGTGCCCGGGCGCTGGCTCACCCTCGCCGATACGCCCCTGGACGTCGACGGCGATTATTTCATCACCGCCGCCGTGCACGAGCTCCACCACGGCGTCTTTCGCGTCCACGCCGAGGTCATCCCGAAGAAGATCAAATACCGCGCTCCCCGGCGCACGCCCTCTCCGATCATCGAGGGCCCTCAAACCGCGGTGATCGTCGCCCCGCCCGGCTCCGCGAACGAGGAGATCCACACCGACGAGCACGGTCGCTGCAAGGTGCAATTCCACTGGGATCGCTACGGCCAGAGCGACGACAAGGCCTCTTGCTGGATGCGCGTCTCCCAGATGCAGACGAGCGGATCGATGATCTTGCCGCGCGTCGGCTGGGAGGTGATCGTCGAGTTCCTGGAGGGCAACCCCGACCGGCCTGTCGTCACCGGCCGCGTCTACAACGGCCGCTTCATGCCACCTTACGCCCTGCCCGAGGGCAAGAGCCGCACCGCGCTCGCCACCGCGTCCTCTCCCGGCGGCAAGGGCCGGAACGAGATTCGCCTGGAAGACAAGGCCGGGAGCGAAGAAATCCACGTGGCGGCGCAGAAGGACACGACCCTCGCCACCGGCAACAACAAGACGAGCACCACGGCGTCCAACGAGACCAAGAACGTCAAGGTGGACTCGACCCTCAAGGTCGGCGCCGACCAGACCGTCAAGATCACGAACGGATACAAGAACACCGTGAGCGGCGGGCAGACGGTGTCCATCGGCGGCAATCGCACCGTGGAGGTGAACGCCGTCTGCGGGCTCACCTCGGGCGGCGCGAGCGCGACCAGCGTGGGTGGCAATCAGTTCGAGATGGACGGCAATCCCCTCCAGGGCCTCCTCTCGCTCGCCGTCAAGACCGTCACCGAGGCGGCCAAGGCCGAGGCCGAGCAGGCGATGAAGAAGCTCGATCAGGCCGTGTCGGAGAAGGTCGATCAGGTGATGGGCCCGATCAACGACGCACAGCAGAAGGCCGAGCAGGTGAGCACCGCCATGGACGCGGTGAGCCGCGGCGATCTCGGGGCCGCGGCAGGCGCGGTGGGCGCCGCGGCGGGGCTGCCGACACCGGAGTCCTTCGGCGCCTCGCTCGGCGGCGAGGGCGGCGGATCGGCCGAGCGGCAGGGCGGCGGAGAGGGCCGGAAGGCAGGCAAGAAGTCCCGTGGCAAGGGCGGTGAAGCGCAGGAGAGCCGCGGCGGCGCAGAGGGTCGAGGCGGCGCGGAAGGCGCAGAAGAAGAGGGCGGGCCGGGCGATCACGCGAGCAGCCAGCTCGGGCTCGACAAGATGGTGAACGGCGCCCTCGACGCCGCGTCGAGCAAGCTCGGCGACGCGCTCGGCGTGGGCGGAGGAGACGGAGGTGGGGAGTCGGCCGCCAACAAGGTCGGCCCGGACGGCGCGGTGGGCGGCAACGCCGCGAGCGACAGCGCCACCGGCCCCGGCCACTCCATCGATGTCTGCGCGGCGACCCACGCCGAGACGGTGGGCAGCATCAAGGCCACCATCGCCGCCGGCGGAATCCACACCTCGATCACGGGCGCCCGCACCCAGAGCGTCGGCGCAGCCAGGGTCGAGCTCGTCGGCGGCGTGCGCGCCGAGACATGCAACGCGACCAAGACGGAGAAGGCCATCGGCCTCGTGGTGCTGAGCAAAGCGCCGGAGTCCGAGACGGTGGGCGGCGCGCGCACGACCACGGTGGGCGGCGCGGTGCTCGACACCATCGGCGGCTCGCACACCGTCACCGCGGCCGGGAAGGCCGTGTTCGTGGGCGCCTTCCACAAGGTCGACGCCTCCGGCGCCATCGTCTTCAAGTGCGGCGACAGCGAGGTCATCATCGACGGAGGAGGGATCGCCATCAAGACCGCCGCCCTCACCATCACCGCGCCCACCGTGACCCTGACCAAGACCACCTCGGAGGCCTGAGCCGTGGACGCGCCCGACCTCGACAACAGGACCTCTCTCGTCGCCGCTCCACGGATGCTGATGGCCAAAGACGGAGAGCGCCTGTGCGTGATCGTCAAAGCGACGCTCGCCCGGGCGCTCGACGACGGCATGCTCTCCCCGGTGCCCCGCGCGGAGCGGCGGGGCGTCCGCGGGCAGGACATCCCCTGGGCCGATCCGGAGAAGAGCAGCATCAAGTACCCCTCGGATCTCTGCCTCTTCAAGCCGGGCACCGACGTGATCGTGGTCGCCGCCGCCCACGCGCCCGGAGGCAAGGCGGTGCCCTCCTTCGACGCGGGGATCCGCGCAGGCACGCTCTCGAAGGTCGTCCGGATCTTCGGCCTCCGCGTGTGGGCCGCCGAGGGGTCGAGCCTCACCGCACCTCGCCCGACCACGGGCGTCGAGCTGCGCTACGATCACGCCTTCGGCGGGCTCGACCTGAGCGACCCGAAGAGCCCCCTGGAAGAGCCGCGCAACCCCGTCGGGCGCGGCATTGCCCGCGACCTGTCGGCCCTCACGCACCAACCCGCGCCGATGATCGAAGATCCACAACACCTCCTCTCCTCGGCCCACGACCGCCCGGCGCCCGCCGGCCTCGGGGCGATCGGCCGCCACTGGGCACCTCGCCGCCATTTCCTCGGCACCTACGACGCCGCCTGGCTCAAGGAGCGAGCCCCGCTGCTCCCCCTCGATCACGACGATCGAGAGAGCCTGTGCGCCTCCCCCGGGCTCACCGCCTCTCCCCCCTTCATCGGCGGCGAAGAGGTCGCCCTCATGAACCTCACGCCCGGCGGAGGCACGACGCTCTTTCGCCTGCCGAAGATGCGTGTCTCCATGAGACTGCGAGCCCCGGGGCGCGAGCCCGAGACGCTCACACCCCATGTCGACACGGTGCTCATCGACACCCTCCGCGTGCCCGAATCGACCGACGTGATCGTGGAGCTCGTGTGGCGGGCCGCCTTCCGCCCGCCGCGCCGGATGAAGGACGCGAAGATCCTCGTGACGGCCGAGGAGGCGACATGAGCGACATCGCCGTGGTCAGCGTCGGCGCCGCCACCGCCGTGGGCCTGAACGCCCTGCAAACAGGCTTCTTGCTTCGCGCCGGATATCCCGCCATGGCCGAGGCGCCGCTCGCCGATGGCGACGGCGAGCCCATCACCATGGCCTTCTTACCCACCCTCGACGGCCGCCTGACCGGCCCGGAGCGCCTCGCCGCCCTGGCCCGCGCCCCCGTCGAAGAGGCGATGAGCCCGATCCGCGACCTCGCCGCCGAGGTGTACATCACGCTCGACGAGACACTGCCCGACGCGCCGCGCGCCCGCGATCTCCTCACATCGATGATCCGCGAGATCATGCCCGCCGCCTCGGCGCAGATCGAGCCCGGCGGCGAGGCCGGCGCCGGGGCGCTGCTCTCCACCGCGCTGCGCTCCCTCGCCGCGCGGCGCGCCGAAGCAGTGGTGATCGGCGGCGCGCACAGCGACTACGACCCCCGCGCCATCGCCGCCCTCGACGGCGGCGGGCGGCTCTTCTCCCGCGAGAACCTCGACGCCCGCATGCCCGGCGAGGCCGCGGCCTTCTTCGTGCTGATGCGCGACGAAGACGCCCGCCGGCGCCGGCTCCCACCGCTCGCGCGGGTGCTCGGCGTGGGCGCCGGGGTCGAGCGTGCAACACCGGACAACGACGTGTCCGCCCACGAGGCCCTGGGCCTGACCGCCGCCGTGCGGCGAGCGACGGAGAGCGTGGCCGCCGCCGGCCAGACGATCGGCTGGATGCTGAGCGACCAGACATTCGAGATGTGGCGCCAGCTCGAGTGGCAGAGCACCTTCATCCGGGTGCAAGACGTGCTCGGCCGGCCCTATTACGGCGACGCCCCCGCCCAGCGGATAGGCCACCTGGGCGCGGCGGCGCTGCCGCTGTTCGTGGCCCTCGGGGCGACCGGCTTCCACCATGGCTACGCGCCGGCGCCGCGCCTGCTCGCGACCGCCGGCAACGACAGCGGCGCGCGGGCCGCCGTGGTGCTCGGGCAGGCGAGCGAGGGATGACGAGAACCAAGGAGACACCGCGATGAGCGTGACCGCCGTGATGATGGATTGCATCACCGAGAAATCAGGCCACACGATGACCCCCTGCGCAGTGAGCGTGTGCACGACCCCGGCCGCGCCGAGCCCCGTGCCCGTCCCCTACCCGCCCGTGGCGAGCTCGGCCGAGGGAACGAAGGACTCCCCTTCACGGACGAAGATGGGCGGCGCGAAGATCATCACCGTGGGCGCCTGCTTCAAGGCCTGCCACGGGAACGAGCCTGGCACATTGAAAGAGGTGGTGAGCCTGAACACGGGCGGCCCCGCCTTCGTGGTGATGGGCGCGCCGATCGTGCTGGTGGAGCTCGGGATGGTGGGGATCACCGGGAGCCCGGGGTTCCTGAACAAGGGGGGAGGCTGACCGATGGCGACATCGCCGGTCCCCGACATGGCCGCCCCGCCGGGGATGTGCCCGGGTGTGGCCGTGCTCGGGGGTGGGGGCGCGGGCGGGGATGGAAGCGGGGATGGAAGCGGAGGAGATGGGGGTGGGGACGGGAATGGGAACGGAGATGGAAGCGGGGGGAATGGGGATGGGAAGGGCGCAGGTGGTTGTGGACAAGGTGGAGGGGACGGCAGTGGGTGCCCCAACCATCACGGTACAGCCGCGAGCGGTTCGATCTCCGCCGGCGATCCTGTCGATGTGGTCACCGGCAGGATGTTCACCCACCCCGTGTCCGACGTCACCTTCGGCGGCCCCTTTCCTCTGTCGATTGTTCGTAGCTACAGTACCGCCGCGCGAAACCGAAACGTCGGTCTAGGTTACGGCTGGAGTCACTCTCTAGCATGGGAAATCGAGGACCGTCGCAGCAGCGTCGTACTACTCTGCAATGATGGCCTGGAGATCACCTTTGGCAAAATCGAAGATCTGGCCGGAGTCGTAGGTCCGAACGGCCTTATTCTCGGGCGCACCGAAAACGGATTCATTCTGCGACGCACAGACTATGTCTCGCTCATCTTCGGCGCATCTATCTCAACTCCAATGGGCAAGCGCAGCCGACTTTTGGCGCTCGAAGACGCGACAGGAAATCGCCTCAATCTCCGCTATCGAGACAATCACCTCGTCCAGGTCGTCGATTGCGTCGGCCGCGTCGTCGACGTCACGCGCAACCGCCAAGGAGACATCGAAGGACTCAAGGTCGTCGACCCAATCAACGCCGACCACAAGATCACGCTCGTCGCCTTTCACTACGACGACCAAGGCGATCTCGTTGCGACCACAGATGCCGACGGCGCAACTCAAACTTTCACCTATGACGACAACCACCTAATGAAGTCGCGAACCGCCCCCTCCGGGCTAACATTCTTCTATCGTCACGATCGACATGGGCGATGTGTAGAGACATGGGGAGAATATCCCGGAAAGGAAGACGTCAGCCTCGCAAGCGGTGTCCCCAAGCTCCTCGCAGACCGCGAGACCCTTGCCAAGGGCATTCACCACATCAAGCTTTTCTTCCATGACAACAACTACTCGGAGGTAGTCGACTCGAGCACTGTTCATCGATATTTTGGAAACCCGTTAGGCAAGTGCGAAAAGGCAGTTTCATCCGGAGGCGTCTTCAGTCGAGCCTATGACGCCAACGGCCACTTGCTCGCCTTTACCGACGGGCTCGACGCCACCACGACATACGAACGAGACTACTTGGGACGCGAGCTTCGCGTCACCGATCCGCTCGGCCGAACGACGACAATCCATCGTTACTCCGACGGAACCATCCGCGAGGTGATCGACGCTGCTGGCGGAGTAACCACGGTCACCCGGACCAGCAATAGCATAACATGGACGGATCCCATCGGAGCAACGTTTACCGCCATCTACGGAGATCGGGGCTTGGTCAAGGAGGCGCTTGCGCCGGACGGAACATGCCGCAAATTTAGCTATGATTCACAAGGAAACCTCGTCTCAATCATCGGTCCGGGAGAACAAGCACAAAGCGCAACGTACGACGGGTGGGGCCGCTGCACGTCCATTCGTGACGCAGATGATCTGGTCACCACGTTCGAATACAGCCCCACAGGGCGCGTATTAGCGGTCGCCAGAGCCTCGACGCTCACGCGCTACCAGTACGATGGCGACGGGAACGTCATCGCAATAACAGACGCCGGCGGAAACGTTACGCACATGTCGTACGGCGGGTTTCGAAAATTGTGCGAAACGCGCCGTGCAGACGGCAAAATAGTCAAGTTAAAATACGATCGAGAGGGGCGTCTCGCAGAGGTGCACAACGCAAACGGTGGGGTGCACGCGATGACTTACGACGCGTTTGGAAATCGAACATACGAGCGCACGTTCGACGGTCGAGAGTTACGATACAAGTACGACGCGATGGCACGCCTCATCTCCTCGATCGACGGGAAGGGTAACCGCACCGAATACCAACGAGACGCGGCCGGTCAACTGATCAAATGCACTTACGCCGACGACAGCGTCGTCGAATTCGAATACGACGCTCTCGGCGAGATTGTCGCCGCCACCTCCTCCATCGGCCGCTTTCGGTTCGAGCGCAACGCGCTAGGCTGGATCATTCGCGAAACTCAGGAAATAGCTGGCGAATCATTTTCCGTATCCACAACATATGATGCAATGGGAAACGTCGCCCTGCGCAGCACAACACTTGGACATACCGCAGCTTTCACGCGCGACGCACACGGATCCCGCGCTTCGGTGCTTTTGAATGACACCGAGGAAATTCGGCTTACAAACGACATCTGTGGGCGCGAAACGGCACGCTTACTCGCGAAAGGTGGCCGAATCGAAACCGTGTACGACTCGTTCGGTGCGGTGATCCGACGGCTTACCTACTCCGACACCGCGCGACACGGCATCATCGGAGGGACACCTCACCATCACACGGGCGCTAGCGCGCCGAGGATCTCCGCCGACAGAGCATACAGATACACGAGCACAAGAGAGTTGGAAGCCATCTGGGATCGGACCCTCGGGATCACTCATTTTCAATATGATGTTCTCGGGCAGCTGACCTCTGTCGCCCACGATGGTGCGCCCAATTTTCTTTATTGGTACGACCCCAACGGAAACATCATTGACGGCACGGACCCTTACGAACGAGAATACGGACCCGGAGATCGACTTCTCCGCCAGAAAGACCGTCGGCTCGTCTGGAACGACGCGGGACAACTCATCGAAGAGCACGTGCGCGGAGCCCGTCACACTGAGATAACACGTTATCAATGGTGGGCGACGGGCCTCCTTCGATCTGTCGATCTCAGCGACGGTACACGCGTACAATTTGCATATGACCCCTGGGCTCGTCGCGTATCGAAGCAAGTTACAATTACAAAACCCGACAAGAGCCGCCAAATCTTGTCAAGCACACGGTTCGTGTGGGACGGGACACAGCTCGCACACGAAATTACTCAATCAATCGAGGCCGACGGCACAGCTAATATCAGAGAGCGAACTTATCTTTTCGAAGATATCAGGACAGTTCCGGTCGCCCACCACGACACACACATCATCAACGGCATACGCACGACCGGAGAGTGGTTCCATTATGTCAATGACGACACTGGAGCCCCCGAGCTCATCGTAGACAACGCTGGCAATATCGCTTGCTCTATTCGTCGCTCTCCATGGGGCAACGCAGAGTTCGCCCCCGGCGCTACGACGACGACATCGTTGCGCTTTCGGGGACAATACTTCGATGATGAGACCGGCCTGTCGTACAACAGATATCGTTACTACAGCACATCGGCAGGAAGGTACATCAGCACGGATCCCATTGAAATTCTCGGTGGAATGAACCTCTTCGCGTATGCCACCAACTGTCCGACCTCCGCGATCGACGTAGAAGGGCTCATCAGCATGCTTGCCATCATCAAAGATGGCAACGGGAACCCAGTCGCCACGGGGACGAACGCTGATCCGAGAGCGGCGACCAAACCTTTCAACACAGGGAAGCCGTGCGCCGAAGTAGCGGCGCTCAACAGTTTAGCCGGCCAGATGGGCGCTGGCACCACCACGGCGGACGTAAGGAAGAAGTTCACTCAGGAAGGATATACGATGGAGACCTACTCCGTCCCGGGCGACACGTCGAAGGCCCAGAAGGACGCGATGGCCGGCAGGCTCCCCAAGGGCGCTGCCGGCGTGTGCCCGTGCGGCAGGTGCGGGGCCATGATAAAGGGCAACCCGCAGAACGGCGAGCCGAGCATTCAATCACAAGTATTGGCAAATAACAACCCCGTCCCTGGTCGTGGGAAAATGAGACCTTGGAACGGATCTACACTTTTTGGAAGCTGAAGGTCGAGTGCCATCGTTCATGACTATCCCTGCTGATCTTTCTCGATTGACGCGCTGGCTCGAAGACCCGACCCGGTGCCGCGCGCTGCTCATCGAGGACGGCAGCACGGGGAACATCAGCCCGCTCGAGCTGTGGATCGAGGAGGTCGTCGCCCCGCGATCATTCGAAGTGATCGGGGCGGCAGTGGGCTCCGAGACAGGGTTGGTGCTGGAGCGCCGGATCCTCGCCGCGCTCTACGTCGCGCTTTACCCTGATGATCCCGAGGTACCTGCCACACTGTCTCTCGCGGAGCTTCGGGATCAGGTGTCCGGAGGTCTACGAACCGACGAAGCTCGATCGCCACGACTCATTTCACTCGATCGGGTCAATTGGGGTGAACAGAGCTTTTGCCGTAGCTTGCGTCACTTGCTCGGCCGACTCCGGCTCGACCAGAAGGTCATCGTCTCTCTTCGCGTGGAGGAGGGTGGCGAGGACCCGGATGTCGCGACATGGTGCGACATGCTCGGCTGGACGGCAGAAACCACTTCTTGCCTGCGCTTGCCGGCGATCTCGGACGGCGAGATGCTCCCGATGGAGCGCGCTCGAAGATGCCTCTCCGCGTGCGCCTTCGGTGACAGCTCCGGCGCGCAACACATCGCCAGCATGCTCGACGCGCTCGGCGCCGCCGCGCGGCCGCTGAGCTTGGACGAGCTGTCCATCATCGTGAATGTGGGGCGGGACGTCATCGAACCCTCGATCCATAGGATCCCTGAGGGAACCATCGCGATCACCCCGCAGCGCGAATGCTCGTTCTCCGATCCCGCCGTCGCTCGTGCCTGGGTCGAGCTTCGTGGTCGACGTCCCGTTTGCAGGAGACTGCTCGATCTGGGAGGAGCTGCTGTGCGTGGCGAAGCGGAGCCGCTCATACCCTATGTGATCGAGCACTACGGTTCGCTCCTGTTCGACCGGACCGATCTGACCACCCAGATGTCGCTTGTCACCGAGAGCTGGGCGACCACCTGGGCAGCTCACGGTGATCTGCTCGGGTTCGAATCGGATGTCGCGCGAGTCTGGGCCGTCGCCGAACACGCGCTCATCGCGGCGGCCGCCGGCTCGGCGGCGGAGCGGCGTGCGCCGATCCTCGCGATCCTCCGCTGCATGCAGGTTTCGAAATCGGTGATGTCCCGCGTGCCCGAGCTGCCCAATTCGCCGCCGGCGCTGCCGCGCGAGCCCAAAGCTGGCAACATCGCCGACGAGCGAGCGGCTGCGCTGGCGGCGCTTGCCGACGACCTCGCGGAGCCGCTGCGATCCCGGGCTCGCGATCATGCGGTCGAGGCGCTGATGTCCGGGCGCACCTCGACCACTGAAGCAGATCTCCTTGTTCGCCTGGCGAGGTGGTACGATGGCGACCGGCGCGACGCCATCGTGGCGAAGGCAGAGCTTTCGTATCGGCGGGACGCCCTGGGCTCACCAAACAACATCGGGCTCCTGCGCGTCTGTTCGCTGCTCCCGGCGGAGGCACGCAAAGACATCTGCGACGAAGTAGTCGGCCAGATGCGCGAGCTCCCGAGCTATGACGCGACGACGCTGGTCGAGATTCTCCGCACCGCCTCGCCGGACATCGCTTCACGGCTCGCGCAGGCGCTCCCTGCCCTACCGCACCCTGACCGCCTACGGCTCGCATGTGCGCTCGCGTCGCACCTCGATGGTGATTCGAGGCGACGGGGCGTCGAGGAGATCATCGCCGACATGGCAACCGGATCGTACATGCTCGGAGTCGGTGACCTTCGAGCGCTCGTGCCTGCGCTCGATGTCTCGCAAATGGCGCGCTTGGCGCGCGTGTTGCGGCGTATCGAGTACAGTGACGAGCCGGTCGGCGTTTGCTTGAGGGCCCTCATCGCCCAGGGACATTCGACAGACGCAGAGGCGCTGGCCGAGGCCGACCTCGGCGTCATGCCTTTTGACTGGATCCTGGCGCTCGCCTCGAGCGCTTCGAGCAGGTGTTCCGAATTTCGTGAGGAGCTTGCGCGGCGTCTTCGGACGATGGACGAGACCCGATTGGGCTGGACCATCGCAGCCAACGCTGCGGAGCTCGCCTCCGTCTTGAGCGCAGAGCTCCTCGTAGGCCATGCGCGCAGGTTGACCGGCGCCGAGGAGCGCCTCGTGGCTTGCGTCGCGCTCGTACGCTTCGTCGAAGACAAGGAGAAGGTCGCCCTCGTCGCGGAGGCGATCGCGACCCTCCGCGCTCCCGAAGGGCGCGATCTGCAGGACTGGCGAGATCTCCTCTCATGCGGGGCGTGGATGTCGGTCGATGACGCTTGCTACTTGCTTGTCCGCCGCGCGCATGACGTCGATGCCCTGTGGGGCATCAAGGACTTCGCCCCGCTGCTCGTGGGGCTGGCGGGCAAGGAAGTCTTGGGCCTCATCGCCGAACAGATCATCGAAGTCGGACGGTGGATGCCGTGAGCTGGAGGACGGGTCCCTTGGATGTACCCTGTTCGATGGGCCTGGACCCCGATCCGGACGCAAGGAGGACGCAGGGTTATCGGGACTTTGCACCTCGTAGACGAGCCCGCGCGACCTACAACTTTATGGAATAAGAAGCCAATATTCACGAAGAAGAGCTCGCTCGACGAAAAGACTGTACAATGTAACCATGCGCCCCCAGTCACTCGCCAGCCCCTCAAGCCCCGGAGCCGACGCCCTCTCGGCCTGGATCACGTCGGCGAGCCCCCGACGCCTGCTGCTGATCGAGGACGGCTCCGCTGGAGGCGGCAGCCCGCTCGCGGCGTGGCTCGCGAACATGCGTCGATCGGACACATGGGAGGTCGTCCATATCTCGCTCGGCTCCACGACGAATCTGTTCTTGGAGCGCGACATCTTGGTTGCCCTTTATCGCGCGCTCTTCCCCGATGATCACGATGCACCTGCGACCTTTTCCCTCGCCCAGCTCCGGGAACACGTGAGCGACGGTCTCTCGACCTCCGACGAAGATCGCGACCGCCTCGTCGTGATCGAGCGAGCAAACTGGGGGGAGGACAGGTTTGGTCAAAATATTGGGTACCTCCTCGGGCGAATTGACGCGGATCAACCCGTCGTCGTGAGCCTTCGCGTAGACGGTGATCTCCACCCGCCGATCTCAGCCTGGTACGAACATCTCGGTTGGTCCGCGAGCGACACCGCTCTCTTGCGATTGGCGGCGATGCCCGACGGGGCCGGTACGCCCGTGGAGCAGGCCCGCCGAGACATCAGCTCGTGTCGCGGGTCGGCGGGGCTCGTCGAGCTGCTCGACCTCCTGGCGGCATGCCTGCGGCCGATGAGCTGGGCGTCATCGGGAGACCTCTTGGGGTTCGAGGCCGACGTGGATCGGGCCTGGTCCGTCGCGCGTCGCGCGCTCGTGAACGATGCCTCGAACACCCAGACATCGCGCCGAGCGCCGCTCGTCGCGCTATTTCGCTGCGTTCAGGTGTCGGGATCCGTCATGATCCGGGTCCGCCAGGCTGGCAGCACCGCCGGGCCGCGCGCACACGCGCTCGTCGCGCTCTCGAATCTGCTCCCCGACCCTGCTCGCACGAGCGCGCGCGAGGCTGCCATCGACGTTCTTGTTCCTGAGCCAGGTGGTTGGTGTGAGCTGTCGGCTCTGACGAGCCGGATGCCTGGTGGCCATCGTGAGGTGGCTCCGGGGGTGAGCCGCACACGAGGGGCACCATCCCGTAGCGCGCTCTGCCCCGGGGAGCGCAGAGCACGTCAAGGGCGCGCAGCGGCGCCCGCAGGGCGCGTACCCTTGATGTGGTCGAGCACCCCGGGACCATCGCGGTCGGCGCGGGCGCCCCGCCGCTACACGATGGCCATCGCCGAGATGGCAGTGGATGGTCACTAATGAGCCGGCGCGCGTACAGCCGATCTCGGTCGGCGGCCCCATTGAAGCCGTCGTATGGCAATCGTCTTCGAAGTGACGCTCGGCCCTCTCCGCCGATCTCGGTCGGCGGCCCCATTGAAGCTGGGCCGGCGCGAGCACGAGGGCGCTCAGGGCCGCGTGCCTCTCCGCCGATCTCGGTCGGCGGCCCCATTGAAGCCGCGAGCACCATGCTCGTCGCCGCGCCATCCACGCCTCTCCGCCGATCTCGGTCGGCGGCCCCATTGAAGCACGCCGCCAGGCGAGCCCGCGTAGGCTCCCCCTTGTCGCCTCTCCGCCGATCTCGGTCGGCGGCCCCATTGAAGCACGGTCCACAGGCGCACGATGCCAGCGCGTTCGAGGACTCTCCGCCGATCTCGGTCGGCGGCCCCATTGAAGGAGCCCGAAGCCGGCAATCTTCGGCTTGGTTATCAACCTCTCCGCCGATCTCGGTCGGCGGCCCCATTGAAGGACGGGCTTCTTGGTGGCCTTCGCGGCCGTCTTCTTCCTCTCCGCCGATCTCGGTCGGCGGCCCCATTGAAGGCATGGACCTGTTTTTTTCAGCGCGCGCGCCTCCCTCCTCTCCGCCGATCTCGGTCGGCGGCCCCATTGAAGGTTCACCGCCAACGCCGCCTTGATCCGCGCCGCCGTGAGCTCTCCGCCGATCTCGGTCGGCGGCCCCATTGAAGGGCCCCGTTGTCGTGCGCCGCCTGCGCCCGGCGCATCCTCTCCGCCGATCTCGGTCGGCGGCCCCATTGAAGGAACTCGCGAGGGGGGCAGTCGACGCAGCTCGCACGCGCCTCTCCGCCGATCTCGGTCGGCGGCCCCATTGAAGGCGCGAGAACCAGCCTCGCCCCTTGGCGAGCTTGTGCATCTCTCCGCCGATCTCGGTCGGCGGCCCCATTGAAGCTCGAAAGTGAAGCTTGTGCGCCGCTCCGCCACCTCGGCCTCTCCGCCGATCTCGGTCGGCGGCCCCATTGAAGCCGCTCACCGCGGAGCCGTCGGGGCCGATGCCCGAGACTCTCCGCCGATCTCGGTCGGCGGCCCCATTGAAGCTGCATGGACTCCCGCGCGACGAACTGGCCGACGACGCTCTCCGCCGATCTCGGTCGGCGGCCCCATTGAAGCTGCATGTACTCCCGCGCGACGAACTGGCCGACGACGCTCGCCGCCGATCTCGGTCGGCGGCCCCATTGAAGCCTGTCGAACGGCCCGGCGCTGAGCGAGCACATCGCGCTCTCCGCCGATCTCGGTCGGCGGCCCCATTGAAGCGGCGCTCAGGCGCTCGACCGCGAGGGACCACTTCGGCTCTCCGCCGATCTCGGTCGGCGGCCCCATTGAAGCTGAAACGGCGGATCTGAAAGCGCATCGGGCAACGTGTTAGCGCGACCACATACCTCCGACGAACACGAAAGGCACCTGGGGTGGTTTCTGAAAGCAGGTTCAAGCGCGAACAAAGCTTCCGGCCTTGCGGTTCGAAGACCAACGGATGACGTCTTACTCGGGCATGGTGCTCTTTCAGGCGTTGTTCCGGCGACTGGATCTCAAGAACCGCCTGCTCCGAAGCTTCGGGCGCGCCAAGGGCATGGCCTATGGTCTGCACCTGGTGTTTCTGCAGGTCCTCGTGCATGTGCTGGTTGGCTTCCGCCGCCTTCGCGAGCGGGACTACTACGCCGACGACCCGCTGCTGCCCGACGTGATCGGCGTGCATCGACTGGCCGACGTCGACGCTGACCCGACGCCTCGGGCAGGCGGACCCGCGAGTGTTGTCGCGGCGCGTGTGCGCTGCGCACCCTCGTCACCGAGCGCCTCGCGAAGGAAAGCTTTTCGCGCGTGACGGCGGACTTCGACGGTTCGGTGCTCACGACGCGCGGGCGGACGGAGGGCTCGGCCATCGGGTACAACCGAAATCGGCGCGGTGCGCGCAGCTACTATCCCTTGCTGTGTACGATCGCACAGACGGGTCAGTTCCTCGATTTTCACCATCGCCCAGGAAACGTGCACGACTCCAACGGCGCGTGCGACTTCATGGTCGACTGCCTGAGCGCGATCCACGCCGCCGTTCCCCTGCGCAGATCGAGACGCGCATCGACTCGGCGTTCTTCGACATCAAAATCCTCAAGAAGCTCGACGAACGGCGCGTCGAGTTCTCGGTCAGCGTGCCGTTCGAGCGCTTCCCCGAGCTCAAGGGGATCATCGGAAGATCGCGTCGTTTCGATGGGTCGACATCGACGAACGCTGGTCCTATGCAGAGATCACTTGGCGTCCCAAGTCCTGGGACAAGGAGCACCGGATGCTCGTGCTCCGTCAGCGCGTCGCCAAACCCCTCCACGGGCCGCTCCAGCTCGACCTGTTCGTTCCTCGCGACTACGAGTTCGATTACCGCGTCATCGCGACCAACAAGACGGTGAACGCGGACGCCATCCGGCTCTTCCACCATGGGCGCGGCACGCAGGAGGCCTCATCGGCGAGGCCAAAACGCACGCGCAGCTCGACTACGTGCCCACCCGCAAGCTCGTGGCGAACCAGCTCTTCCTTACGGCAACCCTGATGGCCCACAACCTCGGCCGCGAGCTCCAGATGACGGCCCAGCCGAGGACGCGCAGCACCTCTCACGCGAGCGGCGCTCTGGGAGTTCGAAAATCTCGGCACGTTGCGCAACCGGCTCCTCCATCGTGCCGGGCGCCTCACCACACCGAAGGGCGTCCTCACGCTGACTTTGAGCGAAAACAAGGTCGTACAGCATGACTATGAGGCATATCTCCGAAGCATTCGAGTCGCAGCATAGCCGACCTCCGGTCGGAGATGGCCAGTGTTATGCAACGCTGGGGTTGACCATCAGCTGGGAGTATTGAGCTCTTTGCTTTATCACCTCGTCAAGAGGCACCCTTTTTTGCGCCCCACGCCCCCGGCGCCTCCCGCATGGCCTTCACCACCCCTCCCCACGCGGAGATCCCCTTCTCCTGCTCCACCACCAGATCATGCGGATCGAACGCCACCGTCCTTCCCGTCTGCGCGCAGAGCTCCCGGTGGAGACGCCGCCGGTCTTCCGGCGACAGCGGGAGCTGATCCAGCTCGTACAGGCTCACGGACGGCGAGTAAGGCTGCCCTCGCCGGATTCGCTGGTTCGGATCGAGCGCTCGACCGTGGGCAGACCAGTAGGCTTGCCACTTCGCGGGATCGCGCGTTGGGCCCTCGATGGTCTCGGGGGACCCGTCCGACGGTAGATCGCGCGCGCGGCTCACCTGCCGGCCCAGGGGTGAGCCTGCTTTGGGCGGCTCTGGATCGGGATCGACCAGCAGCATGTCTTCCACCTTCTCGGGGGGCACCTCGATCGGCTCGATCAGCTTTGCGCCGAGCAGACGCTCCAGCGCGGCGGCGGCGACAGGCGCTGTCTCTTCGTCGCCTGCGCCCAGCCGCTCGATCAGGAGCGGCGCGGCGTCGAGGAGCCCGGCCCAGCCGAGCGCTTCGAGGGCCGGGGCGGTGGGGGAGGCCGCGGCGCGCGAGAGCAGCCAGCGCGCGTCGTCCTCGGTGCCGGCGAGGGCGAGGGAGAGCAGCGCTCGATCGCCGAGCGGGCCTCCGGCGGCGGCGCGGGCGGCGGAGGCGGCGCGCGGGTGGGCGGCGACGAGCATCGCGTCGAGCGCGGCCGCCTGCAGACGAAGGTCGTCGTGGGCGAGCGCTCGATCGAGAGCGCGGGCGAGATCACGGTGGTGGGCGGAGGCGAGGGCGGGCAGCGCGAGCGCCAGGATCCGCGGCTCTTCCTCGTCGGCGAGCGCGCCGAGCTCGGCGTCGGTGAGCCACCCGCGGTGGGCCAGCACCTCCACGGCGATCGCCTTGCAGCCGCGCTCGGTGGAGGCGAGGAGCGAGCGCAGGAGGCCCGGGACGAAGGGGTTCGGGGCGAGCTTCATCGCCGACGCGAAGGGCGCGGCGGCGAGCGGATCGGCCGGGCCGAAGTGGAAGAGCAGGCGCTCGGCGCCGGCGAGCAGATCGCGGCCTTCGAGGCAGCCGCCGAGCAGCGAGAGGGCGAAGACGGGCATCGGGCTCACCGCGGGGGCGTCGCGGGCGAGCGGCTCGAGCGACGAGAGGGCGACCGGGCCGAGCGACGCCATGGCGTCAACGGCGTGCAACAATCGTCGCTCGATGGGCAACGACGTGCGCCAGTCGTCACCGCCGAGCGGGGCGCGCTGCAGGCCGAGCATGCCGATCTCCTCGAAGCAGTAGCGCGCCCAGCGGCGGAGGAACGCGTCGGCCGGGAGCGCGGGCGCGGGGGCTTCGGTGAAGCCGGGCGGAGGCTCGGGCGGCGCGGCGGCGGGGAGCTTCGGCGAGGCAGGCAAGGCGCGCGCGAGGCGCTTTTTCAGACGCTCCTCGGCGCGGCGCGTGGCCTCCTCGACGACGGCGGCGAGCTCGTCGAACGAGCGCGGCGCGGGCAGGGCGGCGGCGGGCTCGTCGTCGCCGCCTGGATCGGGGAGGGGCGGCGCGCGGAAGGACGGCGCGATCGAGCCGCGAGCGACGACGTGGAGCGGCAGGAGATCGGTGGAGGCGCGGAGCGAGGCCTCGGGGCGGGAAGCGAGCGCGACGCGCGGAAAGCGCTCCTCGGCGGCGATCAGCTCGGCGCAGGCCACGCGCAGGGCGGCGAGGGCGCGCGCGAGGCCGGCGCGGGCGACGAGGATCGCTGCGTCCCAGAGGCGGCCGTGGGCGACGCCGAGGGCGCTCGTGCGATCGGCGCGGCCGTCGAAGGCGTCGTACATCGCGGTGACCCCGCGCTCGAGGTGGCGGGCGGCGGGCGAGAGGAACGCGCTCGGCTCGATCTCCTCGCCGATCGCGCGCGCCGCCTCGTGGGCGAGGCGATGGGCGCGCTCGAGGTGCACCATCCACGGGGACGCCGGATCGGCGCCGGGGAGCGTCTCGACCATGGGATCAACCTTTTAGCCGGTCGAACAGGGGATCGTCGAGTACGCTGGGAGGCACATGGAGATCGGGGTCGAAGCGTATGCCGCGCTCATGGCCGAGCTGATCGCGGCCGGCGAGGCGCGCGGCGAGGTGCTCTCGCGGCACGGGCTCGACGAGGCCCGCTGGGAGGCCATCGACGCGCGCTGGCAAGAGCGGCTCTCCGAGGCGCTCGACGCGGAGGACGAGGGCGTCGCGCCGCTCCTCTCGGCGTATGCGGCGGCCTTCGCGGAGGCGCAGCGCGCCCTCGCCCCGCCGGTGTCCGTCGAGCAGCTCGCGGCGGTCACGCGCCTCTTCCAGGCGAGCGGCGATCTCCGGGCCGCGCTCGCGAAGAGCGGCGTCTCGCTCGCCGACTACGTGCGCGGCGCCGAGCACTGGAGCCGGCGCATCGCCGTGGAGCCCGCGATCGAGCGCCGCTTCGAGGCAGCGCTGCGAGCGCGCTGATCGGGGCGCGCGCGATCGTGTCGATGCGCGTTGGCGCGCGATCCGTCCTCCGCTACGGCGGGAGCATGAGCGCTCCTCGCACGGACTACGATCGCGTCCCCTACCCCGCCGGCGTGTTCGATCACACCCACCCGAGCCGCCTCGCGACGCTCGCCACCCTCTTCGGGATGCGCCCCGCGCCGGTGGAGCGCTGCCGCGTGCTCGAGCTCGGCTGCAGCCGCGGGAACAACCTGATCCCCATGGCCGAGGCGCTCCCGGCGTCGAGCTTCGTCGGGATCGATCTGGCGGAGCTCCCGATCGCGGAGGGGCAGGCGTTCGCGGCGGGGCGCGGGCTCGAAAACATCCGCCTCGCGCAGCAGGACATCCTCGATTTCGAGGTGGAGCCGGGCGCCTACGATTACATCATCGCTCACGGCGTGTACTCGTGGGTGCCGCCTGCCGTGCAGGAGAAGGTGCTGGCGATCTTCGAGCGCGGCCTCGCGCCGCAGGGCGTGGGCTACCTCAGCTACAACGCCCTGCCCGGCGGACACCTGCGGCGCATGCTGCGCGACCTGATGCGCTACCACACCCGCGACATCGAGGCGTCGGCCGACCGGATGAAGCAGGCGCGGGCGATCGCGGCCTTCGTCGCCGCGGGCAGCCCCGCGCAGAGCGGCCTCTACAAGGACGTGATGACCTGGCAGCGCGAGCGGCTCGAGAAGCTCAGCGACGAGTACCTGTTCCACGACGACATGGCCGAGCACAACGAGGCGCTCTACTTCCACGAGCTCGTGGCGCGCGCCGGCCGGCACGGGCTCGCCTACCTCGCCGACGCATGCTTCGCGGACATGCAGATCCAGCGCTACGCGCCCGACGTGCGGGCCGTGCTCGGCAAGATCGACGACCTCGTGAGCCGCGAGCAGTACCTCGATTTCGTGGGCGGGCGGGCGTTCCGGCGCTCCCTGCTCGTGCGCGGGGACGTAGCGCTCGACCGCCGCCTCGACGGCCGGCGCGTCCGGGGCTTCTTCTTCGCGTCCCGCGCGGCGCCGCGCGCGGAGCAGCTGGATCTCACGGGCGAGGCGGTGGTGCGCTTCGAGAACAGCGCGGGTGTGGTGGTCGGCCTCGGGAGCCCGCTCGCGAAGGCGGCGATGACGGCGCTCCACGAGGCCGCGCCCGCGGCGCTCTCCTTCGAGGAGCTCGGCGCGGCGGCGAAGGCGAAGCTCGGACAGGATGCCTCTCCGCTCTCGCCGGCCGAGGAGGACGAGCTCGGCGAGCTGATCCTCGCCATGTACGGCGGCGACATGATCGAGCTCTACAGCCACCGGCCGAGGGCGGTGAGGCGCGCCGGGGAAAAGCCTTTGGCGTGGGCGCTCAGCCGGGCGCAGGCCGCGCTCGGGTCGGAGGTGACGACGCTCCTCCACGGCAACGTCCGCCTCGACGATCCGGCGAACCGCCGCCTGCTCACGCTGCTCGACGGGACGCGCGATCGAGGCGCGCTCGCGCGCTCGATGGCGGACGGGCGCTCGGACCTCGAAGCGCGCCTCGCGAAGCTCGGCGAGTTCGGGCTCCTCGAAAGCTGAGCGCCCCTTCGAGGGGCGACGCTTCAGCGCACGAGCTTGACGTTGAACATCGGCGATTTGAGCGCGCCGAAGAGGCGCACCCAGAGCGGCAGGTACATCTCGGTGCCCCGCGCCGTGGTGATGTCGCCGAGATCGACCACGTCCTTCCACCCGAAGCCCTCGCGCAGGAAGCCCGCGACCGTGGCCTTGGCGTCGGCGTCGTTGCCGCTCATGAACATGGTGTGATCGCCGCCGGCGACCAGGCCGGGGTTGGCCATCAGGTAGGCGTTGACGGTGTTGAGCGTCTTGACCACCTTCGTCTTGGGCAACACGCGCTGGATCTGCTCGCCGAGGGAGTCGTCGTTGCACACGGTGAGCGACGGCGGCATGCCGCGCGAGAAGTCGAGCGGGTTCGCCACGTCGATCAGGATCTTGCCTTCGAGCGCGACGGCGACGGCCGAGAGGGTGGGCACTGCGGCCTGACCGGCGAGCACGTTGAACGCCATCTCCGCGTGCGCGGCGGCGTCGGCGAAGGTGACGAGCTTGACCTTGGGGTTCTGCGCCGCCCAGTCCTTGAAGGGCGGGCTGCCGAACGGGCCGGGCTCGCTCTTGGCGAGCGTGGCCGCCGGGTCGCGCGTGCCGATGGCCACGTCATGGCCGAGGGCGAGGAGCTTCTGGGCGAGGGTTTGTCCGACGACACCGGTTCCAAACAGGGCGATCTTCATGGGGTGGTCCTCCGTACGGCGTTGAATCTAGCTCCTTCTCCGCGCCTGAAAATGCGACAATTGCTCGTCACACTGGTTCTCCAAAATTGACAATCGACCCGCCCGGAACGCACACCCATGGACAGCCGAGAGCTCCACGCCCTCCAGATCTTGCTCGCCGTCGAGGCGGAGGGCGGCTTCGCCGCGGCGGCGCGGAGGCTCGGCGTCACGCGCGCCGCGGTGAGCCGCGCGATCGGCGAGCTGGAGGCGCGGCTCGGCGTGCGGCTCGCGCGGCGCACGACGCGCAAGGTGGTGCTGACCGACGCGGCGGCGGCGCTCGTGAAGCGCTGCGCGGGGCCGCTCCGAACGGTCGGCGAGGCGCTCGACGCGACGCGCGAGCTGAGCGCCGGGCTCGCCGGCACGGTGCGCGTGGCCGGTCCCGCGGCCTTCGGGCGCGACGTGCTCCTGCCGGCGCTGCTCGGCTTCCGCGGGGCGCACCCCGAGGTGGCGATCGACCTCGTGCTCGCCGATCAGGTGGAGGACCTGGTGGCGCGCCCGATCGACGTGGCCGTGCGGCTCGGGCCGCTGGAGGAGACGTCGCTCATCGCCCGCGCGGTGGGCGCGCTCCCGCTCGCGCTCGTGGCGCCCGCGAAGCTCGCCGCCGCGCGCAGGGCGCCGCGCGCGATCGACGAGCTCGACGGCTGGCCGGCGATCCAGTTCCGCCTGCCGCGCACGGGCGCCCGCTACGCCTGGCCCTTCGAGGTGCGCGGCGAGCTGCGCCTCCACGAGCCGAAGCAGGTGGTCTTCGAGACGGACTCGATCGACGCCGTGGCCGAGCTCGCGCGGCGCGGCGCCGGGATCGCGATGGTGCCGCGCCACCTGGTCGAGGCCGATCTGCGCGCGGGCCGGCTCGTGCCTTTGCTCGAAGGGCAGGTCGCGGCGGGGCCGCCGGTCAGCGTGTGCCACGCCCAGCGCGCGCACATGCCGAAGCGCGTGCGCGCGCTGATCGAGTGGCTCACCGGCGCGCTGCCGAAGGGGCTCGATCAGGCGCGCCCGCGGCGGCGGAGGACAGCCTCGTGAGCCGCGCCGCTCACCGCAGCTCGGTGTGCGCCTTGCCTGTCCAGCCGAAGCTGACGCTCAGGATCGGCTCGGGATCGAGGCTCAGGAGGCTCTCGCTCAGGGTGAGGCGGAAGGCGCGCACCTGGTGCTCGCGGCCGAAGGTGGGCGGCCCGTCGCCGTCCTCCACGGGCGCCGCGATCTCGCCGGTCACCATGGCGAGCTCGGCGTCGCCCGCGCGCGCCGCGCGGAGCCGGATCGAGACGCTGCCGCACTGGCTGCTCCCGTTCATCCCGTCGGCGCCCGTGAACATCAGCGGCATCACGAAGCCGCGGTCGGGGGTCTGCGCCGGTGGTTTGAGCACAAACAATACGTCGGCCCCGCTCCTCGCGGCGAAGACGCGCATGCCGCCGGGGCCGGAGAGCACCTCGGCGAGCGGGATCTGCCGCTGATCGACGAGCCGCGTGCCGAGCGACTCGGTGTCGACCCAGGCGTGGCTCACCGAGAGGGTCGCGCGCGGGCCGCCGGCGTGGAGGAGGCGCTCGGCGCGCACGAGGCGCATGCGCCCGAACTGATCGGGGGCCGTGGCCCACGCGGGCAAGGTCGCGACGGTGGTGGTGCTGCCGTTCCACTGCGCTCGATCGCCCGCGGTCTCCCGGAGGCCGGACGTGAAGGTGAAGCAGGCGGGCCCCGCGTCGCCTTCGGCATCGCGCTCGGTCGTGGGGCCGCCGAACATCTGCTTCGCCATCGCCTCGCTCGTCGAGACGAGCACCATGCTCGGCGGCTCGTCGCGGAGCGCGCCTCGCGATCGGCCGCCGCGCGAGGCGCGCGCCGCCGCTGGATGCTCCGGGTGACCGGCCCAGAAGCCGGGCGCGTGCTCCTTCGGGGAGAGGCGATCGGGCACGGGTGGCACCACGAGATCGGGGAGCGCGATGTCGGGGAGATCGTGGATCCGCGGGGATGCCTTCGTCTGCGCGGCGGGGACCGGGGTGGCCGATCCCGTGTCGGCCAGGGCGCGGTCGCCCGCGATCGCCGCGAGCGAGAGGACCGCGCCCGAGAGGAGCGCGCGCGAGGGCCTCACAGCGACCTCAGGTAGGCCTCGAGGGCCACGAGGTCGGCCTCGGAGAGGTGCTTGGTGCTGCCCATCTTCTCGTTGGAGCGGATCACGGCCCGGAGGGTCGCGTAGCGGCCGTCGTGGAAGTAGGGCGCGCGGGCCGCGACGAAGCGGAGCGACGGGGTGTCGAAGCCGCCCTCGCGATCGGCGCGGGCGCGCGTGCCGATGTCGTGGACCAGGTTGTCCGTGAAGCGCGCGGCCTTGCCCTCGTCGCGGTGGCAGCTCGCGCAGCCCGCCTCGGCGGAGCGGAAGACGGCGGCGCCGCGGGCGATCTGCGCGGCCTCGTCCTTCGCCGCACCATCTGCCGAAGACGGCGCATGCGCGGCGCGGCCGGTCGTGGGCGGGCGGAGGCTCTGCACGTAGGCGAGGAGCGAGTCGAGCTCGGCGCCGCGCAGGCCGCTGCCGTTGAGGCGCGCGAAGGTGTGGCCGACATGCTCCTTCAGCGACTTGCCGTTGCCGCTCCAGCCGTAGGGCGCGGTGCCGTCGAGCCTGCCGGCGAGCATGAGGGTGCGGCGCGGGCCGTCCGGGGTGGCCCAGATCAAGGCGTCGTCGCGCCCGTCGGGGTGGCAGCTCGCGCAGGCCCTGCCGTCGGCGGAGATGCGCCCGTCGTTGACGGCGTGGAACAGCTGGCGACCGACGGCGACCTCGTGGGACATCGTGGTCGGGGTGAGGACGAGGCGCTCGGGCGCGGCCGGGCCGGAGGCGAGCTCGCGCATCGGGTCGGCGCCGTCGAGGGGGATGAGCGACAGGGCGCGATCGAACTGGGACCAGACGACCGCGCGCCGGGAGGCGTCGTCCACGGCGATCCCGGCCGGGCCGGCGCCCACCTCGAAGCGGCGCAGCTCGGCGTCGGCGGGGCTCGCGGCCGAGGCGTCGTAGGCGATCACCGCGTCGATGCCGAGGCATGCGACGAGCAGCGTGCGGCTCGCCGGATCGACCGCGGCGGCGCGCGGCAGGAGGCACTCACTCCTGTGCCTGGCGCTCGGACCACCGCGCAGATCTTCGAGCATGATCTGCCCCTGCCCTGTCCGGAGCGAGGCCCCGAGCGGCTCGCCGGTGCCCTCGTCGATCACGGCCACGCTCGGCTGCTCGGTGGGCGCGTTCTCGTCGCCGTAGCCGGCGGCGCGCTGCTCGGGATCGCCCGGCGTGACGAGCACCTCGGGGGCGAGCAGGCGGCCCCGGGGCTCGACCGAGCGGACGAGGGCATAGCCCTGGCAGGTGCTGGTGGTGCTGCGATCGGGGCTGCGCACCGGGGCGAGGTTGCCCATGAGCGCGATGTCCTTCACGGCATGCGCGCCGGCGGTGAGGTCGATCGCGCTCAGCCGGGCGCCGACGGCGTGGGAGACGAAGGCCGTCTTGCCGTCGTCGCCGATCACGATCGCGCGCGGCTCGCGGGGGAGATCGACCTCGTAGCGGAGCGCGAGGTCGCGGGCGTCGAAGGCCGTGAGCGCGTGGCCGAAGCCGCTCGTGACGAGCAAGGTGCCCTGATCGGGCGAGACGCCGAGGGCGATCGGCTCGGACGCGGTCTCGGCGGTGCAGCGGAGATCGAGCGGTTTTTCGGGCGCGGTGGGCTCGAAGACCGCGACCTTGCCGGCCTCGCGCAGGGTGACGATCGCGCGCCCGTCCTCGGTGAGGAGGACCTGGCCGGGCGCGCCGTGGAGGGGCGTGCTCGCGAGCTCGGCGCGGCGCTCTATGTCGTAGGCGACGAGGGCCTTCGCGTCCTCGTCGGCGACGAAGGCCACGAGGCGCGCGCCGAAGCGGGCGAGGGCGATCGCGCCGCTCTGCCGGTGCTCGCCCACCGGCGCGAAGGCGGGCTGCGCGGCGAGGCGCTGGCAGCCAGGGGCGGTCACGGTGGCGGCGGCCGGCGCGGGAGGTACCGTGGCCGGCGGCGGCGCGGACGAGCTGCACCCGGCGAAGGCGAGGAGGAGAGGGAGGACGCTTCCGAGCAGGGGTCGAGAACGGTGCATCTTCGAGCCTCGGCGCTGCGGCGCGCCACGGGACGAGGCGCGTCACGACGAGGCTATCACCTCGCCCGAGCACGCGCGATCGGGGGAACGCTTCAGCCGAAGCGCAGCGTCCGCGGTTCGAGCAGGAGCGAATGCTCCCTCGCGAGGGGCGAGAGGAAATGGAGCAGGGCCTCGGCGTCGCCGCCGTGGGGGAGGGCCGTGTCCTCGGGCGCGTGCACATGCCAGACGGGCGCGCCCGAGCCCAGCCCCGCGAGCGCGCGGGCCCGCTCGATCCCCGTCTCCAGATCGCCGAGCTCGTCGACGAGACCCTTCTCCATCGCCTCGGATCCAGCCCAGATCCGGCCCCGCGCGACCGCGTGCACCTGCTCCACGGTGAGCTTGCGCCCCTCGGCGACGCGGCGGAGGAAGCGCTGGTAGATCTCCTCGTTGCTCCGGGCGAGCAGCGCGCGCTCGTCGTCGCCGAGGCCGGTGGAAGGATCGAAGAGCAGGGCGTAGCGGCCCCGGCGGAGCTGCTCGGTGTGGAAGCCGTGGCGCGCGAGCAGCTCTTCCAGGACGAGCTTGCCCGTGAGCACGCCGATGGATCCGGTGACGGTCGAGGGCGCCGCGATGACGCGGCTCGCGTGGGTGAGCACGTAGTAGCCGCCGCTCGCCGCGACCGCGCCCATCACCGCCACCACGGGCTTCTTCGCGGCGATGCGCTTGACCTCGCGGCCGATGAGATCGCTCGCGAGCGCGGAGCCGCCGCCGGAGTCGACGAAGAGGACGATCGCGGCCGTGGTCGAATCTTGATCCGCGGCGCGCAGGGCCTGGATCAAGGTCTCCGCGCCCGCGGTGTGGCCGCCGAAGCCCGGGAGCGGGAGCGGCGCCCGCCTGGACTTGCCGGGGATGATCGCGCCGAGCAGGGAGACCACCGCGACGCGCGCGCTGAGCGGCGAGGGCACGGGGGCGCGGAGGTGGCGGAGGACGTCGTCGACCTTGGTGTAGCCCGCGTCGAGGATCTCGTCCTCGTAGGCGACTCGGTCGATGAGCTTGCGCTCGAGCGCGCGCTCGGCCGAGCCCACGCCCTCGTCGAAGAAGCCGCGGATCTCGGCCGGCGAGAGGCCTCGCCCCTCGCCCATCGCGCCGAGGTAGTGCGCCTCGATCCGGTCGAGCAGGGCGTCGAGCTGCTCGCGCTGCGCCGGGCTCATCTCCTGGCGGACGAGCTCGTCGAAGGCGTTCTTGTACTCGTCGATGGCGAGCTTCTCGAAGCGCACGCCGAAGCGGGCGAGCGCGTCGCGCATGAAGGTGACGGTGACGCCGAGGCCATAGAGCTCGATGTCCGCGGACTCGGGGACGATGATCTCCCGCGCCGCCGTGGCGAGGTAGTAGCTCCCCCAGGTGAGGCGGCAGAGGAGCGCGCGGGTGCGCTTGCCCGCGCGGCCGAGGGCCTCGATCGCGCGGCGGAGGGCGTAGAGCACCGAGGGGTCGGCGTGGATGTCGTCGAGGCGGAGGGCGACCTCGTGGATCCAGGGCGCGCCGGCGAGCGCGTCGAGCAGCTCCTTGATGTGCTCGATCTCGATCGCACCCTGGAAGCGGCGGCTCAAGAAGGGCAAGCCGAAGAAGCTGGGCCGCGCCGCGCGGCGGGCAATCGGGCCGCTGATCTCGACCACGACTTTGGACGGACGCTCGCCCGGGAGGTGGCTGAGGGCGTTCTGGGCGCCCGCGCGGAGGGCGCGGATCGCGGTCTCGATCGAGGCGGGGGAGAGGTGCTTGCGCGGCATGCGCGCGAGCATACTCGCCCGCGCCTGGTTAAGCCCGTCGCAGATCGAGCGCGAGCTCTACCGTCACCGCCTCCTCGGCGCGCGTCGCCGCGGCCTGCAACGAGCGCCGTCTCCAGCGTTGCACGAGGCTACCCGAGCGAAGCGCGCCTGGTGGCCTCCACCATCGATCCCACGATCGACCGCATCTTGTCGCTCCACCCGGTCGGCCTGAAGGTCACCGGATCGAGCCGCACGAGGCGCGTCGATCCCTCGACGTAGCGCTCCTTGCCGTCCACCGACCCGACCCGCGCGCCGATCACCATGCTCGTCCTCCCGAGGTGCGTCGGGAACAGCTCGACGCAGAGCTCGCCCTCGCCGCGGAAGGGCGCGAGGTAGCGGATGTTGTGCTCGGCGATGACGTGGAACTTGTCCGGGTTGTGGGCGAGGTCGTCCTGCCAGCGGAAGCCCATGGTGTTGAAGAGCTCGCCGCGGGCTCGCTCGATGAAGAGGAGGAAGCGGACGTTGTGGAGGATGTTCAGGGCGTCGAGGTCGTCGAAGTAGACGTGCTGCACGGAGCGAAAGGGGACGGGGATCTCCATGCGGCCTTCTAGCGCGGCGCGCAGGTCGATCACCACGCAAAATCAGCCGTGCGAGCGAGCCTTCTCCGCCGGCGCGATCCCGTGGAGGAGCACGTCCACGAGCGACGAGGCCAGCGCCTCGGCCGGCGGCACCTCGACGCCCGAGGGGAGCCGGCCTTCGAGCCTCCTCCGCATCACCTGCGGCACCATCGAGAGCGCGAGCGTGCTGATCACCAGCACCGCGGGGTGGTGCCGGTCGGTGAGCTCCCCGGCCCCGACGCCCTCGAGGAGCGCGCGCGCCAGGAGCGGCATGTGGCCCTTGGAGAAGCGATCGACGAGGCGCGAGAGGCGCGCCGACGACACGAGCGCCTCGCGCACGACGAGGCGGATCACCATCAGCTCCTCGTCGCTCATGCGCGCGAAGCGCCTGAAGAAGAGGCGGATCCGCTCCTCGGCGCTCGCCTCGTGGGCGAGGGCCTCCTCGAGCTCGGCGAGCAGGCCGGCGTAGATCTCCTCGACCACGGCGAGGAAGAGCTCGTCCTTGGTGGGATAGTAGTAGTACACCATGCCGATGCTCGTCCCCGCGTCGGCGGCGATCTGCCGGAGCGAGGCGCCGTCCACGCCCTCCTGCAAGAAGCGCTCGCGCGCGGCGTGCAGGATGCGCGGGGCGATGTCGGAGCGGGGGCGGGCCATCAGGCGATCCTCTTCGTGAAGCGGAGCGACGCGAGCGTCACCAGCGCGAGGAGGATCCCCAGCATCCAGTAGAGCTCGATGGACAGGTCCGCGAAATGGGCGCCCTTGAGCGCGATCCCCCGGATGATGCGCAAGAAATGGGTGAGCGGCAAAAGCTGCGAGAGCCACTGCGCCGGCCTCGGCATGCCCTCCCAGGGGAAGGCGAAGCCGGAGAGCAGGATGTTGGGCAGGAGGAAGAAGAACGACATCTGCATCGCCTGCTGCTGCGTCTTCGCGAGCGTCGAGAAGAAGAGGCCGAGGGCGAGGTTGGCGGCGATGAACACCAGCGCGAGGGCGTAGAGCAGGCCGCGCGAGCCGAGGAAGGGCACGTCGAAGACCACCTGGCCGACGAGGAGGATCAGCGTCATCTGCACGTAGCCGATCGCGACGTAGGGCACGATCTTGCCGACCACGAGCTCCCAGCGGCGCACCGGCGAGACGACGAGCTGCTCCAGCGTGCCGCGCTCGCGCTCGCGGGCGATGGCCATGGAGGTGAGCATCACCATCGTCATCGTCAGGATCACCCCCACGATCCCGGGCACGACGAAGACCGCGGTGCGCAGCTCGGGGTTGTACCAGGTGACGGGGGTGAGATCGATCCCACCCGGGGTGAGCGGCATCCCCGATCGCGAGGCCTGTTTGACGAGCAGCTCGGCCGAGCGCGCGGCGGCGAGCGACGCGGCGGTGTTGGTCGCGCTCGCCACCGTCTGCGGGTCGGAGCCGTCGACGATCAGCTCCAGCTTGCCCTTGCGACCGCGCACGATCTCGGCGCTGAAATCGGCCGACACGACGAGGGCCACCTTGGCCTTGCCCGATCGGAACGCGCGGCCGATCTCGTCGTAGTCGCGCACCTCGCCGACCAGATCGTAGAAGCCCGTGGAGGCGAGCGAGGCCGCGAAATCGCGCGAGCGGGCCGAGTGGTCCTGGTCGTAGACGACCGTGGGCACGTGGCGCACGTCGGTCTCGATGGCGTAGCCGAAGAGGAGGAGCTGCACGATGGGCAGCATCACCATCATCGCCACGGTCAGCCGATCGCGGGCGAGCTGGAGCAGCTCCTTGATGGCGAGCGACCAGAGGCGGGTGATCACGAGGCGGCCTTTCCGCCGGCTGCGCCGCCGGTGCGCTCGTCGCGCCGCACCATGGCCACGAAGGCGTCTTCCACGGACGGGTAGGCGACGCGCGCGCCCTTCACGGTCACGCCCGCCTCCGCGAGCGCGCGGGTCGCGAGCGCCACGGCGTCGGCGCCGTCGCGGGTCACGACGCGCATGATGCGCCCGAAGACGGCGATCTCGTCCACCTCGGGCAGCGCGGTGAGCGCCCGCTCGGCGGCGAGCGAGTCGTCGATCTCGACCTCGGCGGCGGAGAGGTTCCTCCGGGCGACAATCTCGGTGGGCGTGCCTATGTCGAGCACCCGGCCGCCGAAGATGAAGGCGAGGCGGTGGCAGCGCTCGGCCTCGTCCATGTAGTGCGTCGTCACGAGCACGGTGGTGCCCTCGGCGGCGATGCGGTGGATCTGCGCCCAGAAGTCGCGGCGGCTCACCGGGTCGACGCCGGCCGTGGGCTCGTCGAGGAAGAGCAGCGGCGGCTCGTGCACCGTCGCGCATGCGAGGGCCACGCGCTGCTTCCAGCCGCCGGAGAGGGTGCCGGCGATCTGTGAGCGCCGGTCGCCGAGGCCGGCCCGCTCGATCGCGGCGGCGATCCGCGACGCGCGCGCGGCCCGGCCGAGGCCGTAAATCCCCGCGTAAAAGCGCAAATTCTCGGTGACGGTCAGGTCTTCGTACAGGCTGAAGCGCTGGGTCATGTAGCCGATGCGCTCCTTGATGCGCTCGGACTCGGCCGCGATGTCGTAGCCGACCACGGTGCCCTTGCCGCCGCTCGGATCGAGGATGCCGCAGAGCATGCGGATCGTCGTCGACTTGCCGGCGCCGTTCGGGCCGAGCACGCCGAAGATCTCCCCGCGGCGCACGTCGAGCGAGACATCGCGCACCGCGGTGAGGTGCCCGAAGCGCTTCGACAGGCTCTCCGTGTGGACGATGATCTCCGCCTCGCTCATCGGATCACCACGGCCGCCGCCGAGCGCGCGGGCGCCGCCTCCCCGGTGAGCGTCACGAACGCAGGCACGCCCGCATGCAGGCGCGCCCCCGGGTCGTCCACGCGCACGCGCACGCGCACCACGAGGTTCGGCCGCTCGCGCGGGCTGAAGAGGTAGCGCGGGGTGAACTCCGTCTTGCGACCGATGTCCTCGACCACGCCGGAGAACGCGTCTTGCTCCGCGTCCACGCGCACGCTCGCGCGCTCGCCGACCTTGATCCCGGAGAGCGACGCCTGCGGCACGAAGACATCGACGTAGGGGTGCGCGACATCGCCGAGCGTGATCACCGGCGACCCGGCCGCCACCACCTCGCCCGTCTCCACGTGCAGATCGAGGACGACTCCATCGTCGGGCGCGGCGAGCGAGAAGCGCGCGAGGCGCTGCTCCTCGGCGGCGAGCGCGGCGCGCGACGCGGCGAGGCGCGCCGTGGCCGCGTCGATCTCCTGCGAGCGCGCGCCGGATCGTTGCGCGGAGAGCTTCTGCTCGAGGGCCTTGCGCTCGCCCTCGGCGCGCGCGAGCTGCGCCTCCAGATCGTCCGTCGTCGCCGCGCCGAGCGCCCCCTGCTTGACCAGCTCGCGCTGCCGATCGAGGTTCCTCTTCACCACGGCCTCCACATCCCGCGCGGCGGAGAGCTGCACCGTCGTGGCCCGGATATCCTCGGCCCGCGAGCCCGCCTTGAGCAGCGCGAGCTGCGCCTCCGCGGCCTTCACCTCGGCCTGCCGCGCCTCGAACGCAGGCCGCGCCAGCGTGTCGTCGAGCGCGCCGATCGGCGCCCCCGCGCGCAAGGTCTCACCCCGCTTCACCTTCAGATCGCGCACCCGCCCCGGCACCTCGAAGCCGATGGCCCGCTCATCGAGCTCGACCACGCCCTGAAAGGGCTCCGGCCCCTGCGCACCGGCCCGGCAGCCGGCGAGCGCCAGGCCTAGCAGCGCTGCGGAGAGCCACACGGAGTTTTTTATCATGCGTCTGATAATAGATCGGTCAGAGGCTGGATCAAGGGCCGATCTACAGGTTCGGGAGATTTTTCGAATCGAAAATAAAGAAAAAGTGTGTCAAATGTTCCACACAAACTTTTGCTGATCTGAACGGTTGGATTTCAACGCAAAGACGCTTCGGCGTCTTTGCGTTAAAAAAATGTGGAGCAGAGCGATGTGCTCATCGACAGTCGCGCTGCGCTATCACCCTTGCCCATGAACCTGGCCGAAGCTGCGGTGCTCGCGCTCTCGGGAGCCGCCGCAGGCGCCATCAACGCCGTCGCCGGCGGGGGCACGCTCATTTCGTTCCCCGCGGCGGTCGCGCTCGGGCTGAGCCCGCTCGTCGCCAATGCCACCAACGCGGTCGCGCTCACCCCGGGCTCGGTGGCGTCGGCCTTCGGTTACAGGCGCGAGATCGAGCAAGATCGGGCGGTCCTCCGGCTGTTCCTCCCGCCGGCGGCGATCGGCGCGGCGATCGGATCGGTGCTGCTCCTCGTCACGCCTCAGCGCGTCTTCGACACCATCGTGCCCGGGCTCGTGCTCTTCGCGACGGCGCTCCTGCTCCACCAGAACCTGCGCAAAAAGAAGGCCGCGGCGAGCGACGCGAAGGACGCCTGGAACCTGCCGGAGAACCCGCGCGTCTCGCAGCTCCTCCAGCTCGCGGTGGGCGTGTACGGCGGCTACTTCGGCGCGGGGATGGGCATCATGATGCTCGCGATCCTCGATCGCACCGGGGGCACGAACATCCACCGGATGAACGGGGTCAAGAGCGTGCTCGGCGCGACGATCAACGCCATCGCGGCGGTGGCCTTCGTGATCGCGGGCGCGATCGACTACCGGGCCGCGGCGGTGCTCGCGGTCGGAGCGATCGCGGGCGGCCTGCTCGGCGCCGAGGGCGCGCGCCGCGTCGATCCGCGCAAGGTGCGCTGGGGTGTGGTGGCGATCGGCTTCGCGCTCAGCGTGACGCTCGCTTACAAGCGCTGGGCCTCGACCGGGTGATGCGCCTGCGCGTGCAGGAGCGGTTTGTACGTGCAGAGCGGGTCTTCGGCGAGCGGGTCGCCGGTGGCGGCCCACGCGCGGGCGCGCGATCCGCCGCAGACCGCGCGGTAGGTGCAGTGGCCGCAGCGCCCACCGAAGGACTCGGCCGCGCGCAGCACCTGGAAGAGCGGCGCGTTCTGGTAGACGAAGATCGGGTCCTCTACCTTGACGTTGCCCGCGGAGACCTGGAGGAACCCGGAGGGGAAGATCTCGCCCTCGTTGTCGATGAACATGACGCCGTTGCCGTCGCGGATGCCCGCGCCCGCGGCATGCGGGTGCGCGTGCGGATGCGGCGGGCCATGGCCGTCGCCGTTCTTCTGCGAGCGAGGCGGCCCGTTCTCCGGGTGGAGCATCCGCTGCTCCATCACGATCCGCCGGTAGTGCGGGGCCTCGGTCGTCGTCAGCACCATGCCCGGCTCTCGCGCGCGCTGGGCGAGCCAGGTGAGCAGCTCCTCGGCGCGCTCGCCGCTGATCGGGTTGAGCACGGTGCCGCGGCCGACGGTGACGAGGAAGAACAGGCTCCAGCGTGACGCGCCGATCGAGCGCGCGAGCTGCTCGATCGCGGGCATGTCGTCGACCGTCTCCTGGCTGACGAGCGTGTTGACCTGGAAGGCGAGGCCGACCTCCCTGGCCTTGCGGCCTGCGCGCAGCGTGCGCTCGAAGCAGCCGGGGACGCGGCGGATGTCGTCGTGGCGGACCGCGTCGGCGCCGTCGAGGCTGAGCGAGATGGCCTCGACGCCGGCCTCCTTGAGCTTCGTGATCGCCTCGTCGGTGAGCAGCGGCGTCGCGCTCGGCGAGACCGAGACGCCCATGCCGAGCTCGCGCGCGGTGGCGATGAGCTGGAAGAGATCGGCCCGCTTGAGCGGGTCGCCGCCGGTGAAGATCACGTGCGGCTGAGGGCTCGCGGCGGCGAGCTGGTGGAGGAGGCGAAGGCCGGCCTCGGTGTCGAGCTCGCCCGGATCGCAGTGAGGCGCAGCTTCTGCGCGGCAGTGACGACAGGCGAGATCGCAGGATCTCGTGATCTCCCAGTAAACCCGCGAGGGCGCGCTCGCGAAAACAAATCGCTCCAGCATGGCTTGCATTCTCTGCAATAAAGGTGCCGCACCATTTGCGTCTCGCGATCATGAAATTAAATTTCACATTCATTGAGATCGCTTAATTTTATTGTATACCCCGCGATTGGCCGCGAAGCGGCCCGGACGAACGGGAACCTTGTTTCACCATGCGAGCCTCGCTTGCCCTGCTCCTGCCTCTCACCCTGCTCGCCTTGCCGGTCTCGACGCTCACGGCGTGCAACGCAAAGAAGGGCGACGGCAAGCCGAGCCCGCCCGCCAAGATCGACAAGCCGGTCAAGGAGATCGAGCTCGCCACCATCACGTTGACCGTGGAGGCCGAGCAGCGCCTCGGGGTGCGCACCGCCCGGGTGGAGAAGAAGAGCGTGGCCTCGGCCCGCACGCTGGGGGGCGAGGCGGTGGTGCCGGCGGGATCGCAGGTCACGGTGGCGGCGCCGACGAGCGGCACGCTCCAGGCCGCCGGGGGTGAGGCGCTCCGTCCGGGCGAGGCGGTGGAGAAGGGGCAGGCGCTCTTCGTTCTGTCGCTCACCGGGGCCGATCGGGTGCGCTTCGCCGAGAGCAAGGCGTCGCTCGTCGGGACGCGGGCCGACGCCGAGGCCGCGGTGGCCCGCGCCAGGGTCGAGCGCGAGGCGGCCAGGATCAACTTCGAGCGCGCGGAGAGCCTCGCGCGCGAGCAGGTGGGGAGCGCGCAGCGGCTCGACGACGCGCGGGCGCAGCTCAACCTCGCCGAGGCCAACTTGGCCGGCGCCGAGGCGAGGCGGAGCGTGCTCGTCCGCTCGGCCGGGAGCGAGACGGGCGCCTCCGCGCCCATCCCCATCGAGTCGCCGATGAGCGGCACCCTGCAGCGCGTGCTGGCCCTGCCCGGGCAGGTGGTGCACGCGGGCGCGCCCCTCGTCGAGGTGGCGCGGCACGATCCGATCTGGATCCGCGTGCCGGTGTACGTGGGTGATCTGAGCGGGATCGACCCCACCCGCCCGGCGCTGATCGCGGGCCTCACCGGCCACGGCGACGGCGCGCCGCGCACCGCGAAGCCGGTCGTGGCTCCGCCCTCGGCCAACCCGGGCACGGCCACGGTCGATCTCTTCTACGAGCTCGACAACGCAGGCGGCGAGCTGCGCCCCGGCCACGCCGTGAGCGCCACCTTGCCCTCGGCGCACAAGGAGGACTCGCTGGTCGTCCCCTGGGCCGCGGTGCTGCACGATATCCACGGCGGATCGTGGGTGTACGAGCGCACGGCCCCGCAGGTGTACGCGCGGCGGCGGGTGCAGGTGCGGCACGTGACGGACGATCTGGCGGTGCTCGCGCGCGGGCCGAAGCCGGGCGCCGAGGTGGTGACCGACGGCGCGGCCGAGCTCTTCGGCGCCGAGCTCGGGACGGGCAAGTGAGCGGCCTGCGACGAGGAGCGATCGCCCGATGAGCTGGCTCGTGACGACGGCCCTGCGCCTGCGGGTCCTGGTCCTCGCCGCCGCGTTGATCTTGATCCTGGCCGGGATCCGCGCGGTGCGCTCGACGCCGCTCGACGTCTTCCCCGAGTTCGCGCCCCCCCGCGTGGAGATCCAGACCGAGGCGCCCGGCCTGTCCACCGAGGAGGTGGAGAGCCTGGTCACCGTCCCCCTGGAAAATGCGCTCAACGGGACGTCGTGGTTGAAGACGATCCGGAGCAAATCGGTGCTCGGCCTCTCGTCGGTGGTGCTCCTGTTCGAGGAGGGGACGGATCTGCTCCGCGCGCGGCAGCTCGTGCAGGAGCGGCTCTCGGTGGAGGCCTCGCGCCTGCCCGCCGTGGCGCGCGCGCCGGTGATGCTGCCCCCGCTCTCGTCGATGAGCCGGGCCATGAAGATCGGCCTCTCGTCGGCGACGCTCGGCCAGATGGAGCTGAGCGATCTGGCCCGCTGGACGATCCGGCCGCGGCTGATGGCGGTGCCCGGCGTGGCCAACGTGGCCATCTGGGGCCAGAAGGACCGGCAGTACCAGATCTTGATCGACCCCGATCGGCTGCGGGCCCACGGCGTGACGTTGAACGCGGTGCTCCGGGCCGCGGGCGACGCGGCGGCCATCGGCGCGGGCGGCTTCGTCGACACGCCCAACCAGCGGATCGCCGTGCGCCACCTGGCCTCGTTCGACAGCCCGGAGGAGCTCGGCCGCACGATCGTCGACTTCCGGAGCGGCGCGCCGATCCGCCTCGGCGACGTGGCCGACATCCGCATCGATCACCCGCCGCCGATCGGGGACGCGATCATCAACGACGTCCCCGGCATCCTGCTCATCGTGGAGAAGCAGCCCTGGGGCAACACGCTCGATGTGAGCCGCAACGTCGAGGCCGCGCTCGACGCGCTCCGCCCGGGCCTCACCGGCGTCGAGGTCGACTCCACCATCTTCCGCCCCGCGACCTTCATCGAGCGCTCGATCCACAACCTGGCGAGCGCCATGCTCCTCGGCTGCGCGCTCGTCGCCCTGGTGCTCTTCGCCTTCCTCTTCAACCTGCGGACGGCGCTCATCAGCATCACGGCCATCCCCCTCTCGCTCCTCGCCGCGGCGGTGGTGCTCCGGGCGTGGGGCGGGACGATCAACACCATGGTCCTCGCGGGGCTCGTGATCGCGGTCGGCGAGGTGGTGGACGACGCGATCATCGACGTCGAGAACATCGAGCGGCGCCTGCGGGAAAATCGGCTCCTCCCCACCCCGCGCGCGCCCTTCCTGGTGGTGCTCGAGGCCTCGCTGGAGGTGCGCAGCGCCGTCGTCTTCGCCAGCCTGATCGTGGCCCTGGTCTTCGTGCCGATCTTCTTTTTGGAGGGCCTCGCCGGCTCGTTCTTCCGCCCGCTGGCCGTGGCCTACGTGCTGGCCATCCTCGCCTCGCTCTTCGTCGCCCTCACGGTGACGCCCGCCCTCTCGCTCCTGCTCCTGCCCGACGCCGAGGCCCGCCGCCGCGACGCGCCCCTCGTCGCGCTGCTCAAGCGCCGCTACCGGGCCCTGCTCCCACCGCTGCTCGAGCGACCGCGACGGGTCGTCCTCGGACTCCTCGGCGCCTTCGCCCTGGCCGCCGCGGCGATCCCCTTCCTCGGCGAAGAGCTCCTCCCGAGCTTCAAGGAGACCGACTTCCTCATGCACTTCGTGGAGAAGCCGGGCACGTCGATCGACGCGATGTCGCGCGTCACCACCCAGGCCAGCAAGGAGCTGCGGAGCATCCCCGGGGTGCGCAACTTCGGCTCGCACATCGGCCGCGCCGAGGTGGCCGACGAGGTGGTGGGTCCGAACTTCACCGAGCTGTGGATCAGCATCGATGACCAGGTGGACTACGACGCCACCGTGGCGAAGGTGCAGGCCGCCGTCGACGGCTACCCGGGCCTCCAGCGCGACCTGCTCACCTACCTCAAGGAGCGGATCAAGGAGGTGCTCTCCGGCACGAGCGCCACGATCGTCGTGCGCCTCTTCGGCCCCGACATCGCCGCGCTCCGCGACAAGGCCGGCGAGGTGGCCAAGGTGATGGGCGCGGTCGAGGGCGTGGTCGATCTCAAGGTCGAGCCGCAGGTGCTGGTGCCGCAGATCGTGGTGCGCCTGCGGCCCGAGCACCTCGCGCGCTTCGGCCTTTTGCCGGGCGAGGCGCGGCGAGCGGCGCGGGCCCTCGTGCAGGGCCAGAAGGTGGGCGAGGTCTACGAGGCGCAGAAGGTCCTCGACGTGGTCGTGTGGGGCAAGCCGTCCATCCGCACCGATCTCGACGCGATCCGCCGCCTGCCCATCGAGTCGCCGGGCGGGGCGCGCGTGCCCCTCGGCGACGTGGCCGACGTGGAGATCGTCCCCACGCCCAACGAGATCAAGCGCGAGGGCGCCTCGCGGCGGCTCGACATCTCCTGCAACGTGAGGGACCGCGACCTCGGCGCCGTGGCCCGCGAGATCGAGGCCAGGGTGCGCGACCTGCCCTTCGAGCGCGGCGTTCACCCGGAGTTCCTCGGCGAGCATGCCGCGCGCGCCGCCTCGCAGCGCCAGATCCTCGGCCTCTCGCTGCTCTCCTTCGCGGGGATCTTCCTCCTCCTCTACGTCGACTTCCGCTCGCTCCGGCTCTCCCTCCTGGTCTTCCTCACCCTGCCGTTTGCCTTGATCGGCGGCGTTTGCGGTGCCTTCCTCGGTGGCGGCAACCTCTCGCTCGGGTCGCTGGTCGGCTTCGTGACGGTGCTCGGGATCGCCGGGCGCAACGGGATCATGCTGGTGAGCCACTACCGGCATCTGGAGGAGCGGGAGGGCGTGGCCTTCGGGCCCGCGCTGGTGCTGCGCGGCGCCGAGGAGCGGCTCTCGCCGATCCTGATGACGGCGCTCTGCGCGGGCCTCGCGCTCGTGCCGCTCATCCTGCGCGGCGACGTGCCCGGCCACGAGATCGAGCACCCGATGGCCTGGGTGATCCTCGGCGGCCTCGTCACGTCGACCGCGCTGAACCTCTTCTTCTTGCCGGCGCTCTACGCGCGCTACGGGCGGCGGGCCGCGCCGGAGGCGAGCGCCTGACGCTCACAGGAGCGGCGAGAGCAGCCGCGCTCCGCCCTCGGCGAGCCGCACGAACAGCCTCTTCTGCGCGATCGCGCCCTGATCCACGAGCCGCGACTTGCCGAGGTCGTCGGTGAACGCCGCGGCGAGCGTCCGGTTGGTCTCGGCGTCGAAGATCACCGCCGAGACCTCGTAGTTGAGCTGGAAGCTCCGCGTGTCGAGGTTGGCCGTGCCGACGGCGGCGAAATCGCCGTCGATCACCAGCGTCTTGGCGTGCAGCACGCGCGGCGCATATTCGTAGATCTTGACGCCCGCGGCGATGAGCTCGCTGTAGTACGAGCGCGCCGCGGCCGTGACGATGCGCAGGTCGCTCTTGTGCGGGACGAGCACCCGCACGTCCACGCCGCGCTGGGCCGCGCTGCTCAGCGCCGCGAGCATCGCCTCGTCCGGCACGAAGTAGGGCGTCGTCGCCCACACCCGCTCCCTCGCCCCGGTGATCGCGGCGAAGTACACCTTCTTGATCGCCTCCCAGTCCTGATCGGGCCCGGACGCGAGGATCTGCACGGCGATCGGGCCCGGCTCGGCCTCGCCGCCGGCCCCGAAGTACGCGGGCCCGCTCGGCGCCTGCCCCGTCGCGTGGTGGAAGTCCTCGAGGAACACCACCTGGAGCCACCGCGCCACCTCGCCGCGCAGCTCGACGTGGGTGTCGCGAAATGCCTTGGATCCAAGCGCCTCCGCGCTCTCGTCGTCGGTGACGTTGACGCCCCCGGTGAAGCCGACCTGGCCGTCGACGACCACGATCTTCCGGTGGGTGCGGAAGTTCACGTAGTGGGGACGCGGGCGGAACAGGCGCACCGGGGAGAACCAGGCGAAGCGCGCGCCCGCGGCCCGGAGCGGCGCGAGGAAGCGCTCGTTCAGCCGGTGCGATCCGAGCGCGTCGACGAGCAGGCGCACCTCGACCCCGGCGAGGGCGCGCTCGATCAACAGATCGCGCAACCGTGTGCCCGTCCGGTCGGGCTCGAAGATGTAGTACTCGACGTGCACGTGGTGGCGCGCCGCGCGGATCGCCGCCTCGATCGCGGCGTAGGCCTCGTCGCCGTCGTGGAGCACCCGCACCGCGCTCGCGGTGGAGGGCGCCGTCTCGCTCACCTGGATCGCGAGGCGCACGAGCTGCTGCGCCCGCTCGTCGAGGAGCGCGCTCGCCGGCACCGGCGCGCCCTTGCGCAGGCGATCCTTCGCCTCGCGCAGGCCGAGCCGGGCCCGCAGCCGCTTGAGCCGGTTCTTGCGCACGCGGCGATGACCGACGAGATAGAAAGCCAGGAGCCCACCCACCGGGAGCAAAATGATGAGGAGGATCCACGCCAGCGTGACCACCGGGGATCGGCGCTGGAGGACGATCCACGCGGAGACGACGAGGACGTAGACGACCTCGGCGATCGTCAGGAGGGTGGTGAGCACGCGCGGCGAGGATAGACGGAGACGGGCGGCGCGCGCGATCGATCGCCCGGAGGCCTCAGAAGAACCGGCGGTGATCGGCGAGCGTGCAGCGGTCCTGCACCACGTCGATCCCGGCCTCGACGATCGCCTTCGCGAAGGCGTCGTTGCGGATGCCGAGCTGGAGCCACACCACCCTGGGCCTGGGGCTCATGGCCAGGATGTCGGGCAAATGGCCGGGGAGCAGCTCGGCCAGACGGAAGACGTCAACGATGTCAACGGGCTCGCGGAGCTCGGCCAGGGTCGCGCGCACGGGCTCGCCGAAGAGCGTCCTGCCGACCAGCGTCGGGTTGACGGGGAGGATCTTGTAGCCCTGGTGGTGCAGGTACTCCGGCACGTAGAACGCGGGCCGGCTCGGCACATGGTGGGCGCCGAGCACCGCGATGGTCTTCGCGCGCTTCAGGGTGTCGATGATCTGGGCTTCGGTCTCGAGCTCGGGCATGGCGCACCTCCAAAGGACGCTAGCGCATCGAAGATCGGGATGCGAAAGGTCGGCGCACGTCCGAGCGTGTATGCTTCGCCGGATGCTTCTCCCGGGCCTCCGCAAGGCGCTCGTCCTCACGCTCTCCTCCCTCGCCCTGCTCGCCTGCTCCTCCGGCGGATCCACGAGCGGTGCCGGTGGATCCGGCGGATCTGTGCCCGCTGCGCCGGCCTGCGATGAGCGTCGCTTCGCCGAGGGGCGGCTCAGCGTGCAGTGCAGGCAGCTCGTCGACGCCGAGGGCCGGGTGGTGTTCCTCCACGGCGTCAACGCCCGCGTGAACGGCGTCTTCGACGTGACCTTCGACGACGGTCGCAAAGCCCTCGAGCCCATCCCCGACTTCACCGCCGCGGACGCGGCCCGGATGCGCGCCATCGGCTTCAACGCCCTGCGCTTGCCGATCAACTGGAGCGCGCTCGAGCCGACCGAGACCGGCGGCTTCGACGAGGGCTACCTCGACAAGGTGGCCGCCGCCGTCGCGCTCGCCAAGCAGGCCGGCGTGCTCGTGCTCGTCGACTTCCACCAGGACGCCTACTCCAAGGAGATCGGCGAGGACGGCGCGCCCCTCTGGGCCATCGAGCCACCACCTTCAAAGCTCCTCGAAGGCCCGCTCACCGATCTCGACGCCCGGCGGACCTCGTCCCAGGTGCTCAAGGCCTTCTCGACCTTCTTCGGCCCCTCGGACAAGGGCGCCGCGCTCCGGGCCCGCTTCGCCGCCGCCGCGGCCCATGTGGCCAAGCGCTTCGCCGCCGAGCCGGCCGTCCTCGGGATCGAGATTTTCAACGAGCCCCTCGCCGACGAGGACGCCCAGCTCGACGCCTTCCACGATCTCGTGATCGCGAAGATCCACGAGGCCGACCCGGGCCGCCTCGCCTTCTTCGAGCCCAACGTGACGCGGAACTTCTTCGACCACGCGCCCCTCGCGACGCGCGACCCGTGGCCCGGCACCGTCTATTCGCCCCATGTCTACACGCTCGCCTTCACCGGCTCGGACAGCCAGCGCATGTCGATGACGGAGGCCACGCTCGAGCCCTCGAACAAGAGCGCCGCGAGCGAGGCCAAGAGCTGGAAAGCCCCCCTCGTGATCACCGAGTTCGGCTATGGCCCCGACGCCATCCAGGCCGACAATTACCTCCGCTGGCAAACCGATCTCCAGGATCGATATCTCGCGAGCGGCTTCTTCTGGGTGTGGAAGGAGCAGAGCCAGGGGAGCTGGGGGCTCTATTCGTACGACGAGGCGAGCGGCGCCTGGACAGAGAGAGACCATGTGCGCAAAGCCCTCTCCCGGGTCGCGCCCGAGGCGATCGCGGGGTTCCCAACGTCCTTTGGATACGACCGCGACAAGAAGCGCTTCTCCCTGAAATTCACGGGCGATCCCTCGATCACCGCGCCGAGCCGCATCTTCGTCCCCGCCGCGGAGGACTTCGCGCCGGGCTTCGATATCACCTGCGATGGACAGCCGGTGAGCGCGGCGCGCGACGCGGCGAGCGGCGTCGTCGAGGTGGGCTGCAACGGCGCGGGTGAGCACGAGATCGTGGTGACCGGACACTGATCATGGCCCCGCAGAAACCGCTGCTCCCCGAGCCTCGCCCCCACCGCGGGCCCTCGCTCACGAGGCCCCATGGGAGTGGCCTGCCCGGGCGCAAGGTCCCTCTGCCGCCGCAGGGTAACGCGCCTCAGGCGTCGCCGCCCGAGGCGCCGCCGATGGTGCAGCGCGCGCTCTCCTTCGGGCCGAAGCCGGTGGCGGCAGGGGCGGTCACCACGGTCGAGGGCGAGGTCCTGCGGGTCACCTTCGAGAACGAGGAGACGGGCTTCCGGGTGCTGCGGGTCACCGTGAACGGCAAGGAGCAGCCCGAGGTCTGGGTGGGGGTCATCCCCGCGACGCCGCCGGGCACGCGCGTCCGCGCCACGGGGCGCTACGAGCGCGACCCGCGGCACGGCGAGCAGCTCAAGGTGGACACGTTGTTGACGATGGCTCCTTCGACCGTCGCGGGCATCGAGCGTTACCTCGGCTCGGGCATGGTGCCGGGCGTGGGGCCGGCCTACGCGAAGCGCATCGTCGAGGCCTTCGGCGAGGAGACGTTGAAGATCCTCGACCAGGCGCCCGAGCGGCTCGCCGAGGTGCCGGGCCTCGGATCGAAGCGCGTCGAGGCCGTGCAGAAGGCGTGGGAGAAGCACCGCGCGGTCGGGGCGATCATGATCTTCCTCCAGGGCCACGGCGTCTCGCCGGGCCTCGCCGCGCGCATCTTCAAGCGCTTCGGCCCGAAGGCGATCGAGATCGTCTCCCGCTCGCCGTACCGCCTCGCGCTCGATGTGTGGGGCGTGGGCTTCTTGACGGCGGATCGCATCGCGCAGTCGATCGGGGTCGGCGCCGACGCGCCCGAGCGCGCGCAGGCGGGTCTGTTGCAGATGCTCCACGATCTCTCGGGCAAGGGGCATGTCTACGCCGACCGCAGCGAGCTCGTGAGCCAGGCCGCCGAGATGCTCAACCGGCCGATCGTGCCGGTGAACGAGGCGGTGGACGCGCTGGCGCTCTCCGGTCACGTGAAGATCGAGGAGCTCGGCGTCGGGGAGACGGCGGTGTACCCGACCGAGCTCTACGAGGCCGAGGTGCGCCTCGCCGGGCGCGTGCGCGCGCTCGTCGACAAGGAGCTCGCGACCTCGACGCGCGAGCGGCTCTCCCGCGCGGTGGGCGACGCGATCGCGCTCTTCGAGCAGCGGACGAAGGTGGAGCTCGCGCCGGCCCAGCGCGAGGCCGTGCTCCAGGCAGCGCAGCACAAGGTGCTCGTGTTGACGGGCGGGCCGGGCGTCGGCAAGACGACGATCGTCCGGGCGCTGATCTCGCTCTTCGATCAGGCGCGGATCCCGGTGCGCCTCGCCGCGCCCACCGGCCGCGCCGCCAAGCGGATGAGCGAGGCCACGGGGCGCGAGGCGCTGACGCTCCACCGGCTGCTCGAGTTCGACCCCAAGCTGCGCACCTTCAACCGCAAGCACGGGCGGCCGATCGAGGCCGGTGCGGTGATCATCGACGAGAGCTCGATGCTCGATCTGCCGCTCGCCGACGCGCTCTTCCAGGCCCTCTCCGACGACGCGCGCGTGGTGCTCGTGGGCGACGTGGACCAGCTCCCCTCCGTCGGCCCGGGCGCGATCCTCCGCGACGTGATCGCCTCGGGCGAGGTGCCGACGGTGCGCCTGACGCAGATCTTCCGGCAGGCCGAGGGGAGCCTGATCGTGCAGAACGCGCACCGGATCCACGATGGGATCCCGCCCGAGAGCGCGACCGGCCCCGACGGGGAGTTCTACGTGCTGCCGCGCACCGGCGCCGAGGCCGCCGCCGACGCGATCCTCCAGATGATCACCGAGCGCATCCCCCAGCGCTTCGGCTTCGATCCGCGCTCGATGGTGCAGGTGCTGACGCCGATGCACAAGGGCGAGGCCGGGGCGATCGCGCTGAACCAGAAGCTCCAGCAGGCGCTGAACCCGAGCGGGCCCGAGGTGACGAAGGGGACGCGGACGCTGCGCCTCGGCGACAAGGTGATGCAGCTCAAGAACGACTACGACAAGGAGGTCTACAACGGCGACATGGGCTTCATCACCGAGGTCGACGCCGCGACGCGCTCGATCGAGGTGCGCTTCGACGACCGCAAGGTGCGCTACGAGGAGAGCGAGCTCGACGAGCTGACCCTCGCCTACGCGACGAGCATCCACAAGAGCCAGGGGAGCGAGTACCCCTGCGTGATCGTGCCGATCCTGACGCAGCACTACGTGATGCTGTCGCGCAACTTGATCTACACGGCGGTGACGCGCGGGAAGAAGCTCGTGGTGCTGGTGGCCGATCCGCAGGCGGTGAAGCTCGCCCTCGCCGAGGTGCGGAAGGAAGAGCGGCGGACGTGGCTCGGAAAGCGGATCAAGCGGGCGCGCGCCGCGGGGTGAACGGGACTATCTTCGCCCAACCGCAGCACCGCGTCCTTGTCCATCTTCTCGCCGGGGGTTATGGTCTCCCCCACCTCGATGTCCGAGCGCCGCCTCCGTTTCCCCGTCGGTATCTCCGATTTCCGCATGATGCGGGAGGGCGACCTCGCCTACATCGACAAGACACCGTTCATCGACGCCGTGCTCCTCGAAGGCGCGCAGGTGCTGCTCATCCCGCGGCCGCGGCGCTTCGGCAAGACGTTGAACCTGTCCATGCTTCGGTACTTCTTCGAGAAGTCCGCGGAGGACCGGAGCGCCCTCTTCGCCGGTCTCGCCATCTCCCGCTCGGAGGCTGCGCGCCCGCATTTCCAGCGCTACCCGGTGATCTTCTTGACCTTCAAGGACATCAAGCCCGGCTCCTGGGACGATTGCCTGGCGGGGCTGGCCAACGTCCTCTCCGAGGTCTACGGCGAGCATGACTACTTGCTCGAAGGGGGCAAGCTCGATCCAGCGGACGAAGCGCTCTTCACCGCCATTCGCAGGCGCCGAGCGACCCGTACCGAGCTTCTCTTCGGGCTGCGCTTGCTCTCCCGGGTCCTCGCCGCGCACCACGGCGAGAAGGTGGTCCTGCTCCTCGACGAGTACGATTCGCCAATTCACGCAGGATATACGAATCATTATTACGACGAGATAATCGGCTTCTTCCGCGATTTTCTATCCGGAGGGCTCAAGGACAACCCCCATATCTTCAAAGGTGTGCTCACCGGGATCCTGCGCGTCGCTAAAGAAAGCCTCTTCTCGGGCCTCAACAACGTCGACGTCTTCAGCATCCTCCGCACCGAGCTCGGGCCTTATTTCGGCTTCACCGAGCCCGAGGTGAAGAGCCTCGTCGAGGCCGCCGGAGAGCCCGCCCTCCTCGACGAGATGCGCGCCTTTTACAACGGCTACCTCTTCGGCGGACAGGCCATCTACAACCCCTGGTCCGTCCTCTGCTTCTTGAGCCGCACGCCGCGAATGCTCTTGCCCCACTGGATCGACACGAGCAACAACGATCTGGTGCGCGAGCTGCTCCTCACCGGGCCCGAGGGGGTGCGCGAAGAGCTCGAGGCGCTCCTCCAGGGAGGGGCGCTCGATCAGCCGATCGACGAGAACATCGTGCTCCGCGATGCGTCGTTGCGCTCGGACACGCTGTGGAGCTTCTTGCTGTTCACTGGCTACTTGAAGCCTATCTCGATCTCCCTCATCGACGGGCAGCTCTGGGCCAAGCTCGCCGTGCCGAACGCCGAGGTGGCCATCGCGCTGCGCGGGATGGCGCGCTCCTGGCTCGCTTCCCAGGTGGGCGGCGATACCCAGCTCAGGAGCCTGCTCGCCGCGCTGCTCGCCGGCGAAGCCGCGCTGGTGGAAAAGCACCTCTCTCACATGCTCGGCACGATGGCGTCGTCCTTCGACACGCAGGGCCCCGAGCCCGAGCGCTTTTACCATGGCCTCGTGATCGGGCTGCTCGCCGGGCTCGGGTCCGGCTACGAGGTGCGCTCGAACCGGGAGTCGGGGTCGGGGCGTTGTGATGTGATGATCCTGCCCAAGGCCGCCGGGCAGCCGGGGGTGGCGCTGGAGCTGAAGCGGGTGGGGCCGGGTGAGAGCAAGGCGAGGGCCATGGCTGCTGGGATGCGGCAGATCCGGGCCAAGGACTATGCGACCGAGCTGCGGGAGCGGGGGGCTTCGCCCATTCACGAGATGGTGGCGGTGTTCGAGGGGAAGCTGGTGAGCGTGCGCTCGGCGGGTGAGGTGTTGAAGGGGCGCCGGAAGGTCAAGGCGAAGAGCGCGCCGGGGAAGAAGGGCGCCCGCAAGGGTTGATGCGGGGGGCGCGGGTGAACGGTATGCCAGTCTGCCGCCGTGCGTAGCGCGGTCGGCAGCAGTGGCGGGTTCGGCCGGAGTCGTAGAACACGAGAAGAAGACCGCAAGGGCGCAAGAGGCGCAAGGGACAGAGGAGAATGGGAATTATACCTTCCCTCCCGGCGAGTCCCTTGTCGACGGCCCGCGACTCTCTTGGCCCGCTTGGTCTCCCGCCTGGCCCACCGCATCCGCCAACGATAACGGCAGCGACCCGACCTCAAGTCGAGCGCAGACCGATCGATCGGCGAAGCAACGCCTTCACGGAAAGCTCTTCTTCCGAGCAAGAGCACGCCATCGCTCCCCATGCCGGAGCAAGCGCCGAAACGAAACGCGCAAGCTCCCGGCCAGATTTTCCCTTACCCGTCTACTCTTGGCTGCCTCCCTTCGCGCCCAGGCAAGCGCATTTCGTGCCGCCGTCACCGCATCGTGTCCCGGCGCTTCCTCCCCTCTTCGTCGACACGACGCGCAACAGGGCGGGCGAACCGCCGGCATGGAATGCCGTACCGCTTTTCGTGCCGGCGCCACGTCCTTCTTCCCGGACGTAGCGCCCCCGGCACGGCCCGCGCTCCTCCGACCTCGATTTTCGGTCCCGGCAGCGCCCGCGCGAACGTCCCCGCTTTTTCGCTCCAGCTCGCCACGAAAATGCCGAAGCGCTCTTCCTCGGCGAAGAACGGCGACCCCTGTCGGAGCAAGCGCGCCCTGGGTCGGAGCAAGCTCCCCATGGCCCGGCGCTTCCACCGCCATGAAATCCTCGAGCGTCGCCGCGAGATCCTCGAGCGCGGCCACGAAATGCTCAAGCGCCGCACCACGGTGCGCTCTTTCCCCAGCACCGGCGGCAACCCCACCGAGTCGCTGCACGACCGCGATCACGCAGCACGCCGAGACGTCGCTGTACCCCCGCTCTCCCTCACATCGCCGTCGCCTCGATCACCAGGTGCTCCGCGCAGTCCGTGTCGCCGGAGAGCGCCTTCGCCGAGTCGAGCGTGCACGGCTTCTCTCCCATCATCGGGTAGGCGTCCCACTCCTTGATCTCGATGCGGATCTTCTTCGGATTGTCGCCGAGCACCGTGACGCCGCCCTCTGCGTGGAAGAGCGTGCAGAGCCCGCCGGACTCGGACGCGCTCGTTGCTGCGCCGATCTGCCAGGCGTCGCCCACCTTGTCGAAGCTGTAGAACTCGTCGGTGCAGGTGCTCACGTCGCTCGACGAGTCGCACTGCCCCCAGCCGAGCCGGCCGGTGTCGTCGGTGGCGAGCCGCAAAAACCCGGGCCCGGACGCGTCTGCGCCCTCCTTCGTGCAGGTCGCGGAGGGCCCGCCGGACATCGCCTTGCTCTCCGTGTGGTGGGTGATCTTGTACGTCCCGTCGAGCTTGGGCGGCCCGCTCGTGCCCCCGCCGGTGCCGCTGCTCCCGTCTCCCCCGCATGCCGCGAGCGCAGGGAGCGAGAGCAGGGCGAGGAGGACCGTGACGAGGGTGCGGGCTTGCCCGTGGCGCGACAGCTTGAGAGGTGACATCGGGTCCTTCTTCGTCGCCGCGCTGTCGAGGCGCGCGGCATTCCTCCGCCGTAGCACGTGGGCTCGGCGACGTCGCGATCACGATCGCGCGGGTGATCGAGGTGGCTCAGCGCACGAAGATGCCGTTGCGCCAGATGCCGTCGGCGTCGGGGGGCATGTTCACGAAGAAGCGCTCGCCATTGGTGGCGGGGCTGCACACGGAGGACTGGCAGCCCTGGACGAGGACCATCTGCACCACGTTTGAGGACGAGCTGTAGTTGAGCGTCCGGTCGATGGTGAAGAACGACGAAGAGAGCGCGCTGTCGAGCGTGCAGTACGCGGGGCCGGAGCTGGTGGTCACGTAGGGAGCAGGGCAGGGAGTGCTCGGGAAGACGAAGGCCCGCGCGGTGCCGACGACGCCGTTCGAGAAGTACCAGCCTTCGTGCGAGGTGTTGGCGCCGCTCGGGATCACCCCCACGTCGAAGTCCATCGAGTTGCACGTGCCGCTGTTCGAGTGCTTGAACGCGACGAGGCGGACGGCGTTGACCGTCATCGGCGGCACGAAGGTGAGCGCCGTGTTGGCGAAGGTGCCCGTCACCGACGAGAAGCTCTGCTGGAAGGTGCCTACATTGTCCTTCGCGTTGATGGTGACGCAGGCCGAGCCCGACTGGGAGATGGTCCACATCGTCGCGTCGGCGAAGCGGAGGGGCAGGGCCGTCCAGCCGCCGCCGGAGGTGGTCATGTCGCAGTAGACCTGGAAGGCCGCGCCGGCGCCTGCGCCGTCGGGATCGATCCAGTAGACACCGTTGCCCGTGGAGGCACCGGCGTTGAGGATGGCGAGGCAGGAGGCGGCCGGGTTGCCCTGGCAGCCGAGGATCGCGGCGTGGGAGCAGGCCGGTGCGCCCACGGTCCCGTTGCATGCGTCGGTCGTGCAGCTGTTGCCGTCGGTGGAGCAGGCGGTGCCGGCGGCCTTCACGCTGTCGGCGGGGCAGGAGATCGACGCGCCGGTGCAGCTCTCGGCGAGGTCGCACTCGTTGGCGGCGGCGCGGCACGACGTCCCGGCCGGCGCGAATCCATCGGCCGGGCATGCTGCCGAGGAGCCGGTGCAATTCTCGGCCAGATCGCAGGCACCCGCCGAGGCGCGGCACACGGTGGCGGCCGAGGCGAATCCATCGGCCGGGCATGCCGCCGAGGCGCCGTTGCAGGTCTCGGCCACGTCGCACACGCCGGCGGAGGCGCGGCACACGGTACCGGCAGCGCTCTTCGCGTCGGCCGGGCAGTCGGCCGCGGCGCCGGTGCAAGACTCGGCCGGATCGCAGGCGCCGGTCGACGCGCGGCACACCGTCCCGGCGGCGACGAGCGCGCCGGCGCAGGTCCCGTTCTGGCAGGCGTCGTTGCCCGTGCATGCGTGCCCATCGTTGCAGCTCAAACCATCGCTCTGGTGCGGGTTGCACGCCCCGGGCTGGCCGTTGACGCATGCCGGCGCGCTCACCGCGCAGGCGCCCGAGCCGCAGGAGATCGTCCCGAGCCCGTCGTCGACCTGCCCGTTGCAGTCGTCGTCGGCGCCGTTGCAGGACTCGGCCTTGGGCGAGCCCGGCTGGCACACTTGTGGGGCGCCGCCGACGCAGTTCTGGACCATCACCTGGCAGCCGCCGATCCCGCAGATCGTGGTGCCGAGGTCCTCGTCGGTCTGCCCGTCGCAGTCGTCGTCCTTGCCGTTGCAGGTCTCGGCGGCGGGCGTCACCTCGCCCTGGCATGCGCCCCAGTGCCCGAGCGTGCAGGTCTGCGTCCCGCCGTGGCATGCGCCCACGCCCTGGGTCGCGGCCGAGCCGGAGTAGCAAGGCTGGGTCGCGCCGTTCACGCAGTCGCAGCCGTTGTCGACCACGCCGTCGCAGTCGTCGTCGAGCACGCCGTCGCAGACCTCGACCGAGGGCGCGTTGGCCGCGCAGCTCTGCACCACGCCGCCGGCGCATGCCGGCACGGTGACCTGGCAGGCGCCGAGGCCGCAGGTGATCGTCCCGAGACCGTCGTCGACGCTGCCGTTGCAGTCGTCGTCCTTGCCGTTGCACACCTCGGGGACGGTGCATGCGCCGCCGCAGTCGATGCCTGTCTCGTTGCCGTTCTTCACGCCGTCGGAGCAGGTGGCCGGCTGGCAGTGGCCCGCGGCGCACACGCCGTTCGCGCAGTCGCCCGGGCCCTGGCAGGTCTGGTTGTCGTTGCAATCGGGGCACGATCCGCCGCAGTCCACGTCGGACTCGTTGCCGTTCTTCACGCCGTCGGCGCAGCTCGGGATCTGGCAGACCCCGCCCGCGCACACGCCGCTCTGGCAGTCGGAAGCCGAGAGGCAGCCTCCGCCGTTGCTGCAAGGCGCGCATGATCCGCCGCAGTCCACGCCCGTCTCGTTCCCGTTCTTGAGCCCGTCGCTGCAGTCGGGCGCGTGGCACTGGCCGCCGAGGCAGACGCCGCTCTGGCAGTCGCTCGCCGTGCCGCAGCCGCTCCCGTTGGAGCAGGGCGAGCACGATCCGCCGCAGTCGGTCCCGGTCTCGTTCCCGTTCTTGATGCCGTCGCCGCAGCCCGGCGGCGCGCACGATCCGCCGAGGCACACGCCGCTCTGGCAATCGCTCGCGGCGCCGCAGCCGCCGCCGTCGGCGCAGGGCGGGCAGGATCCGCCGCAGTCCACGTCGGTCTCGGTCCCGTTCTTCGCGTGATCGTTGCAGGCCGGATTGGCGCAGACGCCATTGAGGCACACGCCGCTCACGCAGCCGGCGTTCACGGCGCACTTCGATCCGTGCCCGCAGGGCATGAGCTCGCAGCCGTCCTCCGGGGTGCTGTCGCAGTCGAAGGCGCCCTGGTTGCAGCTCACGAGCTTGCACGTGCCGGTGGCGCAGGAGCTCGTGGCGTTGGGCAGGCTGCACGGGTTACCGCAGAAGCCGCAGTTGCTGCTGGTGGTGAGGTCGGTCTCGCAGCCGTTCGGCGCGCTGCCGTCGCAGTTGCCCCAGCCGAGATCGCAGCTTGCGAGCGTGCAGGAGCCGGCGCTGCACCCCGCGGCGCCGTGGGCGAAGGCGCAGGTGTTGCCGCAGCCGCCGCAGCTGGCGGGCGAGGCGAGGTCGGCCTCGCAGCCGTCGGCGGCGTCGCCGTTGCAATCGGCGAAGCCGGGGGCGCAGGTGACTTTGTAGCACACCGTCAACGTCGGTCGCTGCCCGGCGACGAGCCACTCCTGCGCCTTGATCTTCGTCTGGAAGGCGCCCGGCTGCTCGAGCAAGAAGCCGTGGTTGGGCATGGCGCCGTTCACCCAGGCCTGGACCTGGGGCATCACGCTGAAGACGATCGACGGGTTGGCGGTGCTGCCGCTCTTGAAGGTCGTCGCGTCGAAGGCGCCGGCGAAGCTCTGCCAGGTGACGGTGCTCTCGTCCCACGGCGCGGTGATGAGGTGAGCGTTCCAGGTGCCGGCGCCGTTGTTCGTCTGGCTGAGCGCGACGTTGGCGGAGGTGATCGTGGCGCCCGGGGGAATGCCGGTGAGGTCGAACTTGAGGAGAGACTGGAAGTGATCGACCCCGCCGGCCGCGGCGCCGATGAAGTTCACCGTGCTCGCGCCGTAGTTGTTGGCGGCCTTCTCGCTGGAGAGCATCGCGTCGAAGGCCTTGCCCTGCCCGCGGCGCACCGTGACGCAGGTGACGGGTGTGGCGTCGGCCTGGTGGGCTTGCCCGAGCGTCTCGGCCGGCGTCGCCGGGTCGCTCTCGCCGCGGCTGTCGATGGTGTCACCGCAGCCCGACGCCCCGGCGAAGCCGAGGGCCGAGGCGCTCGCCAGCGCCGCGAGGGCACCTCGAAGGAGCAGGGGAAGGTGCGCGCGTCTGGGCTCTCGAATCATCCAACCTGGTCCTTTCGCCGGTGGAGGTGCTGGGCACAGCAATCCACGATCGGCCAATCTAGACCGAAATCGGCGCAGGAGTCCAAGGCGTATTGGTGAGATCGAGGGCGCGCGGGTGATCAGCCCGTGGCGATCAGCCCCTCGCGATCAGCCCGTGGCGGTCAGCCCGTCTTGATCAGTTGGTGCCGGGGCCGCCGATGGTGCTCGAGTCGACCTGGAGGCGCTTGATCGAGACCGAGTAGACGGTCGTCTTGCCGGCCCACGCGAAGAGGTTTTTGTAGCGCGCGCGGTGGACGCCGCCCGAGTAGGTGTTCTCCTTGATCACGTCGGAGAACGTGCCGGCGGTGTGGCCCGCGAGATCGAGGACGACGACCTGCGAGGTGCCCTTCTGCGGATCGAGCGAGGAGACGATGGCCGTCTTCTCGTCGAGGGTGTCGGCGATCCCGGTCGGGTTGCCGGGCACGAACTCCGGGCCGCACACCGAGAGCGCGCCGTTCTGGAGCTGGAAGACCTGCCCCGGCTCTCCCTTGCCGGCCTCCTGATCGGCGACGAACACCGTCTGCTTGGAGGTCACGATGATCCCGTCCGGCTTGACCAGCGGCTCTCCGTGGGCGAGCTCGGTCGCGGTGCCGCCGTCGGATCCGATCTTGAAGATCGCGGGCTCGTCGGCCTCGTCCTTGCCGGTGAAGTAGATCATCTCGCCGGCGGTCTCGTCGATCATGTCGAGCGCCGTCGGGTGCGTGCCCTCGGTGCCGGTGAGCGGCGAGGGTGTGTCGCCGTTCGCCGGCACCTGGAAGATCACGCCCTTGCCGCCGTTCGCGCCTGGATCGGCGACGTACACGGTGGCGCCGTCGGCGGAGATCGTGAGCCCGTGCGGATCGACGAGCGGGGCGCCCACGAGCACGGGGACGATCTGTCCTCCGACGACGGGCACCTTGAAGACGCCCTTCTCGCCCTTGCTCGTGGCGATGTAGTAGATCGCGGTGCCCATCGGCTCGGGCACCGCGTCGAGCGGCGTGTCGAGCGAAGCCGCGGCCGGCTTCACCGTCACCTGGAGCTTGCTCGAGCTCGTCGTGGGTGGAGCTTCTCCTTCTCCACCACAGTCCACGATGATGGCCACGCATGCCGTGGCCCCGAACAGCAAGGCCACGGCCCGCTGCGTGCGCGTCAGCGACGACAGGAACATCCTGCACCTCCCATGTGCTGGATCTCCCTACGCGCAGCGGGAGCGCGCGGATCCAGCGCGCACGAGCCGCGTGACGAGGTTAGTCGCCCGGCCCGCCGATGGTGCTCGAGTCGCGGAGAGGCACCTTGATCTTCACCGAGTACACTGCGCGCTTGCCGGCCCAGGCGTAGACGTTCCGGTAGCGGGCGCGGTGCATGCCGCCGGCCTCGGTGCTCTCCTTGATCACGTCGGAGAAGGCCGCCGCCGTGTGCGCCGCGGTGTCGAGGATGATCACCTGCGAGGTGCCCTTCTGCGGATCGAGCGAGGAGACGAGCGCGCGCTTCTCGTCGAGCGTGACGGAGAGGCCGCCCACGCCGCCGGGGAGGAACTCCGGCCCGCAGATCGAGAGCTTGCCGTCCTGGAGCTGGAAGACCTGGCCGGCCTCGCCCTGGCCCGCCTCCTTGTCGGCGACGAAGACGGTCTGCTTGGTGGTGACGCTGATGCCGTCGGGCCTCACGAGGGGCGCGCCGTGCGCGAGCTCGGAGAGCGCGCCGCCGGCCGCCGGGACCTTGAAGATCGCGGGCTCGCCGGCCCGATCGGCGCCGGTGAAGTAGAGCGCCTCGCCGGCGACCTCGTCGATCAGATCGAGCGCGGTCGGGTGCAGGCCGAGGGTGCCCTCGACCGCGACGGGGGTGTCGCCGTTCGTCGGGATCTGGAAGATGACGCCGCCCTTGTCCGCGCCGGGGTCGGCCACGAAGAGGGTGTCGCCCGCGGCGCCGATCGAGAGGCCGTGCGGGTCGACGAGCGGCTCGCCGAGGTACACCGTCGTCACCGGCCCGCCGTCGGAGGCGACCTTGAAGATGCCCTTCTGGCCCTTGCTGGTCGCGATGAAGAAAATGTTTGAGCCCAAAGGATCGGGGATCGCGTCGATGGGGCTGTCGATCGAGCCCGCGACCATCTTGGCGGAGACCTGGAGCTTGCCGGTGCTCACGTTCGGCAGCGGCTCCGCCTCTCCTCCGCAGTCCACGATGACGGCCACGCATGCCGTGGCCCCGAGCAGCAAGGCGAGCGCCCGCTGCGTGCGCGTCAGCGACGAAAAGAACATCCTGCACCTCCCATGTGCTGGGGGCGTTACGCGCGCCGGCGCGGCGCGGTTCCATGGTGAGCAGGTGGTGCGGGTGAGCGCGGCGCGGGTCAGGCCTGGGCGGACGCGCGCTCCTCGCGGGCGGAGGGCGCCTCGCCCCAGGCCTCGCCGAGCACCCGGCCCTTCATGATCGCGGGCACGGGGACGCCGAGCAGGCTGAGGAGCGTCGGGGCGATGTCGAGGTTCGAGGTGTTCGCGATGTGGAGGCCCGGGGTGATGCCCTTGCCGTACAGCATGAAGATGCCCGTCGGGTGGTGCATGCCCTGCTTCGGCGTGGGCGTGTCGCACTCGAAGAACTCGTCGAGCAGGTGGCCCTCGGGCTTCGCGCTGGGCACGCCGGGGAAGAAGTAGCGCGTCTCGCCCTCGCGCTTGGCGAGCCCGCCCGGAGTGACGGTGAGCGTGTCGCCCGTCTCGCTCCAGAAGATCGCGTTCGGCCGCGCGTTGCCGACCATGTACGCGTTCGTGAGGATCTCCTTCAGCTTGTTGCGCTTGTCGGCGTCGGGGATCTTCACGTTCCACTGCGGGACCATGGTGGGCACGACGCTCTCTACGCCCTCGGCGCCGAGGAAGGTGAGGAGCTTCTTCAGGTCCTTGAAGCGGACCACGATGCGCCCCTCGGGGAAGAGGTCGGCCACGTAGGGCTGCTGGCCCATGCTGCTCGCCACCGCGATGATCGCGTCGTCGCCTGCGAGCGTGATGAAGCGCGCGAGGAGCTTGTCGCAGACCTCGTAGCCGTACTCGACGGCATCGCCGAACTTGCGCTTCTCCTCCGGGGGCGAGGGGGCGAGGAACTTCGAGTCGTCCATCGCGCGCCAGTAATGGTGCATGTAATGGGCGGCGTGGTTCGAGTGCCAGGTCGCGTAATCGGGGCGGAATGCCTTGTAGGCGGACTCGAAGAAATCGTAGTTGATGAGGGGCTGGAGGCTCACCCGCTTCCAGTGCATGTAGGGCTTGACCCGCTCGAGCGCGAGCTGCTCGACGATGGCGGCGCAGGTGCTCGGCTTGAGGCCGAGCTTGAGCAGCGCCATGCCCTGCTTGACCATGTCGAGGGGCGAGTCTTCCTTGCCGCGCTTGCTGTGCACCTCGGTGTACTTGCGGTTCAAGGCCTGCACCGGCTCGAGGTACGGGGGGAACGTCTGCGAGGAAGGGGCGAAGGGGCCGGGGACCATGAAACCCGGGACGGGGTACGGCGGGTAGGCGCTGATGCTCCCGAAGACGCCGATCGATTTGCCGGCCTCGACCGCGTACTGCCAGGTGCGGCGGGCCTTGATCGAGGCCACGTCCTGCTCGAGCACCGTCGCGCCGTGGACGCTGCGATCGACGCCGGTGTGCACCGTGACCCAGGTGACCCACGGGTCGAGGTGGGGCACCTGATCGACGCTCTCGGGCGAGGCCGTGGTGCCCTCGGCGCGGAGGCGCGCGAAGGTCGGCAGCTTTCCCTTCGCGATCATCGGGTCGATGATCGTCCAGTTGATCTCGTTGAATTCGAGCAGCAAGACCTTGCGGGGCCGGGACACGCTCATCAGGAAGACCTTTCACCGAGGGGGCCCTGCGTGCAGCGGTTGCCGCGCGAGCCACAACCCTCGGACGGTACCATTTCGACGGCGACCGGCCTAGCGCGACAATCGGTCGAAAGGCGAGAAGAACGACTGTGGGGTTTCAACCTGGTCGGCGCGCTCGGGTCCGCGCGATCTTCGCGATCGCCAGCGCCCACGCGGCGTATTCGCGCGCGATCCAGCGCAGGGCGCGATCGGGTCGTGCGTCCTGCACGCCTCGCTCGATCCGCACGCCCACGGGGTCGAAGCCGGCGCGGCGGAAATGGAAGCAGGCGCGGCGGAGGTGGAAGGGCTGCGTGACGAGGAGCACGCGGCGGCGGCCCTCGGGGAGGAGCAGCGCGGCGGCGCGCGCGGCGTTGGTGGCGGTGCTGTGCGAGAGGCGATCGACGCGCAGGGCGCGCTCGGGCACGCCGGCCTCGCGCAGCCAGCGGGCCATGCCCTCGGCCTCGGCGGAGGTGTGCTCGTGGCCCCGGGCGCAGTGGCCGCCGACCGCGCAGATCACGGGCGCGAGGCCCTGCTCGAAGAGCGAGAGGCCCACGCGGACGCGCTCCTCGGCGAGCGGCGGGAGCGCGTCGCCGGCGCCGAGCGGCGCGCCGAGGATGACGATCGCGTCGGCCGGCTCCGGGTGCGCCGTCACCGCGACGCCCGACGCGAGCGGCGCGCCGAGCCCGCGCGCGACGAGGCGCAGGATCGCGCGCGGGAGGGGCCGCGAGGAGAGAGGGCTCGGGGGCGCCGGCATGGCCGAGCGCAGGATACCGTTGCCCGGCCCGGCCGGGCCTGCTAGCGTCCGCGCCCCTCGAATTCCCGAGGTTTTTGGCGCTCGGGACCGGACGGGGAGCGGAGTGAACATGGCAGCGAACAACGGCGGACAGCAGGCGGCGGCAGGTCTTCAGATCCAGGGTGGAGCGGCGATCGTCGCGCCGGTCAGCGCGTTTCCCAACGGCGTCCCCGGCAACGCCCTCATCGTGATCCCCGTCAACAAGCCCACCGACGAGCTCACGGGCATGCTGGAGAAGGGCCCGACCGCGGTGACGATGGAGCAGATGTGGCAGCTCCTCGGCTTCAACGGCCCCGCCGTGCAGGTGCAGGACGACCAGGGCCGCCCGATCGCGATCGGCCTCGAAGACCTGCTCTCCGGCCTCGACAAGCACTGGCAGGAGCAGCCCGACGACCTCAACCGCGGCCGCATCTACGCGCAGGAGCTGCTCAAGCACAACCGCCTCCAGCGCGCCGAGCAGGTGCTCTCCAAGCTGGTCGCCAAGGGCGGCACGGGCGACGACTGGCTCGCGCTCGGCATCGCGCAGCTCACGCAGGAGAAGCTCGACAAGGCCGAGGGCACGCTCAAGGGCGCCCAGAACCTGATGAAGGACAACCCCTACCCCTCGCTCCACCTCGCGAAGCTCTTCCAGCAGAAGAAGGACGACGCGAAGGAGATGGAGTTCGTCGAGAAGGCGATCGCGATCGACTCCGGCTGCATCGACGCGTGGGCCTACCTCTTCCAGTATTTCAAGCAGCGCGACGGCGGCGAGGAGAAGGCCCTCGCCGAGCTCGAGTCGCGCGCCCAGAAGCAGAAGACGGCGGCCCCGTACATCGCGCTCCAGGGCTTCTTCGCCAACGAGGAAGAGTCGCGCGACAAGGCGCTCAAGTACGCGCAGAAGGCCGTCGAGGCGGCCCCGGACGATCCGCTCGCGCTGCTCTGCCTCTCCGCCGTCCACGGCCAGAAGGGCGACCTCGAGGCGGTGATCCGCACCCTCCAGCCGCACGAGGCGAAGATGAGCCGCGACGTGCGCCTCGCGAACAACTACTTCGAGGCCCTCTTCCAGTCGCGCCAGATCGACAAGGTGACGAAGCTGCTCAACGCGCTCGCCGGGTCGCCCAACAAGGAAGTCAAGCAGTTCGCGGTCGAGCGCTCGCGCGCCGTCGCCCAGTTCCTCCAGCAGCAGCAGCAGCAGCTCGCCGCCGCCGGCGCCCAGGCCGCCCGCAAGGCCTGATCGCGCCAGTCTCACCCCCTCCGATCGCCCTGCGATCGAAGGGGATCGTCCCCGGATGATCGGGGATCGCCGGGCGATCGTCCGGGGGAAGAGGCCGGCCCTCCCGCGCGTTGGGGGGGCCGGCACCAATTTCCGGGGACATCGAATTTCGACCAGCGCGAGCGCCCTGCGTGGGGCTTTCACCGCGCCTCGCTCGGCGCTACGCTGAGCGTTCCCCGTGCCGCCGGGCTCCCCCTGCAGCGATCGCGCGTTGCTGCTCGTGGCGGGCCTGGTGGTTCTCCTGCTTTGAGGTAGGTTTTTGGCGCTGGTTGGCGTACATGGGCGCCAACCGGTTTTCCCGCAGCACCGGTTTCACCCCTCATGGCCCACCCCGTCATCGACCCCGAAGCCAAGCCCTCGAGCGTGCAGCCGGGCGATCTGATCTCGGGCAAGTACCGGCTCATGCGCCTGCTCGGCGCGGGGGGCATGGGCTCGGTGTGGGCGGCGCGCAACGAGCTGACCGATCGGGATTTCGCGATCAAGTTCCTCCTGCCCTCGCTCGCCCAGAGCAAGGAGGCGTTGCACCGCTTCTTCCTCGAAGCGCGCGCCTGCGGGCAGATCAAGCACCCGGCGGTGGTGAACGTGTACGACATGGGCCAGGCCGAGGACGGCTCGCCCTACCTCGTGATGGAGCTGCTCGAAGGCGAGGGCTTCGATCAGAGGCTCGCGCGCGCCGGCACCTTCCGCCCCGGCGAGGCCGCCGCGTGGATCGCCTTCGTGGCGCGCGGTCTCGAAGAGGCCCATGTGCGCGGCCTCGTTCACCGTGATCTCAAGCCCGGGAACATCTTCTTCGCCCTCGACGACCGCGGCGACGTGATCCCGAAGATCCTCGACTTCGGCGTCTCCAAGGCGACGGCCGCGAAGGAGGGCGACTTCGTGAAGACGTCGACCGGCGCGGTGCTCGGCTCGCCCGCGTACATGAGCCCGGAGCAGGCGCAGGGCGAGACGGACATCGACGGGCGCAGCGACGTGTGGTCGCTCGGCGTGATCCTCTACGAGGCGCTCACCGGCCAGGTGCCCTTCGACGCGCCCAACTACAACGCGCTGATGGTGGCGATCATCACCCGGCCGCACAAGCCGGTGATCGAGGTCGCGCCCGGCGTGCCGGCCGAGATCTCGGCCCTGATCGATCAGGCGCTCAACAAGGATCGCGCGCAGCGGATCGGCACCGCGCGCGAGCTCGCCGAGCGGCTCGAAGCAGCCGCCGCGGCGACGCAGAGCGGCTCGTTCCCGGCCTACACCACCAAGGTGCCGACCCTGATGCCCGGGCCGATGGGCCTGCGCCTGGGCTCGAACCCGGCCATCACCTCGCAGGGCCTGTGGACCGACGCGCACCCGACGCAGCGGATGTCGCAGGACAAGCCGCACCGGAGCACGCGCATGCTCGTGGGCGGGATGGTGCTCGGCGCCGCGCTCCTCGCGGGCGGCGTGATCGGCCTGTCGCGCCTCCAGTCGCCGAAGGTGGCGATCGCCGGGCGCACCGCCGCCGCGCTCAACGGGAGCATGGCCCACCTGCGCAAAGATCTGCTCGCGATCAAGGCCGAGGAAGAGGCCGCCGAGAAGGCGAAGCGCGACGCGCAGGTGGTGGTGATCGAGCCGAGCGAGCTGCCGAACGTGAAGCCTTCACCCTCGCCGGGCGCGGCGCCCGGGTCGAGCGTCGCCCCGGGCAAGCCGCCCCAGACGCCCCGCAAGGGCGGGAAGAACGATCCGCACGGCGGCGTCGAAAACTCCGGGATCTGAAGGCGATCGTCCGCCCGCGCGCTACACCCCGAACGCGCGCCCGATCGCCTCGGCGATGCCGCCGCCCACCAGCCCATCGGCCATGAGCCGATCGGTCGCCGCGGCTTTCACGTGATCGGGCGCCTGCCCCATCACGAACGAGCGCCCCGCCGCCTCGAACATGGGCACGTCGTTGAGCCAGTCGCCCACGGCCACCACCTCGGCCGGCGTGATCCCATGGTGCGCCGCCAGCCACCCAATCGCCGTGCCCTTGGTGGGCCCCTTGGCGCGGATCACCATCGCCGCCATCCCCGTCAGCCGGCCGATGGGGAAGGAGACGACGAACGCCGCGTGATCGAGGCGCTCGCGCAGCTCGATCACCGCCGCGTCGATGTGCTCGGAGGGCCCCACCGAGACCACGGCGAGGACGCCTTGCTCGTGCTCCCAGGAGGGGTGATCGGTCACCCGATCGACGAGCGCGATGTTGGGCGACCAGGTGCGGACATAGGGCGCGAAGGGCTCGCCGGACACATCGTGGACGATGTTGTCGTTGGCGAACAGAAAGCTCGCCGAGGGCATCGCCGCGATCACCGCGCGGAGCGAGAGCGCGTCGGGGCCGGCGATGGTCCGGTGGAAGAGCGGGCGATCGCCGTCGAGATCGACGATGTGGCTGCCGTCGACGCAGGCGATGGGCCCCGTCAGGTCGATGGAGCGGGCGACGAAGGCCGTGCCGGAGTAGAGCCGGCCGGTAACGATGGTGACGGGCACGCCCGTCGCGCGGAGGCGGGCGATGGCCGCGCGATCGTCCGGGTGGATGGAGCCATCGCGGCGCACCAGGGTGCCGTCGACATCGAGGGCGAGGAGCTTGTAGTCCACGTCGAGGTGCAACCTAGCCCCCGGGCGAGGGGCTCGCAAACCCGGGCGGGGCGCGCGTCGCGCGGGCCTTTCCCGGGCGCACAAAACAGCGACGCGCGGCGCCGACGAGCGTCGGGCCGCGCTGGATTTACCGCCGTTTCGAGCCGATTACGCGGTCGCCGGAGGGTAGACCGACACCTGCTTCTTGGTGTTGGTCTTCCACTCGTACTTCACCACCCCGTCGATCAGGGAGAAGAGGGTGAAGTCGCGGCCGGTGCCGACGTTCTTGCCGGCGTGGATCGACGAGCCGACCTGGCGGACGAGGATGTTGCCCGCGCTGACGGGGGTGCCGGCGTAGACCTTCACGCCGCGCTTCTGGGGATTCGAGTCGCGGCCGTTCCTGGACGAGCCGCCGCCTTTTTTGTGAGCCATCGCAGTCTCTCCTCGTCCTTCAGGCCGTGATGCCCGTGATCTTCAGCTCGGTGTAGGGCTGCCGGTGACCCGCCTTGCGGCGGTAGTTCTTCCGGCGCCGGAACTTGAAGACCACGACCTTCTTGCCGCGGTCCTGCCCCGTGATCTCGGCCGCGACCGACGCGCCCTTGACCAGCGGCTGCCCGATCTTCGGGGAATCGCCGCCCACGAGGAGCACCTCGTTGAAGCTCACCTTGTCGCCCTTGGTGCCGGGGAGCTTCTCCACGCGGAGCTTCTGCCCCTCGGAGACCCGGTACTGCTTGCCGCCCGTCTTGATGACCGCGTACATGTTTCGTCGCCTCGTTGAATACCCGAGCGGGCCCGCACGGGCCCGGTGGCCATGCTCCACGCGGCGAAGGGCCGGACGCAGAGGGGGCCGAAAGGGAGCGGCAGTATACAGAGGAAGTCTCCTTTGACAAGTGCCGAACATCGGGCTTCTCCGCCGGCAGCCGATCGGTCGGGGATCGGCCGTGGATCACGGCAAGATCGGCGGATCTCGTCTCGATCGGGGCGCGCGCCGCGCACCACCCGGAGGATGGATCGCGAACGATCCGGGGACCGGCGGGAGCGCGCGGAGCCGTGCTAGGATCGGCCCGTGGCGATGGGTGACGCAGCGGCAGCGATCCTCCCGGCAGGCGGGCGGATGATGTCCCTCGACGAGTGGGCGAGCTTGCCCGAAGACCAGCCGGGGGAGCTCGTCGACGGGCGGCTCGTGGAGGAAGAGGTGTCCGACTTCGATCACGAGAGCGTCGCTGCCTGGCTCCTGATCTTCCTCGGCGGCTGGGCTCTCTCGCGCGGCGGGCTCGCCTTCGGATCGGATGGAAAGTTCGCGATCCGGCCCGGCCTCGGTCGCAAGCCCGACCTCTCGGTCTTCCTCCCCGGCGCGCCCCTCCCCCCGCGCCGCGGCCCCGCGCACACGCCGCCCTCGATCGTCGTCGAGGTCATCTCCTCGGATTCGCGCGATGTGCGGCGCGACCGCATCGACAAGGCGCTGGAGTATGCGGCCTTCGGGGTGCGCTACTACTGGCTGATCGACCCCGACAACCGGACCTTCGAGATCTTCGAGCTCGACGCTCTCGGCCGGTACGCCAGGGTCGCCGCCACCTCCACCGGTACGCTCGACGTGCCCGGGTGCACGGGCCTCACGCTCGATCTCGACGCCATGTGGGCCTACGTCGATCGCCTTCATTGAGCGCGCCGCGATCGATCGAGGCTCAGCGCGCGTAGCTCTTCACCCAGATCCCGTGCTGGAACTGGTCGGCCGTCGTCTCTTCGGCCATCACGGCGGCGATCGCCTGGCGGTTGCCCCCGAGGGGCTGGGCGGGCACGGCCGGGCTCGCCGTGAGCACGCCCCCGATCGGCTGGTAGTCGGGGAGCCACGCGCCGTTGAGCGGGCGCACGGTGCGGAGGAGCATGTCGTCGTCGCCGCGCACGTAGGCTTCGAGCTGGCCGTCGTCGCGGGCGCCGGCGGCGGGGGAGAAGCACTCGGGGCAGGCGGCGTCGAAGGCGAGCGGGCCGCGCGTGGACACTGTTTCCCAGGCGGACATGGTGTCGCTCGCCGTACCCGCCTGGGTCCCGATGTTCAACAGGCCGAGCTGGTGGTCCTGCTTGTGGACGAGCACGGCGATCGTCGCTTGCCCACCGGCGAAGCGGCGGGCCACCGCGCTCGGCCGGCCGAAGAAGCGCTCGGTCCCCGCGGCGGACCAGGCCGTCCATCGCCCGCGCCCGCCGAGGCAGTCGCCGGCGCAGGAGGCGCGGTACAGATGATCGTCCGCGCCGCGCACGAAGACGTCGAGCCGGTCGGGCGCGACGGACGTGATGCTCGGCGACGACGCCGGCGGCGAGGGAGGCGCGCCGATCGAGACCCACGGGCCCCAGGACGAGCCGCTCTTGCCACGCAGGTGAAGCTCTGCGCCGCGGCGAACGGTCAGGGCCGTCTGCCCGGGGGCCACCGTGACCGCGGCCGGATCGGAGAGCTCTCCGGCCCCCGCGGGCGCGCCGATCGCGACCCAGGGCGCCCAGCGCGGGGCCCTGCCGATCTTGGTGTAGAGCTGCCCGTCCGCGCCGCGCGCGTAGAGCGTCACCGCGCCCTCGGGGCTCACCTCGATCGCGGGCGTCGCGCTCGCGGGGATCGCCACGCCGGGGGCGAGGCTCTGGTCGAAGGGCGAGTGCGCGCCGCCCCCGCGATCTTCTTCCACGGTGCGCAGGAAGATCGACCAGCCCGGGTCGGCGAGGCGCAGGTAGCGCTCGACCACGCCGGCCGCGTCGTAGGCCGAGGGGAAGCCGTTGGGCTGGGCGACCCGGCACTCGTTGCACGTCGGCTGGATCTTCCCGAGCGGCCTGCGCCCCGCGGCGAAGCTCCCCTTGCCGCAGGCCGTCTCCGGCACGATCGGGCTCCCGTCGAAGCGCGCGATGTCCGGGTGCGTCGGCGTGTAGAGCATCGTCGACCGGTAATCGAAGGGGCCCACGTCCGAGAACAGCCCCTGCTCCGCCGTGCCGCAGCGCGCGAAGCTCGCGTTCTCGCAGCGGAGGTGGCCCTCGGGGCGGAAGTGGAAGGTGACGTAGTGCGGCCGATCGTAGCGGCTGAAGTGGTGCGTGCTGGCGGTGAGGGTGTGGCCGAGCTCGTGGTAGACGTTGCCCTTGCCGAGGTGGATCTCGCAGCGGTAGGGCGGCCGCGTGCAGCCCGCGTAGCTGCAGCTCTCGCCGCGCCCGTCGGCGAGCAGCGTGAGCACCGGGAAGCGCGGCGGATCGTGATCGCGCGGGGCGAGCTGGAAGCGGATGGCGCCGCGGGTGAGCGCCTCCCAGTCGTTCATGGCCGCGCGCACCCAGGGGATCTCGCGATCTTGCCAGCGGAAGTAGACGACCCCGCCCGGCCAGAGCGCGTCGAAGCAGCGCTCGGTGGTGCGCGTGTCGGGGCATGCGGGGATGCCGCACGCGGGCGGCGCCGGCACCTCGGGCGTGAGCGGCGCGGGCCCGACGGGGACGCCCGGGGGCTGCGGCGAGGCCGTCGCGTTGCAGCCGAGCAGGAGCGCGGCGAGCGGGAGAAAGGCTTCAGCTCTTCGCAAACGTGAACTTCTCCCCGCTCTCGTCCACGTCCACGCCGATCTTCTGCCCGCTCGTGTACCCGCCCGCGAGGATCGCCTCGGCCAGCGGGTTTTGCAGCTCTTTCAGGATGGCGCGCTTGAGCGGGCGGGCGCCCATGCTGGGCTCGTAGCCGAGCTCCACCAGGCGCCCCTTGGCCTTGTCGGTGAGCTGCACCTTGAGCTCCTTGTCGGAGAGCAGGCGCTCCAGGCGACGGAGCTGGATGTCGACCACGCCGCGCAGATCGTCCTTGGAGAGGGCCTTGAAGACGACCACGTCGTCGATGCGGTTCAGGAACTCGGGGCGGAAGAACCCGCGCAGCTCCTCGAGGAGCACGTCGCGGATCGCCTCGCGGCCGTCCTCGGTCGCCCACAGCTTGGGGTCGGCCTCGAGGATGCGCTTGCTGCCGATGTTCGAGGTCATGATCACGACGGTGTTGGAGAAGTCGGCCAGACGGCCGCGGCCGTCGGTCAGGCGGCCGTCGTCGAGCACCTGGAGGAGCAGGTTGAACACGTCGGCGTGGGCCTTCTCGACCTCGTCGAAGAGCAGCACGCTGTAGGGCCTGCGGCGCGCGGCCTCGGTGAGCATGCCGCCCTGCTCGCTGTCGGCGTAGCCGGGCGGGGCGCCGATGAGGCGCTGGGCCATGTGGCGCTCCATGTACTCGCTCATGTCCATGCGCGTGAGCGCCTGCTCGTCGTCGAAGAGGAACTCGGCGAGGGCCTTGGCGAGCTCGGTCTTGCCGCAGCCGCTCGGGCCGAGGAAGAGGAAGGAGCCGATGGGCTTGCCGGGATCGCGCAGGCCCACGCGGCCGCGGCGCACCGCCTTGGCGATCGCGCGCACGGCCTCGTCTTGCCCGACCACGCGACGGGCGAGGCGCTCTTCCATCTTGAGGAGCTTCTCGCTCTCGCCTTCGAGCATCTTCGACGCGGGGATCCCGGTCCAGTCGGTGAGCGTCGCGGCCACGTCGTTCTCGCCGACCGTGTTGGCCGTCTCGGCCACGCCCTCGCGCGCGGCGGCCTGCTCGGCCGCCTCGAGGCGCCGCTTGATGTCGGGCAAGGTCACGTGCTCGAGCTCGCCGAGCTTGGCGAAGGCGCTCTCCTTGCGCGCGATCTCCAGGGCCTTCGTCGCGTCGGTGAGCTCCTTGCGGATGGCATGCACGGCCGCGATCACGCCCTTGCGCGAGGAGAGCTTGGCGAGGATCTCCTTCGCCTTGGGCTCGACCTCCGCGAGCTCCTTCTGGAGCCTCGCGCGGGCCTGCACGCTCACCCGATCGTCGTCGTCGGCCAGGGTCGCGATCTGCGCCTTGAGCGACTCGACGCGGCGGTTGATCGTGTCGACCTCGGCGGGCACGCCGGAGGTCTCGACGCGCTTGCGCGCGGAGGTCTCGTCGAGCAGGTCGACCGCGGTGTCGGGCAGGGCGCGGTCGGAGAGGTAGCGCTTGGCGAGGGTGACGGCGGAGACCACCGCGCTCTCGCCGATCCGCACCTGGTGGTGGCTCTCGTACTTGGTCGCGATCCCGCGGAGGATCTCGGTCGCCTGCTCGATCGTGGGCGGGTCGAGGTTGACGACCGAGAAGCGGCGGAGGATGCCCCCGTCGCGCTCGTTGACCTTGCGCACGCCCTCCGGCGTGGTGGTCGCGAGGATGCGGATCTCGCTGCGCGAGAGCAGCGGCTTGAGCAGCTCGCCCACGCCCGATCCCTGCGCGCCCTGGCCGAAGAGGGCGTCGAGGTCCTCCACGACGAGGATGGTCTCGGCGTCGGGGGCGCCGCGGAGCTTGTCGATCAAGGACTTGAGGCGCTGCTCGATCTCCCCGCGCAGCTTGGCGCCCGCGACGAGCGCGCCGGTGTCGAGCTCGAGGAGCTTCGCCTGGGTGAGGTTCTGCGGCACGTCACCCTTGGCGAGGCGATCGGCGAGGCCGTGGATGAGCGCCGTCTTGCCCACGCCGGGCTCACCCACGATGAGCGGGTGGTTCTTGAAGCGGCGCTCCAGGATCTGGAGCAGCCGGCGCGACTCGACGTCGCGGCCGATCACGGGATCGAAGCGCCCTTCCTTCGCGTCGGCCGCGAGATCGCGCGTGTACGGCAGGCCGCCCGCCGCGCCCTCCCCGCCCCCGCCGGTGCCGCCGCTCGACGAGGTCAAGGGCTCGCGCGCGGCCTCGGTGAGCGGCGCGAGGTGCGGCCGGAAGGCGCCCGGCCCGATGCCGAACGAGGAGAGGATCTCCCCCGCCGGGCCCTTGATCTCCTGCGCCAGCGCGTGGAGCAGGTGCTCGACGCCCACCGTCTCGGACTTGTCGCGCGTGGCCTCGCGCTCGGCGCGCGCGAGCAGGTCGAGCAGGCGCGGGCTGACATACGCGACGCCCGCGCTCGCCTTGGGCTGCTTGCGGAGGGCCGCCTCGGCCAGGGTCGAGACCTCGCTCGGATCGGCGCCGGCCCGGCGGAAGACCTCGCACACGCCGCGATCGCGCTCGATCAAGCGCATGAGCAGGTGCAGCGGGGTGACCTCGGTGTGCTGGCGCTCGTCCGCGATCTGCTGGGCGCCGGCGACGAGCTGCTTGGCGTCGGTGGTGTAACGGTCGAGGTGGATCGTGCCCTCTTTGTCGGCCATGGGCGGGGAGCCTACCTCAGGTCGCCCGGGCCGGGGGAGGGTCGCGCGGCGGCCGCCCGGCGTAGGCGCTTGCGCTCCCGGCCGATCGGGCCAAATGTAGCGAGGTGAGCGCCAACGTCGTCGTCTACACCACCGACTACTGCCCGTACTGCATCCAGGCCAAGCGGCTCCTGACCAAGAAGAAGGCCCCCTTCACGGAGATCAACGTGGAAGAGCGGGCCGACCTCCGCTCCTGGCTGGTCTCGGCCTCCGGGCAGACCACGGTGCCCCAGGTGTTCATCAACGGGCGCTCCGTCGGCGGCTACAGCGACATCTCCGCCCTCGACCGGCAAGGCAAGCTCGACGCGCTGCTCGCCGAGAATCCGGCGGAGGGCGCCGCTCCGTTGCCAGCGTAGAACGCCGTCGTTCATCGTTGCACGGTGGATACGCGCAGCCGCGATCGCAGGAGCGCATCGCGGCCGTGCGGGTGGGACCGTCACGTCGAGGTGCTCGACGCCGCCGACTCACCCGCTCGCGGTCAGGTGGAGAGCACCCGCACCGCGGGGAAGAAGGCCTGTAGCTTCGTCAAATCGCCGACGTCCGCCGTGTAGACGAGATCGCCCCTGCGGGCCGCCGAAGCCATGACGATCGCGTCGATCGCCGTGGCCTCGGCGACCGCAGCGAGCGCCTCACCGGCCAGCTTCGCGAGGGCGTCGTCGAGGGGCTCGACGCGAACTCCGCCGAGGATCGTCTCGCGCGCGTCGGTGCGCCCTCGCCACCACTCGACGATCACCGGCGAAGGGACGGTGACGATGACGCCGCTCTCGACCGCGAACCGATAGATCTTCGCGATCCGCTGGTGCCGGCGCTCGAGCGCGATCAGGGCGCCGGTATCGAAGGTGAGCCCCGTCATGCGGCCCGCGTGTGCCTTCGCTTCGGCGGATGGCCGAGCCATTCGCCGGCGATGGCCTCACGCTCCGCCCGGGTAGCCTCGGCGGCCGGACCCAGCCACGCGACGAGCGCCTCGCGCCCCTCTTCCTCGCGGATGCGCCGCGCTCCCTCGGCGATGGCCGCAGAGAGGTTGCCCCCGTAGAGCTGCTTGGCGCGCGTGCGCAGGGCCAGGAGGTCTGCGCGGGCGAGGGATACGCTTATCTTCTCCGTCTGTCCGGCGCGCGGGCGAGCCGCGCGTGGCTTCGCGCGTGGGGCTGGCTTCGACATTGTACTACCATGGTAGCACAGTCACCCAGCCGTCTTCCAGCTCTCCGGCGCGGCCATGGTCGCCGAGGCGCTCCCGCGACGATGGCTGCGCTCGCCTATCTCGCCTCGCCTTCAGCCATCGAGGCGGTGCTTGCGGAGCTTGTCGTGCATCGTGGCGCGGCCGATCTGCAAGAGGCGCGCGGCCTCGGCCTGGTTGCCGCGCGCCTCTGCCATGGCCTGAACGAGGAGACGGCGCTCGAACGCGTCGACCTGAGCGCGCAGGCCCCTCGGGGCCGGGCCGGCGTCCAGCGGCTCCGCTTCGGACGCAGGGGCGCGCTGCGCTGCTTCGGCTTCGACCGCGCGGAGCGGGGGCAGGTGCAGGCGGACCACGGAGACGCGGTGGAAGAGATCCCGCCGGAACGATCCCGAGGCGACGAGGGCGCCGAGGTCGGCCGAGGTCGTCGCGATCACGCGGACATCGACGTCGTCGAGCGCCGGGAGCAGCTTCGCCTGGAGGGCCGGCGGAAGCTGGTCGATCTCACCGAGGAGCAGCGTGCCCTGGTGGGCCTCGCGCACGAGCCCTGCCTTGGCGCGCGCGCCTGAGTCGCGCCGGCCGAGGAGCTCGACCTCGGCGCGATCCACGGCGAATGCGCCGCAATGGAAGCGGAGGAAGGGCTGCGCCGCGCGCGGGGAGCCCGCGACGATCGCCTCGACGACGCGCTCCTTGTCCGCGCCGCGATCACCGGTGACGAGGACCGGGACCCCGAGCCGCGCCACCCGCGCGATCAGCACGTCGAGGTCGGCCATGGGCGGCGTGTCTCGCATCACGGCCCAGCACGATACATCAGCCACGACCTCGTTCGGACACCCGAACCCGCGCGCGCCGGGTTCCCGAACGACGGGCGCGGCGATCCTCCATCGAGGCCGATTTTCCCGCAGATCCGGCCCTCTCGCGCGGTGGCCCCGCCTTTGCGATGCGGCTCCGCGCCCCGGGCGACCGGGCGTCGAGGCGATTCAACCGAGAGAACAAGAGGAGCGCGATGATGCAGAATCACACCAAGGACAAGGGAACGTTCGACGAGCGCGGCCGCCGCCTGGACAGCGTCCCGCTCCCCCCGCCGGACGCGGCGACCGCGCTCAGCGCAAGGGCAGCCGCCGCGCCCGCGCAGCAGGTCTACCTGACCGCGCAGGCGCTCGACTCCGGCCTCAACAACAACGCGAAGAGCGCGTCGGATTGCAACCTGCGCGCGACCTGGACCGCGGCGCCCACGTCGACGTACGAGTACGTCTACATCTACGATCACGAGCCCCCGCAGATCGGCGAGGAGGCCGGCACGCCCTACACCTGGGCGCGCACCTTCGCGCCGGACGGGACGCAGGAGGCGAGCTACCTCTTCGGCGGTGGACCGGAGGCGAGCCTCACGTACCTGTGCAGGTTCTGGGTCGCGTACGTGCGTTACGACGCGTCCGGCAAGTACCGTATCGTGGCCCGCGCGCCCTTCCGCGCCGGCCAGTCGCAGTGGATGGCCAACGTGCTGCGCGACGCGCCCGCGTGGGGCAACCTCAAGCTCGACGAGATCTTCATCCCCGGGCCGCACGACTCGGGCACCTTCGACATGGTCGATCGCGGGATCCCGAACCGATACAACCAGACGCAATCGCTGAGCTTCGTGGACCAGCTCAACGCAGGTGCGCGCTGGCTCGATATCCGGATGGGGTATTACCAGAGCTACGAGAAGGGCGCCGAGGGCCCGTTCTTCACGGTGCACGACGTCTACGGGAGCTGGAGCGCCTGGTCGACCGCGCTGAAGGACATCGCCGGCTGGCTCGCTTCGTCTCCTCAGGAGATCGTGTTCCTCAACTTCAAGTGGGAAGGGCCGATGTGCGAGAACGAGGTCTGGAAGGACGCGAACGACAACACGGTGTGGGCCGAGGCGCTGAAGACGCGTGTATTGCAGATGAGCTATGACGCGCTGAAGGGCCACGGCGTGCTGCCGCGCTCCGAGCACGCGACGGCCACAGTCAACGCGATGCTCGGCAAGAACCGTCATGTCGTGCTCATGACGGCGTCCTCGTACGACCCGCTGAGCGGCACGGGGCCGGACGGGGACCCCATCTGTCCGGGCGTGGACTACGACTGGTTCGACAAGTACTACATCACCGACCTCATCCCGGCGCTCGACGCGAGCCTCAACAAGCCGCGGACGTGGATGTGGGCCTCGGGGACCGTGCTCACGCCCCACAAGTACAACGGCACGATCCCCTGGGGCGTTTACAGCCTGACGATGGATGCGATCGACCGGCTCAACCACTGGATCCGCGTCAACGCGGGCAAGCTCAACGTGGTCTCGGTCGATTTCATGGAGAGCAGCGTCGTCATGCCCCTCGTCGAGGCCATCAACAAGGCGCGCGTCTGAGGCATGCGCGCCGGACGCCCGCGACGTTCGCGCCGGGCGTCCGGCGCGCTCCCTTGCCTTCCCCCGTGCGCCGCGAGACGCTGGCGCGCTCTGCGTTCCCGGTGATCCACCCGATCGAGGAGAGAGACCATGGCCGAGAAGCTCCCTGCCCCCGTGAACGATGCCCTCGCCGGCGCCCGGAAGAGGCTCGCCGCGATCGGCGGCTCCGCGCTGCTCGTCGGCGTCGAGCGGTATCCCGCCTTCGGCGGAGAGCGAGACCTCCTCGCGGGCCGGAACGACGTGCTCGCGTACTGGAAGGTGTGCCGCAGGCTCGGCTACCGGCCCGGGCAAATCCGCGTGTACACGAGCCCCAGGCTCACCCGCGACGAGATCGTCGCCGCCGAGCGCGCGCTCGTCCCCGAGCTCCACCCGAAGGAGAGCGAGGCGGAGACGGCGGCGCGCGTCGACCGCTGGCTCACCGGCCCGGAGCCGCTCGTCCTCGACGAGGCCACGGCCGCGAAGATCACCGAGGGCGTGGCGTGGCTGGCGAAGGCGCTCGTGTTCACCGTCAAGCTCCGCTGGGAAGAGCGGACCTACGATCGCGAGCTCGCCGCGCTGCCCGGCCTGCTCGCGTACTCGGGCCACGGCGCGCGCGTCGAGGGCGACCTCGCCCTCTGCCCGAGCGATGTCCGCTGGAGCGACGAGACGAAGGTCCTCGAGAACGCGCTGCCCTTCTCGCGCCTCCGCGATCTGCTCGACACGGGCGACGATCTTCCCGGTGGCCACGCGCCCACCGACAACCTGACCGTCGTGCTCGACTGCTGTTTTGCCGGCGCCGGACAACAGGGCTCCTCGCAGCGCATTTCGAGCCTCACGCCCGGCGGTGAGGGAGGCGCGATCACGGTGAAGAAGGAGATCGGGAGCCGCGTGTTCTGCGCCTCGGGCCGCGACGAGCAGGCCTATCAGGCGATGCTGGGAGGCCACTGGCACGGGGCCTTCACCTGGGCGTTCACGCGCGCGCTGGAGCAGTGGAAGACGGTGCCCTCGGGGCAGTTCAAGAAGAGCACCGTCTCGCACGCCGAGCTCCTGTTCCGGGCGCGCATGCTGCTCGAGGCCCTGAGCTTCCCCCAGCACCCGATGCTGGTCGACGCCATCGGCAACCTGCCGGTGTTCCACCACGACGCCGACGCCCAGCGCGAGACGAGCGTCGAGCCGACCGCGGAGAGGCTCAAGGTCCAGATCGACCCGTCGGTCACGATCGCCAATGGCCAGGGCTACGCGTACTACCGCCTGCTCAGCGGGAGCACCCTCCTCGTCGAGGTGATCGCCACCAACCGCACCACGGGCCGCGGGATGGATGCGAGCACGGAGTACTGGCGGATCTGGAGCGACACGTTCGACACGAGCGAGCTCTCCGGCACGCTCACCTGGACCCGCCAGGAGATCGCCTGGACAGCGGATCCGCCCTTCGCCCGCGGCCAGGCGAGCTTCTCCTGCGAGGGCGACGCCACCTGGGGATTGAGCGCGCCCACCGACAACCCGATGTACGCGCAGAGCACGGGCGGCGGCTTCGCGGCCAAGCTCGGGTACGACGCCTCGAAGCGGCAGTGGGAGGGCACGCTCCGCTGGTACAGCACCCAGGCCGCGTCGACCCCCTACGTGCTCCAGGTCCCGACCAGCGGGAGCCTCACCCTGTCGATCGGCTCCTCTCCACAGAACGCGGAGTACTACGAGGCGCCGTCGCTCACCACCATCGGCCCGCCGGCGATCCCGATGCAGCCGGCCAAGCTCTACACCTTCAAGCTCGACGCGCGGTCGACGGTCCTCGTCGCCTCGCCCGACGGGAGCAGCTACGCGCGCTGGACGGAGAGCGGTTCCGGGACGCAGCACGGCCTCTACGTCACCGACGACGCGACCACGCTCGTGCCGGGCCACGAGGTGTACCTGAGCTACGACGGGAGCCATTTCATCAGCGCCCCCAAGGCGTTCAACCTCTTCTACACGACCAACGAGCGCGGCGACGAGAAGCACTTCGTCCGGCGGGTCGACGAGGGCTACGGGCCGATCTGCCTCGGGGAGCGCGTGCGCTTCGAGAACGACCGGCAGACGCGGGAGAACAACAACGTCGCCGTGTACCTCTCCGCGGAGTCCGACCACTACCTGGGGACGCGGACGCCCACCGACACGGACTCGCGGAACTTCGGGACGATCTGGATCCTCTCCTGACGCTCACCTCACGATCGAGCGGCCGAGGCGCAGGCCGACGACGGGCCTTCGATCATCGGGCCGGCATGCGAAGCGGCCCGCGGCGCGGCTGTAGCTGATCGAGCTCGGCCACGCTCCGCCGCGGACCACGCGGAAGCCGGGATCGTCGGCGGGCGCGGGGTCGATCGCGAGCCGGCCCTCCACGACGGGCGGGCCGTCGTGCTTCCAGAGGTTGATGCACCAGTCGCGCACGTTGCCGGCGAGGCCGCGCGCGCCATAGGGACCCTCATCGAAGGGGTGCGAGGTCACGCTCTCCCGCGCGGGCTCGGTCGGGTTCGACTCGGCGACGCAAGCGAGCGTGGGCTCGAGGTGATCGCCCCAGGGCATCAGCCGGCCGTCGACCCCGCGCGCGGCCTTTTCCCGCTCGAGATCGTTGAGCAAGCGAAAGGGCTTATTTTCGCGCGCAGCGACCCAGCGCGCGTAGGCCATGGAAGCGTGCCAGTCGACGAGGACCATCGGTGTGTCCGGCCGGAAGGACAGGCCCTTGCGATCCGGAGGCAAGAGGAAGATGCCTCGATCGTCGCGCAGGAGCGCCGGCTCGTCGCGCCCCTCGGCGAGGCCGAGCTGGAGGCGCGGGCATGCGGCGAGGGCCTCGGCGTCGCGACCCTGGACCACGAGATCGTTCAGGAATGCGAGGTATTCGACGGTGGTCACGGGGAAGCGACCGATCACGAAGGCGTCGATCCACACGCGCCGGCGGGGCAAGCTGTCGCCCGCGGCGGGATCGCCGCCCACCCAGCAAGGGCCCGCGGGCACGTAGATCTCGCCGGGGCCGATCTCGCCCGCGGCCGGCAGCAGGATCGGGTGCGGCGTGGTCTCGCCCGGGGCGCGACCGTCCCAGTGCCCGCCTCGCTCGATCACCACCGGGTAGCGCACCTCTTCGCGCCCCGCGGCGCGGATCCGGAGCAAGTAGCTCCCGCGCGGCAAGGGCAGCGCGACGATCGGCGTCGGCCCGATCGCCCGCACGAACACCGGCACGAGACGGCGATCTTCGGGCTCGAAGCGCTCGATCAGCACCTCGGCGCCCGGCGGGTCGGTGATCAGGGTGAGCGCGCCCTCGCCGCGCAGCAGGACGGCGTGCCGGCCTCGATCGTGGGCGCGCAGGAGGAGCTCGGCGCGCTCGGCCTCGTCGTCGCGGTGAGCGGCCTCGGCGTCGAGGAGGCGGCTCGCGTAGCAGTCGGCGAGGAGCGCGTGGGCCTCGGGCAGATCGGGGTCGATGCTGAGCGCGCCGTGGGCGGCCTGCATCCAGCGCACCTCCGCGAGCGCCGCGGCGCGCCCGAGGCGGGCGGCCTCGTCCTCGCGCGCCCAGGCCGGGCGCTTCTTCTCCGGCGGATCGTGGGATCGCAGCGCGGCCCCGAGCGCCCGCGCCGAGGCCTCTGCCTCCGCGGCCCGGGCGCGCAGCGCGGCGATCTCGGGCTCGATCGCGCGCGCCTCGGCGAGCGCGGAGAGCGCCTGCTCGCGCCTGCGCGCCCCGTCGAGGAAGGCCAGCACGTCCTCGGCCATCTCCGACGCGTCCGGGTAGCGCGCGCCGATGGATCGCATCATCGCCCGCGCGCAGATCGCCGCGAGCTCCGCGGGCACGCCGGGCCCGCCCGCCGCGGCCTCGATCACGGGCCGGGGCGCGCGCGTGAGCACCTGGGCGAGCACGCTCTCCGCGCTGCCCTCGTAGGGCGGGCGGCCCGAGAGCAGGTGGTAGAGGATCGCGCCGAGCGCGTAGACATCGCTCTCGGGCCCGTGCTGATCGCGCCGCCCCTCGGCCTGCTCGGGCGGCATGTACGCGGGCGTGCCGAGGACCTGCCCGAGCTGCGTGAGCCGCTCGCTGCTCATCCCGCTCTCGTGCGACGGAACGACGATCGCGCCCGCCGGCTCCGACCGCGCGCGCACGTGACACGCGAGCCCCCAGTCCATCACCAGCACCTCACCGAGCTCACCGACCATCAGGTTCGCGGGCTTGAGATCGCGGTGCACGACGCCGTTTTTGTGCGCGTACGCGAGGGCCTGCGCGATGCGCGCGAAGGCGTCGACGAGGCGGCGGAAGGTCCACCCGCTCGGCGTCACGCCGAAGCCCTCGGGGCCCGAGGCCTGATGGAGCTCGCGGATCACCTCGCGCAGGGTCCGGCCGCGGACCTCTTTCATCGTGTACCAGAGGCGACCGTCGTCGAGCTCGCCTCGATCGTAGAGGGCCACGATGCCCGGGTGCTGGAGCTGCGCGGTGATCTTCGCCTCGATGAGGAAGCGGCGGCGCAGCTCGTCGTGCGCGGCATGCTCGGCGCGCACGAGCTTCATCGCGACCACGCGATCGAGCAGCGTGTCGCGGACGCGCCGCACCTCGCCGAAGGATCCTGCGCCGATCAGGCCCAGATCTTCGTAGCGGCCGGGGAGCGGGGGCGCGCCCTCGATCTCGCCCGGCGGCACGACGTCGTCCGCGTCCATCGTGAAGGTGCGATCGCGCCCGAGCCCCGCAGGCCTCGGGCGCAGGGCCGAGCCCTCGGGCGTCAGGGTCGAATCGAACGCGCCGGCGCGGGGCGCGGCTTCGTCGGCGGGGCTCGGCTTCATCGGCGTGCCAGCGGGAGCCCACGAGCCTATCATGCGCGCCTCCGCATGAGCTCGTCGTCCACCCTGGATTACCGCAGCAAGAGCCGCTCGACGTCCGATCCGACGGAGCACAATCGGCTCGCGCTGATGATCGCGTGGGCGCCCGAGGAGCCCGATCGCGTGGGCGAGATCGCGCTCTTCGAGCCGGACGGAGGCGCGCGCGTGCTCGGTCGAGGAGCGCCGCCGGGCTCGGCCGGCGAGCGCGTGCTCTTCCACCGCCAGCGACCGGGTTTGCCCGTGCGCTCCGCACCGATCGAGAGCCGCGGCGTCTCGCGCGAGCAGCTCCGCGTCCGGCCCGAGGGCGGGCGGCTCCTCGTGGAGCGCATCGGCAAGTGCCCGCTCGAGGTGGGAGGACGGAGGCTCGCCCGGGCCCTCGTCGCGCCGGGCGAGACGCTCCTGCTCGTGGGCCAGCTCGTCCTGCTCTGCACCGAGCGCCCGCGCGCGCTGCCCGCGCTCCGCAGCGGGAGCGTCCCGGCGTCGCACCGCTTCGGCGAGCCGGACGCGCACGGCATCCTCGGCGAGAGCCCCGCGATCTGGGCGCTGCGCGACGCGCTCGCGTGGACGGCCCGCGCCGACGAGCACACGCTCCTGCTCGGCCCGAGCGGCGCCGGCAAGGAGCTCGCCGCGCGCGCGTTGCACGCGCAGTCGTCCCGCGCGGGCGGCCCCTTCATCGCCCGCAACGCGGCCACGATCCCCGAGAGCCTCATCGACGCGGAGCTGTTCGGGAACGTGAAGGGCTACCCCAACCCCGGCATGCCCGAGCGCCCCGGTCTGATCGGCGCGGCCGATGGAGGCACGCTCTTCCTCGACGAGCTCGGCGAGCTGCCCGAGCGCCTCCAGGCCAACCTGCTGCGCGTGCTCGACGAGGGCGGCGAGTATCACCCGCTCGGAGCCTCCACGCCACGACGCTCGCGCTTTCGCCTGCTCGGCGCGACCAACCGCGGGCCATCGAGCCTCAAGCACGACCTCGCCGCGCGCCTCGTGCTCGAGGTGACGATCCCGGGCCTCGACGAGCGCCGCGACGACATCCCCTTCCTCGCGCGGCACCTCCTCCGCCGCGCGGGCCAGAAGAGCCCGGAGACCGCGGGCCGCTTCCTCGCGAGCACCGGCGACAAGGAGCCGAAAGAGCCGCGGATCGAGGCGAGCCTGATCGAGCACCTCCTCGCGCGCCGCTACCCGACCAACATGCGCGAGCTCGACGCCGTGCTCTGGAAGGCGATGGCGTCGAGCCGGGGCGACGCGGTGGGGTGGATCGGCGAAGGCGATCGCGCCCGGCCCGCGCCCGGCGGCGAGCCAAGCGTCGAGCTCCCGGAGCCCACGGCGCGGGAGATCCGCGCGGCCCTCTCGCTCTACCAGGGCGACGCCGCGCTCTCCGCGCAGGCCCTCGGCCTCACGGGCCCGGACGCGCTCGCGCGGCTGATGGAGAAGCACGGCGTGAAGGGGTTGATCTCGCCGGCGGCCTCGTTCGGGCAGCCGAACGAGGCCCGCCGGACCTCCGAACACGCGCCCCGAACCGCCGGGAGCGCAGGCCGGCGTGTCGCCGGAAATGCCTTGAAATCCAGCATAATCTCGCGCCCCACCGCGGTGGCCCCGCCGTTGCAATGCGCCGTCACGGACCTTGAAGGAGGCACGGCGCGCGATGAACCTCGGCGAGACGCTCAGAAAGACGACCAGGCTCCCCGGCCGCGCGGCGCGCGCCCTCGCGAGCGTGACTCCCTATTCGAGCTTGCTCCGGCGAGCGCGCGCCTTCTGGCACGCCGCGAGCGGAGGAGCCCAGTCGCCGCCCTCGGCGTTCCCCGGGTGGCAGCGCATCCCCGTGCTCGGCGTGGTCCCGCGGCTCGAGGCGCTCGTCGCGGATCCGGTCGGGCTCGTGGCCGAGTGCCACGCCCGCTACGGCGACATCTTCACCATCCACATCCCGTTCAATGCCTTCGATCTCACCTACCTGATGGATCGCAAGGGCTACGAGCTCGTGATGGGCCTCCCCGCCGATCAAGCGCGGATGGGCAACGTGATGCTCAACGTGCCGACCATCGGGTTCTGGTTCCCCCGGAGCGACGAGAGCGAGGCGCATATGCAGGCGCTCGTCGTCGGCGGGCGGATGCTGATGGCCGACCTCCTCCGCAAGCGCGAGCTACCTCACGACGAGATCGCGCGCCGCGCGGTCGAGCGGCATTTCCCGCGCTGGGGCGCCGAGGTCGACTTCGCCGATTCGCTGGTCGCGCTGATCCACGACGCCGCCGCGACAGCCTTGCTCGGAGAAGCCCTGTGGACGCGCCTCCGCCCCGAGGCGGGCCCGCTCATGCGCGTCATCGTCGACGGCGTCGACGTGGCGCGGGTGTCGCTCGCCAAGACCCCGTACGGCCGCTTCATGCCCGAGCACCGGGCCACGCGCGAGCTTCACGAGGTCCTCGTCCGCGTGATCGACGAGCACCGGAAGACCGGCGCTTACCCCATCATCGATCGCATCGCCGCGGCCGATCTCGGCGACAAACCGCTCCCCGCCGCGGACGTGCCCTGGATGATCATGAGCGTCCTCTGGAACGCCGTGACGTACACGGGCGCCTACGCCGTGTGGGCGTTCTGCGACCTGCTCACGCACCCGGACCTCTGCGCGGAGATCACCGCGGCCGATGGAGCGCCGCGCGCGAAGCTCCTCTCGGCCTGCCTGACCGAGACCATCCGCATGAGCCCCGTGGCCTCGCTGGCCCGGTCGGTGCGCGAGCCCATGGAGATCACCTACCAGGGCCGGCGCTACTGGATCGGGGCGGGCACCTACCTCGCCGCGAGCCCCGCCGCGCTCGCCCGCGACCCGGAGACCTACCAGGATCCGCACCGCTACGACCCGCACCGCTACGACCGCGGCGAGCCCACGCCCTCGCTCTTCGGCCGCGGGGCCTTCGGCTGCGTCGCGCAAGGTCTCGTCTACACGCTGATCACCACGGTGTTCGACGAGCTCTTGAAGCGGGCGCGCTTCGAGATGGCCGGGCCCCTGCCGGAGCGCGTCGTCCGCATCCACCTGACCTACCCCACGGTGCCGCTCAAGGCGCGCCTCCGCGCCCACGCGCCGGCGCCCCACTGATTCACCACCCGACCGCCGCAGACAGACGAGAGGAGAGATATCATGTCGAAGATTCCCTTTTCCACCCGGCTTGGCTACGAGCTGCTCTGGATCTCCCGCATGCTGGCGAGGCGCGAAGACCTCTTCTTCGACGCCGAGATGCGCCTCGAAACAACGATGCTCGCCGAGCTCGAGCAGCTCATGGAGGGCCGCAAGAGCGAGGATCGAGAGCCCGTCCCGGTCATCCAGGCCGCCGATTTCCGCCCGGACACGTTCAACCGGCTCTACAAGGACAGATCGCCTGTCGTCATCCGCGGCCTCGGCAAGGACACGAGGGCTGCGCGCACCTGGAGCCCCGATTTCTTCGCGGACAAATACGGCGATACGCTCGTGGAGGTGCGGGATTCGCCGCGCGAGCGCGTGGGCTCGACCGCCAGTTACAACGCGGCTGATTTCGTCAAGGTCCCGCTCGGTGACTATATCCGGGGTATGCGCACCGGTGATTCGCAGGTGTACCTCGGCGCGATGTCCGAGCTGTTCGGGCACCACCCGGAGCTGATGGATGAGCTGGAGATCGACGCGCTCAACAAGCAGGTCGGGGTGAAGGTCATCCGCCCCGAGATCTTCATGGGCCAGCCGAAGAACCACACCCCCTGGCACTGCGCTGGCATCGACAACTACTTCCTCCAGGTGCACGGACAGAAAGAGTGGCATTTCATCAACCCGGCTTACACCGCGGGCCTTTACCTCAAGGCCTCGGCGATGGTCTTCGGCGCCCCCGGGCTCTTCTCCAACGTCATCCCGGGCGACGACCGGCTCTTCCCGCTCTTCAAGAAGACACCCCAGCTCACCGCCACCCTGGAGCCGGGCGATTTCCTCTACAACCCGGCCTACTGGTGGCACGAGGTCGCGAACCTCGGCGAGACCATCGGCTGCGCGCTGCGCGTGGTGGCCGAGGGTGGTTTTGGCCACTTCCTCGTCCTCGACAAATTCCTCCTCGCCACCTCGTTTTTGAACCCGGCCATGCTGAGGAGCAACATCCACATGACGCTCAACCACTTCCTGCCGAGCCGCCGGCGCGACAAGCTCTTCATCAGCGACGTGGGCCCCCGGCTCACCGTGCCCATCAAGGGCCGCAAAGGCCCCTCGTACGTCGAGGCGCGCAGCGAGCGTATCGAGCGGAGGCTCGCCGCCCACCCCGCCGAATTCCCCATCACCCACCCCGACGGAGGCGCGCGCCGCCATGAGACCTCCTCTCGATCTGCCCCTCCCCACCGGCTGGTTCTGCGTGGGGCTGTCCTCCGAGCTGCCCGCCGGCGCGGTCCGGACCATCGCCTTCATGGGCGAGGAGAAGGTGCTCTTCCGCACCGCCGGGGGGACTCCGGGTCTCCTCGGCGCGCACTGCCCGCACCTCGGCGCCCACCTCGGCCACGGCGGCCGCGTCGAGGGAGAGACCCTGCGCTGCCCCTTCCACGGCTTCCGCTTCGAGCCGGGCGGCGCCTGCGCGGCCGCCTACGGCGCAAAGCCCCCGGCCAGGCTGCGGGCAGAGAGCCTCCCCCTGCGCGAGAAGCACGGCCTCTTGCTTGCTTATCACCACCCGTCCGGCCGTGCCCCGGACTGGGAGATCCCCGACCTCGACCCGGCCGGCTTCTCGCCCTTCTTCACGCACCGCTTCCACCTGCGCGGCCACCCGCAGGAGACGACGGAGAACAGCGTTGACACAGGCCACTTTGGCACGGTCCACGGCTTCACCGACCTCGAGACCCTCCACACGAGCGCCGAGGGCCCCCTCCTGACGGCGGACTACCGCTTCCGCCGCTTCGTGGGCAAAGGCAAGCTCGGCTTCCACGCGCAGGTGGAGATCCACGTGGAGGCGCGCGGGCTCGGCTACTCGCTCGTGGACGTGAACGTGCCCGCGCTCGGCATGCGCACGCGCCAGCTCGTCTTGCCGACGCCCGCAGAGAAAGACCACATCGATCTGCGGATCGCGATCGCCGCCGCGGACGCGCGAGGGCTCCGCTTCATTGGCCCGCTCTTGCCGAGCTTCGCCACCGGGCTCGTCGCCCGCGCGGTGCTCTCGGTTTACAAAGACGACGTGGCCCAGGATTTCGCGATCTGGGAGAACAAGCGCTATGTGCCGAAGCCCATCCTGGCGCGGGGGGACGGGCCCATCATGCTTTATCGAAAATGGGCGTCGCAGTTCTACGACACGCCCGTCGAGAGCAGCCCGACCCTCCTCTGCGCGAGCCGGCTGACCGAGCCGGCGCGCGCGACGCCGGCCACGGCGAAGCCCAGGCACGCCTCTTGATGACGCCTATCCCTCGAAGGAGACTCCCATGAACAGAGCGACCCCCGCCCTCCTCTCTCTGGTATGCGCCCTCGGCTCGGCGGCGAGCCCGCGCGTCGCCCACAGCGAAGCTCCAACCCCCGCGGCGCCCCCGCCGGCCCTCGCGCTCTCCGCGGAAGCGCCCGCCCCGTCCGACAAGCCCTCGGTGGACGCCATCGCCGTGCCCGGCTCCAGCATCGAGCGGATGCGCGCGACCGTGGCCGTCAACGCGCCCATCGACCGCGTGCGGGCCGTGGTCTTCGATTTCCCCCGCTACCCGGACTTCATGCCCCACTACCGCCGCGGGCTCATCGAGCGCCGGAGCCCGTCCGGGAGCTTCGAGGTGCGCCTCGACATGGAAGAGCTCGCGGGCGCCGTCCATGTCTGGGTGCGCGTCGAGATCCCGGTCGCCGAGCGCGCGGGCGCGACCGAGCGCTACAAGGGCCGCCTCCTCGCCGGGAGCGTGAAGGCCTTCGAGCCCCGCTGGGAGCTCGAATCGCTCGGCCCGAGCAAGACGCGGCTGATGGTCGAATCCTTCATGGATCCGGACCTGCCGCTCGTGCCGTCCTCGCTCGTCAACAGTGGAGCACGGGAGCGGATCCGCGACGTGATCCTCGCGCTCAAGGCGCGCGCCGAGAGCCGGTGATCCGCGGCCGGCCGCGTTACAGAGAGTCCGGCTCCACGTCGAGGAAGAGGAGCGGCTCCCGCGCGCTCTCCAGGTCGAACTGAGCCGTGATGTCGGTGTAGGTCGAGAGCTGGGCGACGCCGCCCGGGATCTCCACGGGCTTGGCCACCCAGCGCAGCACGCGGCGCTCGGGGCGCGCCAGCTCGAACTGCTCGCAGGCCACGAACGGGCCGGTCGGGAGCACGTGGACGCGGCGGAGCAAGTCCTCCGGATTGTCGCTGAGCGAGGCGACGTGCTTCACGAAATCGATGCGCATCATGGAGACGAGCGCGTCCTGCGAGAGGCCCGCCATCTCCGCGAGGGCCTGGTTCGCGTAGATGATCCGGCGCGCCGTATCCATCAACATCACGCCCACGTCGATGCTCGAGAGCAGCACCTCGAGGTACGAGAGCACCTTGTGCACCGCCTTGTTGCGGTTCTGCTCCGACTCGAGGAGGTGGCGGAGGCGCGTGACCTCGCCCTGGGCCTTCTTGGCCGTGGTGCGGAGCTCGAGCTCGCCGGCGACGCGCCGCGCGAGGCCGACGAGCAGGTCGATCTGGGCCGCGTCGATCGCGAGCGGCTTGCTGTCGATGATGCAGAGCGTGCCGAGCACGTCGCCCGCGGGGGTGAGGAGCGGCGCGCCCGCGTAGCTCCCGACGGAACCCTCGCGGACGAGCACGTTGTCGGCGAAGAAGGGGTGGCTCGCGGCGTCGGGCACGACGAGGGGCGCGGGCGTGTCCGCGTCGACGACATGGCGGCAGAACGCCTCGTTGATCGGCGTGCCCCGCTCCGTGAGCAGCCGCCCCGACAGGCCGACATGCGCCTTGAACCACTGGCTCTCTCCGAGCACGATCGAGATGAGCGCGATGGGGACGCCGAAGGTCTGCGCCGTCTCCTGGACGATGCGCTGGAGCGCCTCCTCCGGAGGCTGCCCGTCGACGAGGCCCATGGCGCTGATGCGCGCGAGGCGGCGCGGATCGC
>JAXLYT010000023.1:0-138721 GCA_046351295.1 Byssovorax sp.
ACGACACGAAGCCCGGCGGCTACGAGCCGAAGCCGGTTTTCCCTTTCCTGAAGAAAGTCGCTCTAGCTCAAAAGGCTTTCGGGGGGAACAAGCCGGACTGCGACGACGGGCTCGACAACGACAGCGACGGCTTCATCGACTACCCGGCCGATCCCGACTGCACGAGCGTCCTCGCGACCTCCGAGGGCGAGCCCCCGCCGGATGGTGGGCTCGGCGGCGCGGGCGGGCAAGGTGGGGGAGGCGGCGCCACGGGCACGGGCGGCGGTGGGGGAGCAGGAGCGGGCGGTCCGGCGGGCAAGGGGTGCGGCTGTGTCGTCGCCGGCCTGGGAGACGACGTGGACGATGTTGACGCCGGTGCCCTCGGGCTCGCCGCGGCGGTGTTCTTCATGACGCGCCGCGGGAGGCGCGCGGGGGCTCGCGCCCGGGCCGTTCGGGGTTAAGATAGCCAGTCATGGACCTCCCGGCCGAAACGCAGCTCCGCTGGATCCTCCGCAACACCGCCGCCCTCCTCGAGCTCGGCGCCGAGCCCGTGAGCGGGCTCGTCCTCCCCACGGGAGACTTCTTCCCCGACCACTTCGACGGCTCGCCCGGCTCGCTCGTCGCGCTGATGCAGCGGGTGCAGCGGCTCGCCGGGCTCGGCGATCTCCGCGTCGAGCTCCGGGTGGTGACGCCCGAGGGCGAAGAACAGACGGTGAGCTGCTCGAGCGGCGCATGCGGCGGCACGGGGAAGATCGAGGCCCGGATCGATCGCGTCGCGCACAACGACGACGGCTCCTACACGGTCACGGTGGGCGCGGGCGAGGTGCGGAGCCCGACGGTGCTCACCACGGCCCTCATCCGCTCGGTGGCCTTCATGTTCCTCACCGAGGTGGGCGGCTACGAGGGCGTCCTGCCGAGCGATCGCGAGCCGCTCACCGATCTCGCCGGCACGCTGCTCGGCTTCGGCGTGCTGCTCGCGAACGGCTCGTACATGTACATGAAGGGCTGCGGCGGGGTGAAGGTCCACTCCGCGACGCGGATGCCGGTCGACGAGATCACCGTCGCCTTGGCCCTCTTCTGCAAGCTGCACGACGTGCCCGAGCGGCAGGCTTCGCGCAGCCTGGAGCTGACGCCGAGCGAGCACTTCGCCGAGGCGATGGTGTGGTCGCACTCGAACGCGAGCCTCGTCAAGCTGCTCCGCGACAAGCCCGCGAAGATCGCCGCCGACGAGTATTCGATCGCGCCGGCGCGGAGCTGGCTCGCGCGGGTGCTCGGCGTGGGCTCCGGCAAGAAGAAGGCCGAGACGCCCGAGGACGAGCTCGCCGCCCTGGAGCAGGACCTCAGCGCGAAGGCCGCGCTCGGCCCGAAGAAGGCGCCGGTCGACCCGGCCAAGGCCAGGAAGATGGCGGAGCTCAAGGCGCTCGTCGACGAGAGCCTCACGCGCTGATCTCGCAGAGCCCTGCGCGCGCGAACGCTCGCGGGCAGCGGCCGATCCGGGTATCGTGCGCGCCCATGCACATCGAGTTCGTCGGCGCCGCCCAGACCGTCACCGGATCCATGCACCTCGTCCGGACGAAGCACGCCACGGTGCTGCTCGACTGCGGGCTCTACCAGGGCAGGCGACAGGAGTCCTTCGAGCGCAACCGGAACCTGCCGCTGCCGATCGACGAGATCACCGCGGTCGTGCTCTCCCACGCGCACATCGACCACTCGGGCGCGCTCCCGCGGCTCGTGAAGGACGGCTACCGCGGGCCGATCTACGCGACGCCCGCGACCCGCGATCTCTGCGCGGTGATGCTCCTCGACGCCGCCGCGATCCAGGACTCGGACGCCCGCTTCCTCAACCGGCATGCCGAGGAAGAGGGGCGCAAGGAGGTGATCGAGCCGCTCTACGACGAGGACGACGTCATCGAGGCGATGGGGATGTTCTACTCCGCGCCCTACCACCACGCGGCGCCGATCGCCCCCGGGATCAAGCTCACCTTCCTCGACGCCGGCCACGTGCTCGGCAGCGCCATCACCCTGCTCGACATCGAGGAGGACGGGGTGACGAGGCGCGTCGCCTTCACCGGCGATCTCGGGCGCAACGACCGCCCGATCCTCCGCGATCCGGAGGTGCCGGAGGGCGTCGATCTGCTCATCACCGAGAGCACCTACGGCGATCGCCTCCACGACAACACCGACAAGATGGAGGAGGACCTCGCCCGGGTGATCAACCGCACCTACAAGCGCGGGGGCAAGGTGCTCATCCCGTCGTTCTCGCTCGAGCGCGCGCAGGAGGTGATCTTCGCCCTCAAGAAGCTGCGCGCCGCGGACAAGATCCCGAGCATGAAGGCCTACGTCGACTCGCCGCTGACCGCGAAGATCACCGAGATCTTCAAGCTGCACCCGGAGTGCTACGACGCGGAGACCCGCGCTTTGTTGCGAGCGCAGAGCTCGCCCTTCGAGTTCGAGAACCTGCGCTACGTGGGCGACGTGGAGAGCAGCAAGGCCATCGACCAGGAGCAGGAGCCGTCGATCATCATCTCGGCGAGCGGCATGTGCGAGGCGGGGCGCATCCTCCACCACCTCAAGTCGTCGATCGAGGACGCGAAGAACACGGTGATGATCGTGGGCTACCAGGCGCAGCACACGCTCGGCCGGAGGCTCGTCGAGCAGCGGAGCCGGGTGAAGATCTTCGGCGTCGAGCGCGAGCGGCGCGCCGAGGTGGTGGTGCTGAACGGGTTCTCCGCGCACGCCGATCAGAAGGACCTGCTCCGCTTCGCCGAGGGCTGCCGGGCGAAGGGGCCGATGCGCCAGATCGCCCTCGTGCACGGCGATCCGAAGCCGCAGAAGATCCTCGCGGAGCTGCTCGGCACCCGCAGCAAGGTGGCGATCCCGGCACCGGGGGACAAGCTGCCGATCGCCTGAGCGCCCCGGCGGCGAATGGTGGTAGGGTGCCGCCGATGCGAGCCGACACCTTCACCGTCGTCGCCGACGACGACAAAGAGCTCTTCGTCCACCGGTTCTTGCCCGACGAGGGCACCGCCGCGAAGGCCATCGTCCACATCGCCCACGGGATGGCCGAGCACGGCGCCCGCTACGCGCGCGCGGCCGAGGCGCTGACCCGCGCGGGGTACGTCGTCTACGCCGATGACCATCGTGGACACGGGCAAACAGCCAAGGGCGAGCTCGGCTACATCGCCGAATCCGGCGGCTTCTACCGCGTCGTGAAAGACCTCGCGCTGCTCATCGCCCGCGAGAAGAAGGACAACCCGGGCCTGCCCGCCGTCCTCTTCGGCCACAGCATGGGCTCGTACTACACGCAGGCCTTCCTCATCGAGCACGGCAAGGAGATCGCCGGCGCCGTGCTCTCCGCGACGAGCGGCAAGCCGAGCCTGCTCGCCAGCGCCGGGCGCGTCTTTGCCCGGATCGAGCGGCTGCGCCTCGGATCGCGCGGCAAGAGCACCATCCTGAACAAGCTTTCGTTCGACCAGTTCAACGTTCCCTTCAAGCCGAACCGCACGGCCTTCGACTGGCTGTCACGCGACCCGGCCGAGGTCGACAAGTACGTGGCCGACCCGCTCTGCGGCTTCATCTGCACGACGTCTCTCTGGGTCGATCTGCTCGACACGCTCGGCGAGATCGCCGACCCGCAGCGGCAGCGCCACATCCCGAGCGAGCTGCCGGTGTACGTCTTCTGCGGGACGGAGGACCCGGTGGGCGAGCGGACCAAGAGCGTGGACCAGCTCCTCGGGGCCTATCGGGCGGCGGGTCTGCACAAGGTGACGCACCGCTATTACCTGGGCGGGCGTCACGGAGATGCCCAACGAGACGAACCGAGACGAGTGACGAAGGACTCATCGCCTGGCTCGACGCGAATATCACTCGTCCTGCGGCGTGAGGGCTCGTCAGCGAGGAGAGGTAGGTCGTCGAGTCCCCAGAATTTAACGCAAAGGCGCAAAGGCGCAAAAAGACGGGAAGAGAGCGCTCCGATCCTTCTTCTTGCGTCTTTGCGGTCTTTGCGCCTTTGCGTTGAAATTGGATCGTCTAAATCATCGAGCGGGTTCTTGGGGACTGCGCGATCCGTTGAGCGTAAGACCCAGCCGTACCCCGTCCTGACCTGAGCGCCGGCGCGCGTTCTCCTCACGCGCGCGCACGAGGAGGCGCTCTCTATGAAATTGACCATCGATGAGATCCGTACGGCACTGGTTCGTCGCAGCGGGGGTGCGGGCCGGCCTTACCCCACACATCTCCGCACGGCGGTGCTCGCTCACGCTGAGCAGCGGAAGCTTGCAGGCCCTGTGCCCGGGGGCCATTGCCACCGAGCTCGGCGTGTCCGCCGCCACGCCCGCAAGTGGCAGTACGACGCGGTCGTCGCTCCGTCTGCCTTTTACGAGGTCGAGCCTGTCACGCCGTCTGCCCCGGCCTCGGGGCTCGTCGTTCACGGCCCCGCGGGCTCAGCATCGAGGGAGCGACGATTGCACACATCGTCGAGCTCGTCCGGAGGCTCGCATGATCGGCCTTCCGCACGCGGTACGAGTCTGGGTCCACCGCAACCCTGTTGACATGCGCAAGTCCTTCGATACGCTCGCGGCCGTCGCGCGAGGGCATGGGTACGGACGTGCTCGAAGGGGCTTGTTCGTCTTCGTGTTGTCGCCGCTGCACGGCGAAGGTGCTCTACTGGGACGGCACCGGCCACGTGGTCCTCGCGAAGCGCCTCTCCCAAGGACGCTTCGTCGCACTCCCGGCAACGAGCCGGCGCGGGCTCGCTCCAGTGGATGACACGAGCTCGCGCTCTTCTTGGAGGGCAGCGAGATCGTCGGGCGCGTGCCTCAGCCCGCCGCCCTGGCGCGCCGCGAAGATCGACGGATCGTCTTCCGCTAAAAACACACCTGCGCCTGAGCCGTCGACAGCGCGTGCGGCGTCTCAGGCGATGTGACCGACGCTGACCGCATCGCCCGCGAGAAGAGCCTCGAGCGGCTGCGCATCATGGCGATGTCGCTGCTCCGCGAGAACGAGCGGCTCGTGGCCCGACTCGGCGCGCTGTACAAGCAGGTGGCCGAGGCCAAGGGCGAGGCCGCCGCGCAAGCTCTCGCCTGGAGATCGCTGCGCTGGAGCGCGAGATCGAAAAAGCGGCGCGAGCAGATCTTCCAGCACCAGAGTGAGAAGCGCCTGGCCGGCAAGGGCCAAGAGGGCGAGCAGGCCAAGCTGCCGCAGAAGGGGCACGGTCCGCGTGAGCAACCCAAGCTCCAAGTCGAAGAGGTCGTCCACGATCTCGACGACGCGGATAAGACGGCGACGTGCGCGGCGGCGACCCTCGAAGAAGTGGAGGCAAGTCGAGGAGAGCGACGAGGCCTCGAAGTCGTCGAGCGGCGGTACGTCATCAAGCGTCACAAGCGCAAGAAGTACCGCCGCCGTTGCGGGAGCTGCATCGAGACAGCGCCGCGCTGCGCAAGCTGATCGAGGGCGGCCGCTACTTCCTCGGTGAACTTCGCGATCACGGTCGCCGTCGACAAGTACCTCAAGCACTTGCCGCTCGAGAGGCAGGTGGCCGCGATGGCGCGGCTCGGACTCGAGGTCGACTCGCAGACACTCTTCGATCAGCTCTGGCTCTGAATCGGCCGTTCTTGCCCGGGCGTACCAGCGGCTCGGGCGCGCCGACGAACAGCGTGCCCGCCTGCTGCTCTTCGTGGACGAGTCCCGCTGGCCGCTGCTCGGCGTCGATGGCAAGGGCGCCGCGTCGACCAAGTGGCACATCTGGACGCTCGTGTCCGACCTCGGCGTCTACTACGAGATCTACGACGGCCGTGATGCAGACTCGGCCGAAGATCTGCTCGCGGGCTTCCAGGGCTACGTCATGTGCGACGGCTTCAGCGTCTATGAGGCCTTGGCTGGCGTACCCCGAAATTCGGCCTGGTGGCGCTGCGCATGCGCGGCGCAACTTCGTGGAGTGCTCGATGGCCTTCCCCACCGAGTGCAGATCCTCGATCTCATCGGCAAGCTGTACGATCGAGAAGCGCGCCGGCGAGGATGAAACGAGCGGCGCCGCCTGCGCAACGAGGAGTCGCGCAAGGTCCTCGGGGAGATCCAGCGCTGGGGTCGCCGAGGTGCGTCCGTGCCAGCACTGCGCTGCACGCGGCGATCACCTACATGACCAATCGATGGAGTCGGCTGGATTCGCTTCGTCGACCACCCGGCGTTACCGCTGGACAACAATCCCGCCGAGCGGGCGCTGCTGGTCCCGTCGTCGGGCGGAAGAACCACTACGGGTCGCGCTCGGTGCGCGACGCAGGTGGCGGCGCTGTCGGCCTGCTGCTCGGAGAGCGCGAAGCTCGGGATCGATCCGCGCCGGCGTATCTCCGACCGGCTGTCGAGGCGGCCTTTGCGGGCGAACAGATCCCGCTGCTGCACGAGATCGCGAAGCGGGGCTGACGAAAGCGACGGGACTGGCCCGAGCTCGCACCAAGCGACGCTGCGGCATCATGGTGGGGTGCGTGAGCGAGATCCCGCGGATCAGCGTCCGGTGCTCGCGCGCGCGGTATACCCAGATTTTCACCCTCGTCTGGACGGGGCAGGGCGAGGTCTTACCGTTGAGCAGAAATGCGAGCTTCCACCGGGCGGAGCGTCGTCAACATCACGGCACCAGTCGGCTGAGGAACACCGACAGGACCATCGAGGAGAGCGGCGCGCCGCCCAGTTGGATCGTGCCTGTGTAGGTGCCGGTGACGAACGGGTCTCCGGCCGCGTTGGTGGCGATGCCAAAGGCGGATTGGGGGTCCAGATCACCGGTGCGTATCGCCCAGCTCAGGTTCCCCGCAGGGTCGAACTTGGTCACGTAGATGTCGGGGAATTGGTCTCCGCCGGGGATAGCGCCTCCACCGAAGTCGACATTCCCGCGCACCTCCCCGGCGATCAGCACGTTCTTGCCGGCGTCGACGGCGACGCTCATGCTGTCCGCGTAGACATCGCCAAAGCCACGGCTCCAGATGTGGCCGCCGTTCGGATCGAACTTTGCGACGAAGCCCTTATGTGTACCCGAGGGGGCGCCGCCGCCCAGGTTGCCGGCGCCGAAATTCAGCGTCTTGTCGAAGTTGCCCGTGATCACGACGTTGCCGTCACCGTCCGCGGTGATCGAGCGGCCCATCTCCCCCGAGACATCGCCGAAACGCTTGCTCCAAAGGTGAGCTCCGGTAGAGCTGAGCTTGGCAACGAAGAGGTCTTGCCCCTGGCTTTGCAGCGGCGCGCCCCCGAGGTTCATCGTACCGGCGAAGTCGCCGGTCACGAGGACGTTTCCGACTCCGTCTGCCGCGATGGTCGAGACGGAAGAGGCCGCTCCAGAGCCTTTGCTCCAGAGGTGATTGCCGGCAGCGTCCAGCTTGAGGATGAAGAGAGAATTGTTGTTCTGGAGCGAGAGGAGCCCGCCGCCGAAGTCGATGCTCGAGTAAAAATTGCCCGTCACGAGCACGTTGCCAGCCGGATCGGCGGTGATGCCTGTTCCAAATTCATAATGAGACTGGTTTGCGTTGCCATACTGATGACTCCAGATGTGGCCACCGTTCGGGTCGAGCTTGGTCACATAGATGTCGGTCGAGTTGGCACCTGGTCCCGAAAATACGCCGCCGCCGAAGTTGATCGTGCCGCTGAACGCGCCGGTCATCAGGATGTTCCCAGTCGCATCGAACGCGAGCCCCTGCACGCTCTGACCCGTTGACCCGACGCCGTCCCCGAAACGCTTGCTCCAAAGATGGTTACCGAGCCCGTCGAACTTCGCCACGTAGATGTTGAATCCTGGGTTGCCCACCGAGACGAGCGGACCGCCGCCGAAGTCGACCGTCCCGTGGAACTGACCACCGATGATCACGTTGCCCTGGGCATCCACGGCGACCATGCGCACGTTCATCCCACCCGGCGCGGGAAAGCCCTTGCCCCAGGCGGGATCGGCTGCGCATGGCCCGGGCGAGCCGTCGCAGTTTTCATCATCGGGCGTGTTGCAGTTCTCGATCTGAGGAAGGACCTCGCCTTCGCATGGCTCGTAGGCCGTCCCTTGGGCGTTGCACGTCGCGGTCCCCGCCTTACAGATCCCCATCCCCGCGGTCCCCGCCGGACCCGTGTAGCACGCGATCATGCTGTCTGGAGGGCATACGCAGCCCAGGCCCTCTTCGTTGGTAAGACCGTCACAATCATCGTCGCCCGGGGTCATGCAGGTCTCGGGAACCGGCGTTACCTCGCCCGCGCAAGCATCATAGCCGCTGCCGCTTGGCAAGCAGCTCTGCATACCTCCATGGCAGAGCCCCACGCCGACGGTAGACGGCGGCCCCGAATAGCACACCTTGGTCGAGCCCGGCGCGCAGGAGCAATCCGCGCCTCCCTCGTTGGCCATGCCATTGCAATCGTCGTCCCCGGGTGTCGCGCAGGTCTCGGGCTTCGGCGTGACTTGGCCCATGCAGTCGCCGTATCCGCTGCCGTCGTCCTTGCACGTCCTCTGCCCGGCGATGCACACCCCTTTTCCCTCGGTGCCAGCAGGGCCATCGTAGCAAGAGATTTTGGATTTGGGCACGCACAGGCCACCGGCGCCGCCGCTGCCGGTCGTCCCAGCGCCACCGCTGCCGGTCGTTCCCGTACCACCAGTGCCGGTCGTGGTCCCACTGCCACCGCCGGTACCGCCGGGGCATTCACAAGCTTTGAAGCCCGAGCCGTCGTCCTTGCACACCTGGGTACCCTGTACTCCGGCTGGGCAAGCGCATGCGATCTGATGGCCTGCCGCGCAGACGGGCGCGGGCGGCCCGGAGCTTATGTCCGAGGAGCATGCCGATATCATCACGGGCAAGAAGAGCAGCGCACCCAAGAACTTCATGAGTCGACGATACATCGATCTCTACGCCTGGCAAGCCTCCAGTGAGGCTCATGAAGCGTGCTCGGTGGGCAATCGTGAGATCCGGGGACGAGCTCGGCGAGGAGATCCTCGTTCCAGTGTCAGCGACAGCCGGAGGGCGCGGGAATCTGACGAAGTCCGATGCGATCGCACCTTCCGCTGCGCCGATGCGCTCTTCGCGTAGGAGGTGTAGGTCGAGGGTGTCGGAGAAAGTGAAGGCCCGGGTGAGGACACACCCGAGCCTTCGCGGTGGACGCGCTGCAACGCGTCCGCCGGTGGGCAGCGTGTCGAAGTTGGAGGCCGCTGTCCAGCCGCTCCGTGAAGGAGTGCGTCGATGTGGATGGACGGTCTGGCTGGTGCGTCGGGTGTCGGAGCGATGCAAGATCTTCTGCGTCTCCGGTTCGCGCGCGTTGCGCCCCTGTGCGAGGCGGCAGCGGGCGGCGACGCATCGGGAGGCCAACCGGCGGGTGGTCACGGACGGCGGAGGGGCGGGCTTTCGGGCAGGCGGCGGCAGGCGGCCTTTCGTGCTCGGCGGCGGGGCGTAACGGAATCTGATCCGGACAGAGGCGGCGCGCTCGCCGATGCCACCCCCGTCGCCGCCGAGTCCCACGGAGGGACCGGGCGCGACGAGGAGAGCCAAGCCTATGCTCCGAGATCACCGTTCCGTCGTTCTCTGCCCCTTCGATGCGCCTGCTGTCATCGCATCTTGTCGGCCTTCCTGCGCCCGAGCGAGCGGCTCGTGGCCTTCGCCGGCGCCGGAGACCGCGCCAGCCGCGCGCCCTGCGTAGGGAGGGGTGCGCGTGAGCCCGGCGCACAAGCCCGTGAGCGCCGAGGAGTCCGCGTCGATCCTCCGGCTGGACCATGTCGAGGGCTGGCCGCAGGCACCATCGCTGACCAGCTCGACCGCCACCATGACACCATCGAGCGCGTGCTCGCGCACAGCGGTCTGCCGGTCGGCAAGCAGATCGAGCGCACGCGCAAGGTCGACAGCTATCTGCCCTTCATCGAGGAGACGCTCGCCAAGTATCCGCGCCTGCGGGCGAGCCGAAGCTGTGGGCATGGGTGAAGGCGCGCGGTACACCGGCTCCAAGAGCGGCTTCCGCGCCATCATCGTCGCCTGCGCCCGCGTCCGGCCGCCGAGGCCTACGTGCGGCGCGCGGTGTTGCCCGGCAGGAGGCGCAGGTCGACTGGGCGCACTTTGGCAGGATCACCGTGGGCCGGGCGCAGCGCGAGCTGTTCGCCTTCGTCATGGTGATGTCCTATTCGCGCCTGCGCTTCGTGACCTTCGCCATGCGCGCCGCGATGCCGAGCTTCTTGCGCGGGCACGTCGAGGCCTTCCGCTTCTTCTCCGCCGGCCGCGCGTGATCCTCTGCGACAACCTCAAGAGCGCCGTGCTCGAGCGCGCGGGGGACGCCGTGCGCTTCCACCCGACCCTGCTCGCCCTCGCCGGCCACGCGCGCTACCGGCCCAACGAGAAGGGTCGCGTCGAGCGGGCCATCCGCGACGTGCGCGAGGGCTTCTCCGCGCGGACCTTCACCTCGCTCGACGACCTCATCCGCCCAGGCGCGCTCCTTCTGCGACCAGATCGCCAAGGAGCGCTGCGTCCCTCGACGCCAAGGACTGACCCTCGCCGAGGCTTACCTCGAAGAGCTGCCGCGGCTCATCGTGCTGCCCGACGATCACTTCCCGTCGAGGAGCACGTCGCCGTCCGCGCCGGCAAAGACCCCCGCGTGCGCTTCGACCGAAACGACTACAGCGTCCCCCACACCCACGTCCAGCGCGCTTCTGGTCGTGATCGCGACCGACGTGCGCATCCTCGACCCGAGCAACTTCGCGGTGACGCCTTCGCCGACCATCGGCGCAGCTACGACCGCGATCAGCGCGTCGAGCAGCCTCGAGCACCTGCGCGCCCTCGTCGAGGCCAAGCGCTACGCCCATCAGAGCAGCGATTCGACCGGCTCTTCTCTGCGACCCCGACGGCACGCGTGATGATGGAGCGGCTCGCCGATCGCGGCGCCAACCTGGGCGCGGCCACCCGGCCTGCTCCAGCTGCTCGACGCCCGCGTGGGGGCTGATCTGCTCGAGCGGGCGCTCGTCGAGATCGTCGCCCGAGACCAGCTCACCCTGCGCGCGCTGCACCACGAGGTCGATCGTCCTGCTACGAGGCCGGCCTCACCCCGCCGCTCACGGTCGCCGTGACCGCCGACCTCCGCGCTCGCACCCAGGTCCGACCGCATGCGCTCGACCGCCGACCGGCTCCACGCGCCGAGGAGACGCCGATGAAGACGGATGAGCTCGCCGCCACGCTCAAGCGACTACGCCTGTTCGGTTGCTGGCCCGGATCGAACAGATCCGCGACAAGCCCTGGCTCGCCGAGGTGCTCGCCATCGAGGCCGAAGAGAAGACGCGCCGCAGCCTGGCGCATCGCGCGCACCCGCCGGCACTGGGCCCTTCAAGCCGGTCACCGACTTCGACTGAAGTGGCCGCGCAAGATCGACCGCGTGCTGGTCGAAGATCTCTTCTCCCTCGGCTTCGTCACCGAGGGCGTCAACGTGGTCCTCCTCGGCCCCAACGGCGTCGGCAAGACCATGCTCTACGCAACATCGCCCACCGCGCCCTAATGCCGGACACGCCGTCGTCGTGCGCAGCGCCAGCGATCTGCTCGCCGACCTCATCAAGCAGGAGTCCTCTCGAGGCGCGGGCCTGGCTCGCCGCCTACGTGCGCGCGCACCTGCTCTGCATCGACGAGGGATACCTGTCCTACGACGTCGCCACGCCGACCTGCTCTTCGAGATCGTCTCACGCCGCTACGAGAAGGTCGGTCCATTCTGCTCACCACCAACCGGCCCTTCGAGTGGCCGATGACCTTCCCCAACGCCTCGTGCGTGGTCACCCTGGTCGATCGGCTCATGCACAAGTCGGAGATCGTCACCATCGACGGTGACAGTTACCGTCTCCGCGAGGCCGAGGCGCGTCAGCGCGAACGCGCCGCCGCACGCAAGCGCTGCAAGCCAGAAGAGAGCCGAGAATAAGGCCACCAGCAACGCTCGCCCCTCCGCCCGAGCGCCGACCTCGTTGACCTCTCACCCTCGTCAACGTCCGCGCGCACGGTCCTCTCGTCGTAAGACCTTGGCGCTACGCCTCGTCGGCGGACGGCGCGCCCTCATGATCGGCAACGTCTTCGTCGCTGATCCCGCCCTCCGTGATCGCCTCGAATTCGTCACCTGCCGCGTTTGCTGGTGATCGCCAACACCGTTGCTGGCGAACGTCTACCTGCATGAAGTCCTGGATGCATGGTTCGAGGGAGAGGCAAAGCCGCGCCTGCGAGGGCGCGCGCACCTCATCCGGTATGCGGACGATGCGGTCATGCTCTTCGCGCTGGAAGAGGACGCTCGCCGCGTCATGGACGTGCTTCCGAAGCGGTTCGAGAAGTACGGGCTGACGCTCCACCCGGAGAAGACCAAGATGATCAGATTCCAGCGCCCGTCCGAGCCGCCGTCCAACGACGACCCCGGGTCGGGTCCGGGTACATTTGATCTGCTGGGCTTCACCCACTTCTGGGGCTTGTCTCGTCGAGGCAAGTGGGTGGTCAAGCAGAAAACAGCCTCCGACCGCTTTCGCCGTGCGCTGAAGCGGATCACCGACTGGTGCCGGCAGAACCGGCACGAGCCGATCGGAGAGCAGCGAGAGACCCTCGCGCAGAAGTTGCGAGGTCACTACGGGTACTTCGGCATCACCGGGAACTCGGAGGCGATCTGCAACTTCCGCGAGAGGGTGATCGGCATCTGGTGCAAGTGGCTCGGTCGTCGCTCTCAGCGGGGGCAGATCACCTGGGACCTCAGGCACAAGCTGCTGGAACACTACCCCCTACCACCTGCCCGGGTCGCGAGGCCGTACGCCTGTGCGTAGCGAACCCGTGTCTCGAAGAGCCGGATGCGGGAAACCTGCACGTCCGGATCTGTGGGGGCCCCGGGAGGGTAATCTCCCGGGGCTACCCGAGCGACTTTGCGTTAAAAATAGGAGCACCCAGCCCTTGCTCTTCCAAGGGTGCTGGGGAGGATGATGCCCTTTCGTTCGAAGATCGGTCGGGGGCGCCTCAATCCGCCGCGCGCTTCTTCTTCCGCGATCGCCCGAACGCCAGGTACACGAGCGCGATCAGCGCCGCGGCGCCTCCCGCAGGCGCGACGACCTTACCGGCGCTCAGGCCCTGAAAGAACCCCTGAGGGCGCCCGAAGTCGGCCAGCACCGGGTGCGGCATCGTCGCCGTGCTCAAGATCTGCCGGGTCAATACCTCGGCCTCGGCGGCATGCTTGTCGTCGGTCACGACCGCCACGAGGGCGAGCCCGCGATGGCCGAGGAGCGCGCCGTAGTCGAGGCGGATCGGCGCCGCGTCCGGGTCCTTCGGCACCGCGAGATCGACCGTGAAGCGGATCGCGTGGATCCCGTTGATCGTCTCGAGGTCGTAGGGTGAGCCCGGCGCGCGCCCGTGCACCTTCACGCTCTGGAACTGGCTCGCGGCGCCCTTGCCCACCTCGGCGGCATAGTCGCGGATCTGCTCCGCGCTGCGCGGGGACACGTCGCGCTGGGCGCTCACCATCACGCTGAACGACCATCCGGATAGGCGGATGAACGCGAAGCCGGTGGGCGCGTCCTTCTCGGCGGTCACGGCGGCCTCGAGGCGTGGCAGATCGAGGTCCTCGCAGTCGTCCTCGCGCTGCGACTCGCGCGGCACGACCACGCACACCTTGGCGCTCGGGATGTCCAGGCGGAGCCGGAGATCGGTCACCGGCTCGCGCAGCTCGGCGGGCTCGGCATGCGCGGCGGGCGCGAAGGCGAGCGAGGCCGAGGCGAAGGCGAGGGCAGAGGCCAGGGCGGCCGGGCGCGGGGCGACGATCACGGCAGCTTGTCGTCGAGCAGGTCGTCGAGCGCGGCGTCGAACTCGTCGCCCATTGACTCGGCGCCCACGGCCACGCGCGGCGCGACCGCGCCCCGCGGGGGATCGAGACGGCGGATCCGGTCGGCCACGGAGCCGCGCAGGTCGGCGTAGCCGGGGTCGATGCGCGCGACGCGCTGGAAGTAGTAGAGCGCTTGATCGGTGGCCCGGAGCGCCTCGTACGAGTCGCCGATCTCGTACGTCAGCGCGAGCTCCTGCTCGCGGGTCTTCACCGACGCGTGCAGGCCGCGGATGAAGGCGTCGATGCCTGCCTCCACGTTGCCGAGCTGGAGGTAGATCATCCCGACCATCGACTGGCAGACGCACTCGCGCCCCGGATCGCGCGAGGCGAGCTCGAACTCCGAGATCGCGTCGGAGTAGAGGCCCATCTCCTTGTAGGCCACGCCGAGGTCGTAGTGCGTCGCCGCGTCGGACTCGGAGATCTGCGCGGCCACGCCGGCCTTGAACTGCTCGAACACCGACTCGACGCTGACCTGGTCGCCGTCGGTCGAGGGCTCGGCCTCGGGGGGCGGGCCCGCGTCGAGCGCGTCGAGCGCGTCGAGCGAGGCCGCGATGTCGAAGCTCCGGTCCTCGACCGTGGCGGACTGCGGGGCGGCCGACGGGCGCGGCACGGCGCGGGCGCCGCTCTCGTCGCCGGTGGCGCCGGTGGCCTGCGCCTCGAGCTCGCGCTTGCGCTCGAGCAGGAGGCGGTTGTTCGGCAGCTTGGCGAGCTGCTCGTCGAGCAGGGCGCGGGCCTCGTCGAACATCCCGTGGGACGCGAAGAACTCGACCTCTTCGAGCGCTTCTTCGTCGAGCTGGGCGGGCGGCTCGCTGATCCGCGCCACGTAGGGTGGGATCGAGGGTGGAGGCGCAGGGATTGACGGCGTGTATGGCGCAGGCGCCACCGACGGGTAGGCGGGCGCGGTGCCGAACGGGGGCGCGTCCTCGATGTCGAAGCTCGGCAGGGGCGCGTCGCTGCCGAACGGATCGTCGAGCTGGTTGGCCGCGAAGCGCGGCGCCTGCGTGGGCGGGCCGGGCCGGTGGGAGAGGACCTCGACGGCGCTGATCTCCTCGAGATCGTACGAGGGCAGCGGCGCGTTCGGATCGTAGGGAGACGAGCCGGCCGAGGGATAGGTTTGCACGGCCGAGGCCGGCGCCGAGGGCGCGGCCGGCGGCGCGGCCGCGGGGACCGAGGGCACGGGCGCGGGCGCCTGCTCTTCTTCGTACGCCTCGGGCCCGACCGCGTAGCCGAGCTGCCGGAGCATCGCGATCGCCTCGGGCTGCTCGGGCTCGAGCAGGAGGATCTCGTCGAGGAGCTGCGCGGCACCGTCGACGTCGCCGTTGCCGCTCAGCCAGTGGGCGAAGCCCAGCATCTGCCGGATCGCCTCGTCCTGATCGCCGGCCTCGATCAGCAGATCGCAGAGCCGCTCGCGCAGCTCGCGGGCCGAGGGCAGCTCCGCGACCGCCTCGACCAAGAGGCCCACCGCCTGGTCGTAGTCCTTGTTGCGCCGCAGCGCCTCGGCCTGGGCGAGCACCTGGCGCAGCCGCTGCTGCGGATCGAGCGCGACCGCGGGTTTCGTGCCAGGAGCGCCTGCGGCGGGCGAGGGGGCCGCGACGGGGAGCGCGATCTGCCCGTAGCTCGGCCGCAGCGCGAAGGGCGCCTCGGAGCTCGCCGAGGGCTCCTCCTCGATCATCACCTCGTCGACCTCGATGTCGATCGAGGCGCGCGGATCGACGCTCGGCGGCACCTGCACCGAGGGCGCGGCCACCGAGACGGGCGCCGGCGTCGGCGTGGGGACCACCTGCGCGGAGGAGAGCGCCGCCCGCTGGGCCATGAGCGCGCGCACGCCCTCGTCGTTCGGCGCGCGCGTCGCGAGCGCCGCCACGAGCGCCACGAACTGATCGGTCTTGCCCGACTCCTTCGCGATGCGGGCAGACTCCTTCTGCACCTCGATCGCCTTCGCCGGCTGCCCGAGCTTGTCGAAGGCGCGGGCGAGGAGCGCGAGCGTCTCGAGGTCCTTCGGGTTGTCCTTGAAGGAGATCTGGAGCTTCGTGAGCGCCGCCATCGCGTCGGCCGGCTGGGCGCGCTCGAGGTAGATCTCCGCGGCCGTGCGGGCGAAGCGTGGATCGGGCCGGTGCTGGAGCAGGCGCTCGACCACCTTGAGCGCATCGTCGCGCCGGCCGAGCTTGAGGAGGATCTCCGCCGCCGTGCCGAAGCGGGTGATCGCGTTGTCCACGTCGCGCACGCGGACGTAGGCCTCGGCGAGGCGCAGGTACGGCAGCGGGTTCTGCGGATCGAGGTCGACGATCTTCTTGAAGATGTCGATCGCGTCCCGATCGCGCCCCGCGCGCTGGAGGCGCGTCGCCACCTCGTCGTAGGTGGCGAGCGCGTCGCTCGTCAGGTTGAGCTGCGTGTAGATCTCCGCGAGCTTCGGGACGATGTACCCGAAGCGGTCCTCCATGTGGGGGACGTGCTTGTGGATGATCTCGCGGATCTGCTTGTAGACGGCGATCGCCTTGAGCGCGAAGCCCTGGGTCGAATAGAACTGCCCGACGCGCTCGTACGTCGTGATCGCGTCGACGTGCTGCTCCATCTTGAGATAGAGGTCGCCGATCTTGAGGAGGGTCCGGACGTCCTTCGGGTCGTCGGCGACGAGCTTCTGGTACTCGACGACGGCCTTGTCGTAGCGCTTCTTCTCGACAAGCTTCTGCGCCGCTTGAAGCACCTTGTCGCGATCGACCGCCACGGGGATGGGGCTCTCCTCGGAGCGGCTTGTCGAGCCCGGAACCCCCACGGCGGGGGCGCTCCATGTTCCGGCACGAAAGAACTAGCGAATCCGCCTCGTCCGCACAAGCGCGAGACATGCGCGAGGCGGAGACGGTGCTTCCTCGGCCGGCGTTTCGAGAGGCTCGCCGGCGCGAGGTGCGCAGGCCGAAAGAGCCTCGGGAGAGGCGCTCGCGGGCCCTGCCGTCAGTGGGGGACCTTGAAAACCGCGAAGAACGCGGCGCCCATTGCCAGGACCGCGATCACGGCGCCCAGGATAGCAGCAGGGCCCCCGTCCTGCACAGTTCCGAGGGAGAGCTTCTTCGCGCGGGCGCCGATGACGTGGTGCAAGCCGATGACGCCGAGCGCAAGCGGGAGCTTCGCGTGCATCCAGTGCGACTGTTTGAAGTACAGGGCCGGGTCCATCCCGAGGCGGGCGGCGCCGCAGACGAACGAGACGACGAAGGCCGGCACCGCCAGCTTTTTGTAGATGTCCAGCGCGAGGGCGCCCCGGGTCTTGGCGTCGGCCGAGGCGCTCTGGATGACGCGCGTCACCGCGAGGATCGAGCCGATCCACACGAGGTTCGCGGTGACGTGGAGCCAGATGAGGGCGAGGTCCATGGCGAGGGGTTACCCCGACTGTGCCGGGCCGTCACTTTTTTCGTGCCTTTTCGGGTGTTTTCCCCCCTGCCTCGACCGGCGCCCGCTTCCACCTTACAGTTCGCCCGATGACCACCGCTCAGGCCCCGCAATCGCGCGCCCCCTTCGCCCCGGGCGGCGATCGCGCCGTCGACGCCGCCACCTGCGAGCGCCTGCTCGCCGTCGCCCTCGCCAAGGGCGGCGACTACGCCGATCTCTTCTTCGAGTACCGCGCCGGGGCGAGCTTCGCCTTCGACGAGGGCATCCTCAAGGCCGCCTCCCGCGGCGTCTCCGTGGGCATGGGCGTGCGCGTGCAGCGCGGGGACGCCACCGGCTACGCCTACACCGAGGACCTGAGCTGGGAGTCGATGAAGCGCGCCGCCGACACCGCCGCGCAGATCGCCACCGGCACGGCGGGCACGCACGCCGTGTCGCTCGCGGGCCGCACCATTCCGCGCCGCTACGAGCTGCCCGCGCTGTCCATCGACATCCCGGGCGTCGACAAGCGCGCCTTGCTCGAGCGCGCGAGCCGCGCCGCGCTCTCCGCCGGATCGGAGATCGTCAAGGCCGAGGCGAGCTTCGCCGAGGAGCTGCGGGAGATCCTCGTCGCCACGAGCGACGGCAAGCTCGTGCACGATCTCCAGCCGCTGCTCCGCTTCGGGGTGCGGGCCATCGCCGAGCGCGGCGGCAAGCGGCAAGAAGGGTCGAGCGGCGGCGGCGGCCGGATGACCATGGGCTATTTCGAGGACAAATCGCCCGAATTTCACGCCGAGATCGCGGCGCGCCAGGCCATCGCGATGCTCGACGCGCGCGAGGCGCCCGCCGGCGAGATGGAGGTCGTGCTCGCCCCGGGCGACAGCGGCATCCTGCTCCACGAGGCGGTCGGCCACGGCCTCGAGGCCGACTTCAACCGCAAGGGCACGAGCAACTACGCGGGGCAGATCGGCAACCCCGTGGCGAGCGAGCTGTGCACCGTCGTCGACGACGCGACGCTGCTCCAGTCGCGCGGGACGATCAACGTCGACGACGAGGGCAACGAGCCGGCGCGCAGCGTCCTCATCGAGAACGGCAAGCTCACCGGCTACATGCACGACCGGCTCTCGGCCAGGCACTACAAGCTCGATCCCACGGGCAACGGCCGCCGCGAGAGCTTCGCCTCCGCGCCCCTGCCCCGGATGACGAACACCATCCTCCTCGCCGGGCCCCACGATCCGGGCGAGATCCTCGCCTCCGTGAAGCGGGGCATCTTCGCCAAGCGCTTCGGCGGCGGCCAGGTCGACATCTCCAACGGCGACTTCGTCTTCTCGCTCACCGAGAGCTACCTGATCGAGGACGGCAAGATCACCGCGCCTCTCAAGGGCGTGAACCTCATCGGCAACGGCCCCGACGTGCTCCGCCGGGTGACCATGCTGGGCGACGACGTCGAGGTGAGCGACGGCGTCTGGACCTGCGGCAAGGACGGGCAGAGCGTGCCCGTCGGCGTCGGGTGCCCGACGATCAAGATCGATCGCATCACGGTCGGCGGCACGAAGATCGGCTGAGAGGGTGCTCCACAGGCTGCTGCGCAGCCCGATGCGTCGGTCGGAACCGCTCACCGTACAATGTACGGCTCGCGGTTCCTTCCTAGCCTCGGGCTGCTCGCGACGCCTGTGGAACACCCTCTGCGCGCAGGCGCCCATTGCGCGGGCGCGCTTGCGGCGCGCGCGGGGGCCGGCCTATACGCGCGCCATGGCCGTCCGCGCGCTCATTGGCATCGTCGGGCATGGGCCCGATCTCGAGCGGGAAGACGGCGCGGCCTCCGTGCTGCGCGGCCTCGGCGCCGACGTGGCGACGATGGACCTCTGGGACGAGCCCGCGCGCCTCTTCGCAGGCGACGAGCAGGCGCGCGCGCGCGCGATCATCGTCGAGGCCCTCGATCGCCCCGATCTCGCGGTCGCGGCGCTCCGGGCCCTGCGCCGCGAGCCGCGCCTGCACGAGGTGGGTGCGCTGCTCGCCGTCACGCGATCGCAGGTCGCCCGCGTCGATCCGGCGAGCGGCTTCGACGATTTCGTGGTCGTCCCGTACCTGCCCGCCGAGCTCTACGCGCGCATCCGTTTGCTCGAATGGCGCCGGAGCGAGTTCGCGACCGAGGAGCGGATGAAGGTGGGGGCGATCGTCATCGATCGCGCCGCGCGCGAGGTGCTGCTCGGCGGGCAGAGCGTGGTGCTCACCGCCAAGGAGTTCGCCCTGCTCGCCTACCTCTGCGAGCGGCGCGGCAAGGTCGTCTCGCGCGACGAGCTTTTGCGCCGCGTGTGGGGCGCGCGCTACGAGGGCGGCGATCGCACCGTGGACATCCATGTGCGGAGGCTGCGCGCCAAGCTCGGCGCGGCCCTGCCTCTCTCGACGCTCCGCGGCTCCGGGTACAAGCTCGAAGCGCCGGCCGTGGATCCCGATGGATCCAGCGCCGGGAGGCCTGCCGCCCGATGAGCCGAACGCCCGATTCACCGCTCCTCGCCGTGAGCCTCGGCTGCCCCTCGGGGGTCGGCCCCGAGGTCGCGGTGGCAGGCGCCGCGCTCTCGCCCGAGGCGCGCTGCCTCCTCGTGGGCGACGAGGCCTTGATCCGCTGGGCCGCGCGCCTGCGCGACGTGCCCGAGGAGAGGCTCGTCCTCGCGCGCAGCGCAGGCGAGGCCGAGGCGCTCGCCGCGGGGCAGATCGGGATCTGGGCCCCGAGCCACGCGCTCGCCGCGCCTCCCGTGCCGGGCAAACCGGATGCAGCAGGCGGCGCCGCACAGCTCGCGTGGATCGACGAGGCCCTCTCCCTCGTGCAGCGTGGGCTCTGCCAGGCGCTCGTCACGGGCCCGGCCTCCAAGCACTCCATCGCGTCGAGCGGCGCGCCCGGGAGCGCGCATTTCCGCGGACACACCGAGCACCTCGCCGAGCGCACCGAAGCCTCCGAGGTGGTGATGGCCTTCACCTCGCCGGAGCTCGTGACCGCGCTCGTCACCACGCACCTCCCGCTCGCCGAGGTCCCGGCTGCGATCACGCCCGAGGCGGTCGCGCGCACCATCTTCTGGCTCGGCGATCTGCTCGCGCGCCTCGGGCATCCCCGCCCGCGCGTCGCCGTCGCCGCGCTCAACCCGCATGCCGGCGAGGGCGGCCTCCTCGGGAGCGAGGAGATCACCCGGATCGCCCCCGGCGTCGCGCTCGGCCGCGCGCGCCTGCGGGCCGCGGGCATCGCCGCCGAGGTGACGGGCCCGCTCGGCGCGGAGACCGCGTTCCGCCTCACCGTGGCCCGCGATTTCGACGGTGTCGTGGCCATGTACCACGATCAGGCCACCATCCCCTGCAAGCTCCTCGGCTTCGGCGAGGCGGTCAACGTGACGCTCGGCCTGCCCGTCATTCGCACCAGCGTCGATCACGGCACGGCCTACGATCGCGCCGGCACCGGCAAGGCCGATCCGCGCGGCATGCGCGAGGCGATCGCCCTGGCGGTGAAGCTCGCCGCGTTCCGTCGAGCGGCTTGAACGCACTGCGTAAATCTTGCGGCGCGTGCGGCTCCGCACCCGCGCCTCACGCGGAGCGCCTTGCCTTGGAAAATCGCGTTACCATGACCGCGAAGGAGTACCCGGCATGGCCCTGCTCGAGCTCTCGTTCGCGTCGGGAGAGACATCCCTCTCGGTGCGCCGCTTCTCCGTGCAGGAGGCGATTTCGAGCCTCTTTTGCGTCTCGGTCTGGGCTCGCTCGCCCCAGCAAGATCTCGATCTGGAGAGCATCGTCGGCAAGGAGGCGGGCCTCAAGGTCGCCGGCGGCCTCAAGTACGCGGCCCTCGGCGGCGGGCGTCACTGGACGGGCGTGGTCAGCTTCATCGAGCAGGTGCAGGCCGAGCCGACCGGGCTCGCGACGTACTTCCTCCGCATCGTGCCGAAGCTCTGGCTTTTGACCCAGCGCAAGAACCACCGGATCTTCCAGCACCTGTCGATCCCCGACATCGTCGACAAGGTCTTGAAGGAGTGGAACATCGAGCCCGTCTGGAAGATCGATCGGGGCAAGTATCCCAAGCTCGAATACAAGGTGCAGTACGGGGAGACGGACTACGCCTTGATCTCGCGCCTCTTCGAGGAGGTCGGCATCGCCTTCACCTTCCCCGAGGACGACGGCGGATCGAAGCTCGTCCTCGGCGACGCGCTCCACGGCGCGCCCCCGCGCAGCTCGCCGCCGATCCCCTACGTCGACAACCCGAGCCAGTCGGCCGAGAAAGAGTTCGTCACCAAGGTGCGCCTCTCGCACGAGGTCCGCCCCGGCGCGCACACGATCCGCGACTACGACTTCAGGAACCCGGCGTTCCCGCTCTTCGGCGAGGCGCCCAAGGACAAGGCGCCGGAGGACAAGTACGAGCAGTACCAGTACCTGCCCGGCTCGTTCCTCGTCGAGACGGGCAAGGGAGGCGACACGCCCGTCGCCGACGACAAGGGCATCGCCCGCTATGATCAGAAGTCCGGCAAAGATCGATCGGAGCGCGCGCTCCTCGGCGAGCGGCAGGGGCGCGAGGCCGTCTCCTTCGACACCAACGTCATCGATCTCTGGCCGGGGATGATCTTCTCCATCGACGGCCACCCGCATGCCGCCCTCGACTCCGGCAACAAGATCATGGTCACCGAGCTCTCCGTCGAGGGCACCCACGGCGGCGAGTGGGTGATGTCCGGCCGCGCCGTCTTCACGTCCACCATCTACCGCCCGAAGATCGTCACGCCCAAGCCCAAGGCCAACGGCGTGCAGAGCGCGGTGGTCGTCGGGCCGAAGGGGCAGGAGATCCACACCGACGAGTTCGGCCGGGTGCGCGTGCAGTTCCCCTGGGATCGCGAGGGCAAGCTCGACGACGGGAGCTCCTGCTGGATCCGCGTGAGCCAGGGCTGGGCCGGCACCGGCTACGGCATGCTCGTCCTCCCGCGCATCGGCCACGAGGTGCTCGTCGGCTTCCTCGACGGCGATCCCGATCAGCCGATCATCGTCGGCCGCGTCTTCAACGCCACCGAGCAGGTGCCCTACCGCCTGCCCCAGCACAAGACCCGCAGCACCTGGAAGAGCGACTCGAGCCTGGGCTCGAACGGCTTCAACGAGATCATGTTCGAGGATCTCAAGGGCAAGGAGCTCGTCTACGTGCAGGCCGAGAAGAACCTGCGCAAGCTCGTGAAGAACGACGAGACGATCACCGTCGGCCACGACCGGCAGAAGCTCGTGCTCAACAACGAGCTCGAGACGACGGGCGTGAACCGCACCGAGGTGACGGGCGCGAACCGCACCGAGATCACCGGCGCGAACCGCACCACCATCATCGGCGGCAACAACGAGAAGCTCGTCCGCGGCAACGAGGTCGAGCGGACGCAGGGCAACCTGACGATCTACGTCGATCAGGACCAGGACGTGGTCATCCGCCAGACCAAGCGCGAGCGCATCGTGGGCGACAGCCACCTGACGGTGAAGGGCAAGCGCAGCCAGCGGATCGAGCGCACCCAGTCGCTCTCGGTCGGCAAGAACCAGCAGGAGAAGGTGGGGCAGAACCACGCGCTCGAGGCGGGCAAGGAGATCCACCTCAAGGCCGGCTCGGCGCTCGTGATCGAGGCCGCGAAGGACCTGACCATCAAGGGGCCGGGCGGCTTCATCCGCATCGACGCGGGCGGCGTCACCATCAAGGGCACGCTCGTGAAGATCAACAGCGGCGGCTCGGCCGGCGCCGGCAGCGGGTCGCACCCGGACGAGCCGGACGACGCGCTCGAGGCGGTGGTGGTCGAGCCGGCGAAGCCCGCGGTCGACAACGTGGCCAAGACCGGCCTGATGCAATAGGCGAGCGGAGCAGCACGAGCGGCAAGGAGCGAGACATGCCCCCGGCAGCGCGAATCACGGACATGCACACCTGCCCCAAGGTCGAGCCCGGCCCCGTCCCCCATGTCGGCGGGCCGGTGGTGGTGGGCGACACCACGGTGCTCATCGGCTTCATGCCCGCGGCGCGGGAGGGCGACTCCCTCGTGTGCGTGGGCCCGCCCGACGCGATCAAGCAGGGCGAGAGCTCGGTGCTCATCGGCAACAAGCACGCAGCGCGGATGGGCGATCCGACGAGCCACGGCGGCGTGGTGGTGGCCGGCTGTCCGACGGTGATCATCGGATCGTCGGTGCAGGGCGAGGCCCTCAAGACGGGCAAGCCCTTCTGCGAGGAGTGCGAGCGCGAGGCCCGCGAGCGCGAGGCGCAGGAGAAGCGCCGGAAGGAAGCGAGCTAGCCGGTGAAGAGCGAGCCGCGCCGCGCCATCGTCGCCGTCCCCTGGGGCCCGCTCCGGGGCCTCCGGGTCGTGCTCGATCCCGGCGCGCAGCTCAAGGTCGGCCGCGCCGAGTGGGCCGATCTCAAGGTGCCCCACGACCGGCAGATGTCGGGCCTCCACTTCGAGCTCGCGTGGGACGGCGAGCGCTGCGCGGTGCGCGACCTCGGGAGCGTGACGGGCACGCTCATCGACGGCGAGCCCGGCAAGAAGGAGGGCTCGGTGGGCCACGGCGGCTGGATCAAGGCCGGCGAGACGGTGTTCACCGTGCATGCCGAGGGCGGCGCGCCCGAGCGCGACGATCTGAGCGAGGCCCCACCCGAGCAGCTCGACGTGCCCGGCTTCGTCGGCGAGGCGCGCCGGCGCGAGGCCGAAGAGGCGCGCGCCCGCAGGCGAGACGCGGAAGAGGCGCTGCCGATCTTGCAGGCCGAGGCCGCGAGCGGCGATCTCGTCGCCGTCCTCGATTCGGCGAAGGACGCGCGGATCGTCGAGCTGCTCCGCGCCGCGGTGGAAGAGCAGCAGTCGCTCTACGACGGCCTACCCGGCGAGGTGATGAGCGACGTCGCGCCCTACGTCGTGCGTTTGCCGCAGGGCTCGCGGCTCCTCGCCTCGCTCGTGGGCGAGGGGTGGGGCAAGCGCTGGGGCATCTACGCGGTGTGCGATCTCCCCTTCAAGGAGATCCGCCGCCATTTTCGCCGCTTCTTGATGGTCCACGACGAGGAGACGGCCGAGCGGATGTACTTCCGCTTCTACGATCCGAGGGTGCTCGCCGCCTTCCTCGACGCCGCCACGCCGGCCCAGAAGAAGACGCTCTTCGGCGAGATCTCCGCCTTCCTCGTGGAGACGAAGGATCGCAAGGTGCGCCGCCTCGACCGGCCCGAGCCCGAGCGGAGCGAGCCATGCTGAGGATCCAGAAGGAGCAGATCGCCGCGCTCTCGTCCGTCGCGATCGAGGATTTCCTCGAGCGGATGCGCGAGCATCTGCGCGAGGCCGAGCCCAGGCGCACCGCGGCGATGCGCGACGCGGACCTCGACGCGTTGACGCGCGCCGCGCTCGACCGGGCGCCCCGCTACGGCATGGAGAGCGAGTACGACGTCTGCCGCTTCACCGAGCTGCTCTTCTCGCTCGGCCCCGACTTCGATCGGAGCCCGGCGGCGCAGGAGGCGCTCCTCTCCGCCGATCTCCACCCCGACGACAAGCTCTCCGCCGTCGTCGCCCTTCACCGCTCGCCGCCCGCCGAGGAGGTCGACCCCTGATGGGATTGTTCAGCAGCAAGTGCTCTCCGAGCGACCCCAAGAAGCCCTGCCCCTTCGCGCTGGTGGAGGTGAAGGTCTACTTCCAGCGCTTCCCCGGCACCCACGGGGGCAACGCCGAGCGCGGCATCAACGATGTCGAGTTCACGTACGAGACGAAGGCGGTGCGCGACAAGGGCAAGACGGCCGTCGACGGCGCCGTGGTGATGAAGATCCGCGTCGGCGAGACGAAGATCACGCTCAAGATCTTCTCCACCACCTACGAGCTCACGCTCGTACCCACCATCGACGCGGTGACCACGCTCAAGGGCATCCAGTGGCGCCTCGACATCCTCGGCTACGAGCCCGGGAAGATCGACGGCAAGGCCGGCCCCAAGACCGATTTCGCCATGCTGGAGTTCGAGGCCAACAACGCGCCGCTCGACACCGTGGGCCTGCCGAACGGCGGTGGGCTCCCCGGCGCGGCCGATCAGGCGCAGCTCACCGCGCAGGCAGGGGTCTAGGCACATGGCGAGCCTCAAGATCGACATCCACAAGACCCGGCGCTTCCACATGGTCCGCTTCTGCCGGGCCATCACCGGCCTCCCCAACGAGAAATACCCGGACCCGGACGACCGCGGCTACCTCACCTCCGAGTTCGGCCCAGTGGTCGGCGTGCTCGCCGGCAAGACGGTCACGGTGCGCCTGAAGCGCCTCTCGATCGACAAGGGCGCTCCGCTGTTCCTCAAATCGAGCGACGCCACGGCCTTCACCATCCACAAGCCGAAGGGCGGCAAGGTGCCGAGCGGCGAGCATGCCGACATCGAGATCACCGGCGTCACGGGGGGCAACCCCAAGAAGGCCAAGCTCGAGGTCCACTGGCAGAGCCTGACGGGCCCCATCATCCACGAGCTCACGGTCTGGGTCTTCCAGCCGCTCAACGTGGCCATCACGCCGCACATGGTGACCATCGGCCAGGCGGGCGCGCCCGCGGGCACGGCCGGTATTCCCAGCGTCGCCAACCTCGCCACGATCATGCCCCTCGTCCGGGCGATCTGGATCCACTACGGGGTCACGTTCACGGTGAACGCCACCGTCAACGACAATGTCTCCTTCGCCACGGCGGGCCAGGTGGCCTGGGGCGAGGTGGGGACGCTGCTCGGCACCAACTGGGTCCCCGGCAGCATCAACGTCTATCTGGTCTCGCAGATCACCTCGAGCTCCCCCGGCTTCACCACCCTGGGCTACGGCTTCAGCCGCACGTCGTTCTCCACCTTCGGCCTGCCGAACCCGGGCATCATCCTGGCCGACGGCGGCGGGGGCATCACCCGCGACGCGATCTGGTGGGCCAACGACATGGCGCACGAGATCGGGCATTTCTTCACGCTCTGGCACCCCGAGAACCTCCAGCCGCCCAACGAGCGCGAGGACACCTGGTCTCGCCGGGAGCTGATGCACAACTTCAACCGGATGAGCCCGCTCGGGAACTGGAAGGACAACGTGGGGTACGGCAACCTCAACCGCGGTTGCTTCGTGAGCATGAAAGACCTCTCCCAGCTCGTGACCGACAACGAGTGCACCACCGCGCGCGGCACCATCGGCGGCGCGGCGGGTCCCTACTGAGCAGGCCATGAGCGAGATCACCGACCTTGCGTTGAAGAGAGAGAGGATGGCCATCCTCAAGGCCCGGGCAGCCGGCCCGGCGGCCTTGCCCGAGCTCCTCTCGCTCGCCCAGAACCCCGAGGGCGAGGTGCGGGAGATCGCGCTCTATGGCCTCGACGAGATCGGCGACAGGCGCTCTGCAGCCGTCTTCGTCAAGGCCCTGCTCGACCCGGAGCCGATGGTGCGCGGGGTGGCCATGCGCGCGCTGCACAAGCGGCCTGATCCTGCGGTCTACCAGGAGCTGCTCGACGCCTGGGATCAGAGCCCCGAGCCCGTGGTGCGCCACAACGTGGCCTTGATCCTCGGCCGCCTCGGGTCACCCCCCACAGACCTCGACGCCCTCGGCGATCGCTACGAGCCCGAGCAAGATCCGCTCGCCCGCGAGGGCCTCCTCGTGGCGCTCGCCAAGCTCGGTGACGAGGGGGCGCGCGCTCGCTTCGCCGAGCTGCTCGAGGCCTCGCGCGGCCGCGATCGCGGGCGCTTCCTGGAGCACTGCGCCTACATCGACGATCGCTGGGTGCTGCCCGCGCTCGAGCCCGTGCTCGACGACGAGACACCCATGCTCCGGGTCGGGGCCGACGGCCTGCCGGGCCCCGAGTACCTCCGGGCATGCGACATGACCGTCAACCTGGTCGTGAAGATCTCGGGGTACGGCTTCACGTTCCCCGTCGGCGGGCGCGTCAACTATCCCCCCGGCTCCATCGAAGAAGTCCGCTCCTTTCTCCAGGGCATCCCGCGCGGAGGTGATTGATGTCGATCCTCGAGCTTGCCTTCGCGTCCGGCGATCACGGCCTCTCCGTCCGCCGCTTCACCTCGGTCGAGGCGGTGTCCAGCCTCTTCTCGGTCACCGTCTGGGCCCGCTCGCCGGACCCGAGCCTCGACCTCGAATCCATCGTCGGCAAGGAGGCGAAATTCCACGCCGAGAGCGGCTACGCCAACGCCGCGGGCACCGGGGTCCGCAGGTACGCCGGCATCGTCGACTTCGCCGAGCAAGTGCAGGCCGAGCCCACGGGCCTCTCCACCTACCGCATCCGCATCGTCCCGAAGCTCTGGCTCCTGACCCAGAGGGCGGGCAACCGCATCTACCAGCACCGCACCATCCCCCAGATCGTGTCCGCGCTGCTCGACGAGTGGGGCATCGAGCACAAATGGGAGATCGACGTAAAGACCTATCCCCAGCTCGAGTACAAGGTGCAATACGGGGAGAGCGATTATGCCTTCCTGAGCCGCCTCCTCGAAGAGGCGGGGATCGCGTTCACCTTCCCCGAGCGTGACGGGGGCTCCGTCGTCGTCTTCGGCGATCGCCTCCACGGCGCGCCCCTCCGGAGCGCCCCCGCCATCGGCTACCGCGACGAGCCCCCGCAGGCCGCCGAAAAGGAGTTCGTCACGCGGGTGCGGATCGGCCACGAGGTTCGCCCGGGCGCGCACACGCTCCGCGACTACGATTATCGAAACCCCGCCCTCACCCCGCATGTCGAGGCCGACAAGGCCGAGTCGCCCGAAGATTTCTACGAGCAATACCATTATCGCCCCGGCTCGTTCCTGGCCGAGACCGGCAAGGACGCCGGGACGCCCGCGGCCGACGATCGCGGCTTCAACCGGACCGATCCCAAGTACGCCAAGGAGAAGTCGAATCGCGAGCTCGCCGGCGTCCGCGCCGGCCGCGAGGGATTGACCTTCGAGACCAACGCGATCGACCTCTTGCCTGGCACCGTCTTCCAGATCGCCGAGCACCCCAAGACCGAGCTCGACGAGTCCCGCCGCTTGCTCGTGCTCGCGCTCTCCATCGAGGCCGTGCACGACGGAGAGTGGGTGGCCGAGGGCCACGCCGTCTTCACCGAGGTGCCCTATCGCCCCCTCGTCCGCACCCCCAAGCCACGGATCCTGGGCCCCCAGAGCGCGGTGGTGGTCGGCCCGAACGGGCAGGAGATCCACACCGACGAGTTCGGCCGGGTGCGCGTGCAGCTCCCGTGGGATCGCGAGGGCAAGCTCGATGACGGGAGCACCTGCTGGATGCGGGTGAGCCAGGGCTGGGGCGGCACCGGATACGGGATGATCACCATCCCCCGCATCGGGCAGGAGGTGCTCGTCTCCTTCCTCGACGGCGACCCGGACTTTCCGCTCATCACCGGTCGCGTCTACAACCAGCGAAACCCCGTCCCCTACAAGCTGCCCGAGAACAAGACGATCAGCACCTGGAAGAGCGACTCCAGCGAGGGGTCGAACGGGTTCAACGAGGTCAAGTTCGAGGACAAGAAGGGCGACGAGCTCTTCTACGTGCAGGCCGAGCACAACCTGCGTAAATTGGTGAAGAACGACGAGACCATCACCGTCAGCCACGATCGCAGTAAATACATCGGCAACATCGAGACGGACACCACCGTGGTGAACCGCACCGAGGTGACAGGGGTGAACCGCACCGAGGTCAACGGCGTCCACCGGTCCACCCTCGTCATCGGCAACCGGTTCAAGCTCACCAAGCTGAACCAGGTCGAGCGGACCATGGGGCGGCGCTACCTCGAGGTGTGGAAGAACGTCGACTCCATCGTCAAGGGCAAGCGCCGGGAGCATAACGACAGCGATGTCCACCAGTACGTGAAGGGCAGCCGGCGGGAGCACATCGTCGGAAATCAATCGCTGACGGTGGGCATCAATCAATACGAGCATGTCGCCGGGAGCCACGCCCTCGAGACCGGGGGAGAGCTCCACCTCGCCGCCCATGACAACCTGATGGGCGAGGGCGCGAGCGACGTGACCATCAAGGGGCCCGGCGGCTTCGTCCGCATCGACGCCGGCGGCGTGACCATCTCCGGGATCGTGGTGAAGATCAACGCCGGTGGGTCGTCGGGGCAAGGGGCTTATGCGCACCCCGAAGATCCCGCGCCCGTCAACGAGGCCGAGCCGAAAGAGCCCGATCCCATCCCCACGGAGGTCAAGGTCCACAAGGTGCCTGGCAAGGTCACCGTGGTCCAGCCCGAGCCGATCAAGCCCAAGGAGCGCACCCCGCTCGCGGACACGACCGGGGCGGCCGTGGAGTGCGAGCTCGAGTCGCTGGAGATCGAGTGCGAGCACCCGAAGCACAAGGTGCCGATCAGGCTGCCCGCCGCGAAGGACGCCAAGAAGCCCTTCGACGTGCTCGAGGTCTTCGCCGGCAAGAAGGGCGACGGCGACACCATCACCGCCAAGATCGTGATGCAGAAACCCCGCTGCGGCACGACCCACAAGGGCCAGGCCCTCGCGATCCACGGCCCCGACGGCCGGGTGGTCAAGGCCGAGGACACCTCCACCTTCGAGGTCTACACCCGCGGCGTCGACATCCGCCTCGGCTTCTTCATGCACTTCTGGCCGTGGCACCGGCCGCCGGAGCAGTTCACCTTCACGGCCCTCGCCTGCCACCACGGCGGCCAGACGGCCAAGGTGCTGGCCTATCCCGACATCGAGCCCAAGATCGATCTCATCCTCGCCCTCAACACCGCCGGGAGGGTGAAGAGCCGGATCGCCGACGCGAAAGAGAAGGGCCGCGTCGAGAAGCGCGGCCGCCCCGCGCAGACGGAGTGGTACTTCCAGCTCAAGGGCTCTCTCCGTTACGGCACGCAGACCAACGAGCTCTCCGGCAAATACGAGGACAAGATCCGCGAGTGGGCGAGCTTCAACCTGCTCGTCAAGCGGGCGATCGACAAGTTCTGCGAGTACTTCTACACCTTCACCGGCGTCACCGTCCTGCCGGAGTTCCCGAACCTCTCCCTGAGCTACTCGGGTAAATTCAAGGAGCTCGACGCCAAGTACAAGGTCGGCGCCGAGTGGAAGATCGTCCTCAAGGCCGATCCGCTCATCGGCCTCACCTTCCAGCTCGACATCCTCGACGTGATGATCACCGCGCTCGAGAAGACGCAGTTCGCGGTGATCGCCCGGTTTTTCCGCAAGGTCCGCGACTGGTGCAAGGCGCGCGGGCAGAAGATCGAGATCGTCCTCTCGTTCACCGGCACCATCGGCGGCGAGGTCGGCGCCAAGAAGCCGGCCGCCGAGCCGAACGCCGGCCCTTACGGCATGATCGAGGGCAAGCTCAAGACGGAGTTCGCCGCCAAGGCGTCGTTCGGCTCGCAGGGCGTGGTGGGCTTCGCCTTCGGCGCCGAGGCCAAGGCCAACACCGGCATCGCCGCCCGCCTCATGCTCGATCACAACGCGACAGGCCTCTTCCTCAAGGGCAAGCTCCTCATGCTCGCATGCAAGTTCCAGTACTCGGCCTTCGCCTCCGGCAAGGTCATCTGGGAGATCAAGGAGTCCTACGGCGGCGAGTACATGTTCTGGGACGACACCGATCTGCTCAAATCCCCGGACATCTACGTCCTCAAGAACGCCTCCTGATCGGATACGCCACAGCGATGACGACGAGCCAACCAATCTCCCTCCTGACCCACGGCGACGGCCCCGTCTTCGAGGTCGCCGTGCAGTCGACCGAGCTCCGGCTGGAGCTGCGGGTCAACGATGTCCCCGTCCTCCGCCTGAAGGGCGGTCACGCAAAGACGGTCTTCGACGTGAACCCGCAGGTGGTGAAGGGCGAAAACTCCCTGACCATGATCGTGCGCCCGCTCGAACGAGGTCAGGAGTTCAGCCGGCACGCCGTGGCCACGGCCTCGTTCCGCCGCCGGGCCTCGGTGAAGGACGAGAAATCCGAGCGCCTCGCCGCCTTGGTCTTCGAGGGCCCGGGCGCCAACGCCGCCACGGGCTTCGAGAAGAGCCCGGGCTACGCCACCGTGACCCCGCCCGTGCTCACGCCGATGGGCCTCCGCGCGACGCAGGCCTTCGATCTCGACGCGCCGTTCGAGCCCTGGAGCTTCATGACCGCGCCGCCCATCACGGTGACCGAGTCGGTGCGCAGCGAGCTCTTCACCGCAATCCGGAGGGTCCACGCGCTGATGAAGGCGAAGGACATCGCCGGCCTGACGCGGGAGTGCGAGCACCAGACCAGGGACTGGCAGCAAGCCTATTATCTCCCCGACGAGGCCTCGGCCGTGAAGATGCTCGGCGTGCCGCAGACCTTCGCCGACCCCGACGTCGAGGTGGAGGACCTGCCCGACGGTCATTTCGAGGTGGAGCTGCTCGGTGGAGGGCGCTTGATTCAGCTCGTCGACGAGAACGGCGACTCCCCGCTGCGCCTCCGCGTGCGCGACGTGCCCAGCATGGTCGGGCGCTTCGTCTGCGTCTTTTGCCGCACCGCCGGCGGCTTCCGCATCGCCCGCTGACCCGAGGAACGACGAACAAGGACGACGGAGAAGGCCCGATGCTCAAATTCCCCAAGCCCACCTTCGCGGACCTCCTCGCCAACTACAAAGTCCCGACCGACTCGGTGCACGACTGCTCGGTGATCGATCCGACGCAGTCGGCGGTGAACACCTGCGCGGCCCGGATGAGCGAGGCGCTGGTGATCACGAACGGCCTCGTGACCGATCGGGGCGCGATCGCCAAGCTCGGGAGCGGCAAGGGCGACGGGACGAAATTCCTGCTCGGCAAGTACGGTTACGGGACGACGGCCAACACCGGCCGCCTCTGCCCCCACGGCATCGGCCGCGGCGCCCAGGATCTGGCTGCTTTTTTGCGCACCCACTGGGGCGAGCGGACGCTGGGCTGGGCGTCGCAGCCGACCCACGAGGAGGCGCCCGCCAACGTGCAAGGGAAGCGCGGAATCGTGGCTTTCCTGAAGATCCCGACCTTCAGCGGGCAGGGGCATATCGACCTCTGGAACGTGGATCGCTGCGTGGGTCACGGCTACTGGGCCTCGAAGGCGATCTGGTTCTGGGCGCTCGACTGAGCCCCGCCGCGGGGATGACCAGAAAAGGACGGGTGCTATGCTCTCCTTCGCCATGCGTGCCCTCCTCGCCGCTCTCTTCGCGGTCCCTCTCGTCGCATGCTCGTCGGGCACCTCCGGAGGCGCAGGCGGCGGCTCGTCGAGCAGCGCGACGAGCGCCGGGAGCGGAGGCGGCGCGTCCACCGGCGGGAGCAGCTCGTCGAGCGGCGGCGCGAGCAGCTCGTCGAGCAGCGGCGGGCTCGTGACCTATGGAGATCCGTACGAGGGAGGGCAGTTCCACCTCGGCCCTGTCGACTACGCCGAGACGGCGTTCCACAACGCCTGTGCGCCGGGGACCGGGTACGACCCGAAGGTGCAGCAAGCCGAAGGGACGCTGCTCGCCGGCATCTGGAACGGGATCAACGATGTCTCCTCGTATTGCGACGCATGCATCTGGGTCACGACGAAGAAGGGCAAATCGGCGCTGCTCCGCGTCGTCACCTACGGGGAGACCTCCGACAACAGCATCGACGTGAGCCCCGACGCCTTCGCGCTCCTCGACAGCGGCGAGTACCCGCGGTCGATGTCCTGGCAATTCGCCAAGTGCCCCGAAACCGGCCCGATCTATTACGAGGTGCAGACCGGATCGAGCGAGTGGTGGACGAGCCTCTGGGTGCGCAACGCCCGCGTCCCCCTCGCCAAGGTCGAGGTCAAGAGCGAGAATCACCCGTCCTTCATCGAGCTCTCCCGCGGCGGAGACGGGACGTTGACCGACGCGGGCGGCTTCGGTGTCGGGCCCTTCACCCTCCGCTCGACGGGCATGGACGGGCAGGTGGTCACCGACACCTTCGACTGGCCAGCGGGCGGCATCGCGGGGGCCTTCTTGACGGGGAACGGCAATTTCCCTTGAGCTGATCGTCGACGGGCGCGCTCGGCAGCAGGAGACGCCGCTGCAATCCAGTGCGGCTCTGCGCGCCGTCCTGGCTGCCCACGTTGCCCTCGTGCGGCTCCACGCCTAGGCTCCGCGCCTGCATGGTCTCGCGCGCCCGCTCCCTCGTCCGACCTCGCCTCCTGCGCGCGCGCCCCCTCTCGCTCGTCCTCGCGCCCCTGCTCGCGGCGTGCAGCCCGCCGGCGCCGGCTCCGGTGCGCTGGATGCAGGCGGGCATGCCCGCGGCGCCGTCTCCCCCCGCGGCTCCCCCGGTCGACCCGCGCGCGCCGCTCGTGATCCCGGAGACGCGCGGCGCGCCCGCGCCCTGGCTCGAGCCGACCCTGCGGCGGAGCATGAACCCGCTCGCTTCGCCGAAGCAGGTCGCCGCCGGCAAGCGCACCGCCGTGGTCGAGCTCGCGGATTACGAGCACGACTACGCGTATTCGTCCGGCACCACGCCGACCGTCACCGATCGGCCCAAGGTGCCGCGGGCCTTCGTGCTGGTGACGGAGGCCGAGGGGGTGCTGGGTCCGCTCGTGTCCCCGGTGGAGCCATCGTGGATCGGTGTTGACGGTGATGACCAGATCTTCGTCGCCGGAGAAGACGGCGATCTCTACGCCGCCGCCTCCGCCGAGGACGCGCGGAGCGGGCGCTTCGAGCGGCGCGCCGATCGGCCCGGGGCCACGCGCTGGGACGCTGGGCAAGGCCTCCTCGCCGCGGCGGCGCGCGACGAGCTCTCGCTCTCGGACGACGCGGGCAAGAGCTTCCACGTGGTTCGCCCGAAGAAGGGGCAGTCGATCCTCGCGCTCGCGCTGCGCTTCGACGGGGTGATCGCGGTGCAGGTGGAGGACCGGAAGGGCAAGCGGACGGTGCTGACCTCCGCCGACGGAGGCAAAAGCTTCCGCGCCTCGAAATACCAGCCAAAGACGATCGTCCGCGAGGGCGCGTGGATCTGGACGGGTGACGCCGACTGCCCCGCGACGCTCGACGCAGACGGCCGCGCGTTCGTGATCGATCAGCAAGCCTACGAGGCGTTCCGCGATCGCCGCCGCTGGTCCACCCAGGTGATGGGCAACGACGGGGCGCGCGGGTTCTTCCCCGCCGAGCCGGTCGATCGCCTCGATCTCCCGGCGCTCCCCGATCCGAAGGCGGGCGGCGCGCTCGGCGATCCTGCGGCCTGCGAGGAGAGGCCTCGCGGGGGCATCGGCGGGATCCTCGGATCGATGGCCGATCCGCGCGACTGCGTCGGCGCGCGCTGCCTGCGCGACGCATTCGTCGAGACGCGGGCGGCGGGCCCGCGCGCCGCGCTCCTCCTCTCCGACGGCGAGTGCGATCGCCTCGCCGGCCCGGGCAAGCGCTGGTGCGCCGACGACGCGCGCCTCGTCCGCGCCCCGCACTGGGCGCTCGTCGATCGCCGCTCCGGCGTGGTGGAGACGATCGCCCGCCTCCCCGCGCCCTGCGATCCGGCCCGGGTCTACCACCACCGCGGGATCGAGGCGCTCGTGTGCGGCACGGGCCCGTCGAGCAGCGCGATCTACACCCTCGCGCCCGGCCCGACCTTCACCCGCGAGATCGATCTGCCGATGGCGGCGAGCGCGATCACCGCCGTCTCGGGCGCGGCCGACGGGACCTTGCTCTTCCACCTCGCGTGCGCGCCGGTCGACGCGAGCTGCCGCGCCTTCGTGCGAGCGCCGCTCGCGATCGGCGACAATCGCGCATACCGCGTGCTCGACGTGCCCGGCGCGCAGGCCTACCGCGCGCTCGAAGGCGGCGCCGCCCTCGCCTTCATCGCGAGCCCCGACGGCCGCCAGCTCGCCCTCGGCCTGAGCCGCGCCGATGGGACCTACCAGTCGCTCACGCCGTTCACGGCGGCGCTCGACGGCATCCTCAACGCTTCGATCACGGCGAGCCGAAACGTGGAGCTGACGCTGCGCGCGGGGCCGGGCGTCTTCGAGCAACGCTCCGTGTGGGTGACCAACGGCGGAGGCCTCGTGGACGCGCCCCGGCGCGCGGTGGGGCCATGAGCTTCGCGAGACGCGAAGCCTCGCGACCGCCCCTTCTCCGTGGTAGCCTCCCCGGGTATGACTGCTGCACGAAAGATGCGCGCAAGCCCTCCGGCCATCGAGCGAGAAGAAGCCGAGGGTGTGCCGTCCAGCGCCTCGTTGCAGAACGCCGTGGATGAAGCCGAAGAGGACCTTCGTCACGGCAAGCATGTCGAGCACGACGTGATGATGGCCAAGCTGCGCCGCTGGGCCGATGGGGCGTAAGCGCCGTATTCGCTGGAGCCGCCTCGCCGATCGCGACCTCGAGCAGGACCACGCCTATCTGCAGGCGCAACAGCCTGAGGTCGCGCAGAACTTTGCGAGGGAGATCTTTGCGGCGGTCGAGCGCCTCGCTGAAAGCCCAGAAATGGCGCCAATCGCGCGGGATCTTCATCCGCTGGGTCGATACCGTCACGTCCCGGTGGGACGGCATCGCATCATCTACCGGCTGGATGAGCAAGACCTGATTATTCTTCGGGTCTGGGACACGCGTCGCGATCCCGCGCTCCTTGTCGTCGAAGGATCGTCCTGACAGGACGTGGGATCGGTGCCTCCGATCCCACCCACGGCACGACTCACGGCTTCGGGTGCGCCATCAAGAACGCGAAGATCCCCTCCCGCGCCTCCGTCGTCAGGCCGGGCACATGCGTCCCTTTGTCGATCGTCCACAGCTCCACGGCGCTGCCCTTTTCGCAGCCCTTGGCGTGGCGCTCCACGGTCGTCTCCGCGCCGGCGATCGTCGCGTCCGCGTCGAGAGGCATGGCCGTTTCGGCGCCCATCGCGTCGCAGCCGTCGTAACCAGCCCAGTCGGCGATCGTCGACGCGGCCGAGGGCACGAGCGACATCGCGTCTCCGTCGTAAGGCACCTCGGCGTCCATCGTCCCGTGGAGCTGCACCACGCTCACCGGCCCCGAGGGCTTGCACTTCGACGTGTCGAACCACATCGCCCCGGCCAGGCTCACGATGCCTGCGATCTGGTCGGCGTGATCGCATGCCATGCGGTAGCTCATGAAGCCGCCGTTCGAGTGCCCGGCCAGGTAGACGCGCCTTGGATCGACCGAGAATTTCCCCTCGATCTCGGTGATCAGCGACGAGAGGTAGGCCGAGTCGTCGACGTCGCTCCCGTAGAAGTTGCAGCAACCGTCGGTCGCGTTCCAGAAGTACTGGCCGCTCTGATCGATGGTCCCGGTCGGGTAGGCGTAGAGGAAGCCGTATTTCTCGGCGAGCGGGGCGAGCTGGAAGTAGAGCTCTTCGACGTTCCCGTTGACCGAGTAGCCATGGAGCAGGAGGAGCAGCGGGGCCGGCTTGGTCTTGTCGTACGACGAGGGGACGATCACCTCCACCGGTCGATCGCCGCCGACGATCGCGTCGTCTCCTCCGGCGCCGCCGCCGCTCCCGCCGGCGCCTCCGCCGGTGGTGGAGCTCGTCCCGGTGGTGCCGCTCCCGCTCGACGAGCATGCGGTGAGGGCGAGCAGGGAGAGCGCGAGGAGCGTGCCTTTTCGCATGGCGATCACGTTAGCTCGTTTCGGGGCGCGCCCGGGGATCAGCGCAGGTGGCAGGGCGTGTCCACCGTGAGATCCGGCGCGCGCGCAGGCCGCGCCGCGTCGCGCTGCTGGACGAGGCGAGCCAGCGTCGAGGCCAGGAGCGCGGCCTTGTCGCGCAGCTCCTCGGGCCGCGCGTCACCGCCCGCGGGCACGCCGTGCTCCAGCAAGGTGGCCTCGGTGTCGCGCTCGCGGTTGAAGGCGGCCTCCTGCTCGGCGAGCCGCGCTGCGAGCGCCAGCCGTCGCGGGTGGTTCTTGCCGTAGTGGAGCTTGTCCTCCTCGTCGTCGGCGAGGAGGAGCGCGCGCTCGAGGGCGAGGATCTGCAGGGGGCGAGGATCCTCGGCCGAGCAGCGATCGACCGTGCTCCGCCGCACGATCGGCCCGAGGGCGCGCCGCACGGCCATCGCGTCGGCCCTCGGCGGCAGCGCGGCGATCGCCTCTTCCAGGGCGCGCGCGTCGTCCTCCTCGATGGGCCACTGGGCCTTCTGCCGCGCCTCGAAGAACGCGGCGCGCGCCTCGAACCCTTGCACGCTCGGGTGCGCCGGGCCGAGCCCGCTCGCCCTCGCTTCGGCCGCTTTTTGCCGCGCCTCGACGGCCAGCTTGCCGAGGGCCGCGGCGAGCGGGAAGGTCGTGCTCGCCGAGGGAGATTCGTGCCTTCGTTGCACGGTCGCCTCGAGCCGCTGCACGCGGACGAGGGTGAGGGCCTCATCGCGGGCGCGTGGCCCGTCGGTCACGGTCGCCGGAAGCAGGCTGAGCTGCCGATCGAGCGCGGCGATCTCCCCTTCGAGGCGCGCGACCTCGTCGCGCAGGAACATCTCGGCCGGGTCGCGATCGCCTCGCTGGGCCGCGCGCCCCGTGGCGAGCCGCAGCCAGGCCTTGCAGCCGAGGAGCGCGCCCAGGCGATCGGGCGCGCGCAGGACGAGCTGAACGTGCCCTCGATCGTGGGTGATCTCCGCGGTCACCCCCTCGCCGGGAGGCTCGCGCACCGGCTGCCCCAGCTCCTCGCCGAGCGCGCGCATCAGCGCGGGATCGCGCAGCGAGGTCGCGAGATCGACGCCGGCCGGCGACGAGACGATCGCCTCGGCGGCGGCGCGCTCGCCCGTGGCCGGGGACACGGGCGGCAGGAGCGCGGCCTCGTCGCAGCCGGCGAGGACGAGGAGCAAGAGAGCCGGGCGAAGGGACCGCATGGATCGCCAGTATACGCGGCTCGCAGGCCGCGCCGAGCGCGGGCGGGGGCGAAGCGCATGGAGCCGGGCCCCGCCGTGCGATATGTTGCGCTCAACTCCGTGTCCAGCGACGACGTCTACAGCTTCCTCGGCCTCCTCCTCGCCGTCGGGTACATCGTGGTGGAGGTCCAGGGGCGCAAGAAGCAGAAGGCGATGTTCGTCGCCTGCGGCGAGCGCCTCCAGATCCAGGATTACAACCACACGCCGAGCACCATGCTCGGCAAGATCCGCGGCCTGCCGCTCGAGGTGCACTTCGTCGGCGCGTCCCGGCAGACCCCCGCGCACACCACGGTCGACGTCGGCTGTCCTTCGTCGGCGGTGCTGCTCGCGCTCCGGCCCCAGACGGCCGCCGAGCAGAAGGACGTCGAGCGCGGCGACGCCGTCGATCTCGTCCTCGGCGATCCGGCCTTCGACCGGGCGTGGATCGTCGAGGGCGCGCCGGCCGCGCGGATCAAGCGCGTTCTTTCGAGCCCGGCGCTCCGCCGGAGGCTCGTCGATTTCGCGTCGATCCAGGGCGCGAGGATCACCGTCGACAAGGGCAAGGTCTCGCTCTACCGGCTCGGGAGCGACATAGACAAGGACGCGATCTCCACCGAGCGCATCGAGATCGCCGTCGAGCTCGCCGAGGCGGTGATCGCCGACGCGGAGGCGCCGCTCGGCCCGGGCGACATCGCGCCCGGCGAGAGCGACTACCGGAGCGGCGGCGTCGCCCGCGCCGAGGCCGACGGGGCCGCGCAGATCGCCGCGCTGAAGCTCATCCGCGCGACGCGCGCCGTCCACGAGCTCCGGCCCGTGGCGATCGTGCTCACCGTCGTGCTGACGCTCCTGCTCCTCGGCGTGCAGCGCATCGAGGATCCGATGGCCATCGTCCCCGCGATCATCCTGCTCCTCGTCGCGCTCGGCGTGCCGATCGGCGTCGGGACGGCCTACAGGAACCAGCGCCGCGAGGCGCCCGCCGTCGTGCTCGACACGTTCGCGATGGCGTGGATGGCCGCGTTCACGTTGATCGATCTCGGCCTCGCGCTGCGCGTCCTTCTCAGGAAGTGATCCGCGCGCCTCAGCGGCGCCCGCTGCCCGCTTGCATCAGACGCGCGAGGGCGACCACCTTGAGCGCGGCCTGGTGGGATTCGTACTGATCGACGGTGAAGTCGACCTCGACGACCATGCGGGCCTTGAAGCGCTGGAACATCGGCAGCTTGGCGGCGACGGCCTCGGGGAGGTACGTCGGCACGGGCGACGACGAGCCGCCGAGGTGCACGAAGGCGCGCAGGAAGCGCCCGCCGAACACCTCGCGCCGCGAGTAGGCGCGCTTCTCGAGCAGCACGCGCTCGACCTGCTGCTCCAGGTAGCCCTGCGGCACCATCCGCCGCCCGGCGCCGAACGAGTCCTTGATCCGGTTGGTCAGGCCCTCGGCGGTGGCCGCCGAGCTGAGCAGGCCGGGCGTGCGCAAAAACTCCTTGGCCACCTCGACGCTCACCTTGAGCGCCTCGTCCTGGCCCACGAGCGGCGCGACGGTGGTGGTCGTGGCCTTGAGCGTCTCGAGCTCGTCGAAGGGGAGCTGGAGATCGCCGGCGAGCAGGTTGAGCTGCGGGAGGAACTTGCCGTCCGGCCGGATCGCCGAGGTGAGCGTCTGCTCCACGCCCTGCGTGTCGGCAGGATCGCCCGCCGCGAGCAGCTCGAAGACCTCGCGGCGATCTTCGAGCTCCATCGGGTCGGCGGCGAGCTCCGGATCGTCGAGCTCCTCGTCGGGCGCCTTGTCGCTCATCTCGCGCAGGAGCTTCTGCCACCGCGGCACGCGCCGGATGCGCGGGAGGCTCTCGGGGTCGTACCAGAGGAGCTGGATCGCCTCGTTCGGGTCGAGGCGGGGCGCGGGGCGCGGGGCGGGCGCCTCCTTCGCGGTGAAGGAAGGCGCGGCGGCCGCGGCGAGCGGCGAGGGCGACCAGGGCGCGCTGGCCGCGTTGGAGGCGTCGAGCGCGCTGCCGCCCCGCTTGTCGAACGATGTTGACGATGTGCTCCCCGGCGCCGGGGCCGGGCTCGCGGAGGCGCTCAGCGGGCGCTGGGACGAGGCGTTCGCCCACGGGCTGTCGGCCGGCTTGGGCGCGTTGGGGGTCGCGCCGATGGGCGCCGAGATCACGGGCGGCGGCGCCACCGGCAGGGGCGCCACGGGCGCGGGCGGCGCGGGCGCCGAGGCCACCGGGGGCGGCGCGAGCGGTGGAGGCGGCGGAGGCAGGGGAAAGTGCGAGGGCTCCGCCGCGGGCGCGGGCATCTTCTTGAGGAACGGCAGGCCGCTGTCGGCTTGCGGCTGGAAGGGTAGGCCGCCCTCGGCCTTGGGGGTCGAGGCGAAGGGCAACGCCGACTCGCTCGGCGAAGGCGGGGGCGCCGCGAAGGGCAGCCCGACGTCGGTCTTGGAGATGGGCGCGCTGCCGTCGGCGATCGCGGAGAGCGCGTCCGTCAGCGAGCGCGCAAACGGGAGCGTCATCGCCTTGGGGCGCTCGGCCTCCGCGACGAACGGCGTCTCCCGCGGCGGCGCCGCCGGCGTGCCGACGAGCGTGCTCTCGCGCTCCTTGGGATCGCCGCCGACGCCGAAGCGCGCGCGCATGTCGGCGAAGGTCAGCTTCTGGCTGGGCTGGGCGGTGGCGAAGTACACCGTGCCATCCTCGAGCGCGCGCTCGAGCGAGACATGGCCGCGCCAGGTCAGCGTGCAGACGAGGCGCGCCGTGTCGATCCACAGCGTGTCGCAGCGGAGCTGCACCTCCTGGACATTGCCCCGCCGATCGACGAACGCCTGCGGCCGGATCCCCGGCAGGCGCGCGGCGAGGTGGTCGTGCTCGGGGTGGAGGTTGTCGAGGAAGAGGTGCTCGTCGTCGCGCAGCGACTGCGATCGCTGATCGGGCGGCGCGGCGTTGAAATAGGCCGGATCGACGTCGTCGGGCAGCGCGCGGCGGTGGAGGTGATCGGGCGACCACATCGAGGCGTGGCGGCCGAGCCGGTCGAGACGCACCGGCCACGTGGAGGCGATCGGGCCGAAGCCGATGGGCTCGATCGGCTCGCCGTTCATGCGGATCGCCGCGCCGGGGACGAGCAGGTTGGGCAGGGCCACGCCGCCGTAGGCGTCGCGCTCCTCGAAGGACATGCCCACGGGGTTCTGCGTCGAGGGGCCTCCCGCGGCGCGCTCGTAGAGCAGCGGCATGCGGGTGAAGGGCGGCCCCTCCTGGATGCTCCCGTCCGGGCGCAGCACGCGATCGCCGAAGATCTCCACCGACTTGTCGACGTCGCCGACGGTGATCCGCGCCACGAGCGAGCTCTGCGGCATCCCCTCGGGCGCGTAGGCCTGGCCCACCAGGATCACGTCCACCCGCGGCTTGATCGGCACGAGATCGGCCGCGGCGTAGAGGCTCTGGATGTCCTGGCTCCAGGGGCGATCGCTCTCGTTGATCGGCTCCTGCTCGGCCGCGAGCGGCATCTCGCCTTGTTGCAACGAGAAGGTCGCCTTGCAGACGACGGTGAGCATGAACTGACCCGGGCGCTTCTGCCAGAGGAGCGAGCCGACCGGCAGGCCCGAGAGGGAGACGATCTCCATGGGCGGGCAATCTACCATCCCCCGCTCGCCGCCCGCGCGGACATTGCGGGGATCGGGAGGCGCCTTCGGTGATATCGTGTGCCGAGCATGCCATCGCGCGCTCGCGAGCCGTTCCTCCACCGCGCAGCGATCGGTGTGATCGGTCTCGTCTCGACAGGTGTCGTCGCGTGCTCGGAGGTGCCGATGTTGCCGCTCCCGGGCGCCGGCGGTGGATCCGGGGGCGCGCCTCCGGGGAGCGGCGCGGGATCGGGGCACGGGGGGAGCGCAGAGAGCAGCTCGTCCGGGGGCGGCGACGCGCCCGCCTCGCCCGATCTCCACACGGCCGGCGCCACGCCGCGGCGCATCCCCACCTACTACGAGGACGTGGCGCCGCTGCTCGCGGCGCACTGCACCATGTGCCACGCGCCCGGCCGGATCGGCCCGTTCAGCCTCCTCACGCTCGACGAGGCGCGCGCGGTCGCCGCCCTCTCCGCCGCGCGCGCGGCCGATCGCACCATGCCTCCCTGGGGCGCGCAGCCGTCGAGCGCATGCGCGCCGCGCTTCGGCTGGAAGAACGATCTCAGCCTCACCGACGCCGAGATCGCCGTGCTGCAAGCCTGGGCCGACACCGGGATGAAGGCGGGCGATCCCGCGGCCGGTCCGCCGCCCGGCGATCCGCCGATCGACGACGTGCCGCTCGACTCGCTCGACATGACCATCGCCCCCGAGACGCCCTTCAGCGCCGGCGGTGACGTCGATCAGTTTCGCTGCTTCACGATCGATCCTGGGCTCACCGAGCCGAAGTTCGTCAACGGCCTCCGCGTCGTCGCCGGCGTCCCCTCGATGATCCACCACGTGACCGTGCTGGCCGACCCGCAGGGCCTCTCCGCCGGCTTCGCGGACGAGAGCGGCAGCTACGAGTGCGAGGTCGACGCCGGGGTGGGCAGCCAGGTCCTCGTCAACTGGACGCCGGGGAGCGGCAAGACGCAGCTCCCGCCCGGCGCGGGCTTCCCGCTCCAGCCAGGCACGCGCCTCGTGATGCAGATCCACTATCACCCGGCCGGCGCGCCCGCCGCGTCCGACGCGACCAAGGTCGAGCTCGACTTCCTCGACGGCCCGCCCACGCAGATGGCGAGGCTCATCGGCGCGGGCAACGTCGCCGCTTACCACCTCGACGGGACAGGCCTCCTGCCGGGGCCGAACGACTTCGGTCCGCCGATCTTCCTCGTCCCCGCGGGCGTCCGCGGCCACACCGAGACGATCACCTGGCGCGTCCCGTCGGACAAGGGCGGCGCGCCGCTGCCGGAGATGGCGATCTACGAGATCAAACCGCACATGCACTTCGCGGGCGAGGCGATCACGCTCGACATCCACCGCCCGTCCCCCGCCCCGTCCGAGCCGGCCGATGAGTGTCTGGTCGGCGTCCCGCGCTGGGATTTCCGGTGGCAGCGGGCCTACGCCTACGACGTGCCCGTCAGCGCTCTGCCCAGGATCCACAGCGGTGACGACATGACCGTTCGTTGTACGTACGACAACACCGTGGACAACAAGGCCCTCGTCGAGCAGCTCCTCCGCGCCCACCTGCCCGGCCCGGTGGATCTCCACCTCGGCCAGACGGCCCTCGACGAGATGTGCTTCGCGGCCATCACGGTGCTCGCGCCCGCGTCGCCCTGAGAGGCCCTCTCGGGGCTGTTGCAGGCCCGCGGACGCGACTATAGTGACCGTCATGCGAGCCCTCTGCCCTGCCTGCGGCCTCCACCACGAGGTTGTCCGCGTCCTCGAAGAAGGCTTCGGCGACAGCCGGAGAGACATCTATCAGGTGGCCCCGCTCGAGGAGTGCACGCGCACCTGGTTCTCCGACAAGGACATCCTCGAAGCCCGCGCCCGCTTCGGCGAAGACGGGATCGTCCCCGACGACGACATGGAGTAGCCGTGGAGTAGCGGACCGCGCCCGCGTATGCTCGGGACGATGTCCGAGCCCGCGAACGAGGCGAAGGACGGCGCGACCCCTGCCGTCCCGCCCGAGCCCTTCCCCCGCACCTTCTACGTCGCCAACGCCATCGAGCTCTTCGAGCGGCTCGCCCACTACGGGATGTACGTGGGCCTCGTGCTCTACCTGACCAACGTCGTCGGCTACGGCGACGTGGCGACAGGCGTGCTGATGGGCAATTTCCGGCTGGTCGGCTCGCTCGCCCCGATCCCGTGCGGCACCATCGCCGATCGGATCACCTTCAAGCGCTCGCTCGTCCTGGCGTTCTGCCTCTACGCGCTCGGCTACCTCGGCCTCTTCCTCTTCCCCACGCCGGGCGTGGCCCCGCTCTCGCTGCTGTTCATCGCCGTCGGCGGCGGCTTCATGAAGCCGGTGATCACCGGGACGGTGGTGCGCACCGCGCCGCCCAAGCGGGAGACCGAGGGCTTCGCCGTGTTCTACCGGATGGTCAACGCCGGCAGCGTGGTGGGCAAGCTCCTCGCCTACGGCGTGCGCGTGCTCGTCAAGCTGCGCTTCGTGATGCTCAACTCGCTCGGCGCGATCCTGATCGCGCTCGGCCTCGCCGCCTTCCTCTACGACGAGCCGACGCGCGGCAAGGCCAAGGACGAGCCCTTCCTCGACATCCTGCGCGGCTACGGCAAGGCCCTCAAGAACCTGCGATTTTCGGCCTTCCTCGTGATCTTCGCCGGGTTCTACTTCATGGCCGAGCAGTTCTACATGACCTTCCCCAAGTACGTGACCCGGCACATCGACGCGAAGGCCCCGCTCGAGTTCATCACGCTGATCAACCCGCTGCTCATCGCCTTGCTCCAGGGCCGGATCACCAAGCTCACGAAGTCGCTGCGCCCCGTGACGACGATGGTGATGGGCGTGATCATCGCCTCGATCTCGATGCTGGTGATGGGCGCCGTCCCCGGCCTCGTCGGCGCATGCATCTCCGGAGGCATCTTCGCGCTGGCCGAGATGACCTTCTCGCCGCGCTTCTACGCGTACATCGGGAGCTTCGCCCCCGAGGGCAAGGCCGGGATGTACATGGGCCTCGCGTTCGTGCCGTCGGCGATCGGCGCGTGGATCGGCGGCCAGGCCTCGGGCGTGCTGATCGCGAAGTACCTGCCCGCCGAGGGCCCGCGCTCGCCGCTCTCCATCTGGTCGACGTACGCGGCGCTCGGCCTCTTCTGCGCGCTCCTGATGCTGATCTACCGCCGCGTGACGATGGAGAAGGCCGCGGCCTGATCGACGAGGGCGTTGACCGGGCCGCGGGCATTGGCGATCGTCTGGCTCGCCATGCGAAAGCTCCTCGTCCCGCTCAGCCTGCTCCTCGTCGCGGCCTGCGACCTCCCTCCGCCGGGCGGGACGACCGACCCCGGATCCGGCACGCCCGCGCCGGCCACGCTCGACAATGGCCTCGTGCACGTCGAGATCCGCACGGACCCGTTCGGCCTCGAGGTCACCGATCCCGCGGGCAAGGTGCTGCTCGACACCTTCGACGGAGACTCCACGGTGGCGAGCGACGAGGTGAAGGCCTACGGCCCGCTCGGCGCCACGCACCACACCACCGATTTCAAGATCAGCGTCGTGGAGGGCTGGGATCACGTGATCGGCACCGACGATCCCTGGCACCACGGCGCCGAGGTCACGGCGCTCGGCGCCACCGGGACGAGCGCGTCCATCGACCTCGCGGATCCGAGCGACGCGGCGACGACGTTCCACGTCGACCTGAGCCTCGACGGGCCCGAGCTGCGGATCGACGCGGCCGTGACCGGAGGCGCGACCAGCGGCGCGGGCGGCTCTGCCCAGGGCGGCTTGAACCAGATGGGCCTCTCGTTCGTCCTGCCCGAGGACGAGCATTTCTTCGGCCTCGGCGAGCGCCTCTCCGCGGTCGATCACCGCGGTCGTCACTACGAGTGCTGGGTGGAAGAGGGCGGGATCGGCCAGGGAGAGGGCGTCCCGCCCGGCCCCGACAACCCCGGACCCAACGGCCCCGGCATGAGCCACGCGCCCATTCCGTTCTATGTCTCCACGCGCGGCTATGGCCTCTTCCTCGACACCGGCGCTCGCACGGGGTTCTCCCTCGGCGCCGACGATCCAGGCCTGTTCCGCGTCTACGCCGAGGAGCCCGCGCTCCACCTCCGGGTGATGGTCCACGACGATCCGAAGGACACCCTCGCGCACTACACGCGCCTCACCGGCCGGCCGCGGCTCCCCGCGCCCTGGGTCTTCGGCCCGCGCCGCCGCGTCAACCGAGGTGCGCTCATCAACGGTGTCCCCGAGCCCCAGGCCCTGCGCGACGCCAAGGTCCCGGTCACCGTGCTCGACGACGCCGCCCATTTCCTCCCCATCGGCACCGAGGTGGGCCATGAGCAGGAATTCGCCCAGTACAACCAGTCGCTGCACGACCTCGGCTACAAGGCCGATGCTTACTACAACCCCTATATCTCCGTCACCAACCCCGCCACGAAGGATCTCGTCGATTACGGCCGCAAGCACGGGTATTTCGTCAAGCTCGACGACGGGACGGAGTTCGACACCCTGGTCGTCTCCTCGGGCCCGCAGACGGTGGCGACGATCGACCTGACGAACCCCGAGGCGGTGATCTGGTATCACACCCTCCTGCAAAAGGCGCTCGATCTCGGCTACGACGGCTGGATGCTCGATTTCGGCGAGTACATCCCCCAGCGCGCCGTGATGCACGACGGCACCACGGGGTGGACCGCCCACAACCGCTTCCCGGTCGTCTATACGCAGGCGGTCTTCGATTACCTGCGCTCGGTGCGGGGCGATGATTTCATGTTCTTCGCCCGGGCCGGATACGCGGGCTCGCAGGCGTATACCCCCGTGCTCTGGTCGGGCGATCCGGCGGCGAGCTACGACAACGAGAAGGGGCTCCCCGCGCAGGTGCGCGCCGGGGTCAACGCCGGCCTCTCCGGCTTTCCCTTCTGGGGCAGCGACATCGGCGGATATGGCTGCTTCGCCGACCCGCCGCCGGACAAGGAGGTCCTCCTCCGCTGGGTCGAGTTCGGCGCCCTCTCGACCGACATGCACGATGAGGACGCTTGCGCCGCCAAGCCCGAGGGCTCACCGCCCAAGTGGACGCTGTGGAACGACGCCGAGAGCACCGAGGTCTGGGGCCGCTATTCGCGCCTCCACACCCGGCTCTTCCCCTACCTCTACGCCGCGGCCCGCGAGGCGACGCTGACGGGCTTGCCGGTGATGCGCCACCCGATCCTCGCGCACCCAGGCGAGCCCGAGGCCGCCAAGGTCGAGCTGGAGTATTACTTCGGCGCTTCGCTCTACGTGGCGCCCGTGGTGCGGCGAGGCGCGGTGAAGCGCGATCTCTGGCTCCCGCCCGGCCGCTGGTTCGATTTCTGGTCCCTCGCGCCCCACGCGGGCAACGCGATGATCACGAGGGATGCGCCCCTCGACGTGCTCCCGCTCTTCCTGCGCTCGGGCGGCATCGTCGCCATGCTCGATCCCGAGGTGGAGACGCTCGCCCCCGAGCAGAACCCGAACGTCGTCGGGATGGCCGATCGCGCGGGCGTGCTCGACGTGCGCGCCGCGCTCGATCCCAAGACGCACAGCGCGCATGCCGAGCTGGTCGACGGGACGGTGTTCGACTTGACCCTCGACTCGACCAAGCTCAGCTTGCCCGTCAAGGTATCGACGGCCAAGGACGACGCGGAGCTCTCCACCTGCTCGCTCTGCGGGAAGATCGACGCCGTGCCCGGCGGCGCCACGCGCTTCCGGCTGACCACGGCCGGGGCTGGTGAGGAGCAATTCACGGCCGGTGCGCTCACGTTGCGCCACCATGCGCTCTCGCCGATCCGTATCCGTTGGGATGTGGTGGTGGGAGATGCCGTGGAGAAGTGAGCGTTCGTCGGGCTCCCCGGGAGAGCGTGACGAAGATCTGATAGGATTCAATTTAACGCAAAGGCGCAAAGGCGCAAAGGCGCAAAGAAGAGAGAGGGATTGGGCTGTTCTTTGGACCGGCTTGCGTCGTTACGTCACGATTGGAGGGTGAGCCGGTGTGTCGTTCGTGGGGTGGCGTGAAATCGCGACGGGGTGGGCGGGATGGGCGTAGGATGCCTCCATGGTCGCGCGAATGAAGGGTCTGGAGCGCAATGCGGTCTGCGCCGCGATGATCGCGGTCTTCGCGCTGATCGCGCCGGGCTGCAAGCTCCCGGAGCAGAAGAAGCCTCCTCCGGGGCCGGTCGAGTGGGTCGCGGATCGGCTGCCGGTGAGCGCTCCCGACACCCGGATCGAGGCGATCGGCGGCACGGGACCGAACGATGTGTGGGCGGTCGGCTGGGGGTTTTACCACTACGATGGCAAGACCTGGAGCGACCGGACGCCACGCGAGCTCTCCGGCTACGGCACGGCGATGACGGCCCTCTCGGCGGTGGCGCCCGACGACGTGTGGGCGGTCGGGGTCAACGGGCGCGTCGCGCACTTCGACGGGAAATCGTGGAGCGGTGAGCAGATCGCCGTGGCCCGCGTGAGCCCGCTGCCCGACGTGAAGGGCTACTTCAACCTGATCGACGTCCTCGCGTTCCCGGGCGAGGTCTGGGTCACGGCCTCGGCGCGCGCGTATTATCGCTACGATCGCCGCGGGGCGAAGGGCTGGACGGTGGTGCCGGTGCCCGAGGTGAACCCCGGCACGTTCCAGCAGATCTGGGGCTCGAGCCCGACCGACGTGTGGCGCGTCAGCGGGCGGATGGATCACTTCGACGGCACGCGCTGGGACACCTCGATGTCGCTCCCGGTGGGGCTGCGCAAGGCGCATGGGAGCGGTCCAGACGATGTCTGGGCAGCCGGATGGAAGGGGCACTTCAAGAAGGACGACGGCGCGCTCATGCACTTCGACGGCAAGCGCTGGATCGACATCGCCCTTCCACCGGGCACGCCGCTGCTCTGGTCGGTGAGCTCGCGCGGCCCGGGGCGAGCCTACGCGGTGGGAGACCACGGCTGGGCCCTCGCCTTCGACGGCACCACGTGGAGGACGAGCAACACCGGCGTGAAGGAGACGCTGCGCGACGTGTTCGTCACCGACGGCGCGGCGTTCGCGATAGGGGACATCGGTCCCGTCGTCCTGCGCACGAGCCCCGCTCGATAGCGTGTCTCCAGTCGCCGAGCGACCGTTGCCAGAGAGCAAGTCGGCCTCAACCGTTGCCGATTTGCCTCCGGCTCTCACCCCGAGAAGACACGACCCCCAGGCAACGCCCGAAACAACCCTTCTCCCGCCCCTCGCTCAACCCTGCTCCATCCGCAAAGGCTCCTCTGCCAGGGCCTCCTCGATGGCCTTTTCTTCCTCCTCCCCCTTCGCAATCGCCTCCAGCGCCGCACGCATCGCCGGCCCTGCACACGCCTCCGCCGCGATCCGCACCCGTGCGCGGCGCTCCTCTCCGCCCGAGGCCAGGGCGAGGGCGGCGCCGATCCGCTGCTCGGCGGGGGCCTCGGCGCGGGCGACGAGGGCGCTCAGATCGTCCTCCGAGAGGCTCTGCGATCGATAATCGCCGCCCTTCGAGAGCAGGCGCGCGACGTCGTCGCGCCAGGCGGAGAGCGGGCGGCTCCCGCGGGCGAGCTGCTCGATGCGCGCCTGCGCGGCGGGCGCGTCGGTCGCGCTGCGCTGGGCCTCGGCGACGCGGAGGGCGACGGCCTCGGCGGCGTCGCCGTCGGCGCGGAAGGTGCGAGAGCGCCTCGGATGGCCGAGGCCGACCTCGACGGAGGAAGGCGAGGCGTGGACCACGCTGATGGTCGAGAACGGGACGAAATGGTCCTTGAGCATGCCGGGGAGGACGAGCCCGTCGGCGCCGACGGTGATCGCGCGCGGGCGCTGGATGCGCGCGGCGAGCCAGGCGGCGGCGGTGGTCCCGAAGAGCCACACCGGGATGAACGCCGGGCTGATGTGCACGCCGGCGCCGAGGAGGAGGCCGAGGCCGATGAAGCTCGCGAAGATGGTCGCGGCGATGGTGATGCTCCGGACGATCGCGCTCGCGGCCGTGGATCGAAGGGGAATCGTCGATCGGCGGCGGGAGGCGTCCACGCCGGCGGCGGTGAGGATCTGCTCGCCCTCGGCGATGGAGCCGACCTCGGCGAACACGTGATCGCCGCCCGCGAGCTCGACCTCGACGCGCGCGCTCTTGCCGTGGAGGCCGGGGATCACGACGCCGGCTCGGACGTCGGCGAGCGGGATGCGCTTCTGCGCGCCGCGCCGATCGAGCACGAGCGCGCCGTCATCGACGCGGAGCGCGCCTTCCTGGGAGGGCCACCGCAGCGAGAGCAGGACGCCGAGCATGCCGAGGACGATCGCCGCGCCGGGGCCTGCGAGGAGCGAGCCGCCCCACACGGCACGCCAGGTCGCATCGCTGAACGGGTGCGCGACGATCTCGATCAGCGCAGCGAAGAGCGGGGCGGCGAGCGCGACGAGGCCGAGCCGCCGGAGCGCCAGGGAGGCGCCGAGCCGGACGCGCCCGACGCGGCGGGGAGGGGAGGGGTGGTCCGCGTTCGACGTGCTCACGCCGCGATGATCGCCGGGCGAACGGCCAACCTCAAGCGCCCGCGCCGTCGGCGTGCTCTCAGAGCCCCATTTCGGCCATCGCGTAGGTCGATTTGTAGCCCAGCGCGACCGACTGTTTCACGGCGAGGTACACCCGGTCCTCGTGGTGCACACGCCACCACGCCTGCACCCCCTGGCTCACCAGCCAGAGCGCGCCCGGCATGCCGCCCGTCGGGCGAGGCACGAGGTGCATCGCGTTCGTGCCTTCGAGCACCTTTTGCACCATCTCGGCGACGACCGCGGCGAGCTGCTCGTTCACCTGCGCGGGCGCGTGGCCGTAAAACCACCGGCCGACGTTGCGCACGTAGTCTTCTTCTTCTTGGGTGAGCGCCATGACATCTCCTCGGTTGAGGCCTGGAGGGTGGTCTCGCGGCTCCTCTGGATCAAGGAGATTGTGTGCGATGTCCGCGATGACGTCCGGGAAGCTCGGGCCCTCGGACGAGGATATCGGTCCTGGCATCTCCCATGCTTCGATGGCAGGCGAGCCCGGCGCTCACGACCTGGAGAGCCTCATGAAGCTCCGCTGTTGCTCCTCGACCCTGCGAGCCCTCCTGCTCGCGGCGGGGCTCGGCGCCTGCGGATCCGGGGAGGCGTCGCGCGGGGACCCTCCGGCGGCGGAGAGCCGCGCAGGCGATGCGCCGGGCGCGCAGACCCCGGTCCGGGAGAGCAACGTCGAGGAGGTCGCGCTCGACGTCGCGCCCGCGTCTCCATGTCCCGAAGGCATGGTCCTCGCGGCCTCGACGTTCTGCGTCGATCGATGGGAGATCTCCCTCGTCGATCGCGAGAGCGGACAGCCGCTCTCGCCGTATTATCCGCCCGATCGGCGCCTCGCGCTCCAGGTCCGGGACGAATGGGAGAAGCTCCGTTTCCGGATGGGCAGCAAGGAGGCGCAGCAGGTGCCGCTACCACCGTTGCCCTCCTGGCAGCAGGATCACGACGTGGACCCGATCGCCGTCTCCCGGGGCGGGGTGATCCCCAGCGCGTACCTCTCGGGGCTGATGGTCGAGCGGGCCTGCCGGAACGCCGGCAAGAGGCTCTGCACGGCGCGCGAGTGGCTCGCGGCATGCGAGGGGGAGCAGCGGCGCCCTTTCCCCTACGGAAAGGCCTATCGTTACGGGGCCTGCAACACCTTTCGACCGGTTCATCCGGCCATCGAGCTCCACGGGAGCCCCATCCTCGGCCACCATGATCCGCGCCTCGATCTGGTCAAGGATCACGAGGGAGACTTGCTCCTCCGCCCGACCGGCGCGACGCCCGCCTGCAAGAGCGAGTGGGGGAATGACGCGATCTGGGACATGAACGGAAACCTGGACGAGTGGGTGGACGATCCGCATGGCCGGCTGATGGGGGCTTTCTTCGCGAGGTCGCGCAAGCATGGATGCGAGTCGTCGATCGCCGAGCACCCCAAGGCGTATTTCGATTATTCCACCGGCGGGCGCTGCTGCGCTCCCCGGATCGCCGGTCGCGATTGATGCGCCGCGGCGCAGCGCTTGCGGCCGGAGGAGCGCTCGAATTCCCCGCGGCCGGTGGAGCGGTGGAGCGGTGGAGTGGATCGACGGTTGCTTGCTCCACCTCTCCTGGCATGGGCATGAGCGAGAGCGTCCCCGGTGCGCCGATCGTCCTCCCGGAAGAAACCCCGACGTCCGGGCCGAAAACCACGCCTCCTGTGCCGGGGCCGCGCGCCCCGCGGAGGCGCCGGCGCCTCGGGAGGGCGCTGCTCGGGCTCTGCGCAGCGCTCCTCGTCCTCGTGGGCGGAGCATGGTTTGCGGTCAACCATGTCCCCTGGGTCGGCCCCTGGCTCGCCGATACCCTGCGATCGATCTTCGGCACGGAGGCGGTGACGCGGCTGGAGCAGTGGGCCTACGATCTGCAAGATCGGTATAATCGCGCCTTTCACAAGGACGACAAGCCTGCTTCCCACTGGGAGGTGCCTCCGCCTTCGTCTGCGCCGGCGCCGGCCCCTCCCGCGCTCGACGCGGGCGCCGCGCCCGCCGCGCCGAGGCCGTTTCGCCCGGCGGACGTGGGGCCCCTCTTCGCCAAGGCCGCGGCGGAGGGAGACGGCATCTGGGTGTCGGTCGATGTCCAGGGGATCTCGGCGCCGTCGCCGATGCTCTACAAGACGCTGATTCACCCCGACGAGAAGCGCCCGTGGGCCGAGCTCTTCGTGGTGGCCATCGACCTCGCGCGGGTCGAGCTCGGCGTGGTCGCGGGCACCGAGGAGCCGAAGGCGGAGCCCGGCGCGGCGCGCGGCTATGCCCGGAGCGGGCTCATCCCCGAGGCCGACCGGCCGAGGGCGTTCGCGGCCTTCAACGGGGGTTTCAAGGCCGAGCACGGCCACTACGGGATGATGGTCGACGGGGTGACCCTCCTCAGGCCGCGGGACATCGCCTGCACGGTGGCGCTTTACACCGATGGATCGCTCCATATCGACACGTGGATGGATATGAGCCGCGACAGGGACACCATGCGCTGGTACCGGCAGGCGCCGCCCTGCCTCGTCGAGGACGGGAAGATCCACCCGGCGCTGAGCGACGAGAACACCAACTGGGGCGCGGCGCTCGGCGGGGCCACGGTGGTGCGGCGCTCGGCCCTGGGCCTCGACGCCGGGGCGAAGGTCCTTTACATGGGCGTCAGCAACGCCACCTCGCCGCGCACGATCGCCCAGGGCATGCGGCACGCGGGGGCCGTCCATGTGGCCCAGCTCGACATCAACTGGTCGTATCCGCACTTCGTCCTGATCGGGGCCGGGGAGGGCGGTGACCGGGTCGGCATGGGGCTCTTCCCAGGGTTTTCCTTCAACAAGGACGATTACCTCCGCAAGCCCTCGACCCGCGATTTCTTCTACCTCGTCCCGAGAACCGATCCATCGGCACCCTGAGCCTCTTCAGGGCGCTGCGGCGCTCCTCGCGATGTCGACGCAGCACCGGAAGCCCAGGTGGTAGTTCGAGTGGCTCGCCCGGTCCATCAGCGTGCTGTCGTGCCAGCGCGGCGCGCGCCAGCGGCAGTCGTCGGGGTGGGCCTCGTAGGTGGAGAAGATGAACCAGCTCCCCTTCATCTCGGTGTATCCGCTCCCGCCCCGGCTCGCGAGCTCGCTCTCCCGCGTCGGGATGTTCATGTGCTCGGCGGCGTTGCCGTGCAGATCGAAGATCCCCGAGGGCGTGCGGCAGGCGGGGAAGGCGCCGGCAGGGTAGGTGTTGGATCCGCAGCGAGAATACCCTCCACCCCGGCAGCCCGGGGTGCGCTCGCTGCCCGTCCCGCAGAGGGCATGGTTCTTCTGCGGTCCATAGGCCCACACGAGCTCCCGGGCGAGGTTGTGGCGCCGGCTCGACTCGACGCGCCCGACCGTGAAATCGTACTCCACGCGCGCGTCGCGCAGGGCGCCCGCGCAGGCGCCCTCCCACTCGTGGGTATCGCAGATCCGCTCGCCGACGGCCTCGCAGAGCAGGGCCGCTTCCCGGGCGGTCACGTAGACCACCGGATATTCGCAGGGGATGTTGGGAAACTCGTATTGATCGATGCACACGGTCGCGTCTCTTTCGGTCTGTCCGGCGGCCGGATCGAAGAGCGGGACCATGGCCGGCGCGCCGCAGATGGCCGCGGCGTTCCCGGGGGCCGCCGAGGAGAGGCCGGCGGCTGTCCGGATTCGCTGGCACTCGGCGCGGGTCATCGGGTGGCGGGTGATCGCCGGGTTGCCCTGGCCGAGCACGGGAGAGAACGCGAAGATGGCCTTGATCCGGTCCATCTGCGCCCCCGGGAGGCCCAGGTCGGTCTCCATCCGCGCGAAGAGGCGCTGTCGCTGCTCGGCGAGGGTCGACGGCTCGTCGTCGGGTCGCGGAGGCAAGGTCATCGAGGCGAGCGCGAGGCGATCGTTCGGTGTCGCCGGCATGAGGAAGCCGGCGCCGAGGGCGAGCAAGACAACCGCGCTTCCACAGGCGCGCACAGGGTGCATGCGATGCGCGCGGCCGACCCGCGGAGATGGGGTGACGTGCGGAGCGAGCATGGACCTGCCCCGGATGATGCATCGGGCGTACCGGTCGAGATCGTGATCGCGTCGAGCCGAGGGCCGGCGGCGGACGAGCGCGAACGTGGCGCACGCGCGCGGCGGACCGCGCCCGGCCGCGCCTGTCGCCGACCACGTGGGACGACACGCGCCGAGGTGCATGGTATGGACGCGCCTCACCCCGGAGCAGCACACGAGCGATGAACAGGCCGCCGATCGAACATGCCCACCTGAGCGCGGAGCTCGAGGCGGCCCTGGTCCGCGCGCTGCGCGGCGCATACGGCGACCTCAACAACACCTTCTTCAAGCGCAAGCTCTCCCCGCCGGCGATCGAGCTCTCCTCGGCCACCTCGCGGCTCGGCCGCTGGGTCCCGGACACGAGGACCATCGAGATCGCCCGAACCCTCGTGCTCTCGCAGTCGTGGGGCGTGGTGATCGAGGTGCTCAAGCACGAGATGGCCCACCAGTTCGTGCACGAGGTGCTGGGCGTGCGCGACGAGGCCTCGCACGGGCCGGCCTTCCGCGATCTCTGCCAGAAGCTCGGCATCGACGCGACCGCCTCGGGGATGCCCAGCGCCTCCGGCGAGAGCAGCGAGGACCACAAGGTGCTGGAGCGCATCGCCCGGCTGCTCGCCCTGGCCGAGAGCTCGAACGTGAACGAGGCCCAGGCCGCGATGAGCGCCGCCCAGCGCTTGATGCTGAAGCACAACCTGGCGACCGTGGCGAGCAGGGCGCCGCAGAGCTACGGCTTTCGGCACCTCGGGAAGCCGAGCGGGCGCGTGACGGAGAGCGAGCGATTGCTGGGGACGATCCTCGGCAAGCACTTCTTCGTCGAGGTCATCTGGGTGCCCGTGTACCGGCCGCTGGAGCAGAAGCGGGGGAGCGTGCTCGAGGCATGCGGGACACCGGCCAACCTGGAGATGGCCGCGTACGTGCACGCCTTTTTGAGCCACACCGCCGAGAAGCTGTGGGCCGAGCACAAGCGGGAGCAGCGGATTCGCGGCGATCGCGACAGGCGGTTATACCTGGCCGGGGTGATGTCCGGCTTCCTGGAGAAGCTCGACGCCCAGCGCAAGGCCCACAAAGAAGAGGGTTTGGTGTGGGTGCAAGACGCCGACCTGCAAGGGTATTACCGGCGCCGTCACCCTTATATCCAGAACATCCGCCACGCGGGGATGCGGCGGACCGAGGCCCATGCGCACGGGCGCGAGGCAGGCAAGAAGATTGTGCTTCACAAGCCGGTGCACGGGGCGTCGAGCGGCGGGGTGAAGCTGCTCGGGCGGTGAGCGCAGAGGCCGAACGATCAGCGGCGGCGGTTTCGCCTGCGCATCGCGGTCATGCCCATGAGCCCGAGGCCGAGCCAGACGCTCCCGGGGGAGCTCGGCGCGCTGCCGGCGCGGCAGGAGCAAGGGCCTTTGGACATGTCGTTGCCGCCGCCGCCCCCCGTCCCCGAGCCACCGGGCGTCAGGAGCGGGATATCGGGGATGGCGGCGCTGGCGATCACGTGGACGCCCAGCGCGTCGTCGGCCGGGCCTCCGCCCTTGGGCGCGTCGGCGAACCAGGTCACGCCCTCTTCGACGAGGCCGAAGGTCTGCACCACGTCGTCCTTCTTGTCGGCGTGGATCGCGAGCTTGAAATGGCCCACCTCGCCGGGCGGCACGTCGGCGTCGAGGGTGGAGACCCGCGTGGGGCTGAGCCAGCTCGCGTCGGCGAGCGCGGAGGTCTGGTCGCGCGGCGTCGGGGCGAGCTTCGTCTCGCCGGCCTTCCAGGTGGCGGTGCCCACGTTCTTGAGGTCGATCCACCCGTCGAGCGTCGCGCCCACGGCCATCTCCACCGGCGCCTCGTCGAGACCCGGGAAGGAGCTCTGCACCACCTCGGCCTGGTACTCGGCGGCGATCACCTGGATCTGCGCCTCGAGCTGGTCGTCGGGCGGGCCGGCCTGGCCGGGGTCGCTGAACCAGTGCACGCCCTCCTGCACCATCCCGAAGTATTCGTAGTAGGTGCCGGGCTTGTTGGGGGCCTTGAAGGTGAACTTGAAGGTGTAGCTGTCGCCGGGGGCCACGGTGCCATCCACCGCGGCGAGGCGATTGGGCGCGAGCCAGTCGGACGCATGGAAATCGCTGGCCCGATCGCGCGGCTGCGTCGTGGCGAGGCGGGTGTTTCCATCCCACGCCTGCTTGCCGATGTTCTTCATCTCCAGCGTGGCCGCGAGGCTCTGGTTGACGGTCATCACGAGCGGATCGACCGCATAAGGGAAGGATTGGGCCACGAATTTCGCGCCCCAGTCGGCGCCCCCGTTGGCGAGGGCGTTGAGGTCGTCGAGCGTGCCATTGAAGACGTCGAGGTCGCAATCGCCGCTGATGCCGGGGACGCTGCCGGTGCTCGAATACTGCCACATTGCCCACGCGTGCCAGGGGATCGGGGTGTCGGGGCAGGGCGGGCCATAGGCGGCGATCCACAGCGGATAATCGGCGAAATCGGCGGTGACGACGTTGTCGTTCCAGAAGTACTTGCCGGTGTAGATGATGGGCTTCTTGCCGGTGCCCGCGGTCACCTTGTCGACCCAGGTGTGGATCTTCGCGGCGATGGTGGCGGCGGACTGCCCGTCGGTGGCCTCGACGTCGAGGGTGACCGGGAGATCGCCCGGGCCGAGGACGCCGACCTTCTGGATCACGAGGTCGGCCTGGGCCGCGGCGTCCTTGCCGGGGCGGAAGAACTGGTAGGTGCCGCGGATCATCCCGGCGGCCTTGATGCCGGCCCAGTTGACCTCGAAATCGGGGTCGTTGAAGAACCCGTCGCTCACCCGGGCGATCGCGAACTTGCGGCCCGAATTGGCCACCTTGGTCCAGTTGATGTTGGGCTGGTAATAGGAGACGTCGATGCCCTGCACGGTGTTCGGGCCGGCGCAGATCTTCTCTTCTTGCTGGGCCGTGCCGAGGCGCTCGTCGAAATCGTCGCCGGCGCCGCAGCCCGGGAGCGCCGCGAGCGCGAGGAGGGCCAGCGCGCTCGTCGTGATCGAGGTGATCGAGGGGGCCGAGGTGATCGAGGCGGCCGGGGAGCGGGAAGGACGAGAGCAGGAGCGGAGCTCGGGCAAGGACACGGGACTTCTCCGGAAGAGGGCATAGGGGCCCACCAGGTACGGCTAGCCGGGCCTCTCCGCAGCCGCAAGGCGTTCGATTCGGACAGGGAGGGCGGAGCGATGAGGCGCCGAGGTCAGGGGAGAGCGGCAGAAGAATTTTCCGGTGGATCCTGGACCCGCGCGGATGATTTCGCGGCGGCGCCGCGGCCTGCTGATCTAGAGTCCGCCGCGATGAGAACCAAGAAGGCGGCTGCTCCCGCGAAAGGGCCTTCGCTCGACGCGCTCCTCGCGGCCCGGCCGAGCCGCGCGGCGTGGAGGGCGCTCGCGGCGGCGCTGGATCGGCTGCCTCCCGCGCGCCTCGGCCCCGCGCTCAAGAAGGCCGCGGCCGCGGTCGCGCGCTGGCCGCTCGGTGTTCGCGCGATGCCCGCGGGCTGGTGGGCGTCGCTCCTGCGCGGGCAGGCCGAGCCGCGCGCGGCGCTCGCCCGCCGGCGCACGCTGCGCGCCGCGCGCGAGGACGACGCCGCGATCCACCTCCGCACGTACGCGCTCGCGGTGGACATGAGCCCCGATCTCGGCACCTTCGCCACGGCGGACGCGGCGGCCTTCGAGCCGGGCGGCGGCGACGTGGTGCTCTGGGACGCGCTGGCCGGAGGTCCGCGGCGCGTGCTGCTCGCGGGCGCAGAGAGCCGCGCCGAAGCCCACGCGCTCCGCTACAGCCCGGATGGGCGGTGGGTGGCGGCCGCGTCGATCGAGGGCCGATCGCGCGGCCGGATCGGCCTGTGGTCGGCGCAGACGGGCTCGCTCTCCTGGGCGCAGGAGCTCGATCCGCGGCCCGCCGAGCGCGAGGAGCGCTACGACGACGCGCCCGTGGTCGACGAGGGCGGGCCGAACGAGATGGTGGCCCTCGCCTTCAGCCCGGCGAGCGATCAGCTGTGGAGCGCGAGCCGTCGGCGCGGGCGGATCCGCTGCTGGGACGTGCTCACCGGCGGGTCGCGCGGCGAGCTCCCGGACGAGCCGGGCGTGCTCGGGATCGCGGTCTCGCCGAACGGCAAGCTCTTCGCGACGGTGAACGAGGGCGGCTGGCTGCGGGTCTGGGACCTCACGGACGAGAGCCTCCTCGCCGAGGTGCGGGCGAGCGACCGCGCGCTCTGGGCCGTGAGCTTCTCGTCCGACAGCAAGAAGGTCGCGGTGGCCGGGCGCAGGCTCTCGCTCTACGAGATCGATCTCGAGCACCTCGTCGAGATCGAGAGCCACCCGCTCGGCGCGCGCGGCGACTCCATCGCCGGCGCCTTCTCGCTCGCGGCCCGCCCGAAGGGCGTGATCCGATCGGCCACGGTGGTGCACGGCGGCGTGTCCGTGCGCGATCTTCCGGGAAAAAAAGCCGTCCGGATCAAGAGCCGGAGCGGAATCGAGTCGGTCCGCCTCAGCCGCGACGGGAGCATGCTCGTCGCGGCCGGCGCAGGCCAGGTGCGTCTCTTCTGGCTTCGAGGGTGAGCTTTCACCCGAGGAGCGCCAAGGACCCTTCTCATGATTGACCGGGAGACGATCCAGAGCGCGCTCGGGCACACGCTCGAGCGGACCCACCTCGACGCCCTCGGGAAGAAATACGAGGGCAAGGTCCGCGACAACTACACGACGGCGGACGGCCGGCGTTACATCGTCGTGACCGATCGGATCAGCGCCTTCGACCGGGTGCTCGGCACCTTGCCGCTCAAGGGGCAGGTGCTGAACCGCCTCGCCGCGTTCTGGTTCGACGCGACGAAGGACGTGGCTCCGAACCACATGATCTCGATGCCCGATCCGGCCGTGCTCGAGGCCCGCGAGTGCACGCCCTTGCCCGTCGAGATGGTGATGCGCGCCCACGTGACGGGCGTGACCTCGACGAGCATCTGGACGCACTACGCCCGCGGCGAGCGCGTCTTCTGCGGCCACCGCCTGCCCGATGGATTGCGCAAGAACGAGCGGCTGCCCGCGCCGATCCTCACGCCGAGCACCAAGGCGGAGAAGGGCGGGCACGACATCTCCGCCTCCCGCGAGGAGATCCTCGCGATGGGGCAGATCACCGCGGCCGATTTCGACGCGGCGGCGGAGATCGCCGGCGCCCTCTTCGCGCACGGGCAGCGCTGGTGCGCGGCGCGGGGGCTCATCTTGGTCGACACCAAGTACGAGCTCGGCAAGGACAAGGACGGGAAGATCGTCGTGATCGACGAGATCCACACGCCCGACTCGTCCCGCTTCTGGTTCTCCACGAGCTACGCCGAGCGCTTCGCGAAGGGCGAAGACCCCGAGTCCTTCGACAAGGAGTACGTGCGCCGCTACCTCGCCGCCCAGGGCTTCACCGGCGACGGGCCGATCCCGCCGATCCCGGACGAGGTGCGCGTCGAGGCGACGCGGCGCTACATCGAGGCCTTCGAGCAGATCACCGGCGCGCCCTTCGTCCCCGATCTCGAGGACCCGGCGGTGCGCATCCCCAGAAACCTCGGGCTCGGCGGCGCGCGCTGAGAGGGCACGGCAGGAGCGACGATCATGAAGGCGACCGTTTACGTCAGGCTGAAGCAGGAGGTGCTCGATCCCCAGGGCGACGCGGTGAGGCGCGCGCTCGGCTCGCTGGGGATCGAGGGGGTCAAGGGCGTGCGCATCGGCAAGCTCATCGAGATGGAGCTCGACGAGGCGACGGCCGCCGCGCCCGATCTGCGCGCGCGGCTCGGCAAGATGGCCGACGAGATGCTCGCCAACGCGGTGATCGAGGACTACGAGATCAAGCTCGGCTGACGGTCCGCTCGCTCGTCGCGCTCGCTCAGAACGCGCCTTCGAGGCCCATCCGGCCGGGGCCGATCGAGATCGCGAGCGGGCGCGGCACGGCGCTCGACGACGCGGCCTTGGGCGCGCTCGGCGCGGTGATCCACAGCGCGACGCCGCCGGCCGCGACGACCGCGCCGGCGATGAAGACGCCGGTGGCCATGTTGCCTTCGGCGACCGCGTCGCTGCGGCTGTGAAGGCCGTCGGGGTCGCACTGGTTCTTGTCGTTGCAGTGCGACGCGGAGTCGTCGAAGGTCGACTTGGCCATGAAGCCGAAGGCGGTGCCGAGGCCGAGACCAACCGCGCCGAGGCCGGTGAGCCCGATGCCGAGCGGGAGCTGCCAGGGCCGCTTCGCGGGCGGGAGATCGGGCGGCGTGACCGGCGGCGGGGGAGGGGCTGTGATGGTCCCGGCCGGGCGAGGTCCCGGACCGGGAGGCCCCGGCGGCGGCGCGCTCGGACCTGCGTCGAGGAGCGGGGGCACCTCGACCGTCACCGTCTCGCCGGCCTGCTGGAGATCGACCATGCGCTCCCAGGGCCGCTTTCCCGGGGCGATCGCGGTCACCTGGTGACGCCCCGGGTCGATCGGGATGGCGGTGCCCCACACGCCGGGGGACATCACCGCGCCGTCCCGCTTCACCTCGATCCCGGGCGGCGCGCCGTCTTTCTGGACGGTGACCTTGAGGCGGATCAGCTTCGGCTCGAGCGCGGAGATCCGGCCCCGCGCGTCCTTCTCGCGCTCGGCCTGGCCGGCCGCCCCGGCGAGCGCGGCCACCTCGCGGAAGCCGGCCCACGCGCTCGCGGTGCGGCCGATGTGCTCGTAGCAGTCGGAGAGGTTGTAGAGCGTGCCCATGCCGGGCGCGAGCTTCTGGCTCTCCTCGAACTTGGGGCATGCCTCGGGGTACTTGCCGTCGGCCTTGAGCCTGCGGCCCTCGTCGAAGAGGGCCTCCGCCGCCGCCTTGGCCTCGGGCGCCGGCTGCGCGAGGGCGAGGCGCGGCGCGCCGCCGAGGGCGAGGCTCGTGACGACCGCGAGCGCGAACCATCGTCGCTTCATGATCCGTGTGTACCGAAGAAACGGGCCTGGCCCAAGGGGACAAACGCTAGTTGCGGTTGCCCCAGAGGTCGGGCTTCGGGGCCGTCTTGGTCGTCGGCGCGGGCGCGGTGGGGCCGGGCCTGGCATACCCCGTGGCGGCGCCGAGGGGCGCGCCGCTGGGCTTCGGGCCGCCGGTCACCGATGTTGACGTCGGTGACGATGGTGACGATGGTGACGTCGTTGTCGGCGCGGTGCCGGGATCGGCGGGCGCCGAGGCGCTCGCCACGGGGTCGGGCAGCGAGTCGGCGGGCGAGACGACGGGGGCGGTGGGCGTGGCCGCGCTCGACGCGGCGGGGGTCGCGCTCGGCCCGGTGGAGATGCCCTCGCGATCGCGGGCGCGGAGGCCCAGGATCACGCCGACGCCGACCGCGATGGTGCCGAGCATCCCGGCCACGATCAGCGGGATGCGCTTGCCGCGGCGGGTGGGCGGGCTGGTGTTCTGGCCCCAGGGGCCGTCGGTGGCGCTCGGATCGCCGGCGGCCGAGCGGCTGAGGCTCGCCTCGTCCGGTCCCTCGGCGCCCGCGGGCTTGCCGGAGAGCTGCGCGGGCTTGGCGGAGAGCGAGCGGGGCGCGCTCTCGCGGCGCGACGCGGCGGGCGTGGAGACGGCGATCGCGGCGCCCGAGCTCGTCAGCGCGGGCGGCGGCCCGCTGTCCATCCGGGCCTTCGCCGCGTGGATGCGCGAGGTGCGCGCGGCGGACTGCTCGGCGTCGGGCGGGCCGAAGGGCGCGAGCGCGTCGGCGAGCTCCGCGACGGTCGCGAAGCGCTCGTTGCGGTTCTTCTGGAGGCAGCGCAGGAGCGCGGCCTCGAGGCCCTCGGGCGCGTCGGCGCGCAGGCTGCGGAGCCTGGGCGCGCCGGCCATGATCAGCTCGTAGACGCCCATCACCGAGGCGGCCTTGAAGGGGGGCGAGCCGGTGAGCAGGCAGTGGAGCAGCACGCCGAGCGACCAGATGTCGGCGCGGGCGTCGACGTCGCGCGCCGAGGCCATCTGCTCCGGGGCCATGTAGAGCGGCGAGCCCATCATCACCGCGGTCTGGGTCATCTCGCCGGTCCCGTCGACGGGGCCCTCGGCGCTCGGGCCGACCTTCGAGATGCCGAAGTCGATGATCTTGATCGAGGGCGACCCGTCGTTCTTCTTGATGAGGAAGAGGTTGCCCGGCTTGAGGTCGCGGTGGACGATGCCGGCCGCGTGGGCCTCGGCGAGGGCCTCGCAGGCCTGCAGCACGTAGCTCACGGCGACCTCGATCGGCAAAGATCCGCGATCGCGGATCACCGCGCCGATGTCGCTCCCTTCGAGGTACTCCATGACCATGAAGGGCGCGCCGCTCTCCAGCGTGCCCACGTCGTGCACGCGGGCCACGTGCTCGCTCTTGAGCTTGGCGGCGGCGCGCGCCTCCTGCCGGAAGCGGGCGACCACGTCTTGCCGCTCGAGCGCCTGGGGGAGCAGGAACTTGATGGCCACCCGCTCGCCGAGGAGCAGGTGCTTGGCGGCGACGACCACGCCCATCCCGCCCACCCCGAGCACGCGCTCGATCTGGTACTTCTCCGCGAGGATTTCGCCGACCTTCACCGGTGAGGACATGCTTCGATTTCCCGGACGAGGCCCGCGCCGATCGAGGTCCCTCGGCCAGCGGTGAAGCCCTCCGGCATCCTACCTCGCCTCGTGGCCCGGGGCGACCGCGAGTCACCCACCGGGGCCGACCCGGCGGTAGAGCCACCAGGTCCCCACGTGATCCACGCGCTTGATCGTCGGATCGGCGGCGAAGATGCCGTCGGGCGAGGAGGGCCTGCGGACGAGGAACCAGTCGAAGAAGGGCCCCTGCTTCTTGAGGTCGAAGACCTGGGGCTTCCATTCCCAGCGGCTCACCACCGGCGGCGGCACCACGGCGCCCGGCTCGTCCGGCGATCGGAAGCGCAGCGGGGAGCTGCCCCAGATCGCGAAGTGGAAGCTGAGCCACCCGCCGCGCTCGGCCTGCACGTAGGCCGGGAGGTGGATGAAGGGCGTGGTGGTCCGCGTCGATCCGCCGTGGTCGAAGACGAGGTAGAGCAGTCGCGGGCCGAGCGGGATCGGCCGCGTGATCGCGTGGAAGTCCTCGGTGGCCTGGTCGAACTTCCGGTAGTTCTTGAGCACCACCTGGCCCACGCCGAGGGCCTCGGCGGCGAGCGCGAGGACGAGCGGCGCGCGCAGCCAGATCGCGCGCGGCAGGTCGGGGAAGAGGCCGAAGGCGAGGAAGCAGGTCGCCGTCGCCTCGCGCGGGTACACGTACCACCAGAGCCCGATCTCCATGGGCAGCACGAGGAAGGCCACGAGGAAGACCAGCGTGCAACAGAGGACAACGATGGTGGACGAGAGGCGCCAGCGGATCCCGTCCCGGCCGGCGCCGATCAGGAACCGGATCAGGGCGGCGGCGAGGCAGACGAGGGCGACGCGGTACGCGGTGGTGAAGAAGCCCTGGAAAGCCAGCTTCTCGGCCGGATCGTAGAACGCGCCGGTGAGCAGCCCGGGCAGCTCGGCGAGGCGCTCGCGGTGGATGGAGAGCGGGCCCATCTCTCCGCCGAGCGAGGCCGGGCGGACGCGCAGCCAGTAGAGCAGGAGGGCCAGCGCGGGGAGCAGGGGCGCGACGATCGGCCGGAAGCGCCGCGTGGTCGGGTACATGACGACGGCCACGCCGACCACCGCGCAGAGGGTGAAGGGGAAGCGGAAGATGTGCGTGAAGAAGACGGCGATGAGCGTCAGCCCGAGCGCGACGCTGCGGCCGCGGGTCGGGCGATCGACGAGGAGGAAGGTCAGGCCCACGGCCATCGCGAAGAGGCCGAGCGCGCCCATGAAGTTGAGGAAGCCCCAGTGGGTGAGGTTCGACCAGGTGACGCCGAGCCCGAGCAGGCCGAGCAGCGGGCTCTTCTTCATCCCGTGGAACATCACCGCGAGGCCGGCGGGGAGCAGCGCGAGCATCACCGCCGCGGCGATCTTCACCGCGGTCAGCATGGGGAGGACGAGCATCAGCGCCGCGCCGATCGCGTACATCGAGAGGTACGGGACCTCGATCGGGTGGAGCTCGAACTGATCGCGGACGTGGTAGGCGGGATCGAGGTAGTGGCGGATGCTCGAGGTCTGCGCGGCGTGGAACGGCAGATCCGTCATCGCCGGGTAGCGGACCAGGAAGAGCGGCGCGAGGATCACGTACGCCGCGGTCACGATCGTCGCGATCCCGAGCGCCAGCGAGAGCGGCGACGAGCGGGCGAGGCGATCGAGGTGGGCGAGGAGGCGGCGCAACGTGGCGGGAACGTAGCCGAACAGGCCCGCGGCCGTCACGCCTCGGCGGACGAAGATGCTACGCCCAGAGCTTCCAGAAGGGCTTGGTTCGCGCGGGCTTGGGGGGCGCGGCCTTGGGGATGACCACGAGCACCGGGACGATCCGGAGGTCGTCGATCTCGCTCGACGCGTAGATGCGGCCGTCGACGAAGAGGCCGAAGGCGATCGCGAGCAGGATGCCCACGACGACGGAGATGCCGAGCCCGACGCTCAGCATCGAGCGGTTGGGCGGGCCCGTGGGGGCCGTGGGCTTGCTGGCCGGATCGAGCACGCCGAGCTCGGCCGAGTAGCCCTTCTCGTCGGTCATGTCGGCCATCTGGGCGGTGAACACCTTCCCGTCGAGGGTCATGTAGTTCTGGACGGCCTTCTGCATCTCGCGGTTGAGCTGCATCCACTGCGCGTCGAGGTCGATGAGCTGCCCGGGATCGTTCGGGGTCGCGGCCGCGACCTCCTTCTTCGGGTCGCCTCCGCCCCCCGCGGCCCTCGCCCTGGGGCGCGCCGGGGCGGGGTCGGCGTACGGATCGTCCGGCGTCGCCGCGGCCCCGCGCGACGGCATGCCCTGCGTCGCCGCGGCCATCGCCGCCTCGACCGCCGCCTCGGCCGACGCCAGCGCCGCCTCGGCGGAGGCCACGCGCGCCTGGGCCGCGCGCACGTCCGGGTGCTGCTCGGTGAAGCGCACCGACTTGTCCGCGAGGTCTTTCCGGGCCGCGAGCAGCTCGGCGCGGGCCGCGTTCTGCGCCGCCGTCAGCACGGGGTCGATCGCGATCACGGGCTCCTTCGCCTTGCCGCCCGCGTCGGCGGCGCCTGGGCGCCGGGCCGCGCCGCGACCCGCGTCGTCGCGCGCCGCCACCGCGCCGCCGCCCCGGTCCTTCTTCTTGTTGCCCGGATCCTTCTTCTTGATCTCCGCCTTGATGAGCGCGCCCGTCCCGAGCTGCTCGCCCGCCACGCTCGGGTGATCGGCGAGGAAGCGCGCGACCTCTTTCTGGAGGCGCACCATCAGCACCTCGGCCTTCTTGCGCTCGGCCATGTTGAACTCGATGGAGCCCTTGAGGCGCTTCTTGCGCTCGTCCGCGTTGAACTGGACGAGGGCCTCGGCGAGCTTGGTGACGACGAGCTGCGCCTCGTACGCCGAGTTGCCCTCGTAGCTCAGGCTGTAGGTGTCGCCTGCGCGCGGCTTGAAATCGATCTTCAGCCGCATCGCCTCGATCATCGGCATGTAATTGCCCGTGACCTCGAGCCCCGGCGCGAGCCGGCACTCCTTGATGATCCGCTTGAGGCTGTCGTACGAGAGCAAGAGCTCCTTGGTGCGCGTCGCGCCGCCCTTGAGCTGCTCCTGCGTCGGCGGCCCGTCGATGCCCCCGCGGTAGACGAGCACCGCCTCGGACTTGTAGGTGAACTTGCGATCCTTCACCGCCTTGCGGGTGATCGCCGCGCCGACCAGCATCGCGACGACGATGAAGATCCAGTAGGTCGCCGTCCGCTGCCCCATGGCCACGAAGTTCGGCAGGCCCGAGCCCTCGGGCACCTCGGGCGAGGTGATCGGGATCTTCTCGCTCGTCCCGACATAGGCGGGCCTGGCCGAGGTCGCCTGGGTGACCTGGGTCGCGGCCGGGAGGCTTTGGGTGCTCGTCTTCTCCATGCGTCGCTCTGCCGATGGGCGCCGGTCGCTCCACGGCCTCGACTCCCGCGGATGGATCGGCTCCATTCCGTCGGGATTCGATTCCGCCGACGCGGCGTATGGCCCAACGACCAATAAAACCGCAATGGTTGCAAATTGCAAAGGTGAAATTGCGATCGTTCACCAATGAAGATGCATCCACCTATGGCGGAAATGCAGCTTGCCATGACGCGGCGCGTTGCCCGGGAGGGCGGCTCCTCCAGCGGAGGCGGAGCCGTGGGCGCGGGGCAGGTCGCGATCGCGCTCCTCGACGAAATCCCCGGTGATCTTGTACTAGAGGCCGCGATGCTCCTCTCTCCCCATCGCCCGCCGCAGGATGCCGAGGGGCTGCCCCTCGCGAGCCCGCGCGAGGAGCAGGTCGCGCGGGCCGTGGCGCTGCTCGCAGCGCTCTGGTTCGGGCTGGCGGCGGCCTGGGAGATGTTCGGGCCCCTCCTCGCCGGGCACTACGCGTCGTCGGCGAGCGTCGGGATCATCGCCGAGAACATGCTGCGGTGGCACATCGCCGGGCCGGTCTGGGAGTACGGGACGGCGCCGCCTCCGCCGTCGGCCTACTACTGCCACCACCCCTGGGGGATCTTCTGGACCACCGCGGCGCTGATGAAGGTGCTCGGGCGGCACGACTACCTCTGCCGGCTTGCCCCGGTGCTCCTCAGCGCGGCCACGCCCGTCCTGCTCTACCGCCTCGGCCGGGCCATCTGGCGCCCGATCGCCGGGGCGGTCGCCGCGGCCTCGTTCGTGGTCCTGCCGATCACGCTGGCCTTCGCCAATTTCAACGCGCTCGAGGTGCCGGTCATCGCGTGGTCCCTGCTCGGGCTGTTCGGCCAGGTGCGGCTCGCGCAGACGGGCCGGCGCCGCTACCTGTGGGTGTTCCTGATCGGCGCCTTCATGGCGCTCGACAGCGACTGGCCGGCCTTCGTGCTCTTCGGCGGGCTGCTCGGCTTCAACCTGCTGCGTGGCTACGTGCTCCGGCCGTTCTTCGGGCCCCTCCGCGGCGAGCGGCGCTTCGCGGAGTCGTGGGCGCTCGGCGTGGCGCTGACGGCGCTCACGCTCGGGCTCTACCTCTACCTCTTCCAGAAGAGCGGCAAGCTCGACGATCTGGCCGGCAGCTACGGGATGCGCTCGGCCGGCAACAAGATCGCGTTCTCCCAGGTGCTCGCGCAGCGGCGCTACTGGATCGAGCTCTGCTTCACGCCCGTCGCGCTCTCGGTCGGGGCGCTCGGCACGGGCGTCGCGGCGCTGCGCCTCCTCGCGCTGCGCCGGGAGCACGAGGTCCTGCCGCTCCTCTGGTTCTTGATGGCCGCGGTGCAGTACGTGGTCTTCAAGCAAGGGGCCGACATCCACGTCTTCTGGCCGCACTACTTCGCGGGCTCCTTCGCGCTCGCGATGGGCGCGCTCGCGGCCACGCTCGCGGCCCTCGGCGAGCGCCTGTCACGCCGCGCGGGCCGCGCGATCTCGCCGCGACCGGCCTTCGTCGCGCTCGCGGTCTGCCTTCTGCCGCTCGCGCTCGTCGCGCGCGACGGGATCCCTGCGCTCCGCTACGCGCGCGAGACGGGCGGGCGCTTCAACGAGAAGGGGCTGCTCATCCACTCCGACGGGGACAAGGCGGCCTTCCTGCGCTGGTCGCTGCCGGCGATGACCGGGCGCGGGCCGGTGGAGCTGCACGAGGGGATGAAGCCGGACTGGTCGCAGACCTGGTCGCTCGGCGGCAGGCCCGTGCAGGGCAGCCGCCCGATCCCGCAGCGCGGGCGCGCGGCCGATCCGTACCTCGCCGACACGCGCTTCCTGCTCGACGAGCTGCAAGGCGATCTCGCCAAGAATTTCCACGTGACCGCGGTGGGCCCCTTCTGGCGCGTCCTGCCCCGCGAGAACGCCGCGCCGATCGACGCCTTCACCTTCGTCGAGCGCGAGCCCTCGTGGTGGGAGTGGTACTTCCTCTCGGGCACCGAGCCGCACCGCGAGATCGTGGCCGATCCCTACGCCACCTGGGAGCTGCGCGTGCACTTCGATCAGCGCGCGAGCGTGCCCGTGGAGCCGCCGGTGACGCTGGAGCAGCGGCGGATCGCGCACAACATCGCGATCTTCCAGGGCGACGAGGAGCGCGCCCGGGCGCTGCGCGCGGAGATCGAGAAGGAGCTCTCGCCCCTGCGCGCGCGCTACGACGACGGCACCGCGCTCCTCGGGACGACCTTCCGCGACGGCGCATGCCCGCTGCTCACCGTGCTGATCGAGGCCGGCGGGCCCACGAGCGCCGACGTGCACCTCACCGTGCGCTCGCGGGTGATCGCCCGCGCGCCCCTCTCGTTCACCATGTCCGATCCGACCGATCGCGAGGTGGGGCTGCCGCTCTCCATCGCGCCGAAGCGCTGGAAGAAGGGCTTCATTTACAGCGATCCGGTGCAGATCCGGAAGCGGCCCGGGACGGAGGTGTACCGGGCCGTGATGTGGGTGCGGGGCAAGGGCGCGGCGCCGAAGCTCGTCGAGGGCGGCGGCGCGGAAGGAGTGGAGCTCGTCCGCCTCAAGTGACGGGGTGACGAAAAAACCTGCTACGCAGCCCGATTCGTCGGTCGGGCTCCCTCAAAATCGCCGAGGATTCCTCGGTCGCCCTCCCTAGCTTCGGACTGCTCGCGACGTTTTTTTCGTCCCCCCTTGCGTAGCGATCACTTCGCGGGCACGGGGATCGCGGCGAACTGCGTCATCCGGCCGCGGTGCACCTTCACCAGCGCGGTGGTGCCGGGCTTGTTCTTGGCGATCGCGGCGCGGAAGCCCGCGGTGTCCTTGATCGGCGTCTTGCCGACCTCGACGATCACGTCGCCGGGGTTGAGATCGTGGACGGGGCTCGACGCGCCGACGTCGTCGACGCGCACGCCGCCGCTCGGCAGATCGGAGAGCTGGAGGCCGAGCGGATCGGGCGAGGGCGCGGGCCCCTGCGGCGCGCGCGGCGGGTGGGGCGCGTCGGGCTCGTCGTCGGGCAGGGCGTCGAGGGTGGCCTTCACCTCGCGCGTGGCGCCGTCCCGGATCAGGCTGAGCTTGATGGTGCTGCCCGGGGCGTGGCTCGCGACGCGGCGCGGGAGCTCCTCGGCGTGCGCGATGGGCGTGCCCTCCACGGAGACGATCACGTCGCCCGGCTTGATGCCCGCGATCGCCGCGGCGCTCCCCGGCGCGACCTCGGAGACGAGCGCGCCCTTCGTCCCGTTCGTGCCGAGCGCGGCGGCGAGGTCGTTCGTGAGCGGCTGGAAGCCGAGGCCGAGGCGCCCGCGCGAGACATGCCCGCGATCGCGGAGCTGGCCGAGCACGTCCTTCACGGCGTCGATGGGGATGGCGAAGCCGATGCCGTTCGCGCCGGCGCGGATCGCGGTGTTGATGCCGACCACCTCGCCCTTCCAGTTGAAGAGCGGCCCGCCGCTGTTGCCGGGGTTGATCGAGGCGTCGGTCTGGATGAAATCGTCGTAGGGGCCCGCGCCGATCGACCGGGCCTTGGCGCTCACGATCCCGAGGGTCACCGTGTGGCCGAGGCCGAACGGGTTGCCCACCGCGAGCACGCTCTCGCCGACGCGGAGCTGCTCGCTCGACCCGAGCGCCGCGCTCGGCAGATCGCTGGCCCCCGAGACCTTGAGCAGGGCCAGATCGAGCCGTGGATCGCGGCCCACCACCTCGGCGGAGAGCTCGCGCTCGTCGCTGAGGCGGACCCGCACCTCGTCGGCGTCGTGGACCACGTGCTCGTTGGTGAGGATGTAGCCGGCGGAGTCGACGATGAAGCCCGTGCCGAGCGCGTTGCGCTTGAGCGAGCGCTCGCGCGGGCCGGGCAGGCCGCGGCCGCCCTGCGGGCCGAAGAAGAACTCGAACGGATCGATGCCCTCGCCCCGGACCATCTCCACCTTCTGGGTGGTGGTGATGTTGACGACCAGCGGCTTGACCTTCTCGGCCAGCGCCGCGACGTCGAAGGTCGCGGGGAGGGGCGCGGCGGCGAGCGGCGCGGGCGGCGCGGGCGCGGCCCGTCCGGCGGTGCTCTCGGCGGCCGCGGCCGGTTGATCCGGCTGGGCCTTGGGGTTGGCGATGACCTGCTGGCCGCACCCGGCGGCCGCGAGCGCGAGCGTGGCCAGCAAGGCGGACGCGGCGCTGATCGAAGCCCTCTTCATGACGCAACTTCTCCGTGAATCGCGAGCGCACCCTTCGAGCGCGCTCGACCCCGCAACCGGTCGGGGCGGTCCTTCATTCCTGAGCCCGTCGCCCAGGCCAACGAGAAAGAGGACCGCAAGGGCGCAGGGACGCAAGGGGGACGCAAGACTTTTTGGTCTTTTCCCCGCGATCCTCGCGCCCTTGCGGTCACTTCTTCGTCTTTCTGGGTATTTCCACCCTGTCTGTCGCTCTAGGATGGTGTCGATGGGACGCTTCCCCTCCCGAGGTTCTTGGCTCGCCGCCGCTCTCCTCGCTTTCCTCCCTGCGCTCACCGGCTGCGCGCAGGTGGCCGTCCTCGAAGTCCGGGCCCAGCGCGCCTACGGCAACGAGGACCCGGATCCGGCCGTCGTGATGGACCGGCTCGACGACGTGAAGGCCGTGCTCGCCCAGGTCGACGAGCTGCTCCGTGCCACACCGTACACGCCGGGAGACACCTGGACACACGAGCTCGCCCTCGACGACGACAGGGCGGACCACCTCCGGGCGGCGATCCTCAAGGAGCGCCCGTACGACAGCGGGGACTTCGAGGTCCCGATCGTCAAGCTCTACCGGCGCCACCTCGCCCAGGTGCTCGATCGCGCGCGCAGCTCGCGCAGCGCGAAGCCCGCGTTCCCGACCATCCTCGACGCCCTCACCGAGCTCACCCCGAGCGCCGCGCCCCTGCGCGCGCAGTGGGACCTCTTCGAGAAGGCCCGCGCCGTGCAGATCGACCGGGCGCAGAAGGTGGCGAAGATCACCGCCGAGCTGCTGAAGAAGCGCGTCCCGATGATGCCGGCCGCGCGCGATCCCGAGAAGCTCGCCGCGGCCAAGCGGGACCTGGAGAGCGCCAGGCAGATCGCGGGCGAGGAGAAGCGCAAGCTCCTCTCCCACATCGCGACGCTCGCGATCCTCGGCCGGGGCGGCGTGCTGCTCAAGAACAACCGGACGATCGCCGAGGAGGCGCTCGCCGCCGTCTCCGTGGCCGAGCGCGTGGATCTGGAGGTGATCGCGCTCCTGCCGGTGGTGGTGAGCCAGACCCGCCGCCTCGACATCCTCGGCGATCGCGACCTCTTCCGGGCGCTCGGCGAGTCGAAGGCCACCGACCTCTCGCTCCTCCCGCTCCGCGCCAAGGCGCTGCAGGACGAGGCCGAGGGCGAGCTCTCCGTGATGCAGGAGACGTCGCTCGCGCTCACCGGGATCACCGGCACCCGCCTCGACAAGACCGCGGGCTACGCCCTGCGCGACAGCGTGGTCGACCAGGTCGCCGGCGTGAGCCTCGACTCCACGCATGCCGTGGTGCGCCTCGACGGCCAGGCGCTCTTCTACCACCAGATCGGCGCGGCCTCGGAGGCCGCCTCCAGCACCGACTCGACCACCGACTTCACCGGCCGGCGCCACCGCCTCGACTACGACGTGTCGCCGATCATGATGGTCGGCGCCAAGCTGATCGCCACCTTCGACTTCCTCCACCGGAAGAACGCCGCGAGCCTCAACGCCGGCTTCTCGACGAACCGGATCTGGTCGCAGAACGGCACGATCGACAACGGCGGATCGCTCCCCGATCTGCTCGGCGTCAAGGGCTTCGCGAGCGATCTGCTCAACATCGGCGCCGACCTCATCGGCATCCAGACGCGCCTCCGGCTCGCCCAGTTCACCGCCGGGGAGGTGCGCGAGATCGGCGTCGATCCGAAGACGGGCGCCGACACCGGCGTGCTCCGCAAGGCCCCGCTCTCGCTCCGCTTCCGCCAGGTGGACATCGGCTACGACGTCTCATGGCTGATGCAGGACATCGCCGATCGCTACTGGATCGAGGAGCTGCTCGTGGGCTTCCGGTACATGGGCTACAAGCTCCCGCGCATCCTCTACGAGCTCGAGAACACGACGCCCACCGCCGAGACGAGCCACTTCGCGTTCCTGCGCGAGAGCCCGCCCCAGAACGTCACGTCCGACTATTACATGGGCGGCTTCCAGGCCCGCTTCGGCCAGGGCGACGCGCGGCGGCTCTCGCTCTTCGGCGACCTCGGCGTCTTCGGCGGCTCCGGCCCGATGGCCTACTACTTCCTCCGCGACCCCGACGGCAAGGACGTGCCCGACAACCGCCTCGTCGTCGCGTCGCCCGTGCTCGTCGTGAACGGCTCGGCCGGGCTCGGCGCGCGCGTGCGCCTCACCCCGAAGAAGACGGGGCGCTTCCGGGTGCTGATCGAGGCCCGCTACGGCGCCGAGATGCTCTACCAGACGATCATCTCCGAGCTGCTCGAGACCAAGAACGCGAAGGGCGACACCGTGATCACCACCAACAAGCGGATCGACTTCGGCGGCTTCGACATCTTCCACGGCCCCCGCGTCCAGGTCGTCGGCGTCTTCTAGATCGTTTGACAACAAACGATATCGACACACGACAACGTTCCCGCTCCCGCTCCCGCTCCCGCTCCCGCTCCCGCTCCCGCTCCCGCTCCCGCTCCCGCTCCCGCTCCCGCTCCCGCTCCCGCTCCCGCTCCCGTTCCCGTCGCCGCGCTCGCCCCCCGAGCGCCAACCCCCGGCTTCTTACGAGCCTTGACGAGCAATCCGACAACCCCTTACGCTGAGCTACATTTGGGCACGTCTGTGCCCAGCCCACTCCAGCAGCGAACAGCGTCGGAGCAGCATCATGGACCAGGCGGGCAGGCAGCGCGGGTCGGTCGGTGAGACGGGTACCTCGGGAAAGGCGGCGGCGCCGCGGAAGAGGCGCGGCGCGGCGGTCGTCGGGTGGGCGGCCACCCTGCTCGGCACGCTCGTCGCGCTCGGCTTCGCCGGGGCGTCGGGGTGCGGCGACACCACCGAGAGCGGCGCGGGTGAGGGCGGCAGCCGGGCGCCGGAGGCCGTCGGGGAGAGCCGCGCGGCGCTCAGCACGCCGACCCTCTGCCTGAGCCTCAAGCGGCAGGGCGGGACGAAGGCCTGGGACACCTTCGTCAACTCCGAGAAGAAGAGCGTCAACTACGGAGCCAACACCCTCGCCAACGCGAGCGGCCTCGCCGACGCCGTGACGAAGGCGCTCTTCAAGTTCGACCTCAACAGCATCCCGGGCAACGCCACGATCGTCAGCGCCGGCCTGAGCGTCTCGCAGACCAACGACGGCCCGGCCACCTCCAAGATCCACCTCGTCACCGCGCCGTGGGACGAGGCCACCGTCACCTGGAACAGCCTCGGCAACGCCTACGGCCCCTCCTTCGGATCCGTCAGCAACGCGAGCGCCACGCAGGTCTTCGTGGTCACGCCCCAGGTGCAGGCGTGGATCGACGGCAGCGCGGCCAACAACGGCTTCCTCGTCGATCAGGCCGAGACCTCGATCACCCGCTACAAGACGCAGGAGTTCGTCCTCGCGGCGCCGCGGCCCACGCTCAACGTCTGCTACAAGGTCGTCTGCGCGCCCGGCACCGCCGACTGCAACGCGAGCGCCCCCGACGGCTGCGAGACCAACCTCGCCTCGGTGCAGAGCTGCGGGGCATGCGGCAACGCCTGCGCGCTTCCGCACGCCACCCCGGCCTGCCAGGCCGGCGCATGCGCCGTCGGCGCCTGCGATCTCGGCTTCGCCGACTGCAACGGCGTCGCCGCCGACGGCTGCGAGACCGACCTCACGACCCTCGCCGACTGCGGCGCGTGCGGCAACGCCTGCGACCTCGCCCACGCGAGCGAGACCTGCGCCGGGGGCTCGTGCGCGCTCGTCGCGTGCGACCCTGGCGCCTTCGACTGCGACGGCAACCCGCAGAACGGGTGCGAGCCCACGCCCTGCGCCGACGGCTCCCACTGCGCCGACGGCGCCGGCTGCGCGAGCCACATCTGCGCGGGCGGCTTCTGCGCCTCGCCCGCATGCAACGATCACGTGAAGAACGGCGCCGAGGCCGACATCGACTGCGGCGGATCGTGCCCGCCCTGCGGCAACGGACTGTTCTGCGACGCCGCCGGCGACTGCCAGAGCGGCGTCTGCGGGGGCGGCAACTGCCAGCCGCCGACCTGCTCGGACGGCGTGAAGAACGGGAGCGAGACGGCCACCGACTGCGGCGGATCGTGCCCCGGCTGCGCCGGCGGTCAGCCCTGCTCCATCGGCGCCGACTGCGCGAGCGGCGTCTGCCTCTCCGGGAGCTGTCAGGGGTCGTCCTGCTTCGACGGGATCAAGAACGGGAGCGAGACCGGCGTCGACTGCGGCGGATCCTGCGCGGCATGCGTCGGGGGCGACGCATGCGCGTCGGGGGCCGACTGCGCGAGCGGCGTGTGCGCGGGCGGCGTCTGCCAGCTCGCGAGCTGCTCCGACGGGGTGAAGAACGGCACCGAGAGCGGCGTCGACTGCGGCGGATCTTGCCCGCCCTGCGCGAGCGGCGTCGCCTGCACGAAGAACGCCGACTGCCTGAGCGGCGTCTGTCAGAACGGGCACTGCCAGCCGCCGACCTGCAACGACGGGGTGAAGAACGGCGACGAGACCGGCGTGGACTGCGGCGGCGCATGCGCCGTCCCCGAGGTGTGCAACGGCGTCGACGACGACTGCAACGGCAGCGTCGACGACGGGCTCGGCACGATCACCTGCGGGATCGGCGCCTGCCAGGTCACGGTGCCCGCCTGCGTCAACGGTGTGATCCAGAGCTGTACGCCGGGCACTCCCGTCCCCGAGACCTGCGACGGCGCCCTCGACGACGACTGCGACGGCGTCGTCGACGACGGCTGCGACTGCACCAACGGGGCGGTCCAGGGCTGCTACGGCGGCTCGGCCGCCACGGTGAACGTGGGCGTCTGCCACGCCGGCACGCAGACCTGCGCCCTCGGCCACTGGGGCGCCTGCGTCGGGCAGGTGACGCCCTCGGCCGAGACGTGCAACGGCGCGGACGACGACTGCAACGGCCAGGTCGACGACGGCTTCGGCTCGATCGTCTGCGGCGTCGGCGCCTGCCAGGTCACGGTCGCGGGCTGCGTGAACGGCGCCGTCCCCACCTGCACGCCGGGCGATCCTTCGGCCGAGATCTGCGACGGGATCGACAACGACTGCGACGGCCAGGTCGACGAGGACCTCGGCACCGTCTCCTGCGGCGTGGGCGCCTGCGCCCGCACCGTGGCCGCCTGCGAGGACGGGCACCCCAAGAGCTGCGTGCCCGGCGCGCCCTCGGCCGAGACCTGCGACGGGATCGACAACGACTGCGACGGCCAGATCGACGACGGCGCATCCGGCGCCGGCCTCGCGTGCAACACGGGCATGCTCGGCGCGTGCGCGTCCGGGACCACGTCGTGCACGGCGGGATCCATCGTGTGCCAGCAGACCACGCAGCCCTCGGCCGAGGCGTGCAACGGGCTCGACGACGACTGCGACGGCCAGGTGGACAACGGGAACCCCGGCGTGGGCCAGGCCTGCCAGACGGGCCTCTCCGGCGCGTGCGCGGCCGGCACGACGATCTGCACCGGCGGCCACCTCTCGTGCAACCAGAGCGCGCAGGCCTCCGCCGAGACGTGCAACGGGCTCGACGACGACTGCGACGGCGTGATCGACAACGGGAACCCCGGCGGCGGAGCGAGCTGCCCGACGGGCCTCCAGGGCGTGTGCGCCACCGGCACCACGACCTGCCAGGGCGGCGCGCTCGCGTGCCACCAGACGACGCAGGCCGGCCCCGAGGTCTGCGATGGGAGCCTCGACGAGAACTGCAACGGCACCGTGGACGACGGCTGCGCATGCGCCAACGGCCAGACGCAGGCTTGCTACACCGGCCCGGCCGGGACGATCGGCGTCGGCGTCTGCAAGGCCGGCACGCAGAGCTGCCAGAACGGCGTGCTCGGCGTCTGCGCGGGCGAGGCGGTGCCCACCACCGAGGTCTGCGATCTCGCGGACAACGACTGCGATGGGCAGGTCGACGAGAACCTCGGGTCGATCTCCTGCGGCGTCGGCAAGTGCCACAACACCGTGCCCTTCTGCATCCAGGGCCAGGTGCAGACCTGCGAGCCGCTGCTCCCGTCGCCCGAGATCTGCAACGGCATCGACGACGACTGCGACGGCGTGGTCGACAACGGCGACCCCGGCGGCGGGCAGGCCTGCCAGACGGGCAACCAGGGCCTCTGCGCGCAGGGCACCACCGTCTGCCAGGCCGGGAGCATCGTCTGCCACCAGAGCGCGCTCCCGAGCGCCGAGATCTGCGACGGGATCGACAACGACTGCGACGGCCAGATCGACGAGAACAACCCCGGCGGCAACGTCGCGTGCAACACCGGGATGCCCGGCGTGTGCACCGCGGGCACCACGGTGTGCTCGGGCGGCCAGGTGGTGTGCAGCCCCAACCAGGCGCCGCATGCGGAGACGTGCAACGGCTTCGACGACGACTGCGACGGGCAGGTCGACGAGGGCAGCCCGGGCAGCGGCGCGGCCTGCAACACCGGCCTGCTCGGCGCGTGCGGCACCGGCGCGACGGCCTGCCAGAACGGCCAGATCGCGTGCGTGCAGACGACCTTCCCCGCGCCCGAGCAGTGCGACGGGATGCTCGACGAGAGCTGCAACGGGCAGGTGGACGAGGGGTGCGTCTGCACCAACGGGCAGACCAAGAGCTGCTACACCGGCGCGGCCGGCACGCTCAACGTCGGCGCCTGCCACGCCGGGACGCAGACCTGCGTGAACGGCGCGTGGGGCGCATGCACGGGCGAGGCGCTCCCCCAGGCCGAGACGTGCAACGGCGTCGACGACAACTGCAACGCGCAGGTGGACGACGGCCTGCCGCTCCTCAACTGCGGCGTGGGCGAGTGCGCCAACGTGGCGCCCTCGTGCGTGAACGGGCAGCCCGGCGCATGCGCGCCCAAGGCGCCGAAGGCCGAGCAGTGCAACGGGCTCGACGACGACTGCGACGGCACGATCGACAACGGCGATCCGGGCGGCGGCGCCGCGTGCAGCACGGCCAAGCCGGGCGTCTGCACGCCGGGCACCACCGCATGCGTGGCCGGCGCGCTCGCCTGCAACCAGAACGTGGCCGCGTCGCCGGAGATCTGCGACGGCCTCGACAACGACTGCGACGGCGTGACCGACGACGGGAACCCCGGCGGTGGCACACCGTGCAACACTGGCAACCAGGGTCTTTGCGCCACCGGCAACACCGTCTGCCAGAACGGCAGCGTGGTGTGCTCGCAGCTCAACCAGCCCCACGCCGAGACGTGCAACGGGCTCGACGACGACTGCGACGGGACCGTCGACAACGGGAACCCGGGCGGCGGTTCGGCATGCATCACCGGGCAGATGGGCGCGTGCGGGAGCGGCAGCACGTCGTGCGTCAACGGCGCGCTCACCTGCGCCCAGACGGTGCAGCCGAGCGCCGAGGTGTGCGAGGGGCACGTCGACGAGAACTGCAACGGGCAGGTCGACGAGGGGTGCGCATGCATCAACGGCGACACCAAGAGCTGCTACGGCGGCGCGCCCGGCACCGCGGGCGTCGGCGCCTGCAAGGCCGGCACGCAGACCTGCGTGGGCGGCAACTGGGCGCCCTGCGCGGGGCAGGTCGTCCCCGCGGTCGAGACCTGCGACGGCCTCGACAACGACTGCAACGGGAGCACGGACGACGGGCTCGGGATCATCTCCTGCGGCGTGGGCGAGTGCCACACCACCGCCCCCGCCTGCCAGAACGGGCAGCCCGGCGTGTGCACGCCGCTCGCGCCCCAGGCCGAGATCTGCGACGGCAAGGACAACGACTGCAACGGCGTCGCCGACAACGGGAACCCGGGCGGCGGCGGCGCGTGCGTGACGGGGCAGCAGGGCGTGTGCTCGGCGGGCACGACGACCTGCACGGGCGGCGCGCTCACCTGCCAGCAGAACGTGGCGGCCCACGCCGAGAGCTGCAACGGGCTCGACGACAACTGCAACGGGCAGACCGACGAGAACAACCCCGGCGGCGGGCAGAACTGCAACACCGGCAGCCCGGGCATCTGCGGCAACGGCACCACGGCGTGCTTCTCGGGCTCCATCGTGTGCAACCCCGACCAGCAGCCGATCGCCGAGACGTGCAACGGCATCGACGACGACTGCAACGGCGTGATCGACAACGGCAACCCGGGCGGCGGCGTCGCCTGCGCCACCGGCCTCTCCGGCGCGTGCGCCACGGGCACGAGCGCGTGCACCAACGGCGCGGTGGTGTGCAACCCCACCATCCAGCCCACGGCCGAGGTCTGCGACGGCAAGGACAACGACTGCAACGGGATCGTCGACAACGGTAACCCGGGCGGCGGCCAGGCCTGCAACACGGGGCTCGCCGGCGTGTGCGCCGCGGGCACCACGGGCTGCGCGGGCGGGTCGATCGTTTGTGCTCAAAACGTCCAGGCGTCGGCCGAGATCTGCGACGGCAAGGACAACAACTGCAACGGCGCGGTGGACGAGGGCAGCCCCGGGAGCGGCCAGATCTGCAACACCGGGCTCTCCGGCGTCTGCTCCGTCGGCACCACGAGCTGCTCGAACGGGAGCCTGCTCTGCGCGCAGAACGTGCAGGCCTCGCCCGAGGTGTGCGACGGGGTGGACAACGACTGCAACGGCGCGATCGACAACGGCAACCCGGGCGGGGGCGCCGGCTGCTCGACGGGCCTCTCCGGCGCCTGCTCGGCCGGCACCGTCACCTGCACGGCCGGCGCGCTCACCTGCCACCAGAACGTCGCGGCGAAGGCCGAGACGTGCAACAACGTGGACGACGACTGCGACGGCACCGTCGACAACGGCGCCTCCTCGAGCTGCGGGGCGCTCTCCCACGCCACCCCGGCCTGCCAGGACGGCGCCTGCGTGATCGGGAGCTGCACGGGGAGCTTCCTCGACTGCAACGGCGTCACCAACGACGGCTGCGAGGTCAACAGCGCAACCGACCTGGCGAACTGCGGGCAGTGCAGCAACGCTTGCCCCGACGCCGCCCACGCGAGCAAGACCTGCTCGGCCGGCGCATGCGGCTTCACCTGCACGGGCAGCTACGGCGACTGCGACGGCAACGCGCAGAACGGCTGCGAGGCCGACAAGATGAGCGACCCGTTCAACTGCGGCGTCTGCGGCAACGTCTGCCCGAACGGCGGCTGCATCGCCGGGTCGTGCACCTGCCAGCCGCAGGGCTGCGCGGGCCAGTGCGGCGTCATCCCCGACGGCTGCGGCGGCACCGTCGACTGCGGCGCGTGCGTGTCCTCGCAGATCGCGGTCGGCGACTCCCACGCGTGCGGCCTGCGCCCGACGGGCGAGGTGCGGTGCTGGGGCCTCAACACGAGCGGCCAGCTCGGCGACGGCACGACCGTCAACCGCCTCACGCCGGTCCTCGTGAGCGGGCTCTCGGGCGTGCTGAAGATCGCGGCGGGCGAGTCGCACACCTGCGCGCTGATCAGCGGCGGCACCGTCAAGTGCTGGGGCGCCAACGGCAACAGCCAGCTCGGCGACGGGACGAGCACCCCGCGGCTCACGCCGGTCGCGGTGAGCGGCATCTCGACGGCGATCAACATCACCGCCGGCCGCCTCCACACCTGCGCGCTCCTCGCCGACAAGACCGTCAAGTGCTGGGGCTACAACGGCAACGGGCAGATCGGCGACAACAGCACGCTCACGCGGAGCACCCCGGTGGCCGTGAGCGGGCTCGCCAACGTGGCGGTCGTCTCTGCCGGCTACGCCCACACCTGCGCGGCGCTCCTCGACGGGACGGCGCGCTGCTGGGGCTCGAACGGCAACGGACAGATCGGCGACAACACCGTGACCCAGCGGCTCGTCCCCACCGTGGTGAGCGGCGTCTCCACCGCGGTGGGCATCGCCGCGTCGATCCAGGGGAGCTACTCCTGCGCGCTCCTCTCCAACGGGACGGCGAGCTGCTGGGGCTTGAACGGCAACAACCAGCTCGGCGACGGGACGACCACGCAGCGCCTCACGCCGGTGGCCGTCTCCGGCCTGACCACGGCGGTCGAGCTGACCGCGGGCGATCTGCACACCTGCGCGCGCCTCGCCGACGGGTCGATGAAGTGCTGGGGCTACAACGGTCAGGGGCAGATCGGCGACGGGACGACCACCCAGCGCCCGACGGCCACGCCGGTGCTCGGCATCTCCACCGCGAGCTCGATCGGCGCGGGCAACCGCTTCACCTGCGCCATGCTGAACGACGGCACCGCCAAGTGCTGGGGCCAGAACGGCCAAGGCCAGCTCGGCAACGAGACCACCCTCCAGGTCACGACGCCGGGCGCGGTCGTCAACTTCCCCTGCGGCGGAGGCGGGACGAGCAACATCTGCGGCGCTTGCGTGCCCACCTCGTGCGCGGCGCAGGGCGTGACCTCGGGCGCGATCGCCGACGGCTGCGGCGGCACGCTCTACTGCGGCTCGACCTACCAGCCGAAGATCGCGGGCGGCCAGTACTTCAACTGCGCGATGACCCCCGACGCCAAGGTGAAGTGCTGGGGCAACAACGCCAACGGCCAGCTCGGCGACGGGACCACCACCGATCGCTACCAGCCGGTCGCGGTGAGCGGCCTCTCCAACGTCCTCGCGATCAGCGCGGGCGAGAGCTACGCATGCGCCTTGATCCAGGGCGGGACGATCCGCTGCTGGGGCTACAACGGCAACGGCCAGCTCGGCGACGGCACGGCCACCCAGCGTCTCACGCCGGTCGTGGTGAGCGGGATCAACAACGCCGTCTCGGTCAGCGCCGGGCGCCTGCACACCTGCGCGCGCCTCAGCGACGGCACGGCCAAGTGCTGGGGCTACAACGGCCAGGGCCAGATCGGTGACGGCACCACGCTCACGCGCAGCACGCCCACGGCGGTGGTGGGCCTCACGGGCGTCTCCAGCATCAGCGCGGGCTACGGCGAGACATGTGCCTCGCTCACCAACGGCCTCGCCCGCTGCTGGGGCGACAACAGCTTCGGCCAGCTCGGCAACGGCACCACCTCGAGCTCGCTGCCGGTCGGCGTCGCAACCCTGTCCAACGTGGTGGAGGTGAAGGCAGCGGAGGACGAGAACTACGCCTGCGCGGTCCTGAGCAGCGGCGCCGTCAAGTGCTGGGGCTACAACGTCGGCTACGGCATGCTCGGCGACGGCACGACCGTCAGCAAGAACCTGCCCGTCGCCGTGAGCGGCCTCTCCAACGCCGCGCATGTCTACGCCAACAGCGTGCACACCTGCGCGCTGCTCAACGACGGGACGGCGAAGTGCTGGGGCTACAACCAGACCGGGATGTTGATGGACGGGACCGTCGTGACCCCGCGCCTCACCCCGGTGGCGATGGTGGGCCAGTCGAATATCCACTCGATCGCCGCGGGGTACCGGCACACGTGCCTCTACTTCAACGACGCCTCGGTCAAGTGCGTGGGCACGAACGGCAACGGCGAGCTCGGCAACCAGACGACGATCGTCTCGTCGACGCCGGTGAACGTGTTCGCCTTCCCTTGCGGCGGCGGGGGCACGTCGAACATCTGCGGGGCCTGCGTGCCGACGACCTGCGCGCTCCAGGGCGCGACGAGCGGGAGCATCGCCGACGGCTGCGGCGGCACGCTCTACTGCGGCTCGACGTACCAGCCGAAGATCGCGGGCGGGCAGTACTTCAACTGCGCGATCGCGCCCGACGCGACGGTGCGCTGCTGGGGCAACAACTCGAACGGTCAGCTCGGCGACGGGACGACCACCGACCGCTACCAGCCGGTCACCGTGGCCGGCCTCTCCAACGTCGTCGCCCTCGCGGCGGGCGAGCTCTACGTGTGCGCGCTGATCAACGACGGCACGGTGAAGTGCTGGGGCTACAACGGCAACGGCCAGCTCGGCGACGGGACGGCCACCCAGCGCGACGCCGGTCGCGGTGAGCGGGCTCTCGAACGCGGTGAGCATCACGGCGGGGCGCCTCCACACCTGCGCGCGCCTGAGCGACGGCGCGGCAAGTGCTGGGGTTACAACGGGAGCGGGCAGATCGGCGACGGCACGTCGACGACGCGCACGACGCCCACCGCGGTGGCGGGCGTGACCGGCATCTCCAGCATCTCGGCGGGCTACGGCCACGCCTGCGCGGGCCTCGCGGACGGGCAGGTCAAGTGCTGGGGCGACAACACCTACGGCGAGCTCGGCAACGGCAACACGTCGACCAACCTGCCCGGGCCGTACGTGGCAGGTCTCCAGAACGTGGTCGAGGTGAAGGCCGCGTCGGACGAGTACTATTCGTGCGCGCTGCTGAGCGACGGGACGGTGCGGTGCTGGGGGTACAACGTGACCAACGGCATGCTCGGCGACAACACGACGGCGAGCAAGAACCTGCCGGTTCAGGTGGTGGGCCTGACGAACGCGGCGCACCTGTTCGCGAACAGCGTGGACACCTGCGCGCTCCTGAACGACGGGACGGCGAAGTGCTGGGGCTACAACGCGACGGGCATGCTGATGGATGGCACCGTCGTGTCGCCGCGGCTGACGCCGGTGTCGATGGCCGGTCAGGCGAACATCCAGACCATCGGCACCGGCTACCGGCACACGTGCCTCTACTACAACGACGCATCGGTGAAGTGCGCGGGGTCGAACGGCAACGGCGAGCTGGGCAACCAGACGACGATCGCGTCGACGGTGCCGGTGAACGTGTTTGCGTTCCCGTGCGGGGGCGGGGGCACGAGCAACGTCTGCTCGGCGGGCTGCACGCCGACGACCTGCGCGGCGCAGGGCGCGACGAGCGGCTCCATCGCCGACGGCTGCGGCGGGACGCTCTACTGCGGCTCGACGTACCAGCCGAGATCGCGGGCGGTCAGTACTTCAACTGCGCGATCGCGCCCGACGCGACCGTGCGGTGCTGGAGACGCCAACTCGAACGGTCAGCTCGGCGACGGGACGACCACCGACCGCTACCAGCCGGTCACGGTCTCGGGGCTCTCCAACGTGATCGCGCTCCGGCTACCGGCACACGTGCCTCTACTACAACGACGCATCGGTGAAGTGCTGGGGCTACAACGGCAACGGCCAGCTCGGCGACGGGACGGCCACCCAGCGCACGACGCCGGTCGCGGTGAGCGGGCTCTCGAACGCGGTGAGCATCACGGCGGGGCGCCTCCACACCTGCGCGCGCCTGAGCGACGGCACGGCCAAGTGCTGGGGTTACAACGGGAGCGGGCAGATCGGCGACGGCACGTCGACGACGCGCACGACGCCCACCGCGGTGGCGGGCGTGACCGGCATCTCCAGCATCTCGGCGGGCTACGGCCACACCTGCGCGGGCCTCGCGGACGGGCAGGTCAAGTGCTGGGGCGACAACACCTACGGCGAGCTCGGCAACGGCAACACGTCGACCAACCTGCCCGGGCCGTACGTGGCAGGTCTCCAGAACGTGGTCGAGGTGAAGGCCGCGTCGGACGAGTACTACTCGTGCGCGCTGCTGAGCGACGGGACGGTGCGGTGCTGGGGGTACAACGTGACCAACGGCATGCTCGGCGACAACACGACGGCGAGCAAGAACCTGCCGGTTCAGGTGGTGGGCCTGACGAACGCGGCGCACCTGTTCGCGAACAGCGTGGACACCTGCGCGCTCCTGAACGACGGGACGGCGAAGTGCTGGGGCTACAACGCGACGGGCATGCTGATGGATGGCACCGTGCTATCGCCGCGGCTGACGCCGGTGTCGATGACGGGCCAGACGAACATCCAGACCATCGGCACCGGCTACCGGCACACGTGCCTCTACTACAACGACGCATCGGTGAAGTGCGCGGGGTCGAACGGCAACGGCGAGCTGGGCAACCAGACGACGATCGCGTCGACGGTGCCGGTGAACGTGTTTGCGTTCCCGTGCGGGGGCGGGGGCACGAGCAACGTCTGCTCGGCGGGCTGCACGCCGACGACCTGCGCGGCGCAGGGCGCGACGAGCGGCTCCATCGCCGACGGCTGCGGCGGGACGCTCTACTGCGGCTCGACGTACCAGCCGAAGATCGCGGGCGGTCAGTACTTCAACTGCGCGATCGCGCCCGACGCGACCGTGCGGTGCTGGGGCAACAACTCGAACGGTCAGCTCGGCGACGGGACGACCACCGACCGCTACCAGCCGGTCACGGTCTCGGGGCTCTCCAACGTGATCGCGCTCGCGGCGGGCGAGCTGTACGTCTGCGCGCTGATCCAGGGCGGCACGGTGAAGTGCTGGGGCTACAACGGCAACGGCCAGCTCGGCGACGGGACGGCCACCCAGCGCACGACGCCGGTCGCGGTGAGCGGGCTCTCGAACGCGGTGAGCATCACGGCAGGCCGCCTCCACACCTGCGCGCGCCTGAGCGACGGCACGGCGAAGTGCTGGGGCTACAACGCCAGCGGGCAGCTCGGCGACGGCACGTCGACGACGCGCACGACGCCCATCGTGGTGGCGGGCGTGACCGGCATCTCCAGCATCTCGGCGGGCTACGGCCACACCTGCGCGAGCCTCGCGGACGGGCAGGTCAAGTGCTGGGGTGACAACACCTACGGCGAGCTCGGCAACGGCAACACGTCGACCAACCTGCCCGGGCCGTACGTGGCCGGTCTCCAGAACGTGGTGGAGGTGAAGCTCGCTTCGGACGAGTACTACTCGTGCGCGGTGCTGAGCGACGGGACGGCGCGGTGCTGGGGCTACAACGTGAGCTACGGCATGCTCGGCGACGGCACCGCGGCGAGCAAGAACCTGCCGGTCACGGTGGTGGGGCTGTCGAACGCGGCGCACCTGTTCGCGAACAACGTGCACACCTGCGCGCTGCTGAACGACGGCACGGTCAAGTGCTGGGGCTACAACGGGACGGGCATGCTCAACGATGGGACCATCGTGACACCGCGGCTCACACCGGTAACCATGGTTGGACAGTCGAACATCAACACCGTCGCCACCGGCTACCGCCACACCTGCGTGCTCTCCAACGACGGGACGGCGAAGTGCGTGGGGTCGAACGGCAACGGGGAGCTCGGCACCCAGACGACGATCGCGCAGACCTCGCTCGTGAACGTGTTCGCGTTCCCGTGCGGGGGCGGAGGCACGAGCAACGTCTGCTCGGCCGGCTGCACGCCGACGACCTGCGCGGCGCAGGGTGTGAACAGCGGCGTCATCGCCGACGGGTGCGGCGGCACGCTCTACTGCGGCGCGGCGAGCGGGACGCGGGCCGCGCTCGGCATCAACTTCTCGTGCGCGCTCGAGAACGACGGCACGGCCCGCTGCTGGGGCCAGAACGCCAACGGCCAGCTCGGCGACGGCACCACCGTCCAGAAGAACACCCCGGTCGTGGTGAGCGGCCTCTCCGGCGCGGTGGGCATCGCGGCCGGCGAGTCGTTCGCGTGCGCGGTGCTCAACACCGGCGGCGTCAAGTGCTGGGGCTACAACGCCAACGGGCAGCTCGGCGACGGCACCACCGCCCAGAAGACGACGCCCGTCGCGGTGAGCGGCATCTCCAACGCGCTCGCCGTCTCGGCGGGCCGCCTCCACGCGTGTGCGCGCCTGAGCGACGGCACGGCCAAGTGCTGGGGCTACAACGTGAGCGGCCAGCTCGGCGACGGGACGGGCTCGACGCGCACCTCGCCGGTGGTCGTGAGCGGCCTCTCCGGGGTCGTGGGCATCGGCGCCGGGTACGGCCACACCTGCGCGCTCCTCGCGGACGGGCAGGCCAAGTGCTGGGGCGACAACAGCTACGGCCAGCTCGGCGACGGCAACACCTCGACCTCGCTCGCCGGCCCCTACGTGGCCGGGCTCCAGAACGCGATCGAGATCGCGACCTCGTTCGACGACAACTACACCTGTGCGCTGCTGAGCGACGGCTCGGCGAAGTGCTGGGGCTACAACACCAACGGCAGCCTCGGCGACAACACCACCGCGCACAAGAACGTCCCCGTGGCGGTGAGCGGGCTCGCGAACGCGACGCACCTCTCGGCCGGTCGGCTGCACACCTGCGCGCTGCTCGGCGACGGCTCGGCGAAGTGCTGGGGCCTCAACGGCAACGGGCAGATCGGCGACAACTCGACCACCCAGCGCCTCACGCCCACGGTGGTCACGGGCCTCGCCGGCGCGACCTTCGTGGCCGCCGGCTACAACCACACCTGCGCCATCCTCGGCGCGACGGCCTCGGCGAAGTGCTGGGGCGGCAACGCCAATGGTCAGATCGGCGACAACACCACGACCCAGCGCCTGACCGCGACCTCCGTCCTCTCCTTCCCGTGACGCGCCGGCCGCGCGCGGCGCGCTCCTCCGTGGGCCCGCCGCGCGCGGGCAGGCGCCCTCCGCGGCGAGCGCGCGTTCCCCGCAAATACCGCGCGTTTTCGCGTCGCTCTCACGCCGGAGGGGCCGTCCTCACCGGGCGTGACCCGGGCAAAAGACTCTGCTATCACCCTCCATTCGATGCCGACCCCGAGCCGCCGAGCCATCCTCGGAATTTCAGCATTCTATCACGACAGCGCGGCCGCTCTGGTCGTGGACGGGGAAATCGTCGCCGCCGCACAGGAAGAGCGCTTCACGCGCATCCGGCACGACCACGAGTTCCCGAAGAAGGCGATCGACTACTGCCTCGCCGAGGCGAAAATGCAGCCGGAGGACGTGAGCTACGTCGTCTTCTACGACAAGCCCATCAAGAAGTTCGACCGCATCCTCGAGACCTACTTCGCCTACGCGCCGAGCGGCTTCTGGTCCTTCAAGAAGGCGCTGCCCCTCTGGCTGAAGGAGAAGCTCCACGTCCCCCGGGGCATCCGCCGCGGCCTCCAGAATCGCTACAACGGCAAGCTGGTCTTCACCGACCACCACCAGTCGCACGCCGCGTCCGCCTTCTTCCCCTCGCCGTACGACGAGGCCGCCATCCTCTGCGCCGACGGCGTGGGCGAGTGGGCGACGACGACCTGGGGCGTCGGCAAGGGCAACCAGATCCACCTGAAGGGCGCGGTCTCCTTCCCCCACAGCCTGGGCCTGCTCTACTCGGCGTTCACCTATTTCACCGGCTTCAAGGTCAACTCCGGCGAGTACAAGATGATGGGCCTCGCGCCCTACGGCGACCCCACGTACGTCGACGTGATCAAGAAGCACCTCATCGACATCAAGCCCGACGGCTCGTACCGGATGGCGATGGAGTACTTCAACTACTGCGACGGCCTGACGATGACGGGCGACAAATTCGCCGAGCTCTTCGGCGGCCCCGCGCGCAAGGCCGAGGCCGAGATCACCAAGCGCGAGATGGATCTGGCCGCCTCGATCCAGGTGGTGACCGAGGACATCATGATGCTCACCGCGCAGCACATCCACAAGCAGACGGGGATGAAGAACCTCGTGCTCGCGGGCGGCGTGGCGCTCAACTGCGTGGCCAACGGCAAGCTCGTGCGCGAGGGCCCGTTCGAGAACATCTGGATCCAGCCGGCCGCGGGCGACGCGGGCGGCGCGCTCGGGGCCGCGCTCTTCGTCTGGTACCAGCTCCTCGAGAACAAGCGCGTCACGAACGGCAAGGACTCCCAGAAGGGCTCGTACCTCGGCCCCGCCTACTCCGACGCCGAGACCCGCGCCTTCTTCGACAGCAAGAAGTGCAAGTACCACCACTTCGACAAGGAGCAGGACCTGCTCGACCTCGTCGCCAAGAAGATGGACGAGGGCAAGGTCATCGGCTGGTCCTACGGCCGGATGGAGTTCGGCCCCCGCGCCCTCGGCGCGCGCAGCATCATCGGCGACCCGCGCAACGTGAAGATGCAGTCGACGATGAACCTGAAGATCAAGTACCGCGAGTCCTTCCGGCCCTTCGCGCCGTGCGTGCTCAAGGAGCGCGCGCACGAGATCTTCGTGATGGACGAGAAGACGGAGAGCCCGTACATGCTCCTCGTCGCCCCCGTGCGCGAGAAGTACCGGAAGCAGCTCACGGACGAGGAGCAGAAGGCGATGAAGGATCCGGACCTGCGCAAGCGCGTCAACGTGCCGCGGTCCGACTTCCCGGCCATCACGCATGTCGACTACTCGGCCCGCATCCAGACCGTCGACGAGGAGCGGCACGGCCGCTACTACCGGCTGATGAAGACGTTCGAGAAGCTCACCGGCTGCCCGGTGATCGTCAACACGAGCTTCAACGTGCGCGGCGAGCCCATCGTCAACACCCCGGCGGAGGCGTACAACTGCTTCCTCCACACCGAAATGGACGTCCTCGTGGTCGGTGACTGCGTCCTCCTCAAGGAGGAGCAGCCCAAGCTCGCGGAGTCCGAGCAGAAGCAGTACCTCTCACAGTTCTCGCTCGACTGATGGCCATCAAGATCTACGACGAAATCGACAGGAACCCCTCGACGAGGAAGCTCGTCGAGTTCGGCGCCATCTTCCTCGCCGGCACGGGCGTCATCGGCCTCGTGTACCAGTTCTACCTCCACAAGGAGTCGCTGGCGCACGGGCTGTGGATCGCCGGAGTTGCGGTCTTCCTGCTCTCCTTGATCCGGCCGATCGGGCGCATCCTCTACATCCTCTGGATGGGCCTCGGGATCACGATGGGGCTCATCACCTCGCCGATCATCCTCGTGGTGGTCTTCCTGTTCCTGATCACCCCCGTCGGTCTCATCTTCCGGCTCATCGGCCGCGACACGATGAAGCGCAAGCTCGACCGCGGCGCGGCGACGTACTGGGAAGAGTACAAAGAGAGCGACGATCCGGCGACGTACGTGAAGCAGTTCTGAGGAGGAGCCCCATGGCTGACGAGACCGAGAAGGCGACCGAGGCGAAGCCGGAAGAGAAGAAGACGTCCAAGTTCGAGGAGGCCTCGGCGGGCCAGTCCTCGTCCCTGGTGGGCGACACCATCGGCTTCTTGAAGCAGAACAAGAAGTGGTGGCTCTTCCCCATCCTGACCACGCTGCTGCTCATCAGCGTGCTCTTGCTCCTGTCGGGCACGGCGATCGCGCCCTTCATCTACACGCTGTTCTGATCGGGTGTCCCACAGGCTGCTGCGCAGCCCGATGCGTCGGTCGGAACCGCTCACCGTACAATGTACGGCTCGCGCTTCCTCCCTAGCCTCGGGCTGCTCGCGACGCCTGTGGAACACCCTCTGATCAGGGTTGCTTGGCGCAGGCTGCCGGCAAACGTTCGCCGAGCAGCTTGCCGAGGAGCTGGTTGCCCTCGGGGCCGAGGTGGAAGTCGCGCGCGAAGTAGGCGCGTCCCGCCTCGGCCGGGCTCTTCGCGAGGGCCTCGCCGAGATCGACCACGGGGACGTCGTGCGCCTTCGCCCAGGCGAGCGCGCGCGCGTGTGACGCCTCGGCCATCCAGAGCGGGAAGGGGACGGCCATCGCGTCGCGGTCGGGCGTCACCTGCCCGCGCATGGGGATGAGCACGAGCGCGAAGGCCCCGAAGCGCTTGCGGGCGAGGGCGAGCATCCGGTCGAGCGCGGCGTCGTTCAGGGCGAGGCCCTGGTCGAACACATCGCGGCTCGCGGTGTTGTAGAGGTCCTGCGCGGGGGCCGTCTGATCGTGCTTGGCGAGGGTGTTGAGCCCGGCGGAGCGGAGCACGTTGAAGAGCTGGCTGTGCTCCAGGAGAAAGTCGTAGAGCGGCACCTTGCGCATCACGTCGCGCACGCTCGCGAGGCGGCTCGGCGGCGGCGCGGTGATCGGGATCGGCTTCGCCTCGCCGCCTTCGAGCCGGTAGAAGGGGTGCACGACGCCATCCATCACGTCGTTGCCCTCGAAGAACCCGTACACGAGGCACGACGCGCCGATGCTCTCGCCCTCGGTCTCCAGGTACGCGAGCGCGTTCTGCGGGCCCCACGCGCTCACGCCGGCGTTGCGCACCTCCCACCCCGGGCCGGCGGTGGCCCCGGCGACGCGCGGGTAGGTGCCTTCCTCGTCAACAGCGTTGCCGAATGTAAACGAGTCGCCCATCACCAGCACGCGCGTCGTGCTCGGCGGGGGCGCATCGGGCCAGTCCGGGCCGCGGAAGCCGCGCGCGTTGGTGCGGAAGCGCCACGGCTTGCCGTCGCCCCACTCGTTGGTGGTGGCGTCGGCGTCCTCGCGGTGACGGAAGCCGTAGCGGAGATCGTAGTGGTACCAGGAGATGCTCCGCGCCGGCTTGAAGGCGATGCGCGCGACGATCTCGCCGATGCCGAGGGCGATCGAGATGCTGCCGAGCACGAGCGCGGCGCGGGATGCCGCGCGGCGCAGCCGGACCGTGGGCGAAGGCTTGGGCATCGAGACGGCGAGCGTGGAAGCCCGCGGCTGCGCCGTCAAGTTCAGGTTCCAGCGGAGGCGCTTCCTGCTAGTTTGGGGTCACGATGCAGGACAATGCGGCGCGGATGCGCGGGCGGAAGATCGGGTTCATCGGTGGCGGCAACATGGCAGGCGCCTTGATCCGCGGGCTCTTGCAGTCGAGCACGGTCGCGGCCGAGCAGATCCGGGCGAGCGACGTGAAGAGCGAGCGGCTCGACGAGCTGCACCAGAAGTACGGCATCGTGGCGAGCGACGACAACGAGGCGCTCGCGCGCTGGGCGGACGTGATCGTGATCGCGGTCAAGCCGCAGATCGTCGACCGGATCCTCCAGCCCATCGCCGCCTCGCTCAACGAGGGAGATCTCGTGATCTCCATCGCCGCCGGCGTCCCGATCGACGCCATCGAGGCCCGCCTCCCCGAGGGCGCGCGCGTCGTGCGCACCATGCCCAACACCGCGGCGATCGCCCTGGCAGGGGCGACAGCGATCGCCCCCGGATCGCACGCCACGCCGGCCGATCTCCAGACCGCGAAGGCCCTGTTCGAGGCCGTGGGGCGCTGCGTCGTGCTCGACGAGTCGCTCCTCGACGCGGTGACGGGGCTCTCCGGCAGCGGCCCCGCGTACGTGATGCTGATGATCGAGGCGCTCGCCGACGGCGGGGTCAAGGTGGGCCTCGGCCGGGACACGGCGCTCCTCCTCGCGGCCCAGACGGTGTACGGCGCCGCCAAGCTCCAGCTCGAGACGGGCGAGCACCCCGGCCGCCTCAAGGACATGGTGACGAGCCCCGGCGGCACGGCGATCGCCGGCCTGCACACGCTCGAGGCGGGCGGCCTGCGCCGCACCTTGATCGACGCCGTCGAGGCCGCCTCGAACCGCTCGGCCGAGCTCGGCGCCCAGATGGCGAAGAAGCTCGGTCGCTGATCGCCGCCGCGCTATCATCGTCAGGATGGGATCTCGCGCGCGACGACCGGGAACAGCGGAGCTGCTCGTGTTGCTCGCCGGCGCGAGCCTCCTCGGCCTCGCGGCCTGCTCCAGCGACCTCTTCCACAGCACCGACTGGCCGACCCAGTGCGACCTCGACGCGGCGGCCCCGGGCTGCCCGGAGACGACGAGCACCACGTCGTCGAGCACGACCACGACGACAACGACGGTCACGACGACCACCACGACGACCGGGACGGGCGGGGGCGGCGGGGCAGGGGGCGCGTCCAACGACGGCGGGACGAGCGACGGGGGCTGATATGCTCCAGCGCATGATCCGCCGCGCGCCCCTCGCCCTCCTCGCTCCTCTCGCCGTCGTCCTCGCCGCGCTCGGCTGCGATGCCAGCGTCAGCGACGCATGCTTCGGCGGCGTGTGCGGTCAGGGAGGCAGCGGCGGCAGCGGCACGACCAGCACGACCACCGGCACGGGCGGCAGCGGCGGGAGCGAGCCCCCGGCCACCGGCGACTTCCCCTGCGACATCTTCGCGATCATCCACAAGAGCTGCAACCCCTGCCACCAGGACCCGCCGCTGAACGGCGCGCCCTTCCCGATCCTCACCTACGAGGACACGCAGCAACCCTTTGGATCCAAGGGCAAGAAGCGCTACCAGCGCATGGCCGAGGTGATCGCCCCGGCGAGCGGCCCGTTCATGCCGCTCCAGCCGAACAACGTGGGCGTCGATCCGCTCGACGACGCCACGCGCGACAAGCTCGCCGCCTGGCTCGCCGCCCCGACGGCCGAGCCCGAGGGCATGGGCTGCGAGTGCCCCGGCCAGGGCTGCAACTGAGCGCTTTCTCCGTCGTGCGCCGCTTCATGGGCGCGCGCAGGCGTGTTAGCGGAGAGGCATGGCACGTCCCGCTTTCTTCCTCCTCCTCGGGTCCTCGTTCTCGCTCGTGCTCGCCGCATGCGGCGGCAAGGTGATCGTCGACAACCCCGGCGAAGGAGGCGGCGGATCGGGCGGCGGCACCACCTCGTCGAGCTCTTCGTCGTCGAGCTCGTCGTCCTCGAGCAGCTCGTCCTCGTCGTCGAGCTCTTCGTCGTCGAGCAGCTCTTCGTCCTCGTCGTCGAGCAGCTCCGGATCCACCGGCTGCGACCCCTTCGCCGGGGTGTTCGGTAAATGCGGGCCCGAGGGCGCGACCTGCCCCATCCCTCATGCATGCTGCGGAGGAACGGCCGTATGCATGGGCGGCTTCTGGATCGATCTGCCCACGCCTCCGTGCAACGAGCCGTGCACCAAGGAGTGCGGCGGCAACGGCTTCTCCTGCCAGGCCGGCAACGTCTGCGTCGCCTACATCGCCGGCGTGACGAGCTACTCCTGCGACCCCATGCCCTGCGAAGGCCCGCTCCAGTGCATCTGCGCGGAGCCCCTCTGCAACCAGAACGGCCTCAAGTGCAACAACATCCAGGAGGGCTACAAAGTCCTCTGCGACTGATCGCCTCCCGAACAGCACGACGCAAGCCCGCGAAGGCGGGCTTCCTTCGTGTAGCCCTGGGCTTTAGCCCAGGGCGATCCCGACCGCCCTCGATGCGACCGCTCTCGATGCGACCGCTCTCGATGCGACCGCTCTCGATGCGACCGCTCTCGATGCGACCGCTCTACGCAACCCCTCAGCCCTGAGCCTCGCCGCTCCCCGGCTTCGGGCGCCCGCGCAGGTACTGGTTCGGCCACGGCTGATCGGCGAAGCCGTAGCGCGTCGCCGCGTGCAGCGTCAGGTACGGGTCGTCGAGGTGGGGGCGGGCCAGCGCGCAGAGGTCGGCGCGCTCGGCGGCGATCACCGTGTTCGCGTGATCGGCGCCGAAGATGCCGCCCACGGCCATCGTGGGGATCTTCGCCTCGTAGCGGATCTGCTCGGCGAAGGGCACCTGGTACATCCGCCCGTAGATCACCTTCGACGCGGGCGAGTTGCCCGCCGAGCTCACGTCGATGATGTCGCAGCCCCGATCCTTGAGCCAGATCGAGAACATGACCGACTCCTCGATCGTCGTCCCGCCCTCGGGCACCCAGTCGCTCGCCGAGATCCGGACGCTGATCGGCTTGTGCGCGGGCCACGCCGCGCGCACCGCCTCGAACACCTCGAGCGGGAAGCGCGCGCGGTTCTGAAGCGAGCCGCCGTAGCCGTCCGTCCGGTGGTTCGCGAGCGGGGAGAGGAAGCTCGACAGCAGGTAGCCGTGCGCGGCGTGCAGCTCGACGAGATCGAAACCGGCCGCGTCGGCCCGCCGCGCCGCCGCCGCGAAGGCCTCGACGATCCGGTCCATGTCGGCGCGCGTCATCTCCCGCGGCGCAGGCCATCCCTTGTCGAAGGGCAGCGCCGAGGGGCCGATCGCCTCCCACGCGCCCTCGCCGGGCCCGAGCGGACAGTCCCCCTCCCACGGCACGTGGCTCGACGCCTTGCGCCCCGCGTGGGCGAGCTGGATGCCGATCTTCGCGCGCGACGACCCGTGCACGAAGTCGACGATCTTCGCCCAGGCGGCCTGTTGCACGTCGTTGTACATCCCGACACACCCGTGGGTGATCCGACCCTCCGGGGACACATCGGTCATCTCCGTGATCACGAGGCCCGCCCCGCCGATCGCGCGGCTCCCGAGGTGCACGAGGTGCCACTCGTGCGGCACCCCGTCGCCCTTCGCCGAGTACTGGCACATGGGGCTTACCACCATGCGGTTGTCGAGCTTCATCCCCCGCAGGGACAAGGGCGTGAAGATCGGCGGCGGGGCCTTGCCGTCGCTGGTTTTCGGCGCGCCCGCCTTCTCGGCGAAGCGCAGGGTGGCCCGCGACACGAGATCGGGATCGCGCTTCTGCAGGTTGTCGTAGGTGATCCGCTTCGAGCGGGTCATCAGGTTGAAGTCGAAGAGCACCGGATCTTGCCCGAGGTAGCGCGCCGAGTTCTCGAACCACTCGAGGCTCGTCTGCGCGGCCCGCTGCGTCCGGATCACGTCGCCCTTGCGCGCCTCTTCGTAGGCCGCGAGCACCTTCGGCACGTCGCCCGTCCCGAGCCGCTTGAACGTGTCGCACAGGGCGATCGCGTCCTCCATCGCGAGCTTCGTCCCCGACCCGATCGAGAAGTGCGCGGTGTGCGCCGCGTCGCCCATCAACACCACGTTCTCGTGGCTCCAGCGCTCGTTCGAGATGGTGGGGAAGGTGCGCCACATCGAGCGGCTCGCGAGGAGCTTGTGCCCCCCGAGGTGCTTCGCGAAGAGCTGCTCGCAGAAGCGCACCGTCTCCTCCTCGCTCGCCTCGTCGAGCCCCGCCTTCTTCCACGTCTCCTCGCGGCACTCGACGATGAACGTGGAGAGGTTCTCCTCGAACGGGTACGCGTGCACCTGGAAGAGCCCGTGCTCGCTCTCCTCGAAGAGGAAGGTGAACGCCGTCAGCGGCAGCGTCGTCCCGAGCCAGCAGAACTTGCACTTGCGCCAGTCGATCGCCGGCCTGAAATGCTCGGCCCACCGCGTGCGGATGAAGCTGTTCACGCCATCCGCCGCAAGCACGAGATCGGCCTCTCTCCGTACCGCGTCGAGATCCGTCACCTCCGTCTGGAAGCGCAGCGTGACGCCGAGCTCGCGGCAGCGCTCCTGGAGGATCAAGAGCAGCTTCTTGCGCGACAGACCGCAGAAGCCGTGCCCCGTCGACTTGACCACCGCGCCGCCGATATGCGTCTCGATGTCGCCCCAGTACCGGAAATTCGCGCGGATCCGCGCCATGCTCTCCGGATCCTCCTCCGCGAAGTGGCCGAGGGTCTCGTCCGAGAACACGACGCCCCACCCGAACGTGTCGTCCGGGAGGTTGCGCTCGAGCACGGTGATGTCGTGCTCGGGCCCCGCCTTCTTCATGAGCAGGGCAAAGTAGAGCCCCGCCGGGCCGCCGCCGATGGAGACGATGCGCATGGGCCGGCTTTATCCGAGGCCCGCCGAAGATCGTAGGCATTTCGTCGGCCCATTCCGCGCTCCGACCGCGCTCGCGTAACGGCACCGTGCCTTCGCATCGAGGCCGATGGATCCGGCATAGCGGACGAATGTTGCGCCCGGACGGACATCCGTTATAGTGGACGAATCGTCGTACCGGCGACGCTCGCACCCTCGCCATGTCCCACTTCACCCCGATCCCCGCCCTCCTCGGCGGTCTCCTCATCGGCGCAGGCGCCTCCCTCCTGCTCCTCTTCAATGGCCGGATCGCCGGGATCAGCGGCATCCTCGGCGGGGTGATCCTCCCGAAGCCCGGCGAGGTGAGCTGGCGCCTCCAGTTCCTCGGCGGCCTCTTCGCCGGCGCGATCGCCGCCGCCCTGCTCGCCCCCGGCTCGTTCGGCGACGCGCCCGCCCTCCCCCTCGGCCTCATCGTCGCCGCCGGCCTGCTCGTGGGCTTCGGGACACGCATGGCCAACGGCTGCACGAGCGGCCACGGCGTCTGCGGCCTCGGGCGCGTCTCCAAGCGCTCCCTCGTCGCCACGTTGACCTTCATGGCCACCGGCGCCCTCGCCGTGCTCGCGACGCACCATCTAGGAGGCGCCAAGTGAAGCTCGCCCCGCTGACCGCCTTCCTCTCCGGCCTCCTGTTCTCCATCGGCCTCGCCCTGAGCGGGATGACCCGCCCCGACAAGGTGCGCGGCTTCCTCGATTTCACCGGCGACTGGGACCCGAGCCTCGCTCTGGTGATGGGCGGCGCCGTGGGCGTGACGCTGGTGGTGTTCCGTTTCGTGCTGATCCGGCCGAAGCCGATCGCCGCGCCGGACTTCTATCTGCCGGAGCAGAGGAGCGTGGACACGAAGCTCATCATGGGCTCTGCGCTGTTCGGGCTCGGCTGGGGCATCGTGGGGTATTGCCCGGGGCCGGCGCTCCTGTCGGTGGTGACAGGGCATGTCGCGCCGGTGGTGTTCGTGGTGGCGATGATCGTGGGGTTTGCGGGGCACCGGCTGTTCGAGGCCGTGCTGGCCTCGCCGGGGAAGGAAGAAGTCGGAGAGAGCCCGCCCGCTTGAAACGCAGCCCCCGTCAAAGCGATATCGCCGAAGCGAGACACGAGACGCGGGCTCAAGGGACGAGGAGAGAGACGGGCTGCGACCACTCCATCAGCCCCGTGCGGGTGAGGGCGCGGAAGCGGAAGGCGTGGATGGTGGCCGGCGTGAGGCCCTGGACGCTGGTGCGGGCAGCGATGGTCTCGGGCAAGCTCGTCCATGCATTCGCGCCGGTGGTCCACTGCCAGTAATACATGGCCGTGGGCGCGACCGCCGCCGCGATGATCACCGCCGTGCCGGAGACCATGCCAGGCCTCACGGCGAGTGGCGCTTTCTGGGTCTTGGGCATCTTGCGGACAAACATACCCGCGCTGACGATGACGGTCTCGGCGTCGGCGAGGCTGGTCTGCTGGTCTGCGATGGTCTGCACATACTGGCGCTCGCAATAGAGGCCCTGGGTGACGACGAGGCGATCGGCGTCGCGCTTCTTGGTCTTGACGACGCCGCCGCCCATGGCCGTCTCGGCGTCGTCGAGCGCGGCGATGCTGGCATTGAGCTTGGCGAGCGAGGGGACCGGGCTCGGGAAGTGGGGATTGCCATCCATCGCCGCAGAGACCTTCTTGGCATACGTGAGGAGCAGCGTGGTCGGACGGGGAAGGTGCAAGACGGCCTGCGGGGGATGGTGCTCGGTGCTCATGGGGTTCCTCTCTTTCGGGGACGCGGGGGTTGCTTCATGTTCCGCGACGCGGACGAGAGGGCTTATCGCAAGGGCCGTGCCGAGTGAAAGGCAGGGATTTTTGTGCTGTGTGCAGATGTGCGACGGACATTTCATGTACGGTCGCCGAGCATTTCATGTACGTCGCACATTCGCCCACGTACATAAAATGTACAACCGAGAGTCCGGCGAACGGGGTGACACTGGCGGGGAAGAGGGTCACCCCGGGGACGAGGGCGCCCGCGAGGGGGACGGACGTGCTGGGCCTACGGGAGGGCGCGTCGGCGAAGTCGACGGACAGGACGACGACGTCGACGAACGCGTCGACGATGCCGGCGGACACGACGAGGGGGTCGGCGGGCCGGGTGGTAACGGCGTCCAACGCGGCGAGCGGGTCGACGAGTTGGGGGGCGAGGTGGGCGAGGGCGGCGGTCAGGGCGGCGAGCGCGGCGGGGAGGTCGGCGGGCTCGGTGGCGAGGTCGGCGGGTAGGTTGGCGAGGTCGGCGGGTAGGTTGGCGATGCGGGTGGACGCGATGACGAGGGCGCCCGGGACGACGGGCGCGCCGGCGGACAGGAGGAGCAGGTTGCCGGATACGATGGAGGTGCCGGCCGGTTCGACGACGGCGTGGGAGAGGAAGGGGGCGGTGCCGGCGAAGGCGGCGCCACTTCCGTCGAGCACGACGGGGTGGGCGGCGGATGCGATGACGGCGCCGGGGGGTTCGTTGGGCAGGTCGACGCTCTTCACCGGAGCGCTGTGCCGATGGCTCGATGCTGGTCGACCCGGGTTGTCCGAGCTTGACCTGCCTCGGGTCGGTTCCGCTATTCTGGGCTCATGCGGCGGGCATGGCGCGAGATCGAGCAGGCCGAGGAGGCCGGAGAAAGTTCGCTTCCGGGTGGGTGCGGCGGAGCGGTGTGGAGGTGCCTGCTCGGCGAGGAAGGCGGTGACGTCGGCGGCGCCCCCTGGGACGAGGATCTCGTCGCGGAGGATCTCCCCGGGGCACGGGATCTCGACAAAATTGACAGTACAATGCTAGTTGGACTGGCTGAGGTACTCAAAGAGAGAAAACGATGAAGTCCACGGTGGACAAAATCGTAGACGTCTTGCGGGCAAATCAAATCGATCAGGCCCGTAAACTCCTGCGGACATATATTGCTGCCGACCCTTCCGCAGCGCTCGCAGACATCAAGCAGAAGGAGCTTCTCCTCAATCCTAGTGTAATGAGTGCTCGCGCGCGCTTTCGTGATGACATCGCCAGCGCATTCGAGCGTACTTCCGGAACCCTGCTACAACAGAGTCTCAATTACCTTGAGTACTGTGACGTGATAGGCCCGATTCGTGACGAGCTAGCAGCGCGCGCGCAGAATGAGGCCGTACTCCTGGCGGCGTTACCCCCAGAGATCTACGTTGAGCTTTGTGTGATGGCCGTAGTGGCCCTCGTTCGACGGTACATTGCAAAGGCCCGACGTCCTGCCCCGTCCTCAGTGCCTCGCGTTCCCGTCGAGTTGGCGGGCGGAATTTGGGAAATTTCCGGAAGGTACGCCGTACTACCGTTCATGCTCACCGCTGTTTGCTCGTGCCGACCGGGACCAGAGGATCGCCGCCCGCTCTCCCTAATGGACGCGATGCGCGCCGCGCAACGCCTCTGCACCGTAGCCGAGGACTGGCAGGCTCTCTTGAACGTGCGCCAAGGGGTCGCTTGCGTGACAGAAGTGGTGTCTCGTGTCGAACCGAGCGGTCGAATCATGCTCGACCCGACGAGTCCAGAAGAACAGCGGCGGCTAATTGCTAACAAGCGTCGCCTCGCTCTGGTGAACGTCGTCCCGACAAAACCTTACGAATATCTCCGCGAATCGTTTATGCCCGCTCTCAAATCTCTCTCTCGCTTTGCTGTCGCGATAACAAGATCAGATAAGGATCCTCTCGAGCTCGCCGAACAACAGCTGCGCTTATTGGGCGCGAGCATCACTCCGGCAAGCAGCGTGCTTCTCCGGCTGGTCAGCGAGTCTGGCGAAGCATCTGACTCGGCCAGAGTCCTACTTTGTATGTATCTGCTCACTTCTCTCATTTCGAAAGCCCGGCCCGTGCGTCTTTCACGGGGCGAAGGCTACATGTACCGATGGTGCGCTGAAGGGCTTTTTCAGTTTATTTCGGACATTACGGAGATGCCCATCGATTTCGTTCGACGAGTTGCGTCGCTTTGTAGTTGGAACCTGCTAACGCAAGGCACTCGGCCCTACGACAGTCATAGCAAGCCGTATGTCATGCTTTCTGATGACACAATCGGCCTAATTGTCCTCCCAGGCGTCACGGGTGATGCAATAAACGAAACGCGTCGGGTGCTCGCAAGCACGAACAAGCTCTCTGCAGTCGTCGGCGCCTTCTACGAGGAGTTCGTGAGGAACATACTTCGTGATGCAGGCTTCGATGTTGTCTCAGGGTCGGTAAAGCTGAAGGAAGGCGGGCAAACTGCAACGGACGTGGATGCGCTTGCATGTAAGGATGGGGTTGTCGTTGTAGCACAGGCAAAACATATGGTCGAACCAGATTCCCATCATGGGATCTGGAAGGCTCGGCACGAAATTCTTTCCGGTGTCAGGCAGTGTGTTATTGCTCGCAACTGGCTTCGAGATCGACCGTCTTATTTGTCCCGATGCTTTCCTCGGCTTCGTGGAATGGAGAGCGATGTGCAGATTTTTGGTATGGTGGTATGCCCTTCGCTGCGGTTTACTGGGGCGCTTCATGGCGACATAGCAGTGGTAGACGATGCGTACCTTGACCATGTTGTTCGCGTCAAAACCGAGAGTACTCACGAGATCGGTACCGGGAAAGTGGTGAGCAGCGCAAAGCTATATGATGGGGACCAACCTTCTGCCGAGGATTTTGTCGCTCTCATGAAGGAACCAAGCTACCTTAATCGATACGTTCGCGATCCTTGGGCCTTGATCTATGCCGAGCGTCGCATTGGAGATGTTGTTTTTGCGGAACTTGACGCCCGAGATAGCCTCTCTCGAGAGGCTACTCGGACAGAAACTGTTGAGAGACTGGATTCGGTTCAACCAAAAATTGCACCCGACGCCGCTTCGCGGCGCGGGTGAAGCCCAGGGCGTTCCACCGGTTCCTCCATTGACCCCCAAGAATCATTGTCTTGCCTCCTCGCACCTGCGCACATCACCCTGCGCGCATCGTGCGCCCGAGAAGAGGAGCCCCACGTCTCGCGGCGGGCTCGGGTTGCCTTCCCCCGAGGGTGCCGGTAGCATGCCCCCGTGGTTTTCGCCGATCTCAAGAACGACTTCGTTTTCCGCCGCATCTTCGCGACGCACCCGGACATCCTCCGCAGTCTCCTCAACGATCTCCTCGATCGCCGTGGCGACGAGACCATCGTCGCGATCGAGTACCTCCCGAGCGAGCAGCTTCCCCTGGTCGAGGGCGCGAAGCTCTCGATCCTCGACGTCCGCTGCAAAGACCAGACGGGCACGACCTTCATGGTCGAGATGCAGCTCATCCACCACCCCGGCTTCATCAACCGCGTGGTCTACAATGCGTGCAAGGCATACGCCGGCCAGCTCAAGGCCAAGGATCGGTATACCAAGCCGAACGACGTGGTCGCCATCTCCATCTGCAACTTCGAGCTGTGGCCGGACGCCGCGCAACAGCAGAAGCAGCTCCCTCCGGTGCCGATGCTGAGCCGGTGGAACATGACCGAGCGCAGCTCGAAGACGCACGACCTCCTCCAGGTACAGTATGCCTTCCTGGAGCTCCCCAAGATGCCACCGGAGCGCCCGTCGGCACCGGGGACCGACCTCTGGGCCTGGCTCTTCGTGCATGCGCGCGAGCTCACCGAGATGCCCGCCGACCTGTCGCCGGGCCCCCACCGGGAGGCGCTGGAGCTCGCCAACGAGGCGAAGTTCACGCAGGAGGAGCGCGACGCCTACGAGCGGGTCGAGGACGAGATCCGCCAAGTCCACGAGATCGCCGCGGCCCGATGGACCGAGGGGAAGATCGAAGGGAAGATCGAGGGGAAGATCGAGGCAAAGATCTCGGCCGTTCTCTCGATCCTCGAATCGCGCGGTATCGAGATCAGCGCGGATGTGCGCGCGCAGATCGAAAAATGTCGAGACGCCGCTCTTCTGGATCGGTGGATCGTGCAGGCGGTGATGGTGCCTTCCGCCCACGATCTGATTCAGCCTGCGTCTCCCGGGCGCTCGGGGTAATCGACATGGGACATAAGCCGCTGAACGGTGCGCTGGATCAGCACGATCTACCGCATCCGCATCATGGTGGAGGGTTGATCGGCCCGCTCCGCGTGATCGCACGTTCGTGACGACCAAGGAGGCTCACCATGCGCTGGTATGCCATCCGCACCGTATACCTGGTCGGCTCCAAATCCGACGGGGCCAACGTCTTCGAGGAGCGGGCCGTCTGCTTCTCCGCGTCTTCCTGGGAAGAGGCCCACCGCAAGGCCGGCGTCGAATCGCAGGAGTACGCCGGAGCCAACGGCTTCGAGGCCCACGCGGAGCAGGTCGGCTACGAACAGGACGGGGAGCCCCTCCTCGACGGATATGAGGTATGGTCTGAGTTCTTCGAGTCGAAGCTCGACCTCGATGATTTCTACCGCGCGCGTTACCTGGCCTTCCTCTACACGCCCGAGCCGTCGGAGCCGTGATGCGGACAGAGCATGCTGCTGATTCTCGCAAGGCGTGACGTCTCATGATCCTCCGAGACGCCACCCCGGACGATTTCTCCGCCATCCTCGCCCTGAACGAGGAGTTCGTCGCCGTCCTCAGCCCGCTCTCCCCCGAGCGCCTCGCGTACCTGCACAGCGCTGCCGCGCTCCACCGCGTGATCGAGGACGACGGCGCGATCCTGGCGTTCCTCCTCGCCTTCCGGGAAGGTGCCGCCTACGACAGCCCGAACTACCGGTGGTTTTCGCGTCAATTCGAGCGCTTCCTCTATGTCGATCGCGTCGTCGTGGCCCGCGGAGGGCGCGCCATGGGCCTCGGCACGCGCCTCTATCACGACCTCTTCGCGTGGGCGGCGCGCGCGTCCATCTCCACGATCACCTGCGAGTTCAACGCGGACCCTCCGAACACGGAGTCTCAGCGGTTTCATGCCAAGCTCGGCTTTCGCGAAGTGGGCAGACAGCGCGTCGCGGAGGACGAGCACCTCGTGTCGCTCCAGGCGGTCTCGATCGCTCTGGACGCGCAGGGGGCTTCCTGATGCTTCCTATCTCGAACATCGCAGGATGGAGGGGTGATATGAATTTCGCCATGGGCTTGATCGATGCTCGCCGGATGACCCGCCTCGCGCTCTGCGCGGCCGCCCTCCTCGCAGGGTGCAGCTCGGTCGCGACCCCGGCGCCCGTCGAGATCGCCCCTTCTACGGTCGAGCCGGCCCAAGAGGCGCAGCATACGACCGCCATGCCCGGCGATCGGTGTGCGACCACATTCGCCTGCTCGGCGGATGGCCGCACGTTCCTTCGCTGCGACGGCGGGCAGATGACGTTCGTCTCGCGGTGCCGCGGCCCGCGCGGCTGTCGGATCGACGCCGCCATGATTCATTGCGACCAGACGATCGCGGAGATCGGGGACGCATGCACCGGCACCGGGGCCGCCTGCGCGCTCGACGGGCTCAACCTGCTCGAGTGTCGCGGTGGCCGATTCACCCTGAGATCTGCGTGCACGGGCGGGTGCGAGGCCGGTGGGCGGAAGCGGATCAGCTGCTACGGCGAAGGCTTGCCACCCTAGGCGATATCCTGGCATTGGAGCGCTCGATCATGGACAACATCCTCCGGTTCCCGACCGCGGTGAAGCACGACCCCGCCATCGATCGCTGGCTCGCCGCCCAGCCCGACGATCTCCGCCCCTTCGTGGAGACCTGGTTTTCCCGCCTCCGCCTCTCTGGTGACGACGTGCGCGAGCTCATGCACGACGGCTGTCCGACGGCCTGTGTGGGCGACGCCGCGTTCGCCTATGTCGCCGCCTTCCGGCAGCACGCCAATGTCGGCTTCTTCTTCGGCGCGCTGCTCCCTGACCCGGCCGGCTTGCTGGAAGGCACCGGCAAGCGAGGCCGCCACGTCAAGCTGCGACCGGGCCGCCCGGTGGACGCCGGCGCGCTCGGCAGCCTCGTGGACGCCGCGTACGTGGATATCCGCGCGCGCCTCTCGCCCTGAGGCGGGCTCTGCGCCATCGCGCAGCGCCGCCCCGGTGGCCTGCCCGGCGCGCGATCGTGCTATCGACAGCCCATGGAAACGGTCCGCGTCACCCACTTCTCCGACCTGCTCTGCGTCTGGGCCTACGCCGCCGAGCGCCGCATGACCGAGCTCGAAGGCGAGCTCGGCGCCGCCGTCGCGGTCGATTACCGCTTCTTCTCCGTCTTCGGCGCGGCCCGGCGGAAGCTCGAAGACCGCTGGAAGGACAAGGGCGGCATCGCGGCGTACGGCGACCATGTCCGCGGGGTCATCGCCGGCTTCGGCCATGTCACCATGCACCCCGACGCCTGGTCGAAGGTCGCGCCCGAGTCCTCGTGGCCTGCGCACCTCATCCTCTGCGCGGTCCGCGTCCTCGAGCGCAGCGGCGCCGCCCCCGCCGGCGCCTGCGAGGCCCTGGCCCAGCGCCTCCGCCACGCCTTCTTCGCCGAGGCCCAGGACATCTCCGCGCAGCCCGTCCTGTTTGCCATCGCCGAGGCCCAGGGCCTCGACCCGGCCGCCATCCTCACCGAGCTCACCTCCGGCCGCGCCCACGCCGAGCTCGCCGCCGACCACGACATGGCCCGCGACCTCGACGTCCGGATGAGCCCAACCCTCCTGATGAACGAGGGCCGCCAGCGCCTGAGCGGCAACGTCGGCTACCGGGTCATCGTCGCCAACGTGCGCGAGGTCCTGGAGAAGCGGCCCGGGCAGGTCTCGTGGTGCTGAGGCGGCGCGTGGCTCAGCCCGCGCGCCGCCTGCGCCGCGGGTCAGGTCACGTCCAGGAGACCCAGCGCGAGCTGGCACGCGCGGGCGAATCGGGGGATCAGCGCGTTCATCTGCAACGCATCCACGGTGGCTCTGCCGACCGGCGTCAGGCCGACACAGGCAGCGTCGCCGAGCAGCTGAAAGTGCTCCTTCCAGCGTTGTGACAGGGGGTGAAACAGAGCAACGGTGTGGCCTGTCTGTGGATCGACAGCCGTGGTTTTGTTGGCCTTGCGGAGACTACAATTGGGGCATTGCAGCGCCAGGTTGTCGAGCGCCGTCGAGCCACCGCGGCTGCGCGGAATGATGTGATCGACGTGGAATGTTGCGCCGTGCCCGAGCTGCGCGAGGCCGCAGTACTGGCAGCGGCCGGCGTCTCGCGCGGACACCGCGTCGCGCAGCGCTCGAGGAATGGCCGAACGGCTCACGCAGGCTGCTGGAACGCGGTCACGAGGATCTGGGCGAACTGGGCCATACGGACGAGGCTCTCCAGCTCGGCGCGCTCGCTCGCCGACAGCGTGCCCTCCGTGTTGCGCTCCAGGAGCTCGTGCATCCTCTCGTTGAAGGCCTCGGCGAACGAAGGCAGCTCCGGCATGATCGACCGAGGCAGCGTGATCGTGACGACATCGGAGGGGGCAGCCATGCACCGAGCATACACCGGCGCGCTCTGGTCGGCACGCGCCTTACATGCGCCGCCTGCGCCTGAGCCCGCGCATCGCGAGGAGCCCGAGCCCGCCGAGGAGCGCCGGGATCTGCGTCTCCTCGCCCGCGACCCGGCAGCCGCAGCCGCCGATCACCTGCGCGTCGTCACCCCCTGTCGTCGCCCCGCTCGTCGAGGTCGAGCCGCCTGTCCCGTGGGAGAGGCCTCCATCGGGGTAGTTCCCGCCGACTCCGCTGCTCTGCCCCGAGTCGCAGGGCCCGCCGGCGTAGATATCCTCGCTCGTCCACATCGGCTCGGGCGGGGGGCCGAAGCCCATGTTCGGATCGGTGCTCGTCCGGGCGTAGCAGGGTTTGCAGATCACGAGAGGAGATTCGGTATTTTCGGGCGCGGGGTTGCCCGCAGCGTCGGCCGTCTTCACGTGGAAGCAGAAGGCCTCGGGCGGGCTCTTGCCGCCGAGCTGGGAGGCGAAGGCGCGGATCTGCACCACGGCGTGGCCCTCCGGGGGGATGAAGCCGGAGAAGGTCTCCACCTGGTCCTGTAAACCCTCGTCGTGATAGACCTCCAGGGTGTAGATCTCGGGGGAGCCGTTCGGGTCGGGGACGACGGATTTCAGCTCCACCCAGTAGGCGAGATCGCTGTCGGAGGTGCAGTCGCCGCCGCTCGATTTGTAATCGACGTAATCGTAGACATTGAAGCTCACCGGCATGGCCCCGCCGGGCGCGGTGAGATCGGGGTTACCGACCATGTAGCTGAGCGCCATGGGCTGGCACTGGGCCGGGTCGCTGCAAAAATTGCCTTCGATGGTGACGGTGTGGCCGGAGGGCGGCAGCGGGTCGACCATCGCGGAGAGGCCGAGCGAGCCGGGGAGGCTCGTGGGGATGAGCTTGTAGGGTTGCTGGATGTCGCTGACCGAAACGGTCACGTTGGCGAGCGACAGGTCGTAGCCCTGAAAGAAGACAGGGGCGTTGGAGGGGTAGATGTTGCCACTGGCGGGGATCGTCCCCGTGAGCCCGGGCAGCGGAGGCTCGCAGGCCTCGGCGGGCTGGGCCGTGGTTGCGGCAGCGAGCGCGGCGAGGGTGACCAGGGCAGGGACGAGGGAGCTTCGACGGAGCATGGGACCACCTCCAAGCAAGACGAGCGATGGCGTGATCATGACACGGCCGCCTCGGCGCGGCTCTTCACCCCTTGGGCGCGCCCGGCTGGTTCTCCGGCAGCGCGCTCGCGGCGTGCGGCGTGGCGAGCGCGGCGGCCTCGACGGCGAGGCAGCGCGGGAAGGGCGAGACATCCACCTTGAAGCGGCGCGCCACGTTCATCTGCGGCACGAGGAAGAGATCGGCGGCGGTCAGCGCGCTCCCGGCGGAGAAGGGGCCGGCCGCGCTCTCGGGGCCCTCGGCGGCGACGACGGCGAGGAGCTGCTCGTAGGCGGTGAGGCCTCGCTCGATGAAGAAGCTCGCCCACGCTTGCTGGGCCTCGCGCTCCGGAGAGATCCGGGCGAGCACGACCAGGTTCTGGAGCGGCTGCACGCCGGCGTTGATCGTCTCGACGAGCTGGCGCACGCGGGCGCGCTTCCACGGATCGCGCGGGTAGAGGGGCGGATCGGGCACCACCTCGTCGAGGTATTCGAGGATGGCCACCGACTCGCCGAGGGCGCGCCCGTCGTCGAAGACCAGGGCCGGCACGTGGCCGATGGGGTTATAGGCGCGGTGGGCCTCGGTCTTCTGCTCGCCGGAGAGGAGGTCGACGGGCACCGAATCGAAGGGCAGGCCCTTGATGGCGAGGGCCCAGCGGACCCGCCATGACGCGGAGGATCGCCAGAAATGGTGGAGCGTGAGCTTCATGGAGAGCGAGCATACGCGATAACGTGGGAGCCGATGCGCTCGTCCATGGTCGCCCTCCCGCTCGCTGCCCTCCTCCTCGCGCCCGCGCCTGCGCTCGCCCAGCAGACGACCGCGGTCGATCCCGATCCCTGGTTCGGCAAGGACAAGGCGCTCCACGCCACCGCGGGCGTGCTCATCGCGGGCGGCGCGTACGGCGCGAGCGTCCCGTACACCGATCAGATCGCCCTGCGCATCGCCTTCGGGGCGGGGCTCAGCGTCGCGGCGGGCGGCGCCAAGGAGCTCTTCGATCTCGCGGGCTATGGCGACCCTTCCTGGAAGGACTTCACCTGGGATGTGGTCGGCGCCGCGATCGGCGTGGGCGTCGCGGTCACCCTCGATCTCGCGTTTCGCGAGCCCTCGCCGGTCCGCGCGCGCTGAGGGCGCGGGGCCGGCCCGGCTGTGCTAGCGTCGGGCCCGATGAGCAATCCGCTCTGGGCGCCGTGGCGCATGGAGTACATCCTCGGCCCGAAGGACCGGTCGCGCGCCTGCATCTTCTGCGGCATCGACGGGGCCCCGGCCGAGGAGCGGGGCGAGCGCCTCGTGGTGGCGAGCAACGCGCGCGCCTTCGTGATGTTGAACCGCTATCCCTTCGCGGCGGGGCACATCATGGTCATCCCCCACGCGCATGTCTCCGCGCTGGAAGACCTCGATGAGGAGACGTACGACGCGCTCTTCCGGCTCGTCCGCGCCTCGGCGGTGCGGCTCAAGAAGGCCCTGCGCGCCGAGGGGCTCAACATCGGCATCAACCTCGGCGCCTCGGCGGGCGCGGGCGTGGCCGAGCACCTCCACGTGCACATCGTCCCGCGCTGGCCGGGCGACACCAACTTCATGCCCGTGATCGCGGACGTGCGCGTCGTGCCGCAGTCGCTCCTCGCCACGCGCGAGCACCTCGCCAAGCACTTCGCCGACCTCGACGAGCAGGGCGCCCTCGCGCCGCGCGACCAGACCGACGGGGCCGCAGGTTGACCGCGCCCTCGCCTGCGCCCTGGCAGCGACGCGTCTTCCTCGCGCTGAGCGGCGGGGCGGCCGTGCTGGTGATCCTCGCGGCGCACTCCGTCCTGCTCCCGTTCGTGCTCGCGCTGGTCGTGGCCTACGTGCTCACCCCGTCGGTCAAGCGCGTCGAGACCTTCCGCGTCCCCCGCTGGGCGGCGATCCTCCTCGTGTACGCGCTGTGCCTCGGCGCGGTCGGCCTCTTCGTCTCGCAGATCGTCCCGCGCCTCGTCGCCGAGGGCAGAGGCCTCGCCGAGGAGTGGCCGAAACTCACGCGCGACGCCCGCGAGCAGTGGCTGCCGCGCATCGACGCCAAGCTCGGCTCGTGGTCGGGGCAGAAGCCCGCGCCCACCGAGCTCGTGCCGGACGACGCGGGCGCCGAGCCGGAGGAGCCGCCGCCTCCCTTCCGCCTCATCCACAAGGACGACGGCTCCTACGACGTGCGGGTCACCGAGGGCGTCCGCTTCCGGGAGAAGCGCGACGGGGTCTGGGAGATCGAGCAGATCGAGAAGCGCAAGGGCATCTCCGCCGCGGTGATGCTCCGCGAGGGCTTCGACAAGGCGGTGGCCTACCTCCAGGAGAACTCCGGCGAGGTCCTCAAGGTCGGCCGCGAGGTGATCGCCGCCGTCTCGCGGGGCATCTTCACCCTCTTCATGACCCTGATGCTCGCGGGGTACATGATGCTCACCCACGAGAAGATCCTCGCGTTCTTCCGCGGCCTCGTCCGCCCCTCGGCGCGGTCGTCGTTTGACCATTTCCTCGACCGGCTCGACCGCGGACTCTCCGGTGTGGTCCGCGGTCAACTGTTGATCTGCCTCGTCAACGGTGTGCTCTCCGCCATCGGCTTCTGGATCTTCAAGCTCAAGTACTGGCCCATCCTCTCGGTGGTGGCGGCGGTGATGTCGCTCATCCCCATCTTCGGCTCGATCCTGAGCTCGGTCCCGGCGGTCGCCATCGGCCTCACCCAGTCGCCCGCGACCGCGTTCGGCGTGCTCGCGTGGATCGTGGGCATCCACCAGATCGAGGCGAACTTCCTGAACCCGAAGATCATCGGCGACGCGGCCAAGATCCACCCGGTGCTCGTGGTCTTCTCGCTCATCGCGGGAGAGCATTTCTTCCAGATCCCCGGCGCCCTCTTCGCCGTCCCGTGCCTGTCGATCGCCCAGACGGTCTTCCTCCACTTCCGGGACGTGACCATGCCGGCCGACGAGGGCGAGCCGCCGCCCCCGCCCCGGCGCTCGTCCTCGGTGGAGGCGACGCTGATCCCGGGGGCCGAGCCGGGCGCCACCGCGCCCGAGCCGGTCGAATCCGCCGACCCCGCCGATCCGTCGAAGCCGGCCCCGCCGGGCAAACCGGACGAATCCGCCGCGCCGGGCTCACCCGGTCGAAAGGCCGTGGTATAGCGCCCCCGCCTTGAAACCCGCCGGAAAGCTCCAGAAGCCCAACGCCTCGAAGGACGCGGCCGCCCCCAAGCCCGTCATGCCCGCCGATCCGCTCTCGCCGGAGAACCTCAAGTCGATGGGTCTCCGCCTGGGCCTGCCGGTGCTGGTCCTCTGGATCGGCGCCTTCGTGATCAGCGGGTGGATCCCGAAGGTCGTGGTCGGGGTGATCACCCTCGCCCTCGCGGGCCTCGCGATCTGGGCGCTGCGCTACGCCAAGAAGACGCGCGCCGTGGCCGAGCTCGTGCGCGACGCCTCGACCCCCGAGGCGCGCAAGGAGGCGCTCGCCAAGCTCGACACCGACTTCAAGAAGGACGACACCGCCGCCGTCTTCGCCAAGGCGCAGCTCCAGCTCCAGGAAGATCCGCGCGCGGCCCTGCGCACCCTGGAGACGATCAAGCTCGACAAGGTGATGGCCCCGATCGCCGACGAGGCGCGGGCGCAGCGGGCGATGATTCACCTCTTGCTCGGCGAGACGGAGGACGCGCGCAACCTCGTGGACGGGATCGATCTGAGCCAGCACAAGGAGGCCAAGACGCGCGGCATGATGGTGGCGATCATGGGCGAGGCGTGGGCGCGCACCGGGCAGGCGAAGAAGGCCGTCGAGATGCTGGAGAAGGTCGACCCGGACGACGCGGAGTACGCCGAGCTCAAGCCGCAGCTCCTCCGCGCGCGGGCCTTCGCCTACGCGTGGGCGAGCAACACCAAGCAGATGAAGCAGGTGCTCCGCAAGCTCGGGCAGCTCAACGTGCAGTACCTGAGCGGCTTCATCACGAGCAAGAAGGTGCCCGGCGGCGTGCCGACGCGCGGCATCCACCCGATGCTCGAAAAAGAGGCCTACGAGATGGTGATGAAGAGCGGCGTCGTCCAGCGACGCATGGACTTCCGCCGCGGCTAGCCCCAGCAACAGAGCAGCAGCAAAGGCCTCCCGAACCCCGACCGTCAGGGAGGGGACCCCATCCGCGATTTCAGTGCGGCGCGGTCGTCTGGATCATCGACGAGTCGCTGGTGGGGCGGGGGGCGGACGAGTACTGGCTGACGCCGGGCGTGGGGGTCTTCTTGCCGGACGCGACGCGCTCGCTTCGCACGATGTCGAGGTTCTGGCAGGCCCGCGCGTTGCCCTTGTCGCAGCCCTTCTTGTAGAACTCCTCGGCCTTCTGCGGGCTCTTCAGCACGCCTTGCCCCATCGCGTGCAGGTAGCCGAGGTTGTTGCACCCGGCGCCGCCGCCGGCGTCGCACGAGCGCTTGTAGAACTCGGCGGCCTTCTTGTAGTCGGGGGATCCGAGGTTGCCGTCGGCGTAGAGGATGCCGAGGTTACTGCACCCGATGGGCTTCTTGTTGTCGCACGCCTTCTTGTAGATCTCGGCGGCGCGCGTGTAGTCCTGCGAGACGCCGATGCCGTTCGCGTGGATGTAGCCGTAGTTGGTGCAGTCGCCGGTGTCGCAGTCGCGCCGCATGGTGTCGACCACCTGGCGGAGGTAGTTGCAGGCGTCCTTCGCGCCGAGCTTGCAGGCCTTCTGGTAGTACGTCGCGGCCATCGCCGTGTCGGCGCCGCCGAAGCCGTGGCCGTTCTCGTACATCACGCCGAGGTTCTTGCACGCCACGCCGTTGTCGCCTTCGCACGCCTTCTTGTAGAGCGCGTTGGCCTTGTTGTAGTCCTGCCGCGCGCCGCGGCCCTTCTCGTAAAGGAAGCCCTGGTTCGAGCACGCGTTCATCTCGCCCATCTCGCAGGCCTTGCGGTAGAGATCGAGCGCGGCCGAGTCGTCGCGCAGCGTGCCCTCGCCGCTGTCGTACATGGCGCCGAGGTTGTTGCAGCCGCCCGGGTTCCCCGCGTCGCACGCCTTCTTGTAGAGCTCGAGGGCGCGCTTCATGTCGACGGGGACGCCGGAGCCGTCGTGGTACATCACGCCGAGGTTCTTGCACGCGAGGGCGCTCTTCAGGTCGCAGGCGCGGCGGTAGAGGTCGACGGCCTTGGCGATGTTCTGCTCGGCGCCGCGGCCCCGCTCGTACTGGATGCCCAGGTTGTTGCAGCCCGAGGCGCTCCCGAGATCGCAGGCCTTCTTGTAGATCTCGGTGGCGCGCCCCTGATCGACGCCGGCACCGCGGCCGTTCTCGACCATCGCGCCGAGCTGGAAGCAGCCCTCGGCGTCGCTCCCCTCGCAGGCCTTCTTGTAGAGCTGCACGGCGAGACCGTCGTTCTGCTGCACGCCGCGGGCCCCGGCGTACATCACGCCGAGATCGGTGCAGCTGTGCGGCTTGCCGGCGTCGCACTGGGCCTCGCACTCGTCGCGGGTCGAGCAGGTGGAGACCACGGGCGGGGGAGGCGGCGGCTCGGCGCATGCCTTGCCGTCCCAGCTCATTCCGGGCGGGCAGCTCACCTGGTTGGCCACGCAGGTCTTGCCGTTCCAGCTCGCGCCCTCGGGGCAGGTGACCTCGACGGCCTTCGGCGGCGGAGGAGGAGGAGCCGGGGGCTCGGGCGGAGGCGTCGATCCGCAGCCCGAGACAACCGCACTCATCACCAGGGCCCAGAGGAGCTTCGCGTCACGCATCGCAGCTCTCGCTATATCAGCAAAGGCGAGCGCGGTTAACGGTGCGCTTCAGCGGAGGAACGCGAAGAGGGCGACCAGCGCGGCGCCGAGGAGGAGCAGGGCGAAGAGGCCGCCGCCGACCGCGAGGGCGATGATCGTCTCGCGCGACATGCCGCTCGACGGCTGCTGCATCGGCATCGGAGGAGGCTCGTAAGGGCCCACCAGCGTGGGCGCGGCGAGCGACGGCGGGCGAGGGCGCGCCATGAGCCCGTCCATCGGCGTCGGGGGCACGGCGCGCGGGCCTGCGAGGGGCGGAGGGCCTGCGCTCGGGGACGATTCGCGCGGTGCGGACAGGGGCGCGCCGGGGACGGTGACGGCGGCGAGCGCGGCGAACGCAGGGGAGGGCGGCGCGCTGCCCGGTGAGGTGCTCGCGGCGCTCGATGACGGAGGGCCCATCGGCAAGGTCGGGGCGGACATGCCGCGGCGGCGGATGGGCGCGGCGGGCAGGCTCCGGAGCGCGGCCGCCATCTCGGCGGCGGAGCCGAAGCGCTGCCGCGGGTCGTGCGTCAAGGCGCGCTGGATCAAGGCGTCGAGGCCCTCCGGCGCCTGGGCGAGCTGCTCGCCGAGGGGCCGGGGCGGGCCGGTGAGCAGGGCCGCGACCATCTCGCCGAAGGTGTCGGCCTCGTAGGGCCGGAGGCCCGTCACGAGCTCGTAGAGCATGACGCCGACGGCCCAGAGATCGGTGCGCAGATCGACCTGGCGCGGGTCGCGGAGCTGCTCCGGGGACATGTACGTCAGCGTCCCGAGGACGGCGCCCGTGGTGGTCGCGGCGTGGCTGTCGGGCTGGCCCTCGCGCACCACCTTCACGATGCCGAAATCGAGCAATTTCACCGCGTCGTTCGGCTTGCAGAGGAAGACGTTGTCGGGCTTGAGATCGCGGTGGACGAGGCCCGCGGCGTGGGCGGCGCCGAGGGCGTCGAGCACGTCGGTGAGCACGCGCCGGACGGCGTCGAAGGGCACGGGCCCCCGGGCCATCCGGGCCTTGAGCGTCTCGCCTTCGAGCAGCTCCATCACGAGGTAGAGATCCCCCTCCGGCGTGCGCCCGGCGTCGGTGATCCGCACGATCCCGGGGTGGCCGATCGTCGCCGGGGCGCGGGCCTCGGCCATGAAGCGGGCCGCGAGGTTGTCCTGGAGGCGCAGGTGCGGGTGGAGCACCTTCACCGCGCAGAGCGCGCCGGTGAAGGTGTGCTTGGCCCGGAGGACCACGCCCATTCCGCCTTCCCCGAGCGCGGCCTCGACCGCGTAGCGGCCGTCGATGATCGTTCCGGGGGAGATGGCCATGGGCGCGCAGATTCTACTCGAATCGCGATCTTACGGGGCAGTCCCTGCTGTGCTAAGCCGGGCCCACCATGAGCAAACGCAAGAAGATCGCCCTCATCGGAGCAGGAAACATCGGCGGCGAGCTGGCGGCGCAGATCGCGCAGCGGCAGCTCGGCGATGTGGTCCTCTTCGACATCCCGCAGAAGTCCGACTACGCGAAGGGCAAGGCCCTCGATCTCGAGCAGAACAGCGCCATCCTCGGCTACGACGCCTCGATCATCGGGACGTCCAACTGGGCCGACTGCGCCGGCGCCGACGTGCTCATCATCACCGCGGGCATCCCCCGCAAGCCCGGCCAGAGCCGCGACGACCTCGTCGCCACCAACCTGCCGATCATCCGCAACGTCGCCGACAACGCCAAGGAGCACTGCCCCGGCGCGTTCACCATCGTCATCTCGAACCCCCTCGACGCGATGGTCTACGAGTACAAGCGCCGCACCGGCTTCGCGGGCGCCAAGGTCGCGGGCATGGCCGGCGTCCTCGACAGCGCCCGCTTCTCGCTCTTCATCGCCCGGGAGATCGGCTGCTCGGTGAAGGACGTGCGGGCCATGGTCCTCGGCGGGCACGGCGACGACATGGTGCCCGTCCTCTCGGCGTGCACCGTCAACGGCGTGAAGGTCACGGAGCTCATCTCCAAGGAGAAGCTCGACGCGATCATCGCCCGCACGCGCGGCGGCGGCGGCGAGATCGTCAAGCTCATGGGCACGAGCGCCTACTACGCCCCCGCCTCCAGCGCCGTGGCGATGGCCGAGGCCTACCTGCTCGACCAGAAGCGCGTCCTGCCCGCCGCGGCCTACCTCGAGGGCCAGTACGGCTACAGCGACCTCTACATGGGCGTGCCCGTCGTGATCGGCGGCGGCGGCATCGAGAAGGTCATCGAGCTCTCGCTGACGGACGACGAGAAGGCGATGCTCAAGAAGAGCGCCGGCAGCGTCCAGTCGGTGGTGAACGTGGTGAAGGCCGCGGTCTGAGCCGAGCGCGTCGCGAGAACGCGCCCGGAACCACCCCGGCTGCCTTCGGGCCGCCGGGGTGATTTCTTTTGTGCACGAACAATCGAGGCATGCCGCTCTAACTTTCGCAGCGTGCATGACCTGAGGTAGGATGCCCTCACCACCCGGGTGGGGTGAGGTCTCCAGGCATCACTTACCCCCGCCGTCCCGGGCCGAATATTTCCCGCAAGAGCGAATCCCGCCGCAGGGGGCTTCGCCAAGCGCCCTGGCACGACTTTCGCTGTTCGCGCCGGGCCGGATGGCTCTCCCACCCCCAACGCCGTTCGGGGTGGCGTTTCGTTCGCACAACTCCCGTCGATTCCTCCTCAGAAGGAGCGAGCAAAGACCATGCGTTCCACTCGAGCTCGTAAGCGCCTCTCCGGCGCCCTGGCCGCCGTCGTCACCACCGCCCTGGCTTCGCCGGCCCTCGCCGCCGATCCGCCGCCCTCGCTGGCCCTCGATCGCTTCGATCCAGCGCCCGCGGGCGACCGGATGTTCGGCGTCGAGTCGCCGTTCACCGCCGGACATCTGACGCCCCACGCGATGGTCCTCTTCGACTACGCCCACAACCCCCTCGTGCTCCGCACGCGCAACACGGGCGATCGGATCACGAACGTCGTCGACAACCAGCTCTTCCTCCACATCAACGGCTCGTTCGCCCTCTGGAACAAGCTCAACATCAACCTCGACATCCCCGCCGCCTTGCTGCAGACGGGCGAGCTCTCCGACGGGGCGAGCTTCACCGTCGGCGGCCAGTCCGTCACCTCGCCGAGCAAGGCCGAGTTCGGCGACCTGAGGCTCGGGCTCCGCTACTCGATCCTCGGGGGCTACTACGACATCTTCCAGCTCGCGATCGGCGGCTACGTGTGGTTCCCGACGGGCGCCGCCGACTCGTACGTGAGCGACGGGACGGTGCGCGGCCGCCCCGAGGTGATCGTCGGCGGTCGCAACGACATGCTCGTGTGGTCGGGCAGCGTGGGCGTCGACGTGCGAGGCCGGAGCGTGTTCGCCAACGTCGATCAGGGCTCGAACCTGCGCTTCGGCGGCGGGGTCGGCTTCCTGCTCGGGCAGGAGAAGCGCCTCCAGATCGGGCCCGAGCTGTACGGCTCGGTGCTCGTCGACGGCGAGATCACCAAGCGCAACGTGAACGCCGAGCTGCTCGTCGACGGGCGCTACCGGATCACGAAGGACCTCGAGGCCGGCCTCGGCGTGGGCCCGGGCCTCTCCGCCGGCGTCGGCACGCCGAACTTCCGCGGCGTGCTGATGATCGCCTACACCCCGCAGCCCGCGAAGCCCATCGCCGACCGCGATCACGACGGCATCCCGGACGACCTCGACGCGTGTCCGGACGTGCCCGGCGTGGCCGACAAGGACCCGAAGAAGAACGGCTGCCCGCCGCCCTCCGACCGCGACCACGACGGGATCATCGACGAGCTCGACGCGTGCCCCGACGTGGCCGGCCTGCCGAACGACGATCCGAAGAAGAACGGCTGCCCGCCGCCCTCCGATCGCGATCACGACGGCATCCCCGACGACCTCGACGCATGCCCCGACGTGAAGGGCGTGCCCGACGCCGATCCGAAGAAGAACGGCTGCCCGCCCGATCGCGACGGCGACGGGATCATCGACGCCGAGGACGCGTGCCCCGACCTGAAGGGGGTCGCCGACAAGGATCCGACGAAGAACGGCTGCCCGCCCGACACCGACGGCGACACCATCCGCGACGACAAGGACGCCTGTCCGAAGGATCCGGGCCCGCCCGATCAGGATCCGAAGAAGAACGGCTGCCCGACGGTGCGCGTCTCCGAGACCGAGGTGCTGATCCTCGAGCAGGTGCAGTTCGACACCGCCAAGGCGACCATCAAGAAGGTCAGCGACGAGCTGCTCGACAAGGTCGCCAAGGTGCTGAAGGACCACCCCGAGCTGAAGAAGCTCGAGATCCAGGGCCACACCGACAACAAGGGCAACGCGAAGGCGAACGAGATCCTCTCGCAGCAGCGCGCCGACGCGGTGCTCAAGGCGATGGTCAAGCGCGGCATCGACGCGAAGCGGCTGACGGCGAAGGGCTACGGGCAGAACGTGCCGATCGCCACCAACGACACCGAGGAGGGCCGCCAGCAGAACCGCCGCGTGCAGTTCAAGATCACCGAGAAGGGATCCGCCGAGAAGCCGCCGGCCGACAAGGCGCCCGCCCCCGCGACGCCCGCGCCGAAGGCCCCCGCGCCGAAGACGCCCGCGCCTGCCCCGAAGGCCCCCGCGCCCAAGGCTCCCGCGCCCGCGCCGAAGGCGCCCGCCCCTGCCCCGAAGACGCCCGCCCCGAAGGCGCCCAAGAAGTGAGGACGAGGAAGACCATGAAGAAGAGCTTGCTTATCGGCGCCGTGTCAGCCCTGGGGCTGCTCGGCGCGCTCCCCGGCACGGCCCGGGCCGACTTTGGAGCGCCCCGCTTCCAGGTCGACCAGAAGGGCGACGTCGTCGTCATCGGCAACACGCTGGGCTTCGACTGCGCGGCCGCCGCCAACATCCCGGCGCCGGTCGTGGGCACCGTCGGCAACTGCGGCCTGAACTCCGCGGACCAGACGATGGATGTCTACTGGCGCGCCGACTCCCCCGGCGCCGGGCAGGCGACGGCCGACCTGTCGATCTCCCCGGCCCAGGCGAGGACGACCGCGATCCTCAACCTGCCCGCCGGGGCGGCCGTCACCAAGGCCTTCCTCTACTGGGGCGCCCGCATCGGCGGCAATGGCGTCGCCGACACGAACGTGACGCTCGATCGGCAGGGGGGCTTCAGCGCCAGCGTCGACGCCATCCAGTCGTACCTGAACAGCCCGCAGCCGGCGATCATCGAGTTCTACCAGTCGGTCGCCGACATCACGGCCCTCGTCCAGGCGAACGGCTCCGGCGCGTACCGCGTCGGTGGGATCAACACCACCGACATCTCCAACACCTTCGAGAACATCCACTACGCGGGCTGGTGGATGACGGTGTTCTACACGCTGCCGTCGGATCCGCCGCGCAACCTGGCGGTCTTCGACGGTCTCGAGCTGGTGCTCGGCAACCCGGGCGTGACCACCAACATCTCAGGCTTCCTCGTGCCCAACGCGGGCTTCGACGCGAAGCTCGGCGTGGTGGCCTTCGAGGGGCAGGACAACCTGCTCGGCGACGAGATCAAGTTCGGCGGGAGCGTGCTCAGCAACGCGCTCAACCCGGCGAACAACTTCTTCAACAACACGCGCTCGTTCTTCGGCGCGCCCGTCTCCGTCGCCGGCGATCTCCCCCAGCTCACCGGCGGCGCGCGGAGCATGTCGTCGCTCGACATCGACGTGGTCGATGTGAGCAGCATCCTGAACGCCGGGCAGAACACGGCGCAGATCCAGGCCAACACCACGAGCGACACCTACTTCCTCGCGGGCTTCGTGACCTCGATCACCACGTTCAAGCCCGACTTCAGCGCCTCCACCAAGGACGCGGTCGATCTGAACGGCGGCGCGCTGCTCCCGGGCGACGTGCTCGAGTACACCATCGTCGCGATCAACAACGGCAACGACGCCTCGACCAACACGGTGCTCACCGACGTGATCCCCGCGGGGGTCACCTACGTGCCGGGCTCGATCCAGGTCACGAGCGGCCCCAACCAGGGGGTCAAGACCGACGCCGCCGGTGACGATCAGGGCGAGTACGACGCGGCCACCCACAAGGTGACCGTGCGCATCGGCGCCGGCGCCAACGCGGCGTCGGGTGGGCTCATCCCGGTCGGCAGCTCGTCGACGATCAAGTTCAAGGTGACGGTCGACGCGAACGCCAGCGGCGCGATCCAGAACCAGGCGACCATCACCGCCACCGGCCAGCAGGGCGCGCCGCAGAGCAGCGCCGTGACCGACGGCAACGGCGCGGCGCTGGGCGCTCCGCCCACCACGGTGGTCGTCGACCAGTGCGCGACCGACGCCGAGTGCTCGAACCCGAAGCCCCACTGCTTCACCACACCGAACCCGAACGTGTGCGTGGAGTGCTTCCAGGACAACCAGTGCGGCGCGCTCAAGCCGACCTGCAACCTCGTCACCAACACCTGCACCTGCGTGCCGACCGGCCCGGAGATCTGCGGGAACAACGTCGACGAGGACTGCGACGGCAGCCTGGTCAACGGCTGCGTCGGCTGCTCGAACGACGCCGACTGCGGCGGACCGACGAGCGGGCAGGTCTGTAACCCGGGCGGCATCTGCGGGCCCGGCTGCCGCGGGATGAACGGCAACGGCTGCCCGAACCCCCTCGTGTGCTCCTCGGTCGACGCGACCATCGGCCAGTGCGTCGAGTGCGCGAAGGACGCGGACTGCGGCGGGCCGACGAGCGGCACGGTGTGCAACGGCGTCACGCACTCGTGCGTGCCCGGCTGCCGCGGGATGAACGGCAACGGCTGCCCGAACATCCTCTCGTGCACGTCGATGGACGCCAGCATCGGCCAGTGCGTCGAGTGCGTGGTGGACGCGGACTGCGGTGGCCCGACGAGCGGCACGGTGTGCAACGGCGTCACGCACGCCTGCATCCCCGGCTGCCGCGGGATGAACGGCAACGGTTGCATGCCGGGCAGCGTCTGCACGTCGATGGACGCCACCATCGGTCTCTGCGTCGGCTGCAACACGGACGCGGACTGCGGCGGCCCGACGAGCGCGATCGTCTGCGACGGCGCGACCAAGACCTGCATCCCCGGCTGCCGCGGCATGAACGGCAACGGCTGCATGCCGGGCGACGTGTGCACCTCGATGGACGCCACCATCGGCCAGTGCTTCCAGTGCCTGACGGACGCCGACTGCGGCGGGCCGATGAGCGCCAAGGTCTGCGACGCCGCGACCAACATGTGCATCGACGGCTGCCGCGGGATGAACGGCAACGGCTGCAAGGCCGGCGACGTCTGCACCTCGAAGGACGACACGATCGGCCAGTGCCTGCGCTGCCTCGTCGACGCCGACTGCGGCGGCCCGACGAGCGCCAAGGTCTGCGACGCCGCGACCAACATGTGCGTCGACGGCTGCCGCGGGATGAACGGCAACGGCTGCATGCCGGGCGACGCGTGCACGTCGGTGGACGAGACCATCGGCATGTGCGTCGACTGCCTCGTCGACGCGGACTGCGGCGCCATCGACAGCGCCAAGGTCTGCGACGGGATGAAGTGCAAGGACGGCTGCCGCGGGATGGACGGCAACCACTGCCCGGCCGGCAAGGACTGCACCTCGAAGGACGCGACCATCGGCGTCTGCGTCGAGTGCCTCACCGACGCCGAGTGCGGCGACGCGAAGAGCGGCAAGGTCTGCGACGACGCGACCCACATGTGCGGGCCGGGCTGCCGCGGCATGGACGGCAACGGCTGCCCCGACGGCCAGCTCTGCAGCTCGTCCGACGCCACCATCGGCATGTGCTTCACCTGCAACACCGACGCCGACTGCGGCGCGGCGGACAGCGGGCAGGTCTGCGACGACACGAGCAAGACCTGCGTGCCCGGCTGCCGCGGCAAGGACGGCAACGGCTGCGGCTCGGGCCTCAAGTGCACCTCGCTCGACGCCACCATCGGCGCGTGCGTGGGCTGCAACACGGACGCCGACTGCGGCGACAGCAAGAGCGCCAAGGTCTGCGACGACCAGACGAAGCTCTGCATCGAGGGCTGCCGCGGCAAGGACGGCAACGGCTGCCCGTCGGAGCAGACCTGCTCGTCGACCGACGCCACCATCGGCACCTGCGGCGCCGGCAACGACGACGTGATCGCCCAGGGCGACGGCATCTTCTGCGCGACCCGCCCGGGCCCGCGCGGGGATGACAGCGCGCCCTGGCTCTTCGGTGGGGCCATCGGCCTCGCCCTCGCGCTGCGCCGCCGCCGCCGCGCCTGATCCCCCGCCCCGCGGAGGCAGGTCGCCCGGCCTGCCTCCGCCCTCCCCCGCCCGGCTCCACGCGTTCACGCGCCCGCCGGCCGCCCTTGAGGGGCGAGCCGAACTGGGATAGCCCTTTTCGTGTGAAGCCGAGCCCTGCCCTCCCTGCCATCATCTCCGCCCTCACCGCCCGCTATGCCTCGAACGACGAGGGGATGACGGCCCTCGTCGATCTGGCCGTGCTCGTCGCGCTCGCCGACGGCAAGATCGACAACGACGAGATGGCGAGCCTCGCAGCCTCGCTGGAGGCCGTGGTCGGCTCGAAGCTCGACCGGGCGATCGCGCGCTATCTGATCTTGCAGAGCCGCAAGCAGATCGACGATCTGGGCGCCGAGGCGCGGGCCGAGGCGATCGGCGAGAGCCTCGCCCAGCACGGCGCGGCCGAGGATGGGCTGCGCCTCGCCTTCACCATCGCGTGGGTGAGCGAGGGCCTCTCCGCCGACGAGCGCGCGCGCATCGCGCTCGTCGCCAAGGCCGCCCATGTCTCCGACGAGCGCTTCGCGGCGCTCGCCGAGGAGACCAGGCCGGCCGAGAGCGCCTGATCGCGGCGGTCGTATTGGTCGATGGAAAATCGATGCTCGTGCACCGCCGCCCGAACCGCGCGCGGGAGCAAGCGGCAGACGTAGCTGTTGTCCAGAGCTACGATCAACGCATCCAGTCGCCGCAGTGAGTCAGCGGAAGGGGTCGAACCGCTTCGATTTGCGGCTCGACGGCGGCTTGACGCTCCCCCGGCTCGACGGCGGCTTGGACGGGGTGCGAGCCGGCGCGGTCGCCGGAGCCTCTTCGGGGGCCTGCGCGATGGTCGGCGGCGGGAGCGGCGAGCGCGGCGCGATCAGGCTGCCGGTGAGGGTGGCCTGCGGAGGCAGGCTCGCCCGGCGGCGCTGGCGCTTGGCCCAGGTCACCGCGGCCCGCGGGTGGAGCATCCCCGCGCCCTGGAGCTCGGGATCGACGCCGGGGAGGGGCTCGGCGGTCGACATCAGCCCCCGGCGGATCTGCTCCGGGGTCAACGTCGGGTTGGCCTCGAGCATCTGCGCGGCCACGGAGGTGGTGATCGGCGCCGCGAAGGACGTACCGTCGACATGCTGGTAGTCGGGCGAGATGTACTTGCAGCGGCGCATCCGCGCGTACACGGCCTCGAGCATCGCCCGGACGCTCGCCCGCTCCTCGCGCTCGTCCTCCTCGCGATCGGGCGAGAAGGTGTGCGAGGAGGCGGACTCCTCCAGCACCGAGAGGAGCTGGAAGAGCGGCGCGGCCTCGCGGGCGGTGAGCGTGCCCGGGAGCATGGGCGCGGGCAGCCAGATGGCCGGCGCGAGCAGATCGGGCTTGTGGACGCCGGGGCGCGGGGATCCGTAGCTCGATGGCCAGGGCTGATCGTCCCCCGGGTCGGGCGTGTTGTGATCGTCGACGCCGCCCACCGTGATCGCCCCCGCCGCCGATCCGGGCGCGCCGGGCACCCGACCGGCGTCGTTGCCCGCGGCGGCGATCACCGTGATGCCCGCGGCGACCACCTCGGCCACGGCCGCCTCGACGTCCTCGTAGTCCGGGTCGTCGCGATCGACGCCGAGCGAGACGTTGACGATCCGGATCGGCAGCTCCGGGTGGTGGAGCGGCACGCGGATGCCGCGCGCCACGTTCTTGCCGAGGATCTTCCCGCGCTCGGTGGAGGCCTTGATCAGCACCACGTCGGCCTCGCTGGCGAGCCCGCGGTAGCGCCCGCCCGAGAGGTAGCCGTTCCCCGCCGCGCAGCACGAGGCCATGGTCCCGTGCCAGCCGAAGACCTGCGCGGAGAGGAAGTCGGCGGCGAGCGGCTGATCGCGCGCGACGTCGAGGTAGGCGAGGATGCGCCGCGCCGGCTGCATCAGATCGGGGTGCGGGTAGAAGCCGGAGTCGACGAAGGCGATGCACACACCGCGGCCCGTGAGCAGCAGATCGGCGTCGAGCCGCTCGGGGACGGAGAGGATCTGCGGGCGGGTCAAGCGGCGCCTCGTCCGGCCATCAGCAAGAGGATGACGATGACGAGGAAGAGGAGCAGGAGCGCGCCGGCGGCGATGAGCAGCAACGTGCGCTTGCCGGCCGCGCGCTGCTGCATCATCGCCGCCGAGACCGTGGGCTGGGCGGCGATGAACGGCGCGGCGCCGGGCTGGCCCGGCGCGCCGATGCCGAACCCGCCGATCGGTGCGCTCGGCATCGTGGCGCCCGGCGGCAGGCCCGGCTGGAGAGGCTGAGGTTGCATGGGCGCGCCGAGCGGCGTGCTCGCGGGGCTCGACGGCGCCACCGCGCGGGCAGGGGAGCCCGAGGCCGCTCACCGGGCCGCTGATCGGCGAAGGGATCGGCGGCATCTGCCCCGGGACCACGCGGAAGGCGCCCGACTCGCCGCCGGGCGGCGCGGCGAGCCCGGAAGGAGGCGCGTTGAGACGAAAGGCGCCCGATTCGCTGCCAGGCGGCGCGGCGAGCCCCGAGGGCGGCGGGTTGAGGCGGAAGGCGCCGGACTCGCCGCCGGGCGGCGCGGCGAGGCCCGAGGCGGCGAGGCGGAAGGCGCGTTGATGCGGAAGGCGCCGGACTCGCCGCCGGGTGGCGCCGCGAGCCCCGGGGAGGGCGGCGGGGGCGCGGCAGGCGCGACGGGCGCGGGTGCGACAGGTGCAGGCGCGACGGGGGCGGGAGGCAGCGCGCTCACGCGGGGCGCCTCGGCCTCCTGGCTCGGCACCGGCGCGGGCTTGGCCATCGCGCCGCCGAGGCGGAACGCGCCGGACTCTCCGCTCGGCGCCGCGGCGAGGTTCGCGCCCGGGGCGCCGAGGCGAAACGCGCCCGAGTCTCCGGTCGGCGGCGCGGCGAGGTTCGCGCCGGGCGCGCCGAGGCGGAAGGCGCCGGACTCTCCGCTCGGGGGCGCGGCGAGCTTGGGGCTCGCGACCTTGGCGGGCGGCATCGGCGGCGGGCGGTTCGAGATCTTCTGCCCCGCGAGGCGCTCGGCCGCGGCGTCCATCAACGCGCCGAGCGCCGCGGCCCCGGGGTTCTGCATCTTCACGGTGCCGCTCGCCGCGCCGACGATCGGCACCGTCTTGCCCTGCGCGACGTTGACGTTGAGCGCCTGGTTGGCCATCCGCAGCATCGACTGCATCGTCCGCGCGTCCGGCCATCGCTCGGCCTGGTCGTACGCGAGCGCCCGATCGATCACCGAGGCCAGCGCGACGGGGACGCTCGGGAGCACCGACTGCACCTTGGGCGCGGGCTTCGTCATCGCCGCGAGGAGCAGCTCGTTCACCGTCTCGGCCTCGTGCACCAGGTGCCCCGTGGCCACCGAGAAGAGCGTCGCGCCCACCGCCCAGATGTCCGTCTTCGGTCCGACCTCGTTCCACCGCCCGCGGGCCTGCTCCGGCGGCATGAAGGCCGGCGTCCCGATCGCCCCCGTCCCCGTCATCGTGTGCTTCGGCCCCGAGATCTCGCGCAGCCGGGCGATCCCGAAATCGAGGAGCTTCACCGTCCCGTTCGACGTGAGGAAGATGTTGTCCGGCTTGATGTCGCGGTGAACGATGCCCTTCGCGTGCGCTGCGGCCAGCACGTCGAGGATGCGGTCGCCGATGATGATCACCTCGGCCGCGGAGAGCACGCCGCCCTGCGCGCGGCACCGGTGCTCCTCCAGGTTCACCCCTTCGAGCAGCTCCATCACGAGGAAGGGCGAGCCGTCCTCGGCCGTGTCGTCGTCGAGCACCTGCACGGTGCCCGGGTGCTCGACCTTGTTGGCGACGTACCCTTCGCGCAGGAAGCGGCTCTTGACCTCGGCGTTGGAGGCGAGCTCGGCATGGAGCACCTTGAGCGCGACGCGCTTGCCGTTGTTCGTGTGGACGGCGGAGTAGACCGCGGCCATCCCCCCGACGCCGAGCAGCGTCTGGAGCCTCCATTTGTCGCGGAGGGTCTTCCCGACCCGCGCGTTGGCGCGGTTCAGGGTGACTTCGAAGGGATCGCTCATGGGGAGGGCGCCGGGGGCAGGATCGGCCGCCCGGCGCACCCAGGTCAAGTCCCCGGCGATCGGGGCTTTTCGCGCGCCGATCTGCGGGGGAAGGGGAGGGGCTACATGTGGGCGATGATGGCGTCGCCGAACTCGGAGCACTTCACTTCCTTCGCCCCGTCCATCAGGCGGGCGAAGTCGTAGGTGACGGTCTTGCTCTCGATGGCCCCGTCCATGCCCTTGATGATGAGATCGGCCGCCTCGTTCCACCCGAGGTGGCGGAGCATCATCTCGCCGGAGAGGATGACCGAGCCGGGGTTGACCTTGTCGAGGTTGGCGTACTTGGGCGCCGTCCCGTGGGTCGCCTCGAAGATGGCGTGCCCGGTCACGTAGTTGATGTTACCGCCCGGGGCGATCCCGATGCCGCCGACCTGGGCCGCGAGGGCGTCGGAGAGGTAGTCGCCGTTGAGGTTCAGGGTGGCGATCACGTCGAACTCCTTCGGCCGGGTCAGCACCTGCTGGAGGGTGATGTCGGCGATCGAGTCCTTGATCCGGAGCATCTTCTTCCACTTGCCGCCGCCGTGCGTCGGCCAGAGGGCGAGGGCCGCCTCGACCTCGGCGCGGAACTCGGCCTGCATGTCGGGCGGGGCCATGTCGTAGCCGGGCTCGACCTCGCGGGCGTTCTGCTCCACCGTGAGGTCGGGGTTCTTCTCCTTGTTGCCGAGGATCCACGACTCGCGCTCGGTCACCACCTTGCCGCGGTAGTCGCGCTGCGCCAGGGCGTAGCCCCAGTTCTTGAAGGCGCCCTCGGTGAACTTCATGATGTTCCCCTTGTGCACGAGGTTCACGCTCGAGCGGTTGAAGCGGAGCGCGTACTCGATCGACGCCTTGACGAGGCGCTCGGTGCCCTCGCGGCTCACCGGCTTGATGCCGATCCCGCTCGTCAGCGGGAAGCGGATCTTCTTCACCTTCATCTCGTCCTGGAGGTAGCCGATGAGCTTCTTCGCGTCGGCCGACTCGGCCTCCCACTCGATGCCGGCGTAGATGTCCTCGGTGTTCTCGCGGAAGATCACCATGTCGACCGAGCCGGGCGCGCGCACCGGGGAGGGCACGCCCTTGAACCAGCGCACCGGGCGGAGGCACACGTAGAGATCGAGGAGCTGGCGGAGCGCGACGTTGAGCGAGCGGATGCCCTTGCCGATCGGCGTCGTCAGCGGGCCCTTGATGCCCACGAGGTACTTCCGGTAGGCCTCGACCGTGCCGTCGGGGAGCCAGTTGCCGTTGAACTTGTTGAACGCCTTCTCGCCGGCGAACACCTCGTACCAGGCGATCTTGCGCTGGCCGCCGTAGGCCTTCTCGACGGCCGCGTCGAGCACCCGCTGGCTGGCGCGCCAGATGTCGGGCCCGGTGCCGTCGCCCTCGATGAAGGGGATGATCGGGTTGTTCGGCACGTCGAGGGTGCCGGAGGAGGACATGGTGATCGGTTGGCCGTTCGTCGGCTCGGGGAAGCTCGTGCTCGTCATGAGCGGCGGGTTACTTGATGGGGGAGGGCGCGGCAAGGTGCGCCGTGCGGGTTTTTGTGTTCCATGGCGTCATGTTTCGATGTCGCTGTTCCGCCGTGGTGACACGGTGGCGCTGGATCGGTGACGGCGCGGGGGGCGGCGGAGAACCGAGGGCATTTTGCCGGATTGCGGTGCGAGCAGCATCGCGCGAAGCTTGCGCGCGATGCTCCGTACGCGCCTCTCGTTCGGTCCTGCGCTCGCCGTCCCGCTCGTCCTCGCGGCTCCTCCGGCCTTCGCCGACGGCGCGCTCTCGCTCGTGTCACCCGCGGGCCACGGGCAGCAGGCGCTCGCGATCCAGGCTGAAAATGGCGCGATCCGCGCGCGTGTCTGCGCGGCCGACCCGTGCTCGGCCGATGGGGGAGCGCTCCTCCCGCTGCCGGAAGAGGCGCGATCGCTGCTCGGTCACGGACGCGCTGCGTCAATCGAGCTCGAGGGTGGCAAGCGGCTCGTCGAGGTCGTGCTCCCGCAAGATCCGGCGGGTCCGCCGGAGGGCGGCGCGTGGGTGATGCTCCTCGCCGCGCCGCTCGCGGGCAAGGGGAGCGAGCCTCTGGTCGTGTGGAGCGGGATGACCGGGGTGCCGCGGGGCGAGGTGGGGGAGCAGCGGAGCGCGGCGATCGTGATCGAGCCCACCGGGGACGCGAAGAGCGGCGCGCGGCGCGTGCTCGTCGGTGAGCGTCGCGACGATCTCGGCCTCTGCGGTCGACCCACGCTGGTCAGCGTCAAGGTCGTCGATCCCGCGACGTTCGAGCTCGGCCGTGGCGCGACGGTGCAGAACCTCTCCGCCGCCGAGCGCGACAAGGCGATCGCGCTGCCGGTCGATCGGCTCGGGAGCGACGCGCGTCCGGGCTCGCCGGTGCGCCTCTTGCGCGCGACGGCGGCGTCGAGCGCGGTGGACAAGAAGCTCGCCGCGCTCACTGACGGCGACATGTCGACCGCGTGGTCCGAGAACAAGAGCGGCATTGGCGAGGGCGAGTTCGTGACGATGGCCTCGCCGGCCGAGGTGGGCATCACGGCGATCGATCTCGTGCTGCGGCCGACCGCGGACATCGAGGGCGGCGCCGCGCCGAGGCACCTGTACCTCGCCACGCCGGACAGGCTCTTCGCGCTCACGCTCCCGGAGGACGCGTGGAAGCAGCCGCCGGGGACGCGCTACGGCGTCAAGCTCCCCGAGCCGCTCCGCGCGTCGTGCGTCGCGCTCGTGCTCGGCGACGCCTTCGCGAAGCCCGGCAAGAGCGATCCGAACGACCCGGCGGCGGCCAAGCTCCCGCGCGTGACGGTGGCGGAGATCGAGGCGCACAGCGCTTTCGACGGGGCCACGGTGGAGGGGCTCGCGGCCGCGCTCGTTACCGCCGGAGAGCGTGGTGATGATCGGGCGCGCGCGGCGGCGGCGCTCCTCTCCCGCGGCGGCGCCCCTGCGATCCAGGCGTTGATGGCCGCCTTCGCCAAGCTCGACGAGCGCGGAAAAGAGCTCGCGATCGCGGTCGCCGACGGCGCGCCCTGCGTCGATCAGGTCCCGTTCTTCGCGGCGCGCCTCGCGGACGCTACGCCTCCGCCCGCTGCGCCTCCGGTCGAAGCAGACGCGGCCAAGCTCGGCCCGAAGCCGGCCGCGCCCAGGGCGCGACCGGAAGATCCCGTGCGCGCCCACGCCCGCGATCGCCTGCGCCGCTGCGGAAGGGCCTCGGCGCCCGCGCTCGCCGCGCTGGTGAAAGAGGGCACGCCGGAGACGCGCGTGGCTGCGGCCGACGAGCTCGCGCTCGTGGCGCCGGCCGAGGCGGTGCCCGCGCTGCTCGACGCGCTCGGCGTGGCCGACGACGCGCTCCGCCGCGATCTGCGCGCGGCCCTCGCGCGCGCGGCCAGGAGCCCGCATGCCCAGAGCGCGCTGCGGGACGAGGTCGAGCCGGCGCGCTTCTCGTCGCGATCGGAGACGGTCGCGATCGATCTGCTCCGCGCGGCGGGCCCTGTCCTCGCGAAGATCGAGGGAGGGCCGCAGGCCTTCGCGAAGCTCGCCGTCCCGTCGGCGTCGTTCCGCGCGCGCTATCTGCTCCAGGCCCCGGCGGCCGAGCTCGCGCTGGGCGGCGACGCCGCGGCCGAGGCCTTCCTGCGCGAGTCTCTGCGCGCCGATCCTTCCGCGGAGGTGAGGGCGCGCGCGGCCGAGGTGGCGGGCAAGGTCCCTGCGCTCGTGCCGGCGCTCCTCGCCGCGGTGGCCGATCCGGCCGTGCGCGTGCGCAAGGCCGCGATCGAGGGCCTCGCGGCGTCGCTCGAAGGCGGGAGCGCCGCTCCGGCGGGGCTCGCCGGCGCGCTGGTCCGCGTCCTCGGCGCCGACGACTGGACCTTCCTCCGCGCGTCCTCGGCGCGGGCGCTCGGCGCGCTCCCGGCCGCGGCGCCGCTCGACGCCGCGCTCGCCAAGGCGCTCGCCGACCTCTCCCCCGACGTGCGCGGACAGGCGCTCGACGCGCTCGCCGCGCACCGCGCGACTGCGCACATCGAGGCCATCCGCGAGCGCGCCGCGCTGGCGGACGAGCTGCCGGAGGTGCGGGCGCGGGCGATCCTCGCGCTCGGCGCCCTCTGCGATCGCAGCGCGCTCGACGATCTCACCCGCCGCGCGGCCCGCGCGGTGGCGCCGCTCGACGAGGTCGATCGGAGGCTCGGCGGCGCGTCCGTCGCCGCGCTCGGCGCGATCCACCCGCCCGATCTGCAAGCGCGCCTCGCGCCCCTGCTCGCCAAGGACGCGCCGCCCATGCTGCGCGAGATGGCCCGCGCCGCCCTCTCCGCGGAGAGCTCGTGCCCCCGCTGAGCGATCCCGCTTCGAGCGAAGCTTCGTCGGCCGAGCCCGCGGCCCCCTCGCGCGCCTGGGCCTGGGCCCTCACCCTCACCGCCACCTCCACCATGGCGGTGAGCTACCTCGATCGCCAGACGCTCGCGGTGCTCGGCCCCACGGTCAAGCAGCAGCTCCACATCGACAACGAGGCCTTCGGCTGGCTCATCTCGGCCTTCTCGATCGCGTACCTCGTCGGCTCGCCCATCTCCGGCCGGCTCGTCGATCACATCGGCGCCCGGCGCGGCCTGCTCGGCGCCGTCCTGCTCTGGTCCGCGGTCGCCGCCGCGCACGCGCTCGTCCCCGGCTTCGCGGTGCTCTTCGCGCTCCGCATCGCCCTCGGCCTCGCCGAGTCCCCGTCCTTCCCGGGCGCCGCCCAGACGGTGCACCGCGCGCTCCCGCCCGCCGATCGCGCCCGCGGCCTCGGCATCCTCTTCACCGGCAGCTCCTTCGGCGCGATGGTCGCGCCCAAGCTCGCCACCTTCATCGCCTCGAAGTTCAGCGTCGAGCGCGGCTTCCGCGTCGCCTTCCTCGGCACCGCGATCGTGGGCCTGCTGTGGGTCCCGCTCTGGCTCGCCGTTGCATTTCGCAAGGACATGCGCGCCTTGCTCGATCACCGCCCCGCGCCGCCGATCGCCGAGCGCGCGTCCGCGGGCGATCGCGGCGGCCTCCTCTCGCTGCTCGCGCACCCGGCCGTGCTCCGCGCCAGCCTGGTGGTCATCGCGAGCGCGCCGCTCATCAACCTCTACTTCAACTGGGGCGCGAACTACCTCGTGGCCGAGCACGGCCTCGTGCAAGCCCAGGTCGGCAACTACCTCTGGCTCCCGCCGATCCTCTTCGATCTCGGCGCGATCTCCTTCGGCCACCGCGCGAGCCGCGCCCGGGCCGCAGGCGCGGACGGCGTGCCCCCGCGCCTCCTCGCGATCGCCGGCGTGCTCATGTGCGCGGGCGCGCTCATCCCCCTCGCGCGGACCCCGTGGGAGGTCACGCTCCTCATCAGCGTGAGCCTCTCCGGCGGGGGCGGCCTCTTCTCGCTCGCCACCGCGGAGATGATGACGCGCGTCCCGGCGAGCCGCGTCTCCGCGGCCGGCGGCCTCACCGCCGCGGCCCAGTCGCTCGCGTACATCGTGGCCAATCCCCTGATCGGTCGATCGATCGACGTGACCAAGCACTACACCCTGATCATCCTCGCGCTCACCGCCTGGGTGATCCCGGGCACCCTGGGCTGGCTTCTCTGGAAACAGCGCACCGCCGGGCCATTGCAGACCGCGTAACATTGACACCGCCGACGATCCTCGCGAGGATTTGGCCATCCTCATGGCTTCACGCTCCTCTTCCTGGCTCCTCGTCGGCTCCCTCGTCCTTGTCGTCACCGCGGCCTCCGCCTCGTGCGGGACCGAGAAGAAGCGACCTCCCTCGCTCACCAGCAGCACCACCAGCACCACGACCACCACGACCGGCGCCGGCGGCACCGGCGGCGACGCGACGGGCGGCATGGGCGGCATGGGCGGCATGGCCGGCGCGACGGGCACCGGCGGGGCCCCGGACACGTGCAGCAACAAGGAGAAGGACGACGACGAGACCGACATCGACTGCGGCGGCCCCTGCGCCGGGTGCGGCACGGGCAAGGGCTGCGTGCTCCCGGCCGACTGCGTCTCGAAGAACTGCCAGAACGGCGTCTGCGCGCAGGCCTCCTGCTCCGATGGCATCCAGAACGGGATCGAGACGGACATCGACTGCGGCGGCGGCCCCGGCATCGGCTGCGCGTTCTGCGGCCCGGGCAAGAAGTGCAACAACGCGGACGACTGCGACAGCTCGGTGTGCACCGGCGGCCTGTGCGTGAAGGCGTCGTGCTCCGACGGCGTGCTCAACGGCAGCGAGACGGACATCGACTGCGGCGGCGCGGACTGCCCGCACTGCCCCCTCAACAAGCACTGCATCATGGACGCCGACTGCGCGACGAGCTCGTGCAACGAGAGCGGCAACTCCGTCTGCGTGTGCCCGCTCGGCACGGTGGTGGTGCCCGTCAACGGCGGCACCGGCTACTGCATCGACGCCACCGAGGTCACCTACCTCCAGTACCAGGAGTTCCAGAGCATCGGCATCCCGCCGAACTCGCAGCCGGCGTCGTGCTCGTGGAACAACACGGCGACCCCGGCCGCGAACTGGGGCAACTGGCAGGCGAACGGCAAGGGCTCGTTCCCCGTCACCAACGTGAACTGGTGCCAGGCCTACATGTACTGCCAGTTCAAGGGCAAGCACCTCTGCGGCAAGATCGGCGGCGGGCCGAACGCGCAGGCCGATCACGCCAACGCCCTCAAGAGCGAGTGGTACAACGCCTGCTCGGCGCAGGGCACGTCCAACTACCCGTACAACAACATGTACATGCCGGGCATCTGCAACGGCGAAAACTGCCTCGGCACGCTCGCCGAGTCCGACGTGGGCATCAAGCTCTGCGAGGGCGGGCAGCCCATGCTCCAGCAGATGAGCGGCAACGCGGCCGAGTGGGAAGACTCCTGCGACGCCGACACGGGCGGCACCGATCAGTGCCAGGTGCGCGGCGGCTCCGACTGCTCGAACATGAACGGCCTCCGCTGCGACGCCGACGTGACGCACGCCCGCAACTTCTCGGACGACCACACCGGCTTCCGCTGCTGCCTGTGAGCTAGGTCCTAGTCGATATCGACGTCGTTTTTCACCGGCGGATCCCGCTGGGCGAGGAGGAGCGCGAGGTCGGCGTCGACGCGGTTGCCGATCGCGTCGAGCGGCAGATCGTTCGGGTCGTAGCCGAAGGGATCCTCGATCTCCACGCCGATCTCGTCGATGCCGAACATCCCGAACGCGAGGATGCCGGCGGCGATCGGCGTCGACCACTTCATCGACTCGACCATCGCGAAGGGGGCCGACAGGCAGAAGAGCGTGAGGAAGCTCTTGATGTGCTGCGCGTAGGCGAAGGGAATCGGCGTCTTCATGATCCGCTCCGCGCCGCCCCACGCGTCGAGGAAGCTCGTGATGTTGTTGTCCATCAGCCGCAGCTTCTCCTCGGAGAGCCGCCCGTCCGCCTGCGCCTTCACCATCGCCGCGGTCATCCAGTGGACGGCGAGGCAGGGGCGCACCACCGCCTCACGCAGCGCCTCCTTCTCCTCGTCGCGGAGCGGCACGCCGAGGTTCTCGAGCTCGCGCTCCTTGCGCAGGTACTGCCGGAGCAGGGCGTAGAGCAGCACCGTCTTCTGCACGATCTCCTGCCGGTGCGCGCGCCCGATCGCGTCGTCTCCCTCGACGAAGCTCACCGCCTGCCGCGCGAGGTCCCGCGCCCGGTTGACGAACGAGCCGAGCAGCCGCCGGCCCTCCCAGTAGCGGTCGTACGACGCGTTGGTGCGGAACACGAGGAGCAGGCCGAGGGCCACGCCGAGCAGGGTGTGCGCGATGCTCGGGATCTTCACCCCGCGCGTCTCGTGGAGGTAGGCGGCGCCCGCGCCGATCCCCGCGCAGAGCACGATGCGGGAGGCGATGTTGGGGATCACCGATCCCCGGATCTGCAAGAGGATGCGCGCGAAGCTCTTGGAGTCGTAGTCGATCATGGTCCTCGTGCCGGAGGTGCAGGGGAAGGAGGGGCGGCTAGCCTATCCGCACCTCCGCCGGCGGGTCCATCGCGCGCGGTTGGCGTGACGCCCGCGCGACGGGCGCCCCCGGGCGCGGTCGGGAATCGGTTATCGTCTCCGTCGGTGCCCCGGCCATGAACAGCGACCCTTCGCCCGACGCGTGCCCCATCTGCCAGCGGCCCAACTTCCACCCGAGCGATCACCACCTCGTGCCCAAGTCGCGCAAAGGCAAGGTGACCGAAACCATCTGCCGCGACTGCCACCGCGCGATCCACGCGACCTTCACCAACAAGGAGCTCGAGCGCGAGCGCAGCACCGTCGAGACGCTCCTCGCCCACGAGGGCTTCGCGAAGATGGTCGCGTTCATCCGCAAGCAAGACCCGGGCGGCAAGGTGCGCATGCCGCCGGCCAAGCACTATAACCCCGGCCGGCGCCGCTCGGGCTGATCTGCGCTATCGTCGGCCCCGGAGACAAAATGCCCGGATCGCCCGACGAGCTCGAACGCCTGCGCCTCGAACGCGACCTCTTCCGGCGCCTGCTCGAGCTCGGCCAGCGCGACGATCTCCGCCCCTTCCTGGAGGACGCGCTCGCGCTGATCGTCGAGGTCACCGGCGCCCGGAAGGGCTACCTCGAATTGCGCGGGGCCGCCCCCGAGCGCGCGCGCCCGCCCGCCTTCTTCATCGCCACCGGCTTCACCGAGGACGAGATCGCCTCCGTCCGCCGCGAGCTCTCGACCAACATCATCGCCGAGGCCCTCGCCACCGGCCGCACCATCAGCACCGCCAGCGCGCTCGACGATCCCCGCTTCGCCGCGCAGGCGAGCGTGCAGGCGCAGCGCATCCAGGCCGTGCTCTGCGCGCCGATCGCCGCGGCCGGGAGCGCGCCGATCGGCGTCCTCTACCTCCAGGGGCGCAAGGCCACAGGGCCCTTCCCCGAGGACGATCGCGCCCACGCCGAGACCTTCGCCCGCCACCTCGCCCCGCTCGCCGATCGCCTCCTCGCCCGCGAGATCGAGGCCGGAGCCGCCGATCACACGCTCGACATCCGCGCGAAGATCGACGCCTCCGAGATCGCCGGCACGAGCCGCGCGCTCGCCGACGTGCTCCGCCAGGTGGCCGTCGCCGCGCCCGTCCCCGTGGCCGTGCTCATCACCGGCGAGAGCGGCACCGGCAAGACGGCCCTCGCCCGCGCGCTGCACCGGAGCTCCCCGCGCGCCCGCGGCCCCTTCGTCGAGCTCAACTGCGCCGCCATCCCCGAGACGCTCTTCGAGAGCGAGCTCTTCGGCGCCGAGAAGGGCGCGCACAGCACCGCGACCCGGCGGATCGAGGGCAAGATCGACGCGGCCAAGGGAGGCACCCTCTTCCTCGACGAAGTAGGCGAGATCCCGCTCGCCCTCCAGAGCAAGCTGCTCATGTTCCTCCAGAGCCGCCGCTACTACCGCCTCGGCGGCGCCGCGCCCATCGAGGCCGACGTGCGCGTTATCGCCGCCACCAACGCCCAGCTCGACGAGCGCGTCCGCGACAAGACCTTCCGCGAAGACCTCTACTACCGCCTCAACGTCCTGCCCGTCCGCGTCCCCCCGCTCCGCGATCGCCCCGAGGACATCGGCCCCATCGCCGAGCAGATCCTCCGCGCCCTCGGCGACGCGCACGATCGCCCCTTGCCCCTCTCGCGCGGCGCCCGCGTCGCGCTCGCCGAGAGCGCCTGGCCGGGCAACGTGCGCCAGCTCGAGAACACCCTCCAGCGCGGCTGGGCCGTGGCCCTCTCCGAGGGCGCGCCGATGATCGAGCCGAGGCACCTCTTCCCCGATCGCCCGTCCGACGCCGCCGAAGCCGACGCCGAGCCCGCCACCTACGAAGACGCGATGCGCCGCTTCCAGGCCCGCTTCGTCCGCGAAGCCCTGGAGCAGACCGGCTGGAACGTGAGCGAAACCGCCCGAAAAACCGGCCTCTCCCGCTCCCACCTGAACGATCTCATCAAGGCCCACGGCCTCTCCCGCAACCCGAAGAGGTAGCGATTGGTTGGAGGACCAACGATCTCCACGTAGCCCGGGGTTTAACCCCGGGCGAAGCAAGACGCTCTGGGTCGGCCGTGGATCCAGCTCTACGCGGCGCCGTTCGCGGCGCTCACCCCAGATCCAGGATCCAGTCGAAGAAGCGCCGCAGCGATCCGGCCACGCCCTCGCGCCTCAGCACTTGCAGCTCGCCCCCGTCGAGCCACTGGCCGCCGCAGATCGGGCAGGTGTCGATGTGGATCGGGGCGAGGGTGCTCGCCACGCGGATCATCTCCCCGCCGCCCTTGCAGCGCGGGCAGCGGCCGCGCCGGGCGTCATCGTCCTTGCTGGGCGCGGCCTTGCCCCGGAGCGCGTCGACCTTCTTCTGCCCGAGCACCCGGTCGAGCTCGTGCGCGTCGAACCAGATCCCCGCGCACAGGTCGCACTGATCCACCTCGAGGCCCCCGACCTCGACCTTCTGGAGCATGCCCGGGCACTTCACGCACTTCATGCACGAGGCCCCCCGGGCGAGCTAGCTCCCGTTCTTCTTTTCGCGCGGCGCGATCGCCGGACCGCCGCCCGGGGTGACCTGCTTGACCTCGTCGCCGGTCGCCTTGAACTCCTGGAGCTTCACCTGCACCTTCGGCATGTTGGCGAGCTCCTTCTCGCGCCGCCGCTCCTCGGCGCTCTTCACGAGCAGCACGTAGCCGCCCGCTGTCGGGTCCTTCCCGTTCTTCATGAAGGGCCGCCCGTTCACCTCCGACACGTGGAACTCCACGCGCCGGTTCTCCTGCCGCCCGTCGGCCCGCTCGTTCGGCGCGATGGGCTTCGATTTACCGAAGCCGACCGCGAGCAGCCGCGTGTTGTCGACGCCGTGATCGACGAGCCAGTCGCACACGGCGAGGGCCCGCTGCGCGCTCAGCTCCTGGTTGTGCTCGTCGCTCGCCGTCGAGTCGGTGTGCCCCTCGATCCGCAGCAGCGTGACCTCCGGGTGCTCGTTCGCGAACTTGAGCAGCGTCGCGAGGACCTTCTCGCTCCCGGGCCGGATCACCGCCCGGTCGATGTCGAAGACGATCTTGCCCTCGATGAAGATCCGGCTCTGCCCGGCGCTCGCCGTCCACGGCGCCTCCGGGTACCAGCGCGGCAGGGGAGACTGCTCGTCCGGCTTGGGGACGGGCACGATCGGCAGCGCGTTGCTGCTGCACCCCTCCATGGGGATCGCGGTCATTGCCACCACGGCGGCCACGACGGTCGTCTTGCCCACGGACAAGGAGGGGCCCTTCTTCGCTTTCATCAGGGCTCGATCGTGCCCACTCGCCACCCGGACTGCAAGTTCGCGGTGAAAGCCCCCGCCCGCCGGGGACGCCCGCCGCCCCGCATGCTAGAAAACCCCGGTGAATTCCATCGAACAAAAGCTCGAGGCCCTCCGGGCCCGGCTGCGGGAGCTCGGCAGCGTCCTCGTCTGCTACTCCGGCGGGGTCGACAGCGCATTCGTCCTGGCCGTCGCCCACGAAGAGCTCGGCCCCCGCGCCGTGGGGATGACCGCCGTCTCCCCGAGCCTCGCCCCCGCCGAGCGCGACGAGGCCATGGCCGTGGCCCGCCGCCTCGGCGCCGACCACCGCCTCGTCGAGTCGCAGGAGATCGACGACCCGAGCTACGCCGCCAACAACCCCGACCGCTGCTTCCACTGCAAGAGCGAGCTCTACCGGATCGCCGCGAAGAAGCAGGTTGAGTGGGGCCTGTCGTCCATCGTCAACGGCACCAACACCGACGATCTCGGCGACTACCGCCCCGGCCTCGAGGCCGCCCGCAACGCCGGCGTCGTGAGCCCCCTCGTCGATCTCGGCTTCTCCAAGGCCGACGTGCGCGCCGGCGCCGCCGCCGTGGGCCTGCCCATCTGGGACAAGCCCGCCGCCGCCTGCCTGTCGAGCCGCATCCCCTTCGGCACCTCGGTGACCCGCGAGCGCCTCAGCCAGATCGGCGGCTTCGAGGCCGCCCTGAAGCAGCTCGGCTTCCGGCAAGTCCGCGTGCGCTACCACGGCGATCTCGCGCGCATCGAGCTCGGCATCGAAGAGCTCGCCCGCGCCGCCGAGCCCGCGCGGAGAGACGCCATCGTCGAGGCCGGGAAGGAACACGGCTTTCGCTACGTGACCCTCGACCTCGGCGGCTACCGGATGGGGAGCCACAACGAGGTGCTCGTCGGCAAGAGCCTGCGGATCGTGAGCTGAGAGACACGACCAAAACCGGACCGAGCTGGCTGGTCGAGCCGCGAGCAGCGCTAGGCGCGACGAGGAGCCCTACTCGAGTAGGGCGACGAGGAGCAACGACGCGCGGCGACGCGGATCGGCCTGTCAGCGACGGGAGGTTTTGGTAGTGTCTCTCCGCATGGGTCGCTTCGATCACCTGGCCACCTCGCCGGCGCGCGGCCCGGCCGACATCCTCCGCTGGAAGCTCGTCGACCCGCTCTCCGGCAAAGGCCCCGTCAAGGACCCCGGCGGCTTCGCTCCCCCGCAACGCGACCCGGACATGGGCCTCGTGACCGGCCCGGCCCCGCAGCTCACCTGGATCGGACACGCCTCCTTCCTGCTGACGCTCGGCGGAAAGCGCATCTTGATCGATCCGGTGCTCGCGCCGCGCGTAGGCCCGGTGAAGCGCCTCGCCCCACCCGGCCTCGACATCAGCCGTCTGCCCCCCATCGATCTGGTGCTCCTGACGCACAACCACCGCGATCACCTGGACACCTGGACGCTCTCGCAGCTCGGCAAAGAGCCCACCTACGTGGTGCCGCTCGGCAACGCGCCTTTGCTACGCAAGGCCGGCGCAGAGCAGGTGACCGAGCTCGACTGGTGGGAAAAGGCCACGATCGCCGGCCTGGAAATCACGCTCGTCCCGTCCCGACACTGGTCCATGCGCATGCCCTGGGACAGAAACGACATGCTCTGGGGAGGCTTCGTGATCCGCGGCCCCGAGGGCGTGGCCTACCACTCCGGCGATACCGCCTTCTTCGATGGTTTTGCGGAGATCGGAAAGAAGGTGGGCGCGATCGACTGGGCGATGCTTCCCATCGGCGCCTACGAGCCCCGGTGGTTCATGAAGCCGCAGCACATGGGCCCGGAAGAGGCCGTGGAGGCCGCGACGATGCTGGGCGCAAAGACGTTCGTGGCCATGCACTGGGGGACGTTCCGGCTGACGGACGAGCCGCTCGGCGAGCCGCCGGTGCTGGCGAGGAGGGCTTATCTGGAGCGGGGAGGGGAGGAAGAGCGCCTCTGGATCCTCGATATCGGGGAGACGCGACGGCTCGGCGGATGAAGCGATAGAGTCTGCGTGGATGGGCAAAGCGGTTCGCTCGGCGCGGCGAGGCGGCGATGACCTTTTTCACGGCGGCCACGGGGCCAGATTGTCTCTTCACTCCAGCGCCGGCGCCTGCTCCACCTTCGCGGGCGCCTCCGGGATATCGGTCATCGTCGCCTCCGTCAGCAAGAGCACCCCGGCTACCGACACCGCGTTCTCCAGGGCGACCCGCACCACCTTGGTCGGATCGATGATCCCGGCGGCCACGAGGTCCACGTACTTCCCGAGCGCCGCGTCGAAGCCGTAGGCGCCTTGCCCGCTCCGCATCCGCTCGATCACCACGCCCGCGTCCACGCCCGAGTTCTCCGCGATCTGCCGGGCCGGCGCCTCCAGCGCGTGGCGGAGGATCCGGATCCCGCTCCGCTCGTCGCCCTCCGCGCGCGCCTCCTCGGCGGCGAGCGCGTCGGCCGCGCGCAAGAGCGACAGCCCCGCGCCCGGCACCACGCCCTCGGCGACGGCGGCCTTCGTCGCGCTGATCGCGTCCTCGAACGCTTCTTTCCTCGACTTCAGCTCGGCCTCCGAGGGCGCGCCCACGCGCACCACCGCCACGCCGCCCACCAGCTTGGCCAGCCGCTCTTGCAGCTTGTCTCGATCGTAATCGCTCTTCGTGTCGTGGATGCCCTTGCGGAGCTGGGCCACGCGCGCCGCGATCTGCGCCGGGCTCCCCGCGCCGCCGATGATCGTCGTGTCGTCCTGCTTCAACACCACCCGCGCGGCCCGCCCGAGCTCCTGCGGCCCCACGTTCTCCAGCTTGATCCCCGCCTCCTCGGCGATCACCTGCCCTCCGGTCAGCACCGCGATGTCCTCCAGCAGCGCCTTGCGCCGGTCACCGAAGCCGGGCGCCTTCACCGCGGCGCAGGCCAGCGTCCCGCGCAGCTTGTTGACCACCAGCGTCGCGAGCGCGTCGCCCTCGATGTCCTCGGCGATGAGGAGCATGCTCCGCCCCTCCTTGGCGACCTGCTCGAGCAGCGGTAGCAGGTCTTTCATCACCCCGATGCGTTTGTCGTGAATCAAAATCAGCGGGTCTTGTAACACGCACTCCATCCGTTCAGGGTCGGTGATGAAATAAGGGGAGAGATACCCGCGATCGAACTGCATCCCTTGCACCACCTCGACCTCCGTTTGCGTGGCCTTGGCCTCCTCGACGGTGATGACTCCCTCGCTCCCGACCTTCTCGATCGCGTCGCCCACCAGCTCTCCGATGGTCGTGTCGTTGTGGGCCGAGATGGTCGCCACCTGCACCTTCTCCCGCACCGAGGTGATGGGCTTCGACAGGCCGCGGATGGCCTCGACCGCGAGGTGGACGCCCCGATCGAGCCCGCGCTTGAGATCGATCGCGCTCGCCCCGGAGGCCAGGTTGCGCAGCCCCTCCGAGAAGATCGCGTGGGCGAGGATGGTCGAGGTCGTCGTCCCGTCGCCCACGGCGTCGCCGGTGCGCTCGGCGGCCTGGCGGATCACCTGCGCGCCGAGGTTCTCCTCCGGGTCCTTGAGATCGAGCTCCTTGGCGATGGTCACGCCGTCGTTGCAGACGATGGGCGCGCCCCATTTCTTCCCGATGAGGACGCTCTTCGATTTGGGGCCGAGGGTGACCCGGACGGCGGACGCGAGCGCCGTCGCGCCGCGGAGGATCTTCTCCCGAGCTGCGGAGTGGAAGAGGAGTTGCTTGTGGCTCATCGCGGGCCTCCCGGGCGAGATGGATAGAGAGAGGGCGTTTTGCGATGGGTCGGGAGCAAAACCCATTCCTTCGGATGATTCGCTTTCTTCTCGGCTATTCTCGCCATGGGCCGCAGTCCGTGCAGCCGAGCGCAGCCCTTGCCCGGGTCAGATTGATATGGACTGAAAAGAAATGCCGAAGAATTTGGGCGCCAAGGCGCAAAGACGCAAGAAGACGGAGAATTTCGTTCCTCTTTT